>CAZFOY010000034.1:0-40912 GCA_964520865.1 uncultured Ignavibacteriales bacterium | reverse complement strand
CAATCGAAGTGGAAATACCGGGAAGAAAGACAAAACTCCGCATCGTGCATGTTGTATTCGACTTTAACGGCACACTGGCCCGCGATGGCAGATTGCTGAAAGGTGTTGAAGCCCGCATCAGGAAGCTTGCGAAGGTTGTGGATGTTGTGGTCCTGACGGCGGATACGTACGGTACGGTCGCCCGAATAATGAAAGGGCTGCCGGCAAAGATTGGTATTGTGAAGAACGGAGCGGAGAAACTCAAGTTCATACGAACGCTCGGACTTGGATCGGTGGCGGCGATCGGGAACGGCGCAAACGACATCCCGATGCTCCGAGCGGCCGAGCTCGGTATTGCCGTTATCGGCGACGAGGGGGTCTCGGGAAAGCTGCTCGCGGCGGCGGACATTGTCACAAGCAATATTGAATCGGCAATCGACCTGCTGCTCAAACCGACGCGAGTTGTTGCGACACTCAGGAAGTGATGCCTGCCAAAACAAAGGTGCTCGGGAATGACCGCTACTTTGGGTAATTGAACGTGAATTCAGTGCAGACTGTAATCGTAGTCATCTCGGCTGCTTTTGCGTTGATTGCCGGTTTGATGGCTTATCTGATAGCCTACGAGGAGTTCGCGCATCATTTCCCCGATACGAAGCAACCCCGACAGATGGCGTTCGAGTCAGCCGTATTTGCTTTCACGTTTTTCTTTGGATTAGGCCTGATCCTGGCCCTGGTGCTCCCCCATCTCGTCTGATATCGAGATTACCTGCAAAAAAAGTGAGGGTGGATGGGATCGAACCATCGACACCCTGCTTAAAAGGCAGGTGCTCTACCACTGAGCTACACCCCCATAAGGCTCCGAAGAGGCTTATGTGCTGGCTAAAATAGTGTCTAACCTGCGAATGTCAAACGATTTTTCCCCGGCGAAGTTCCGGAGAATCCTCGCCGAGGCGCCGATTTGCGTATCCCGAGGGGAAATGGAAGCGTTTCTGAAATCAGAATTGATTTGACATTCGGGTGACATTTATAGAGTTAAGCGGCATATTTTGTCTGAATTATCGCAATCAAGGATGGATGCCGATGTTTCTTTCTGACGTAACTCAAGCCAGCCGCTATCTGCCGATCTTGAGCACCCTCATTTCGGCTTTCTTTTCATTTGTGATTCTCTCGCGTTATCGAAGTAAACCGCAGGCGACCTACCTGCTCTGGTGGGGGATAGGTGTCGCTGTCTATGGTGCCGGTACGCTGGTCGAGGCGTACACGACGCTCTTCGGGTGGCATGTCGCTGTCTTCAAAGCCTGGTATATCGCCGGCGCCCTGCTCGGCGGAGCACCGCTGGCCCTCGGTTCAGTTTATCTGCTGATGGGGCAGAAGTTCGGTAATGTGTCCGCTACGCTGCTGGTTGTTACTGTCGCCGTGACTTCCTGTTTCGTCGTCTTCTCACCGATAAAGTACAACCTGGTCGATCCGGCGATTCTTAATGCTGATGTGCTCGGCTGGCAGTCGATCCGGCTCGTCTCGCCGTTCATCAATAGTCTGGCCGGGATCTTCCTGATCGGCGGAGCTTTGTATTCGGCCGCCAAATATCGGTCACGCCCGGAGATGCGGAACCGGTATATCGGCAACATCTATATCGCTATCGGGGCACTCCTTCCCGGTGTCGGTGGAGCATTCAGCCGGTTCGGACACACCGAAGTTCTCTACATCGGCGAGTTCGTGGGAATCATCATGATCTGGTACGGCTATCGATATTGTCAGAAGCCGATTGTGCAGGCGGTCCACGAACCGGCGATGGAACCATCCCTTAACGAAAATTGAATGTGAGAAATGACAGTCCGATGACAAACCAGACTACTGTATATCGTATTCTTCGGTCGACGTTAGTTTGACTGTTACGAATCTTTACGCATACCTCTCTGCAGTTAATGCAAATAAAGAAGGCGCCTTTCACGCGGCGCCTTCTTTATATCAGCCAAATAATCAAGAACTGCTGTCTACATCGCCTTGATAAATGTGATTTCGAAGATCACGTCGGCATTTTTCGGAATGCCAGGAGGCGGGGTCGCGCCCCAGGCGAGATTGGTCGGTACGTACAGCATGCGCGTACCTCCTTCTTTCATACCGAGCATTCCTTCATTCCAGCCTTTAATGAGGCCGGGATTACCGACATCGAACGAAAGCGGTTTGCCGGAGTCTTTGGAACTCTGGATCATCTTTCCCTTCTCGCCCTTTTCGTTGGCAATCCAGACGGTATAGTCGCACTGGACTTTCATTCCGTTGACCGCTTCTTTGCCTTTGCCGACAACGAGATCGGCGTACTTGAGCCCGGATTCCGTTGTTGTCATCTTAGGCATCGACGATTTCTCTTTTGCCGTGCTGTCAGCCTTAGCTTCCATCTTCTCCATTTTGGACTGGGTGCTGTTGACAGCCGGTTTTTCTTCTTTTTTGGCTTCCTCGCTGAAGGCCAGGCTCGCAGCCAGAATCAGGCAGCAAAAAAGCAGGGCGGTTCTCTTCATGTGATCGTTCTCCTAACGGTTTCAGGAAGGTAACATGATTGTTTCTTGTCGTTTCGCTCCGGTCGAGACGAGGCAAATGCCCACCCGAAGATCATCGGCGATGAATTTCAGGTAACTCTGGGCCTTTTCGGGCAGGTCTTCGAAACGGGTAATGCCGGTAGTATCGGATTGCCAGCCGGGCAGCGTCTCGTACACCGGTTGTACACGGCTCAGTTCCGAGAGATCCAGCGGGACTTCGGTAAGTCTCTCACCGTTCAATTCGTAGGCAACCGCTACTTTGAGCTCCGGCACGTTGTCGAGAACATCAAGCTTGGTAATGGCGATATCATTGACACCGTTGATACGGGTGGCATGACGAAGGGCGACCAGATCGAGCCAGCCGCATCGCCGCGGCCTGCCGGTGGTAGCGCCGTATTCGTCGCCTTCCCGACGAAGCAGCTCTCCGGTTTCATCGACTAACTCAGTCGGAAACGGTCCCGCTCCTACCCGGGTGGAGTAAGCTTTGACCACGCCGACGACCGAATCGATCATCCGCGGGCCGACACCGAGCCCGGTGAGGGCACCGCCGGTGGTAGTGTTTGACGATGTGGCGAAAGGGTAGGTCCCGAGGTCGACATCGAGCATGCTCCCCTGCGCACCTTCGAACAAAATGACCTTACCCTGCTGCTGGGCCTTCTGTAAATAAAGGGAGACATCGATTACCAGCGGCTCGAAAAGAGACTTCAGCTTCATCAGTTCGTTGTAGGTCCGTTCGAGATCAGTCCGCTCGTCGCTCGAGCCGGTGAAGTATTTGGATTTGATGGTCGGCTGAAATTCCAGCAGCTTTTTCAGGCGTTTCGGATTAAGCAAATCGACCACCCGAATTCCCTGGCGGGCCACCTTGTCCATGTAGGCCGGGCCGATTCCGCGTTTGGTGGTGCCGATGCTCTCCGTCCCGCGCTGCTTTTCTTCGACCGCGTCGATCAGTTTGTGGTACGGTAGTACCAGATTGGCGGCCGGAGATACGAACAGCCGGCCGGTGTAGTCGATCCCTTCTTTGGTGAGAAGGTCGAGCTCGTCGCGGAAGGCGAACGGGTCAAGGACCACGCCGTTGCCGATCACACAAGTCTTGTCGGGGTGGATTATTCCCGAAGGAATGAGATGCAGGACGTACTTCTTGTCGTCGACACAGATGGTGTGTCCGGCGTTCGCTCCGCCCTGGAAACGTGCGATGATGTCAACGTCTACGGCCAGCAGGTCGACTATCTTGCCTTTGCCTTCGTCGCCCCACTGGCAGCCGATTACGATTCGATTCTTGCGCATGTTCTCTATATGAATCTAAAGGTTAACTTTCTTGTCCGATACGAGGTCCAGCACGGCGCCGAGGACCTCTTTTTTACCGATACCGCTCACGGTCGAGAAGGGGATGCTCGGCAGACCGAACTCCGACTCCATACGCTTCACCGCGCGGTTCAGTTTGTCCCGTGTCAGTTTGTCCGCTTTCGTCAACACCGGAAGGCACGGGAGCCCGCGTCCGGCCATCCAGTCGATCAGGTCGACATCCTCCGGTGTGACTTCGCGGCGGCAATCAATCAGCAATACCAGTCCGGCCAGACTGTTGCTTCTATAGAGATATGTCTCGATCATCTTTCCCCAGCTTTTACGTTCCGCTTTCGAGACCCGGGCATAGCCGTATCCGGGCAGATCGACGAAATAAAACGCATCGTTTATGAGGAACATATTTATCGATCGTGTTTTTCCCGGCGTGCCGGAGACTTTCGCCAGTTTCTTGTGACCGGTGAGTTTGTTCAAAAGCGATGACTTCCCCACGTTTGACCGGCCCGCGAACGCGACCTGAGGTCTGCGGTCTTTAGGCAGCTGGTCATACCGATAGAAGGAGCCTACGAACTGACAGGCGAACGATTTCAAGCTCAGGTACCAATCTTGTCAATTTTCCGATTACTGGGCGCTATGGCCGTACTCGACCGTGTAAGGTGATCCGCTGTGTCTGCCGCTTCGCGATTTCACGAACGGGGATTCCGCCATGGCCAGGACCAGAACGTCCTTCGCCCTTCTAACGAAGTGCAGAGTCAAGCCGTCGAGCAGCGCCGGCTGCAGTTCGTCGATATCCTTGCGATTCTTCTCCGGAACGATAATTTCGGTAATACCGAGGCGTTTGGCTGCGAGCAGCTTCTCGTTCAGTCCGCCCACCGGAAGCACATCGCCGATCAGCGTAATCTCTCCGGTCATGGCAATATCCGTTCGCACCGGAATACCGGTGAGAGACGAGAGCAAAGCGGTTAAGAGCGTGACGCCGGCCGAAGGTCCGTCCTTCGGGACCGCGCCTTCCGGTATATGAATGTGCAGCTCGATATTCTCGAAAAAGTTTTCATCGAGCGCGAACTGTTTTGCGTTCTTACGAATGTATGAAAGAGCCGCCGTGGCCGACTCGCGCATGACGTCGCCGAGCGATCCGGTCATGGTCAGTTTTGCCTTGCCCTTCATCGGGGCGACTTCGACCGGGAGCACCTCGCCGCCGAGTTCGGTCCAGGCCAATCCGACCGCGTATCCTGTCGTCGGTGCCGTCTTAATATTCGTGTCCGTGTACTTCGGGGCGCCGAGAAGTTTCGATACCTTCGCACGCGTGACGGTAAGCTTGCTGACGCGCTTCCCTGACGCCATGTCAACGGCCAGCTTCCTCAGAATAGCCGACATCTGCCGTTCAAGTTCCCGAACGCCCGCTTCGCGAGTGTGTCTGCGGATAACTTCCAGCAGCGCGTCATCCTTGAATTCCACGATTACTTTCTTAAGACCGAGTTCGCGGGTGAGCTTCGGAAGCAGGAAGTCTTTGGCGATGGCGGCTTTTTCAAAATCGAGATATCCGGGGAGACGAATGATCTCCATCCGATCCCGCAACGCCGGGGGAACCGTTGCGATCGCGTTGGCGGTCGTGATGAAAAGAGTCTCGGACAAATCGTATTCAACTTCGAGATAATTGTCGGTGAAGGTGTTGTTCTGTTCCGGATCGAGGACCTCAAGTAGCGCCGATGCCGGGTCTCCGCGAAAGTCCTTACCGATCTTGTCGACTTCGTCCAAAAGAAAGACCGGATTCGATGATCCCGCTTTTTTCATCGACTGGATAATCCGTCCGGGCATAGCGCCGATGTAGGTACGGCGGTGTCCGCGAATCTCTGCTTCATCGTGCACTCCACCTAAGGACACGCGCACGAATTTTCTGCTCATCGAACGGGCGATCGACCGGCCGATCGAAGTCTTGCCGACTCCGGGAGGGCCGACCAGACAGAGAATCGGTCCCTTGACCTTTCCCGCCAGACGGATGACCGCCAGATGTTCCAGTATGCGTGATTTGGCTTTCTCCAATCCGTAATGATCGCCGTCGAGAATCGCTTTCACTTTCTTGAAGTTCGATTCCTCCTTGGTCTGACGGTTCCACGGAATGCTGAGCAGCCATTCGAGGTACGATCTGACCACTCCCGACTCGGCCGAATACGGGTGCATCTTCGACAGCTTCTTGATTTCTTCTTCCGCTTTCGTTTTCACCGCTGCCGGATAGTCATAACTTTCAAGTTTGGCGTACAGGTCGTCCACTTCGGCCGAAGGTTCGTCGAACTGACCCAGTTCGTCTTTGATCGCCTTGAGCTGCTGCTGCAGGTAGAACTCCCGCTGACTTTTGGACATCGACTCACGCACAGTGACGTCGATCTTCTGTTCAATCTTCAGGATCTCATTCTCTTCTTTGAGTATCTCCGAGAGGATGAGCAGCTGGTCGTTAATCTCGGTAGCTTCGAGGACCCGTTGTTTGGTCTCGATCTTATGCAGGATGTGCGCGGCGATCGTGTCGGCCTTCTGGCGGTATCCTTTTATCGAGGCAAGAGACACGACCACCTCGTCCGGGACGCGCCGGTTCAGCTTGACGTAGTCCGTAAACTGGTCCATGACCGCACGCGAGAGCGCTTCGAGCTCACGATCGGACGAGTTGTCATCCTGCGGCTCGACATGACAATTGGCGAGGAAGTATCCGCCGGTCTTGGACATCGTCTTGACCTCTGCCCGAATCAATCCCTCGACGAGGACTTTGAACGTCCCGTTCGGCATCTTCATTACCTGAAGCACGCGGGCAACAACACCGACTTCATACAAGTCCTCAGGTTCCGGTTTGTCGACACTTGCTTCGCGCTGTGCGACCAGCAGAATCTGCTTGTCCTTGGTCATGGCCTCCTGCAACGCGCTGATCGTGAAATTCCGACCGATCAGAAGCGGGTAGATCATGTGGGGGAATACGACCACATCGCGCAAAGGAATCACCGGCAGGCGGGATCTAATGGAAATAATTTCCGAATTATGATCTATTTTCATAGCTGAATCTTCACTTCCTAATTTCTGTTAACTCCGACACAACCACGTAACATACCGAATTCTTAGCAACAGGTAAACAGTTTTTTAGCTCCCGGTGTTCGCGAATGTGATGTAAGTGAAAAGAAGGCAGCCGGTTAGTGGTAAGATGTGACGACGAACCAGAGGATGAGAAGCAGTGCCGCGAGAACTGACAGCATGAAATACTGCCTCGGCGAGGCATCGCGGCGGGACCGATTGCTCAGCAAGACCGGTTGGCGGTCAAATTCCGCCATTTCTTCGAGAGTCACTCCGAGTTCTGTCGCATTTGCGAATCTCTCCTCGGGGAGTTTGGAGAGGAGTTTCTCGATAGTAAGGACCCAATCGCCCGGGAGGTCGGTGAACGAGTCAAACGGAGGTGTCTCGTTCAAAATGGCATCGAGCAGGACCTTTCGGTCAGTTGCCGAGAAGGCCGGTCGAAGATAGCCCAGTTCATACAAAACCGCACCGAGCTGATATAAGTCGGTTTGAACGCTGACCTCTCCGTGGAGAATCTGTTCCGGCGCGAGATACCGGATCGGTGACTTTGGGTCAGTCTCCAATGGAGCTTCCGCTCGAATAAGCCTCGCGCCAAGACCGGCGTCGACAAGGCGAACCTCGGAAGAAGGCGTGATGAAGATATTCGAAGGTTTGATATTACCATGGACGAACCCGGCTGCATGTATCGACTCCAGAACCGACGTAACGGTGACTCCGATGCTGGAAAGTGAGGGGTGGATTGACCGATGTTCCTGGAGGATTCGATCGAGCGAGACACCATCGATATACTCCCCGACGATCGCAAGCCGACCGTCGACCTCCGCAAAATCAAATATCCGCCCGGCTGAGGGGTGCGAGAAGTTCTTCAGCATTTCCCGATAGGCAGGGTCAGCGATTAGTTCGAGTGAATCGGGCGAACGGTGAAGGATCTTCACGGCCGCCCGGGCGCCGGTTATGGTGTCGATTCCGCGATAGACAGTCCCAGAGGGGCCTTCGCCTACAACCGCCTCAAGACGGTACTTCAGAATCTGTTGAGGGTCCATACTTGGTAATAACGGAAAATCCACTGGAATTATTAACGCAGGTGCCCTGAGTTGCGACCTCCCAAAAACGAAAACGGCCGTTGGGACAAAACTCCAACGGCCGCAAATGAAAATGTTAAGATATTATCCCATAAAAGGATATCTGTAGTCTTTGGGCGGGACGAAGTTCTCTTTGACTGAACGAGGGGAGACCCAGCGAAGAATATTCTGGATACCGCCCGCCTTGTCGTTCGTGCCGGAAGCTCTCCCGCCGCCGAACGGCTGCTGTCCGACGACCGCGCCGGTCGGTTTGTCGTTGATGTAGAAGTTTCCGGCGGCATGTCGAAGGGTTCTTTCGGCCAGTTCGACTGCCTTGCGATCGGTGGAGAAGACCGCTCCGGTGAGCGCGTACGGCGATGTCGAGTCGACCAGATGCAGCGCTTTGGCGTACTCGTTGTCGTCGTAAACGTAGATCGTTACAACCGGTCCAAAGATCTCTTCTTCGAGCAACTTGAACTGCGGGTTGGTGGTCACGACAATCGTCGGCTTGATGTAGTAGCCGTTGGATTTATCATACTCACCACCGACGAGGATCTCAGCATCGTTCGCCTCTTTAGCGAAGTCGATATAAGCGGTGATAGAATTGAAGGCACTCTCATCGATGACGGCGTTCACGAAATTCGAGAACTGTTCGGGATCCCCCATCTTGAGCTCCTTGACCTGGGCCGTCAGCTTACCTTTGATGTTCTCCCAGATCGTTTTGGGGATGTAGCACCGGGATGCCGCGGAGCACTTCTGTCCCTGATACTCGAACGCACCTCGGACAATCGCGGTAACAAGGGCATCCGGATCGGCCGACGGATGCGCAACGATGAAGTCTTTGCCGCCCGTCTCGCCGACGATTCTCGGGTAAGCACGGTAGTTCGCGATATTCTCACCCACCGTCTTCCACATATTTTGAAATGTCGCGGTTGATCCGGTGAAATGAATACCGGCAAGATGCCTGTTGCGAAGGACCGAATCTCCGATGTCGGCGCCACGCGCGAAGAGCAGATTGATCACACCGGCGGGAAGACCGGCTTCGCGAAGGATCTTCATGAAGAAGTGCGAAGTGTAGGCGGCAGTGGAGGCTGGTTTCCAGACGACCACGTTACCGGCCATCGCCGGAGCGGTCGGCAGGTTACCGTTGATCGAGACGAAATTGAACGGTGTCACCGCAAAGATGAACCCTTCGAGCGGCCGATGATCGGTCCGGTTCCAGGTCAATGGTGCCGTGCCCGGCTGAATGTCATAAATCGATTGCAGGAAATAAGCGTTGTAGCGAAGGAAATCGGCCAGTTCGCAGACAGCATCGATCTCCGCCTGATAGATCGTCTTTGAATGGGCCAGCATGGTGGCAGCATTCACAATGTGACGATACGGTCCGGTGAGCAGATCGGCTGCTTTCAGGAAGATGGCTGCGCGATGTTCCCACGGAACATGCTCCCACGTCTTCTGAGCCTCCAGGGCCGACTCGACTGCTTTATTGACCTCCGCGGCACTTCCCTGATAGTAGTAACCGAGGTTCTGTTTATGATTGTGCGGAGAGCTGATCGGTATCTTCTTGTCGGTCTTAATCTCTTGGCCGTCAATGACTAACGGGATTTCGACCGGATTAGCCTTGAGTTGCTTCAGAGCCTGTTCGAGGGCCGCCCGCTCGGGTGAGCCGGGGGCATAATTCAGGATCGGCTCGTTCTTCGGTGTTGGAATACGGAAATTGCCCATATTGAAGACCTCCAGACGAACGCGCAGGCGTTCGGCTCGTTAAGTTCTGTTTACCCGGTCGGATCGACCGGACTGACATAATAACGAGAACGGCCTTGTCGGGCAAGTGATTGGTGGAAGAAATCGCTCGGGGGATATGTCTCGAGACAGACAAATTGGACGAGGGGTTGGCGGGCGCCAGAGAATTTCAGGCAAATTCGAATTCCCCGCTTATAAAATGGATTAAGTGGCCGATATTGCTCTATGAGCCAGGCTACCGGCCGTTCGGGCCGGCCTGCTGAATAAGACCGAAGGGCTCTAAAGAAAAACCGCACTTACAGTCGGCGTTGAAAGAAACACTGACAGGGAAGACGAGTGCGGAGAATTGAACCAAGACTAACCAAATCCAGAGCGAACCCGCCGTTTGCTTGGGACCTAAGTCCGGCAATCTGCGACGGTTCGGAAAAGATCAAATACTCCGGTTGGTATTGCAGTTCAAGCCCGAGGCTTGCGGTGCTCGGATACTACAGGAATTGGTGAACATCTGTTAAGAACAATACAAGTCAAAGGAGAAGAGAGCGATGAAACTGCTTAAGAATCTAAGTATCAGGGGTAAGCTGATCTTACTTTTGGGGGTCCTCGTGGTCGGATTTGGAGCTTATGGGCTGGTATCCTTCTCTCTAATGAGAAAAGTCGAGGTCAACGGCCCGATGTATCAAGACATAGTGATGGGAAAGGACCTGGTTGCCGACATCCTGCCTCCGCCGGAGTATATTATAGAGTCGTACCTGACGGTATATCAATTGATCGATCCTGCCAACAAGGACCAGGTACCTGACCTGATCAAGCGGATGAAGCAACTGGAGCAGGACTATGATACGCGTCATGAATTCTGGGTGAAGACGCTTCCTGACGGGAGCCTGAAGCAGAATATGATAGAAAGTTCCTACAAGCCTGCCAGAGAGTTCTACCAAATTGTCGACGCCGAGCTTCTGCCGGCCGTTCGCCAGGGGAATGATGCTGCGACTTTAGGACCGATCGTCCAGAAGCTGACCGCGGCTTACACAGAACACCGCAGTGCTATTGATCGGGTGGTCTCGCTGGCCAACGACATGAACAGCGCTACCGAGACGAAGGCCAGCGGCCAGATAAGCTCAGGTACCCGGAATCTGGTAGTTATAGCGGTGATGACCTTACTTGCGGTGATGGGGCTTGGATTCATTATCTCCGCTCAACTGGTCGGCCCGATCCGTCGACTTTCCTCTGCGGCCAGGAGTCTGGCACAAGGGAATCTTGATAATACTATCACTGTCAATTCAAAGGATGAAGTCGGCGAGCTGGCCGGTTCGTTTTTGGGCCTGGTTGACTATATGACTGAGATTTCGAATGCCGCTCATCATATCGCCATAAACGACCTGACCGTTCATGTGGAACCAAAGTCGCAGGGGGATGTATTGGGGAACGCATTCAAGACAATGGTCGTCAACCTGAATGCGGTCGTAGCACAATTGGCTGACAGCTCACGTGAATTGGTAAAGGCAGCCTCGGAAATCGCCTCGACTTCCGAGCAGGCATCCAGAGGGGCGAAGACTCAGGCCGATCAGGTTAATCAGGTTTCCTCGGCTATCGAAGAAATGACGACGACAATCGTAGAGTCGTCCCGCAACGCCTCGGATGCTACCGAAGCGGCCAAGGGTGCGTCCACTACGGCCACCGAAGGTCTGAAGATTGTAGCCGACACGATCCAGGGCATGCAGCGCATCGCCGCGGTAGTGAAAGAGTCGTCCGAGTCCATTTCGCAGCTCGCCTCCTCGGCCGACAAGATCGGTGAGATCATCGGGGTAATCGACGACATCGCGGATCAAACCAACCTGCTCGCGTTAAACGCCGCGATTGAAGCGGCCCGTGCGGGTGAACAGGGTCGCGGGTTTGCTGTAGTGGCCGATGAAGTCCGCAAGCTGGCCGAACGGACCGGCAAGGCCACGGGCGAGATCACCGAAATGATCCGAGGTATTCAATCGCAAACTGAAGGGGCCGTTCAGGGAATGGGCGCCGGTATTCAGGAGGTCGACAAAGGCCGAGAGCTGGCTGACAAAGCAGGCACGAGCCTCAACTCCATCGTCTCAATGGCACAGCGGGTAAACGACATGATCGTACAGATAGCAACCTCCACCGACGAACAATCGTCGGCTGCAGAGCAGATATCCAAAAGTGTTGAGCACATTACGTCTGCTGCCAGAGACGGGGCATCAACTGCCCAGCAGTCCTCGGCTGCGGCCGAAGAGCTCAACCGCCAGGCGGACGGCCTTCGTCAGATGGTGAGTAAATTCAAAGTGAAGGCGTAAGGCAACCGCAATCGGGTCGAAGGTCAAGGGATATTGAACGATTAATCCTCCCGATCGGTGCCGACGCACCTGGCCATAGCGAAATCACATGGGCTTGCCGGACTGTCAGTCGAGTCTCCTGATAGTCCGGCGAGCAACCCGCCCTGACTGCAATAATCAATGCAACATTACTTCGTTCCATAGCTCGGATGTAGTACGGTTGTTCTCTTGGCTGCTAACCGGAATCTTGGCAGGGTGAGACGAGTCGTGCGAGAACGATGAAGCTCCTTGTGAACAAATGCGATTCCAACGGGACGTTGCCAGAACTTTCGCAGCGTTACTTCAGTACTACTGGGCGGCGCATCCTACTGTTTCGCCAAGGAGGCCCGATTTCATTCTCTTGTGACTTATGTGGAATACGGGGGTGTCCGGCCGGAAGCTTCATTTGACTTGACGATATTGACAGATCAAACAAATTGAGGTATACTAAACACGGTACAATGGAATAGGGGATACATGTAACCATGGTAGAAACTGCCAAACGAAGTTTGAGGATATGGTTTGGGCTTATTGTTCCAGTAGTCCTGCTCTATTTGTCCTGCTCAGATTCCAATCCATCAAGTCCAGAAGAAAGACCTCCCTCTCAAGTCGGTTGGTCCCTGCATGATTCACTGCCCCAAGAGATTGCATTCTACGGCGTTAGCTTTACCGATGCCGATCACGGCACGGTTGTAGGGGATTCCGGTACAATTCTGCGGACAAGCGATGGAGGCGCCACCTGGGCGAGCCAGACCAGCGGCACGAAGAACATTCTCTTCGGTGTCTCCTTTACCGATACAGATCACGGTACAGTGGTCGGCGCTCGCGGTACTATCCTGCGGACAACCAATGGCGGTGCCACCTGGACCAGCCAGTCCAGTAGGACGATGAATGCTCTCCGGAGTGTCAGTTTCGCCGATGTCGATCATGGCCTGGCGGTTGGTTATGAAGGGATCATTTTGCGAACGACTGATGGAGGCGCTACCTGGACCAGTCAGACAATTACTACGCAAAACGATCTTCTTGGCGTAAGCCTCGCTGATGTCGATCACGGTACGGTGGTTGGGGCTTACGGTATTATCCTGCGGACCCTCGATGGCGGCGCTACCTGGACGAACCGGACCAGCGGCACGAAGAACATTCTCTTCGGCGTAAGCTTTAGCGATGCCGCCCGCGGTACGGTAGTCGGGGGTGACGGTATCATCCTGCGGACGACCAACGGCGGGGCTACCTGGGCTGTTCAGGCCAGCGGCACGAAGAACATTCTCTTCGGTGTCTCCTTTACCGATACAGATCACGGTACGGCGGTCGGCTCTGGTGGTACTATCCGGCGGACCACCGATGGCGGCGCTACCTGGACCCACCAAGCCAGCTTTACGGGGAGCGGTCTTTATGACGTCAGCTTCAGCGATCGCAATCACGGCACGGTGGTTGGGCTAGCGGGGACTATCCTGCGAACCACCGATGGCGGTGGGAAGTAAAGGTTTCTTGGAGCCGATTCGCAAACTACCGTAAACAAAAATACCCGCTCTGAGCGGGTTTTTCAAATTAAGCGACCCCAACGGGAGTCGAACCCGTGTTACCGCCGTGAAAGGGCGGTGTCCTAGGCCACTAGACGATGGGGTCGTCTGATCGGGCTACATTATAAGCTTTTTCGACTTTCTGTCAAGGATATTCGTACCCCCCGGCCAGCCGTCGGGCTGACCGCGGCCGGAGCGGCAGCCCGGATTCTTCCCGCTGGAATCAAATCAGATAATCATGCCATTCGATTCAGACCGACCGGCCGGAAAGGGACGTCATCGTGGTAAAATATCCTTCAAACGATGTCCTTCTGCGTGATATGCGATATGCGATATGCGATGTGCGATGTGCGACGCGGCCGAACGGGCGTCACGTCGACCGGGTGACCATGCAGAGCGATACGCCAATTCCCGCATTGGGCGCGGAGAATGCGTCGTGCGAAACAATGTTGCGATAATCCTTGTATCATTCGGTAACAAGCTGCATATTTCTTTTGACCGAATTCACATTTACTTTCCACTTTCTTTGCCCGAGATCGGGCACGATCGCTAATCTGGACGACGTAATCTTCCGAAAGAGTAATAGTACTACGCGGCATGGAGAATGATGCCATTTCTGCAAGTAACGGGTTAATGCGACCGCTCAAGTACTTACTCGATAAGCGATAATTGGGTTTTTTTTGTTGACAATGTTTTCTTAAAAAGGCCACTTTTTAACAAATGAGTAACCTTGTGAAGGGATTAACTTTCAAAAGCTTAAGGAGGTTTTATTGAGGTTTGGGTAATGCATCTCTTCTGTCAGCCTCGCCAACAGAATCTTAACAGTCAGGCTAAAATAAAAGGAGTAATTGTAGCATGAAGCTGAAACTGTTACTAATCCCAAGTATCCTGCTTCTGTTTCTCACAGGGACAGTATTTGGCGCCGTTACCGGTAAGATTACCGGGACGATCACCGATGCTGCCAACGGGCAGCCTCTGGTGGGCGTCACGATCGCCGTGCAGGGTACCAACTGGGGAGCAGTCACCGACCCGGATGGTCGGTATTCAATTATTAACGTTCCCGTCGGTACATACACTATCGTATTGACTGCCGTCGGCTACGCGAAGCTTGAAATCTCGAATGTTGAGGTTCACGCAGACCTTGCGACGTACGAGAGCCACACGATGACTTCCCAGGTTCAAGAACTGGGCACGACAATCAAAGTGGTTTCCGAAACGCCGCTGGTCATCAAAGACAAGACCACATCGGTCAACATCGTCAGCAAGCAGGAGCTTCAGGCATTGCCGACCCGCGGATTCGCCCAGGTGGTCGGGATCCAGAACTCCGTTGTAAGAATGAACTCGAATGTCTCCACTCGTCAGCGGGGATTTCGTGAATCACTTGCCAACGGCCCGGAAATCAACCTCCGTGGCGGCCGGCCTTCGGAAGTCGCCTACTATGTCGACGGCTTCTCACAGCAGGACCCGCTGACAGGTATTTCCACTGCTAATATCAGTAACAACGCGATTCAGGAAGTCTCGGTGACTTCGGGTGCGTTCTCGGCCGAGTACGGTCACGTTGCCTCCGGTATTGTCAATGTTACGACCAACTCCGGTACCGATCAGTATCATGCCGAAGCTGAGGTCGTCACGGACAATTTCGCGAGCAGCCAGAAAAAGGTATTTGATCAGAACTACTACTCAGCCGACGTTGGCGGACCGATCCCCGGCCTCACCAAGGGATATTTCTTCTTCTCCGGTGAGCGTCGTTATCTGGGCGATCGGACACCGTCCTCCAAGACTGAATCGGTTATGAAGGATTTCGGTTTTCCGTACGGGAACAAGCTGCCGAACAACGCGCTCAGCGGCTGGTCCTATCAGGGTAAGCTGGATTACAATCTCACGCCGAACCTCAAGTTGACGGTGAACGGCAACGGCTCACTGGATAACTGGCAACAGTACTTGCACTCCTATCTCAATCCGCAATATCCGTCGGAAATCGCTCATACTCCTCGCTACGAAGACAAGAACCTCGGTCTGAACGCGAAGATCACGCACACGCTGAACAGCAAGATGTTCTACAATCTGAGTGCGTCCTATTTCGTGACCTCGCGGTTCCGTGGCGACGGTGTGTTGATGAAGGACCTGGCGGCTTACAAACGTCCCCTGGCCAATCCCGAATACGACTACTACAACCTGTTCCGTCAGGGCGACTCCACGTTTGCCAGCGACTACAATCCGCTCATCGTTCCGGGATCCGACACCGACACATTTGTGTCGTTTTACGATTCCTACTACGGTGGTTATCTCAAGCGGAAATCCGCTTATATCGGTCTTAAGGGTGATTTCAATAATCAATTGAATGCCAGTAATACCCTGAAGATGGGTTTCGATTTCCAGCGTCATACGCTGAGGTATTTTGCGAATCTGAATGCCACTCAAGGGTTTGCGTACACACGCGTCAATCGTTACGGCTACGATTCACTGGGTAACGAGTCGGATAACGAGGGCTTCAAGAACAGCACCAAGCACCCGATCAATATCGGTCTTTACGCTCAGGATCGGTTCGACTGGAGAGGTCTGATCGTGAACGGCGGAGTTAGATTCGATTATTTCGACTATAAAGCTCTGGTGTTGAAAGACTCGCTCCATCCGTTCGGCCCGACCAACGACAATACTATCGATCGAGCGGATCTCAAAGACAGCAAGAAGTTCACGAGAGTGTCACCGCGTCTCGGTATTTCCTTCCCGATCAGCGATGTTACCCAGATGCACATCAACTATGGGAAGTTCTATCAGCGTCCCGATCTCGATCGCCTGTATACCGGATATGACTTCCTGGCGGCCCGTGTAACGGCGGGATCGTATTATCCGTTCCCCAGCCCGAACCTGCAGCCGGAAAAGATCACGCAGTACGAGTTCGGCGTGACCCACCAGCTGGGTGAGAACACGGCCTTCGACATCGTCGCCTACTATAAGGACGTCGAAGATCTCACGCAGATCGTTCATATCAACAACGTGGTTCCGAAGGCGTACGACGTTTTCGGCAACGCCGACTATGGAACGATCAAGGGATTTGACTTCAGCTTGAACGTTCGGCGGACGCGCAATATCGCCATCAACCTGAAGTACTCGCTGAGCTACGCGACCGGTACCGGCTCTTATGCTCAGTCTCAATACAACATTGCTTGGAAGAACGCTCAGGGGACGCCGAAGATGACTTCGCCGCTCGACTACGATCAGCGTCACAGCATCATCGGTATTTTCGATTATCGCACCGGCAAGGGCCAGGGCCCGATGATTGGCGATATCCACCCGTTGGAGAATTTCGGCTTGAATTTCATAGCCCAATTGGCCAGCGGCACGCCGTACACGCCGATGCAGGTTTACGACGGTGTGAGCCCGAACGCTTCCGTCCAGCAGATACCGCGGGGTGGAATCAACTCAGCCAATTTACCCTGGACGTCCTCGATTGACATGAAAGTCGAGAAGACCTTCTCGGTCGGGAACTACAAGATCATCCCGTATTTCTGGGTGAAGAATTTGCTCGACGCCAAGAATGTAGTCAGTGTCTACGAAGGTACGGGTAAGGCGTACACTTCCGGATATCTGGATACTCCCGAGGGTCAGGTCCGGGCCAGTGATCCGGCGATCGATCCTCAAACCGGCAATACTCGTGGATACGAGTTTGAGCATCGCTATGAGCTCGGACAGAACGATCCTCTGAACTACTCGAATCCGCGGATGATCCTCTTTGGCATAAGAGCGTCGTTCTAAAACATGAGGAAGGAAACAATGAAAATAAAACTCTTGAGTTGTGTGCTGCTGTGCATGCTGATGCTTGCTCTTCCCCTGTCGGCCATGCCGCCGAAAGGTAGGACGAGCGCTCATCAGGCACTGCAGGTCGACAATACGCAGATAATCGACGCCAACCGAATCATGATGTTCGTGACGAACCATGGTAACTTTGGCCGAGATCTTTCCGGCGTGTTCGGATACGACTATGGGACTTGGTTTCCGTTCTCCGATACAGTCTCGATCAGAAATAATACGAACCATGCGGGCGACCATTCACCGCTCTATGCTTCAGGTCTCTGGATCGGAGCGGTAGATTCAGCCACCGGCGAGACCCGCATCGCAATATCGGAGTACAGCGATGAATACGTGCCGGGCCCGATGTCGGGCGGCACGTTCGAAACCGACCGACCTGCTTTCAAGGTCTATAAACTGTATTCGGACAGCTTCAGCACCAATCCGAACGCAGACTACCTGAATTGGCCGGTCGACCAGGGTGCGCCGGTTATGCACGATTCCCTCGGGAATGTGATGTATGACAACGCCGGCTATCCGATCCCCGAGATGTTTGGTGACCAGATGTGCTGGTCGGTCTTCAACGACGCCGACCCGTCGCAACACACCAATTCATCCGGTGAGACCGCTCCGCTCGGTCTCGAGGTTCGGCAGTCGACCTTCGCTTTCAATCGCGAAGGCTCACTCGGAAACATTATCATTCTGAGATATCGCGTATATAACCGGGGACAGAATACCCTTCTTAACAACTACCTCTCGATCTGGGCGGACCCGGATCTCGGTGGCGCAGGTGACGATTTAGTCGGCTGTGATACCACTCTGGGTATTGGCTACATCTATAATGCGACAAACAATGACCAGCAGTATGGATCGGCGCCGCCGTGTCTGGCCTACGACTTCTTCCAGGGCCCGTTGGTCTACACCGGTTTCGATGGAGACTCAGCGTTGAGCTTCGGCGACACGCTGGTCGGCTACCAGAACATGAACATGACTTCGTTCAACAAGTACATCAACGGTACCGATCCCGACAACGCCGGCGAGACCTACAATTATATGCGCGGTCTCAATCGCGACGGCACGCCGTACGTGTACAATGGCGACACCCTGCTTTTCCAGACCAGCGGTGACCCGGTTGCCGGAACCGGTGATCTGGATATCGCCCCCAACGATCGCCGCTTCATGATGAGTACCGGACCGATTACTTTCCGTCCGGGTGACTCCCTTGAAATCCTGGCCGCCCTCATCGTCGGACAGGGCAGTGACCGACTGAGTTCGATCACAGTCATGAAGGATCTCGATGCTTACGCCCAACGGCTGTATCTCAATTTCTTCAAGACAGCCAGACCTCCGGCACCACCGGTGGTGAAAGTGGCTCGCAGTCCGAAAGAGGTCGTGCTGACCTGGGGTGATACTTCGGAAGTTGATCCGGGCGACTATCATTTCGAAGGCTACTCGGTATGGCAGGGCGCTACGGCTTCCGGGCCGTGGACGCTCATGAAGACTTTTGACGTCATCAACGGCAGAACCGATGCTCTTATCGATAGTATCCCGCTCGCCGGAACCAGCATCATCATGCCGGTGGTAAAGCGACTGATTACCAACTCCGGTCTTCAGTACAGCTATTCCATCACTCAGAATGCGCTGACCGGCGACGAACTGTTCCCGTCTCAGACTTACTATTTCCGCGTGACCGCTTTCTCGTTCGACTATGTCGATCGAAGTGGAGCTGTCGTTCCCAATGGGGACAGGTTCCTTGAGAGTCAGACTCCCGTCCAGGTGACGCCACAGGCGCCGTTGGCCGGGGTGCATCCGCAGATTGCCGCACACGATACGATCGCGGTCACCCACGTGGGACCGTCGGATGGAGCCGTCTATCCGATTGTGCTCGATCCGCTCCGATTGACAGAAGACACCTACCAGGTAACGTTCGTCAATGACCCTTCGCTGGGTATAGTATGGAGTCTCATGGACCTGACCACCGGCGACACGCTGCTGGTGAATCAGCAGAATCAGTCCGGAGACGACTCGTACGCTGTGATTGACGGAATGCTGATCAAGGTGGAGGGACCACCGCTGCTCGGTAAATCGTGGAGTTATGCTGCTACTACACCTCCGAACATTTCACCGGTAGTCGCGGCTGAGAAGCCTGCTTACGCCGGTAATGATCGGTGGTACAGCGGAGATGAGGCGAACGGCGGAGAATTGCTGTACGGCGCCGTCTTCATGGAGCCGAACTTCTGGGGCGAAACTTCGCTTCAGCCCGGAGAAAATACTTCGGTGAAGGTGATCTGGAGGCCGATGCAGTCATATACCGATCTGAACGGCAATGGCATCTACGATATCGGCGAGCCGTATGTAGTCGATGACCCGTCGAAAACCCAGGGATGTTTTATGTACACCGGGTTCGACTCGACCACCTATGAAGGGTTCTTCTCGGTTCCGTTTACGGCCTGGGATATCTCCGATCCGGCCAATCCCCGCCAGGTCAACGTAGTGATGCGTGATCGTGACGGGAACGATCAGTGGGATCTGAACAATTTGACCGACCCCGCTGATCCGCTTTTGCCAAACAACGGAGATCAGCGATACAATTACACCTGGATTACCACCAGTGACTATGACGCGACGGGTACCCACTACGGTGACGGTACTGCCGGATCGCTCAACTTCTGGGGTTACGACGATGGCAACGGCGTCTGGGACGCCAACTGGTGCATGTGGCTGTATCCTCGCGGCACGACTCGTGGAACCCTCGCCGAAGAGGACACTCTCACGCTCGTAGCTCCAAAACTCAACCTCGCAGTTGACACCTTCACGTTCTCGGCGCCGGAGCCGACCATGACGCACACGCAGAGCGATCTGGATGCGATCAAGGCGGTGCCGAACCCGTTCTATCTGACCGGTCCGTACGATCCGGCTCCGGGAAGTTACAACCTGAAGTTCACTCACCTGCCGGAGAAGTGCACGATAACGATATATAACCTTGCCGGCGAGCTTGTCAAAACGGTCCATAAGGACGATGCTTCGACCAACATTGCGTCGTGGGATTTGTTGACGGAGCGCGGATTGCCCGTAGCGTCGGGGATTTACATCTACGTTGTAGATGCCCCGGGATTCGGCCAAAAGATCGGCAAGATGGCGATCTTCGTACAACAAGAAGTTCTGAAGATCTATTAGGCAAGGAGGATGAAGACAATGAAATGTAAGCTTGTAATTATATTACTGGTTCTCCTTGCGGTAAGCCTTACTTCGGCTTACGCCGGGAGTGACCGACGCCTCGGAACCGACGGTGCCCAGGAGCTGGTTATTCCGGTCGGCTCACGCGGTACGGCCATGGGCGGCGCTGTCGTCGCCTCGACGTACGGTGTCGAGTCGATGTTCTGGAATCCGGCCGGGCTGGCGGATATGGAAGGGACGGAAGCGATGTTTTCGCATCTTCCGTATATTGCGGACATCAACGTCAACTTCGCCGGCGTGGCTACCCGAATCGAAGGTTTCGGTACGCTCGGAGCTGGCGCAAAGGTCGTCTCCATTGGAAATATCCAGGAGACTACGGAGCAGTATCCGAACGGTACGGGTCGCGAATTCAGTCCCTCGTTGACCGTGATCAACGTCTCGTATGCTCGAATCTTGACCGCGAACGTCTCATTTGGTGCAACAGCAATGTTCATAAATGAGGACATTTTCGAGGTTAAAGCGACGGGTGTGGCGTTCGACGTCGGGTTCAAATACGATCCGCGCTGGAAAGGCGTATCGATCGGCCTGGCTATCAAGAACTACGGCCCGGAGATGAGCTTCTCGGGGCGGGGATTCAATCAGTCGCTGAACGGCCAGCCGGTTCGCCCGGAAGGCGCCAGCTTCGATCTGCCCAGCTCGATCAACATGGGCATGGCCTGGGAATTCCTGAACCAGGATAAGAGCTATGCTTCCGTGTCCGGTAACTTTCGTTCGAACAACTACACGAAAGATTACTGGCAGGGGGGCGCGGAGTATGTCTATGATGGAAAGTACTCGCTCAGAGCGGGATACACCTTCCAGAATAATACGGACTATCTCTACGGTGCCTCGCTCGGCGCCGGCGTCCAGGTTCCTCTCGGAACGACCATGCTGACATTCGAATACTCGTGGAACCAGACCGACGTGTTCGACGACAACCAGTTCTTTACCGTGAAGGCGAACTTCTAAGTCCCGCACGGTCAAGTCTGAATACAAAAGCCGGATGCTCGCGCATCCGGCTTTCTTATTTCCGGCAATATGGGGTAACCGAAGTGCGTCAGTTAACGCGATCGATAAGCGTCACGACATCGGAGATGTCGAGAACTTCGTCTCCCGAGATGTCGGCGGCCTGTAGATCCACAGGTGGAGCACTGCCCGCAAAGAGATAATTCGCCATCAGGACGACATCCAGGATGTCGACCGAACCGTCGACATTATAATCACCGGCTCGATGGCCGACAATCGTAGCCCGACCCCTTACTGAGTAAGGAACGTTTCCGCTGAATAGCCCCATCACTCGGTAGGAATAGGAGATACTATCGGAATGATTGAGGTAGTGTGAGAGAAAGTGACCCGCCGGCATGTACAGTTTCATCACCTTTCCTCTGAACACCGGTGCCGAGGTCACGAATCTTATGGAATCGTATGCACACATGGCGTTCACGCACACGCAGGAGGCGTCAAAACTTTTCCCATAGCTGCCATCCGGGTTATAACCGACGGAGATGCAGACGTCTGGTGTCGGATCATATCCATCGTGCTGGAACCGGTAGATTGTTTGCGGCTCAATTGTAGTTTGAAGCGACGGAGTGTCGAGCGGACTCGGGGGAGGCGTGTTGGCATAAGATTTGAGCAGGGAGATCGAGCTGAGTCGGTCAGTCCCCTGCGCCGCTACCATCCTGATCAGGACTGCCTGACTGTCGCCCGGATTGAATTGAATCGGGCCGAAAGTGCCCATCATTCTGCGATCCGAAGGTGCCGAGTCCAGATCTCCGACACCGGTGACGGGGTCACCGGGCACCGCAAACCTCGTACCGTTCGCCAGCGCGTCTCCTGTGGCGGTCAGTCCTTTCATATAATTAAATATCTGAGTCGGGTTATCCGGATCAGTCCCTTTGTTCATGTTCGCGAATGAGTACGCGGGCAGGTTCCGATAGCCGCCCAACTCATTACCGTCGAAGTAGGCGGTATCTTCGGGCGAAGGTACGACCGGCCCGTAGACGAACTGAAATCCGATCGCGGGCGGGCGGGATCCGTAATGCCCGTCGCTGTTTGTGGCATTATAACAGTAAAGCAACTGGTGGATCGTATCGCACCCTACGAGGTCGTCACTCGCGCTGCCCAAATCCGGATCAGACCAGAGTGAGACGAAGAAGCTGTCAATCGAGTTATGCCCTTTGTTGTACAGTTTGTACTGTATCAGGATAATGTTGTCTTGAGGGTGGCCCGGTCGGCTGTCCGCCCACACCGTTTGCTGAACCTCGATACCGAGGGGGGAAGTCGAAGCATCAGGGTTGGCATGCATCGCGGCATCTGCGTCGTTATAGACACACCACAGTGTCTGGTTCCCGAGCGACAACGGCGTGCCTCCCTCAGCCACCGGCGCACCCTGGTCAACCGGCCAATTCAGGTAATCCATGTTCGGCGTGATCGCAAGGCTGTCCGAATACAGGTGATAGACCCTGAATTCCGGTCGATCCGTCTGAAAGGTGCCGTTGAGCATCGGGCCGGGTACGAATTCATCCTGGTAATAGCTGACGGCCACTCGGATTTGTCCGTTCACTTTGCCACCCAGCCACAACCCGGCCGAATACAGGGGAGAGCGTTGGCCTGCTCCATTTATGTCTGATCTGATTGACGATGTGTCCGTAAATGGATACCAGGTCCCATAATCATAGCCGAAGAGACCAGCGATGTCCCGGCCGAGTTGCCCGTGATTCGTGACGAACATCATAATACGATTCGCCGCGATAAATTTGGAATTGTCCGCCGTCTGACTGCCAGCAACTTGTTCGTGGTTGGCAGGTGGTTTGGCATGTGCTCCGACCGACATGGAAAGAATCGATGCGAACGACAAACAAAGGACTCTGCAACAACCCACAATCAGCCTCCTCTTAGAAATACCTCACCGACACCATGCTCCGCGATCCTATCAAATATATCCAATGGTCACATTCTGTTAAACGAACATAGCCTGGCTAATCCACTCACGATAGGGGCGGATTTCATGTCTGAGAAAGGCAAACCAAGAGAACGAAGGACGGCTGAGCCGTCCTTCGTGTATAGTCTGTCACCGGATTGCCCTCAGAACATATACTCCACCAGCAAGATCAGATCGCCGATACCGACCGTGCCGTCGTGGTTCATATCCGCGAGCTCGATCGGATCAGGCGCCGGAGCATCGTCGAAGAAATATTCGACCATCTTGATTAAGTCGGACACGTCAACGACTCCGTCGGAATTCAGGTCGCCGGTTCGGTGACCGATCAAAACAACCTGCCCGGTTATGCTGAACGGTTCACCGTCGGTGTAATTGCCGGTCACTGTGTAAGCATATGAGGCACTATCCCAGAGAAGACCGTAAAATCCCAAAAAGTCCGTTACCGGAATGAACAACTGGCTGGGATTTCCAGTAAATCCGGGGTAGGAAGCCGCCGTCCGCACGGAGTCCAGCGCGCAGATGCCGTTGACACAGATTGAGTTCGGGTCGAACGGCCTTCCTTCACCGCCGGAAATGTCGTAGCCGAGATTGATCATGATATCGGCCGGGTTGATTGCCTGGGTAGCAAACTGGTAAATCGGCTCAGCTACTACGGTTGTTTTCAGAATCGACTGCAAAGGAAGTACTGCTGCATTGAGATCGGCTTTCGTCGCAGCTATTGAGTTGATATTATTCGTCCCGTGGGCGGCTGCGAGTACGATCACAACACATTGGCTGTCGCCCGGGCGGAAGGCATCGACAGGTCCGAAAGTTCCCATCATCCGTTTATCGGTCGGCGTCGTATCCAGGTCTCCAATCCCGGTAAGCGGGTTCCCCGGCACGGCGAATTTGGATCCGTTCGGCAGCGGATAACCGTCACGCGACAGCCCGCGCATGTAGTTCATGACCTGAGTGGGATTGTATGGGTCGGTCCCGTTGAGATAGATCTGGAAGGACGACATACCAAGGTTTCTGTAACCCGGCAGACGATTTCCATCCCAGTAGGCCGTATCGCTTGGTGACGGGACGACCGGGCCGGCGAGCATCTTCACACCGAAAGCGGGGGGAGGAGTTCCGTACTGGGCATCAGTATTGGTTCCGTTGAAACAGAAGTAAGAATTGCCCAGCGTGTCACACCCGACAAGGTCATCACTCGCATACCCAAGGTCCGGATCAAACCAGTGCGAAATGTAAAAGTCGGTAATGGTTTTCGTACCCTTGTTGTAGAGCTTGTATTGAAGGTAAATGAGATGATCCTGGGCGGTGTTTGCTGTATGGGTCGCCCAAACCGTCATATCGACCTCGATACCGAGCGGCGCGGTTTCCCCGGCATCGTTGGTGTGCTGAGAAGCATTGGCATCGTTGAAAGCGCACCAGAGCATCTGATCTCCCCACATCCGGGGATCTCCTGAAACATCGACCGGTGCACCCTGATCGACCGGCCAGTTCAGGTAGTCAGAATTCGGAGTACTACCGAGGCTGTCTTTGTACAGCTTATAGGTTTTGAACTCCGGACGGTCGGACTGATATGTCCCGGATGCCATCGGCCCGGGTACGAATTCGTCATCGTATTCGGCCATGGCCACCAGAGTTTGACCGGTGGCGGAATCGGTTCCACCGAGCCACAAACCGGCGGCATACAAAGGCGAGTGATCTCCGGCGTTTCCGATGTTGGATCTTATGGCTGAAGTATCGGTGAACGGATACCAGGTTCCGTAATCATATCCGAACACGCCCGCCCGATCACGACCGAAATTGCCGTGGTTGGTGACGAACATCATGATAAGGTTTGCATCGATGAATGTCGTGTTGTCAGTGATTTTGTAGGTTTGGTTACCTCCCCGACCCTCCGGCGGTAAAGCCTGTACCGAGAGCGCAATGACAATTACCAGGAGTAGGAGGAACGGCACACGAAATCGAAACATTCGGGACCTCCTTCGCACATGATCTGTAGACTGACTGAAGATTGTAGTTTGTTGTAATATAGCCAACAAGGGCTGAAAGTCAAGCAATCATGGATTGGGCTCTCGACATAGAGCCCAGCCGATGGGATTCTGTGATTGGAAGGGATAAAACGAAACCGGCTACATCAGGCCGAGCTCTTTGAGTTCCTTTTCGTAGCGGATTTTGTACATCTTGACGATATTTTCTTTGTAGTTCCCGACCAGGGTCAGGCTGCCGAATTTATTCTCGGCCTTGCATTTCAGGAAGTGCTCCTTGTCCCGATAGCCGATAACCGTTGCCGGGTTCCCCATTACTATCGCATACGGCGGTACGCTCTTGGTGACGACCGATCCCATACCGACGATTGCTCCTTCGCCAATCTCGATTCCGGCCACTATCATGACATGAGCGCCGATCCAGACGAAATCTCTGATGATGACCGGCTTGAGGTCGGCATTGGCGTCGTATGGGATGCATTCTGAGTTGAGATAGCGATGTTGCCAGGTCCAGAGAGTGCAGTTTATGCCGAACCCGGAATTTTCGCCGACATAGAGACCGCCGATCGTATTGAAATTGCAGCCGCGGAGAATCATGACCCGGTCCTTGAGAACGACACGCGAGGGCATATTGATCCGGACATCGGGATCGATCCGCACTCCTTTTCCGTACTCCCGGAACTGCTCAGGACGGAGCCGTTGTTTCAGTTGCTCCTCTTCGCTGAATTTGTTCCATTGCCAGGCGACGAACCGGTATAGTTTGGTCTGGCCGAATATTTTCTTGATTATGTTCATGGCAAAATCATCAATTTCATCCATCCGGAACGACAGAATATAGGGACCGGACGAAAGGGCGGCAACCTGTTTTATTTGTCGGCAAAACAGAAGGCGAATTTACTCTTTCGCCAGCCGCGGGCCCGGATGATTGCGTGATGTAATGCGGGAGCCCGGTTGTCAGACCCACGAGTCGATTGCTCGCGAATCTTCTTCACCTTGGCCGATCAGGCGAAGTCACGGTTGTTGTTCATCGACTATGATGTCCGTAGAATCCTACGGTACGTTAACGATTTTGCCTTTGTACGAAGTTCCTTCGATATACCAGAGATAGACACCGACCGCTACCGGATTGCCCGAGGCGTTCCGGCCGTCCCAAACATACTGACCGCTGAGATTGGTCGGATGAAGGACGGTTTCGCCGGCAGATGTCTGGATAAGCAGGTCAACCGGTCCCGTCGGCGGAAGGACAAAAGTTACCGATTCTCCCTGCAGGAAGCTGACCGGATTGGGATAGGCCACGACATCGCTGGTCGCACCAACCGTAAACTGGACAGCGTCGGAGTAAGGATAACTGTTCACCCGCACTCGCCAGTAATAGGCTTGATCCGGCGTGAGAGCCGAGTCGACTTCCCAGTAGGTGTAATTCTGATAGCTCTGGGGTATCGCCGGTGAGGAAGCTACCAGCGGGCTGAATGAGGCATTTTCGGCAACCTCGAAGAAATATGAGTTACTGCCGGAGGCCCCGATATTGCGGGCCGAGAGAACCGGATGGTCCGAGTTCACCGTGGCGCCGTCGTTAGGCACGAACTGGGTCACCACCGTGTCGGTCGGATCGTCGCCGCCTCCTCCGGCCGGCAGTGAGAAGCTTGAAATCGCGCTTACAATATTCGAAACCGGGGAAGGATTCATACCGTCATCGTACGCCCTGATGGCTACGAAGTACTTTCTGTTCGGCGTCAGGTTCGTAAGCACCGTCGTCTGCGGCGTCCCCGTCACTGCCGGAGTTGGTGGATTGAGCATGCTGTCAGTGATAGCATCGAAATTGGCCGAAGATATAGTCGATGTAGAGTATTTGATGCTGTAAAACGACGCCGTGCCACTCGATCCGTCGTCGCCCGAGGCAGTCCAGGAGAGATTGATCCGTCCTTCGCCGCTACCGGTGGCCGCATCGAGATTGTCGATCTTACCGGGCGGGTCGGAATCGACGATTCCAACGGTATTCGCAAGCTGCAAATCCAGGCCGCCGAATGTGGGAGTTACCGTGAAAGACTGATTGGTCTGATCTCCGTCTTTCTGAACGTTCACTGTAAAGTTATTATAGCCGGACGAATCGGCTTCCGTTCTTGATTCAAACAAGTAGGTAACCGGGGCGGCGAACCTGCCTGCCGAGTTCGTGAGCCCGGAAGCGACCTGATGGCCGTAGCTGTTTCTGATCGTCGTGGTTGCCCCGGGAATTACGATATCGTTATTTCCTCTGACGGTTACCTCAATCGTTTTGCTGATCGTCATATCGGCCGTGCCGCCCGACGAAAAGTGAATGTCATCAAATGATGCGCCGCTTTCATACACGACATCGGTCGCTGAGTTGTGCTGGCAATCCCAATTGTTGCCGAGCCAACCGACTGAAAATGTCTCAGGTGAATAGGTCGGCTGAATGAATGCGAGCGTATCTCCGGAGAAATTCATGCCGCCGCAACCGCCGTTCGTATTGCCGAACTGAAGCAGCGTGCCCTGAGATTCGATACGGTTATGAATAAAATGGGTGGTGGTATCGTGATATGACGATGGTTGATCGTCGAATTCCATTGTAATCGCTTCCAGGGTAACACCGGGAGTGTTGGCGCGGGCAACGATATGGTTATTTTCGAAAAGATTGTGAGCGTTGTCAATTGCCCACGAGTAACGGAGCGCATGGACGATCGATCCATAAGCCGTGGTTGAACTCAGGTTGTCGCCCGTGCCGATTATGGTGTTGTTGTACACGTGAAGATACCTGTTCTGGTAACGAATGCGCATTCCGTGCAGGGGGAGGCTTGATCCGTATTCAACATTCGGCCCTTCGTGGACATCGATATGGTTATCATGTATCTCGATCGGATTGGCCTCGCCGCCATGACCGTATTCGCAAAGAATCCCTCGGTTGCCACCGTGCACGGACCCGGAAACGATCGTATTGTTGAAAACTTCGGTACCCCCATCAAAGTGCCGCAATACAATCCCGTAAGGATTCGACGACGAGTAGCAGAGACCGGAGTTGGAAGTGTAGAAGTCGTTTCGAGCGTCGGTCTGGATAGAATTGTTGAAAATTTTCACGCGTGCGTAATTGTTATCGGTTTCCCGACCCAGGACTGCGATTCCCATGTGGGGTCCGTTAAGAATCTGATTGCCATAAACAACCCAGTGGTACGGTGTGCCGGTTGACGAGAGCGTGCCCGAATAAAGGTTGGTCAGCTTCACGACAGGTGCATCGTATTGACAACGCGAAGTAAAGGCAGTGACTTTGCTTGTGAACTCGCAATTAGAAAGCGTGTCGCCGTAGGTGACGGTGTCCGATGAGTAAAGACATATGCCGTTATAGCCCATGACAGTAGCGGTGACCGAGTCAACTCTGATGCCGTGCCCGAGAATCGAAAGAGACCGACAGCCATTGACTGAAGTATCGGGTGAATCATGAAGGATGTAGCCTCCACGGATGATAATATTGTAGCACTGATTCCGTCCCGAACCGGAAGTTCTCACGCCGACCGCGTTGTCATTACCGCCGGTCCCGAAGGAAATAGTATCCCGGCCGAGATAAAGCAGAACATTATGCACAATCTGGTTGGATCCGGAGCTTAACAGGATGCCTGAACCCGATGCCGTCAGTTTTGTCCCTGCCACTACCAGTGTGTCCCAGGCATCGCTGGAGTGGTCCGATGCCGAGAAAGTGAAAGGAAGTGAATTGATAGCAAATGTACGTCCTTCGACTAAAGGAGCGACAGCGAGACAGAGGATTATGTAGAAGCAGGAAAGGCTGATTCTGATGACTGAGCTGATTCTGTTTCTGGCGTTCATGTTTCGACCTCCCATTTCATATTTCCCGAATCCATTAGCCGCGATCAACTACAACATACACTCAAATCGCTTCCGGGGCGAATGATTTGTGCTGCCCGCCGTCGAGCTGACGAATGGTAACGGAGAATGTGACGGTGCGTGGTGAAGTTCAGGATGCCCCGCGATGCCCAGGCCAGCAGGAAGAGTCTATCGGGATGGGCAGAACGCGCATTAGCCGCGTTGATGCCGGTTATTTCTCTATACTGAATAGATGCCGAGGTAGAATCCTACGGTACGTTAACGATTTTGCCTTTGTACGAAGTTCCTTCGATATACCAGAGATAGACACCGACCGCTACCGGATTGCCCGAGGCGTTCCGGCCGTCCCAAACATACTGACCGCTGAGATTGGTCGGATGAAGGACGGTTTCGCCGGCAGATGTCTGGATAAGCAGGTCAACCGGTCCCGTCGGCGGAAGGACAAAAGTTACCGATTCTCCCTGCAGGAAGCTGACCGGATTGGGATAGGCCACGACATCGCTGGTCGCACCAACCGTAAACTGGACAGCGTCGGAGTAAGGATAACTGTTCACCCGCACTCGCCAGTAATAGGCTTGATCCGGCGTGAGAGCCGAGTCGACTTCCCAGTAGGTGTAATTCTGATAGCTCTGGGGTATCGCCGGTGAGGAAGCTACCAGCGGGCTGAATGAGGCATTTTCGGCAACCTCGAAGAAATATGAGTTACTGCCGGAGGCCCCGATATTGCGGGCCGAGAGAACCGGATGGTCCGAGTTCACCGTGGCGCCGTCGTTAGGCACGAACTGGGTCACCACCGTGTCGGTCGGGTTGGTGCCGGTACCGGTGGTGTCGGTGCCGGTAGTATCTCCGGCCGGTATGGAATAACTGGAGATCGCGCTGACCACATTGGACAACGACGACGGGTTCATCCCGTCGTCGTATACCTTAATCGCTACATAGTATCGTGTGTCCGGCGTGAGATTCGCCAGAACGGTTGTCTGTGGTGTGCCTGAAACGGCCGGAGTTGGTGGATTGGTCATGCTGTCGGCGATAGCATCGAAATTAGAGGTCGTGATATTCGAAGTCGAATACCTGATGCTATAGAAGGTGGCCGTTCCACTGGTGCCATCGTCTCCTGACGAAGTCCAGGAGAGATTGATCTTTCCCTCACCGCCGCCCGTCACCGCGCCCAGATCGTTGATCTGTCCCGGAGGCGTTGTATCGGTATTGCCTGCGGTATTTGACAGAACGAGCTGGATGCCGGCTGTGGTCGGCGTGACCGAAATCGACTGATTCGCCTGATCGGCGTCCTTCTGCGCGTTAATCGTAAAGCTGTTGTACGATGTCGAGTCGGTTCCCGTTCTCGACTGGTACAGATACGATACCGCGGCGGTGAAGACACCGGCCGAGTTAGTCAGTCCTGAGGCGACCTGATGATTGTAAGCATTGCGGATGGTCACGGTTGCACCGGGAATCACAGTGTTGTTGCTGCCGCGCACGGTGATTCGCAGGGTCTTGAGGATCGTGATATCGGCCGTTCCGCCTGAGGCGAAATTGATGTCATCGTAAGCCGCGCCATTGAGATAGACAACGTCCTTAGCCGAGTTCTCGGTGCAATCCCAGTTGTTGCCGAGGTGTCCGAGATGGAAAGTCTCCGGGCTGTAGCTCGGCGAAAGGAAACTGATCGTGTCACCGTCGAGCCTGGTTCCCGGACCGCCGCCGTTGATGTCACCCCACTTCACCGCCACCGAGCTCGTTTCGATTCGGTTGTCGCGGATAATCAGGGTGGGATCGTGCGGCGGAGAAGGAACGTCATCTCCTTCCAGCGTCATCGCGTCGGCCACCACGCCGGAGCTCAGTGCCCTGGCGACGATGTGGTTACGCTCGAAGATGTTGTGGGAGTCGGTGATGTTCCAGGAATATCTGAACGTGTGCACCTGCGATCCGTAGGCCGTGGTCGAGCTGTTGTTGTCGCCGGTACAGATGAACGTATTGTCGTACACATGCAGATACCGGTTGCCGTAACGGATACGAATACCGTGGACCGGCAGACCGTCGCCGTACTCGACATTCGGTCCTTCGTGCACATCGACATAGTTTCCGTAGATCTCGATCGGGTTCGACGCGTTGCCGTTTCCATACTCGATCAAAATACCCCGGTTGCCGCCGTAGGTGTTGCCGCTGGTAATGGTGTTGTTGTACACCTGGGTACCGGCGTCGACATGGCGCAGCGCGATACCGTACGGGTTCGACGTCGAGTGGCAGAGGCCGTCGTACGACGTATAGAAATCGTTCCGGGCATCGGTCGTGATCTGGCAGTTATGGATCTTGACCAGGGCAAAGTCGTTGCCGCCCTCACGACCCATCGCGGCAATACCCATATGCGGCCCGCCGTCGATGACGATGTCGTGGATGTTGAAATGATACGGTGCGTTGTTGTTGGCGATTGTCGACGAATACAGGTTCGTCAGTTTCATCACCGGAGCATCGTAGTTGCATCGGCTGGTGAACGCCGTAACATCGCTGTGATAGCGTCCGCCGCTGACTTCGACATTCCAGGTGTACATATTGCTGCCGTAGAAGGCGCTGGCATTGTAGCCTTTGACGACACAGTCGACATCCTGGAAAAGTATATTGTGGCCCTGGACGTCGATACACCGGTTGCCGTCGGCCGAGCCGCTCGGCGTATTGTGTATGATATGTCCGCCCACTACTTTGATATTGTACGGCATGTAGGAGTTAGTGCCGGTCAAACGGAGACCGACATTACTGTTTCCCCCTCCTTCGCCGAAAGAAATAGTGTCATTGCCGAGGTTGACAACGACATCATGAAGCGGGTTGCCGTAAACTGCCTGCAGAACAATCCCTCCGGTGTTGGAGTGCAGATTTCGGCTGCCCAGCACAAGGGTGTCGGTCTGTCCGCTGGTCATGTCATTCGCGCTGAAGGTATAGGGCAGCGACGAAATAACGTGACGGGCGGCCTGCGACACGCCGGTTAAGGTCAAAAAGGTCAGGGCCACCAGCGCAATCGCAGTGGCGATCCTCGATATGTTAAAGCTGACCTTTACACTCATAAGTCCTCCTTAACGGGTTCCCATATCCCGATAGTCATACTTCTTAATTACATAGTCCCGGTAGTCGTTCGGATTACCTGTTTTGCCGTCCTCCGCGGCTTTCACGACGTTGTAAGCCTCCCGGGCCGTCATGTAATGTAATCGGTACTTTTTCCCATCATTATACCGTTTTTCCACCTCCGTTAGCATTTTGTCAATGTTCTTGCCTAATATATTATCATATCCGTCTTTTATCAGATGAGCGCCGTGGGTAAACGGCCGAACGAAGACCCAGTTCGGTCTTCCCTTAACATGCACATCGGCCTTCAGCCATTGCTGGAACCGATGAAACGTAGTCGGAATCTCCCAGTACAAATCACCGTCTTCAAGTGTCGGATGGGTCTTGAATCGCCAGTCCGACCAGTCGATAACGTACGGACCTTCGATCAACATGAACTGATTCGGCTCCGGATGAAAGCCGACCGAGTCAACCACACCGGTGTCGTACGATTTCGGTTTGTTCGGATCATCGATGCAGTAGTAGATCTTGTTTACCAGCGATGGCTGGGCGGTCTGTCCCATTGCCGGGAAAGTCATGTCACAGTAGCAGCCGAGTTGCTGAAGAATCGTAATCTCGTTGTCGACTCCGCACATGTCCCGGCCCTGGTAGACCCGCGAGTTGTCGAGTGCCCAGTTTCCGTGAACGAACGCCCAATGATCTTTACCGTCGGGGGAGATCAGGGCACCGTGCGCCTGCAGGGAATCGAGACCGTCTACGAACTTCTTCGTTAGCGAAGCGGAGTTGTCTCCCCGGTGGTGCAAATGCACCTCGACATCGCCGTATCCTTCGCGAGAAAGCTCGACAATGCTATCGACTTCGTATCCTCTGAACTGGTCGATCGGGTAGAACCAGGTATGCTGCAGCTTGACACCATCGGCATCGATATGCTTATCTGCCAGTTCGCGATATCCGATCATCCATTTGTTCACGATGTCCATATCTCCACCCGGTTCCCAGTGATCTATCGGCACGACGATGATGTCGGTCAGCTGGTCGGTCTCCTGGAAGGACGGGCTGTTGAACAGATAGTCGCCCAGCCAGATGAAAGCGTTCATTTTGTAGATTTTGTAGGTCACCGCAGCACCGCCCGCCAGTATTACAACCAGCACCAGCAACAGAATTCGTTTCAGGTTTTTCATAGTTCAGTGGTTAGAATTGTTAGTATCCGTTTGTTTACCATCGGCTTTTATATATCAAACAGCGTGCCCGGAGAGCTGCGAAGACCTGTGACGTAACCGAATGTAAATCCGGCACTTGGTTTTCGCAACACAAAACAGCCGGGGCGTTCCTGTAGAAAAGCTGGACGACCGCGCGGAATGATGGTCAAAGTTTGAACAAAACATCTCAGGTCAGTAGTCGTCGTAATGGTCGATCTTTCACGGTCGTCGGTACGTTTTGAGACTCCCGGATTATACACTTTTGCGTCGGTTTGGACGGCGGCTCTTTACGCCGGAGATTCCAGCTCCGGGACAGTAGGTTGTTCCCGGCTCGCTTCTTTCAGCTCTTTCTCTATGCGGGCGTTCGTGATCTGGATAATCATGACGATGAAACAGGCATAAATGTACCAGTTGTAACGGTACAAATTATGTCCCGTCAGACCCTGGAAAAGCAATGCTATCATGCTTACTTTGAGCGCCTTAAAGAGGAACCAGTAGATATCCTGGTCCCATTCTCTTTCGAGATACCTGAGCCTGACCAGCTTCAGGCTCTTGAAGAAGACGATGAGGAAGTAGACAAAGGTGATTATACCGGGGAGGCCGAGCTCGCCGGCCAGCTTTCCAATGAGATTGTGGGCATCGAGCCAGATCCCTCCCTGCATCCGGTAGGCCCATCGGAAATTACCGATCCCCACTCCCGTTAACGGTTTCTCCATCAAGAACTTAAGACCCCAGATTAGGCCGTTGATTCGGCCCTGGGCAGACTCCGCCGCCCCCGATTTATCCTTGTCCTCCACATGCATGAGGGTCTCGAATCGCTCTTTGTACTGCTCAGGCATAACGGCGGCTACGGAGACGATGATAAACAGAGCTATGATCGCCGTCAGGACCTTATGTTTGGAAGAAAAGGCGATGAAGAGACTGACAAAAATTACGCCGAGCATTCCGCCGCGGGAGCCGGTCAGCACCACCGTCCAGAGGGTCATGAGCAGTATGCCATACAATAGCAATTTGGTGAGCTTGCTCCGGTAGTATCGGGCGACAAAAAACAGGAAGGGGAGTCCGAGGACGATCGTGTTGGCGAGACTGTTCGGATCGGAGTAGGTGCCTTCGGTTCCCCCGATGCCAACCGCGCGCTGAATTCCCATGCGGACAATGAAATTTCCGGAATAGTAGTTGTAAATCGAGTTGCCTGCGATAAACCCGAGCGAGAGGAGATACAGCCAGATGATCGAGTTCATCCGTTTGGGCGTATTCGCGATTCGTGAGACAAAAAGATAGACGAGGAAGATCTTGAGGAACTCGAAGAAGCTGTCCCATGCCAGGCCAATGTCTCCCGCGAACATCACCGAGAGAAAGCAGACGAAGACGAAGGCGGTGTAGGCCTTGTCCATGGGGAACAGCTGAAAACTCTTTTGAAAAAACGCTATGTGAATGAGCAGGATCGTGATCAGGGCAAGGGCAATAATTCTCTCAAAGGGAAACGAAATTCCAAACAGCTGGTTGGGTTCGAAAAAGAAGATAATCATGTACAGATAAACGCCGACCATCGGGTATCTGAGTATGGTCGCGACAAACGCGACGCCGAGAATGAGGCCGATCGGAATCAGGCTGTACGGCGGGTTCAGCCAGGTGAAGAAGCCGGTGATGATCGTGAACAGGACAATGACCACCCAGACAAGGTGTTTTCCGGTTACAAATGTCGGTGTCTTAGTCGCCATCTGTTGCTTTCACAATCTGCTTCTGAATTAAGGCCTGCCAGATATTATACTGACCGGTGCGAAAATTAAGCGGCAAAACTATCGATACCGGTTCAGGCATTTTGACTGCCGGTCTGCCGACGGTCTTTTATGACTTTCGCCGGGTTTCCAATCGCCACACTGTACGGCGGGATCGGTTTTACCACCAGCGTCCCGGAGCCGATGATCGATTTCTCCCCTATATCAGCCATGACCACACAGTGATCTCCGATGAACACGTCCCGGCCGATTGTCACGCAGGAGTATGTCCCTTCCTTTTCGAGAATCCCAACTTCGGGATCATCGAAATTGTGCTGCCTTCCTCCGGAAAGCACCGAAACATAGTTGGCGACCACCACACCATCGCCGATATCCGCCAGACCGATGATATTCCGTCCGTTTATGAACACGCCCCGGCCGATCTTTGTGCCGATCTTGGAAATGAAACTGCCGAATCCCATATTGAGATCCATGTACGATTGAGAAAGCGTCTGTTTGTAGTAGCAGGCGCGGACGGCGGTGCCGATGAATCCGGGCGTCATGCTGAAGCACTGGGCGAACAGGTCATAGAAGAGTGAGGATCCGAGCAGTTTGTGAACGACCAACGCAAGCAATCCGGCGGGCAGAACGCAGATGAATACGAAACCAAGGAAAGCCCACTTAATGATTTTTTTCATTCTGCGATTCCTTCACCAGGCGTTCGTAAAAGTCTTCATGTTGCTTCAATATGACTTTCTGTTCGTAATTCGCAAAAGCGTTTTCGCGCGCCTGTTTTCCCAGAGTATCGGCAAGACGCGGATTCTGGATAATCTCCCGGAGACAGTCGACCAGACCGCCCTTGTCTTCGATTGAATAAAGCAGCCCTGTTTTCCCGTGTTCGATAGCTTCGCTGTTGCCTCCGACCTCGGATGCCACACAGGGTAAACCGGCCGCCATATATTCGATCAGGGAGTTCGAAAAACTCTCACCTTCGGAGCACAGGACGCCGATATCGAACGCCGCCAGACAGGGGACGATATCCTCACGCCGACCGGCCAGCTTGAAAATTTCCCAGACGCCGTTGCGGTAGATGTATTGCTGAAGTTCCTCGTGAAGCGGACCCTCACCTACGATCACGAATTTAAGATTCGCAAACTCTTTGTTGAGGACGGCGGCGGCTTCAATCAATGTGTCGAGCTTCTTGACCGGTCGAAGGTTGGCGATTGCGCCCACGAGGATCTCATCGTCGCCGACATTCCATTTCTCTCTTTGAGCGCCGCGTCGCTGCCGGTCGAATTGGGCGTATCGTTCGAGGTCCAGGGCATTGTAAATCACCGCCGTTTTGTCCTTATCGACCTGTTCGATTTCACAGGTACTCAAGGCTGCCGCCTGAGAATTGGCGAGATAAAGAGTCGTCCACCGTCTCAAAAAGCGGAGCATCCGGATGTGTTTGTTGTCGTGCCAGTATCCGGTGTTTCTGCGGCTCGAGATGACGACCGGACAGCGGGCGTATCGAGCGGCGAACGTCCCGAAGATATTCCCGTCTTTGAAGAATGTCTGGACGAGGTCGAATTGTTCTTCCTTGTGAAGCCGCTTGAATTTGCGCAGACCTTTCAGAAAAGGTACACCAAACAGAGAGCTGACATTCAGATTGACGAAGGGAAAGTCGAATTGTTGCGATTTCATCCATTCCGAGTCGTGAAGGCAGACAAGGTACGGTTCAACCCGTTCCCGATCCAACCCCCGGAGCATCGTGAGGAGTTGCTTTTCGGTACCGGCCGAAGGCGTTTCGATAGCGTCTATGATATAGGCTATTTTCAACGGCTTGCTCACGGCGATACCACCTTCTGATATAATTCGGTCAACCTCTCGTTCTGTCCGGCGAAACTGAAATTCTCGCTCACCGTCCGCGCTGCCCGATCGGCGATTTTCTTCCGCTCCTCAGGATCGTCGGCGAGGTGGACGATGCGCTCCGTTAGTGAATTTATGTCTCTTGCCGGGACAAGGAAACCATTAACTTCGTTCTCGACGATTTCCGGAAGACCGCCTACGTTAGTTGCGATCACCGGGACACCGATCGCCATTGCTTCCAGGACGATGTTAGGAAGTCCCTCCGAAAGTGAAGGATTGACGAGAATATCGGCCCCTTTGAGATGGGCGGCCAGATTTCTCTCGAATCCAGGACAAAGAATCTTCTGTTCGGCACCGTTCTCGCGGACCAAGCTTCTCATCTTTTCCAGATCCGGACCATCGCCGAACAGGACGAATCTGACATTTGGCTGTTCTTTCAGAGCCTGCAGAGCAGCTTTGACAAAATACACCTGTCCTTTTTCCTCGCTGAACCGTCCGCCTGAGATCAGCACTATGGAATCGGATGGAAAACCAAACTTGCGCTTCAAGTCGATCGGGTCGATACCTTCGAAATTGGTGCTGTCGATAGCATTGTGAACGACTGTGATTTTCTTCGAAGGAACGAAGATTCGTACAAGCTTCTTCTTTTGAGAGGCCGAAACGGCCACGATATGATCGGCCTGGCGAATGAAGATCTTATCGAGGGTGTGGAAGAATCTGATCTTGAGATTCTCTTTCGTGAATCCGCGGGAGAACGCCACCCAGCGAAGATCCTCCTTGCCGCGGGCCAGCATTCCGACCATGTGAGTGCGATAATCGTGCGTGCAGAGGATGTCAATATCGTTCGCCTTGAGATACTCCCCCACTTTGCGAATCGCCCCGGTATCGTAGCCGCTCTTTACTTCGAACGTATGAACCGGGATGCTGTCGGCGGCTATCACGCTCAGGAATTCGGGCTGTTTGCCCTGCTCGCTGAATGAACTGACGATCAGGTTGAGGCCGGCCTGTCGGGCGAGTCTCGCGTGGAAATGGAGTTGCCGTTCCGGGCCGCCGTAGAAATTCGAAGCTCTCAGATGCAGGACGTTCATGGCCGGCCCCCGATTTCCTGCAGGTAGTCGCTGAACTTCTTCCCAAGTTGCTGCCAGCGATACCGATCAAGCACGAGTTGACGACCGGATTCGGCGATGCGCGCGCTCAGCGCTTCGTCACGCATACAGGTCAGGACGGTTTGCGCGAATTTCTCCGGTCCGTCGACGAGCAGAATATCCTTTCCATCGGTAACTTCCAATCCTTCGGCCCCGACGCTCGTGGAGACGACCGGTTTTTGCATCGCCATAGCCTCGAGTATCTTCAGACGTGAACCGCCGCCTATTCTCAGCGGAACGATGTAAACGGAAGCCGAGGCAATGTAATCGCGAACGTCGTCCACCGTCCCAGTGATGGCGATTCCGTCGATCTTGCCAAGATCGACAATCTGTTTCGGCGGGTTCCTTCCCACAAACACGGCTTGAATCTCCGGTTGTTCTTTCTTCAACAGGGGGAGAATCTCAGTGGCAAAGAATATCGCGGCATCCTGATTAGGCCGCCAGTCCATCGATCCGGTGAAGACGAGCGAGTTAGGATCAATCTCGGTTTGTCTCGGTGCGAAGTATTCGGTATCGACCCCGTTATCGATCACGGCCGGCTGATAAGGAGTCCCGAATGACTTTATCGTCTTTGCTTCCTGTTGTGTGACCGCCGTGGCACCATCGGCCCAGGCAAAACAAGCGCGCTCGAAGGCAAGGACCTTGCGGTATTGTATGCCGATATAGAATTTCTTCAGGGGGTTGGATTCGTTGCGTTCGTACCGTTCCCAGATGGTCGACTCGATATTGTGCGCCACGATCACCTTGCGACTGCCGGTAATAGCCTTGATGAACTGAGCGTACGGCGTCCATTCGCAGATAATCAGGTCGAACTTCTCTTGTTCCACCAGCTCGTTCAGTTTGGACTGGAAGGCGGAGGTATAGTGGCTCGTCACGATGTATGGATATTTTGAGAACAGATTCGCCAGCAGTTTCAGATAGAACCTGATTCCGGACTGCCGTCGATCGGGCGCCGGGACGGCGAAGGTGTTGATGTTGTTGTCGCGAAGAAACCCGGCGGCTTCGGAAGTCGCGTCGCCGTACGCTAAGTACGAGACGGCGTGTGCCCGAGAAAGCTCACGAACGAGATTGAAAGTACGAATGCGTTTACCGGTGTTGAGGGGATAGGGGAATTCTTCGTCGATTACGAGCAACTTCACAAATAACGATCCTTGTTCATCCTGATAAGGTCACCGTTTCACCGGAACTTCGCAAATAACAAAGCGCGTCTTTCCGGATTTTTCGTGGGGGATCTCCCGGACAACCTGGATGTCGATAGTGATTGCCTCCCCGAGAATCTTGTGCATCTGAGATCGAATGAAGTCCATCGTCTCGCGGGTCGGCTCCGGTTTGTCTTTGATCCTGACTACAAAATCGGTGTACGACTTCTGCACCACCTGGAGTTGGCCGATCGGCCGGTCGAATGCGGTCAGCAGGTGCACCGAAAATGTCAATCCGGACATCCGCGTGCCGTCGGCGCTGTAGATGTCGTCCTGTACTCTCCCGACCGCCGAGCTCATGAGCTTCAAATTGCGGCCGCAACTGCATCTCTTATCCTGCGGGACGCCGTAGTCGTTGATGCGATAACGGATGAGGGGGAAGGCGAAGTTGGTCAGGTCGGTGATAAGAATCTCCCCGGTCTCACCGTATTCCACCGGCTTATTGTCGTTTACGAATTCTACCAGCGAGGTCTCCATGGCGATATGTCTTCCGTTGTGAGCGGAGCACTCGCACGACGTGTTGCCGGTTTCCCGCGAACCGTACATGTCGAATACCGGGGAGTTGAATTCCTGTTCGAACAACTTGCGCTGTCGCGGATAAAGTACTTCGCCGGTCGAGATGATTCCTTTGACGTGCGGAAGTTCCAGCTTGTGTTCTATGCAGAAATCCACAAGGCCGGTCAAAGCCGAAGGGAAAGCTTTGAGATAGTCCGGATGATAGCGGAGCATGTCGGCTTGAATTGATCTCATCGCGGCATCGTTGAACGACCCGGCCTGGTACATGATCTGCCGCATCAGGAACCGGTCTTTCAGCTGCGTCTTACGGGTAATGGTAGCGTGGAAGTCCATGACGGCGGGCCAGATATGGGCCATTTTGTCGCACGGCCTTCGGCCCATCCAGCTCTCATGCCGCCAGCCGAGGGCCAGTTTGATATTGAAACTCTCTTTGTCACGATACAGAAACGCCTGTTGTCCGGTCGTTCCGCCCGAAGCGAATTTCATGATTTCGTCCGGCTTGAATGCTCGGGACAGCAGATCATCGGCTCGTTCGAAGGTGATTTCGCGGGTGAGAATGGGAAGTTTGGTGAGGTCACTAAAATCCTTGAAACTGTCCGGCGTGAGTCCTCGCTCCTGAAGGACCTCGCGATAGTAGTTCGTGTTGTCGTAGGCGGACTGAAGGAGCTGCTTGAACTTCTCCCATTGATAGTCAAGTAGCCGCTGTTCCGGCCAGTACTGGCTTTCTTCGAGGAGTTTCCGGTATTTGAGGGCGGAACGCTGCCCTTCCCGATCAAGCAGAATCGGAAGCACGGTCATTCTGAGAACCGATGAATACAGACTCACTGATCAGCCTCCCCGGCCCCGTTCATATCTTTCGCCATTTCAAGCTCATTAATGACAAATCGGACTTTACCTGACTTTTCTTTATGAAGCTCGCCGACGATCTTTACGTCCACCTTGATA
>CAZFOY010000033.1:6400-41628 GCA_964520865.1 uncultured Ignavibacteriales bacterium | reverse complement strand
CGATCGTCCCGACGTTCACATGCGGCTTCGTCCGCTCGTATTTCTGCTTCGCCATGTGGGTCCGAACCTCCAACAAATCATTAAAGAGCCCAGAACCAGGATTGAACTGGTGACCTCATCCTTACCAAGGATGTGCTCTACCAACTGAGCTATCTGGGCAACGGTAGCTTCTCTATTCCAAAAAAAAAGCAGGATATTCCAGCTTTTTAAGCAAGATGAAAAATAAAAAGAATCGGCTAAGGCAAGTCAAGGCATTTTTTTAGGCCGTTTTTAAAAAACCGAGCCCGACCCTGCTGAAGCTCCCCGGAGGGTCTGCCTCGCATCGCCTAAAGTGGGCTCGTTACTCAGCCTTTTTCAAACTCGTGCTACTATCGCTCAAGCTGTTGTACACTAACAATATAACAATTCACCGGCGAGCTTGTCTCACCACTCTCTGATTTGAGCTAACCGGTTGCTTGTCAGCTTCTTGCGAAAAAAAGCGGGAGACGGGACTCGAACCCGCGACCAATAGCTTGGAAGGCTATGACTCTACCAGCTGAGTTACTCCCGCGCAGAGTAGGCTATTATATGCTTATCAGGCCTTTGAGTGCAAGGGATTTTTCACCCGGCGGTTGACCGCAATACGATTCTATTGCCGAGCCAGACAGCGAAAAGCGTGAAGCCGAAACAGGACATATCGAATCATCATTAGGCTTCAGGCAGGTTCGATTCTCATTGACAATAAACATGGAGTTATCTATCCTTTATTGGTAGTAGAGGGGTCATATCGCAACGGCGGGCAACACGAAAGTCACCAATTTTACGCACCTTGGTTCCACAAGACTCCCTTGACTGAAGTAATGGAAAGGCAGGGAGAATATGAAAAAACCGAACGCAAGTTTGCGAACTAGCCACACGCGGTACTTTTGCGTCGTGGTTCTTGTTTGCCTGACGTTGACCACGTGCGAAAACAGCTCTCCTGTCAAACCGGTCGAGCCGAAAGACTACGCCGTGTATTTCACCGATGGATCGAGCGACTGCATGTACTACGCATATCATCCGCTGAACGGGGCGCTCGACTCGTTCCAGCTCAGCAGGCAGTGCGCCTGGGGATTGACGGCATCTGCCAACGGCAAGCTCCTGTATGTATCGGGCTATTCCACGACGAATGTTTTCGATATGGAAACACACTCACTTGTCAGAGATTTCCCGCAGAAGGCCACCGTGGCCGTTTCTCCGGACAAAGGTCTGATCGCCTTACAAGGATACCCCACGTTGAAACTGATGTCGGCTGAGAATTATAGTATTCTTTATGAGGATACGATGCACACGTGGGGTGGCGTCTTTACGCCGGACAGCAAACGGTTTTACTGTTGTGCCGAGCACCTGGATTCGCTGGGGCATTTCGCGGGAGACAGCCATGTGGAAGTGATCGATATTGGAGGGGGGTATCAAGTGACCGCCATCGACCTGCCGGACGAATCTGAATATTTCGACGATCCCGTGTACAGATTGCAGCCTTCCCCCGATGAGTCACGACTGTATATGCTCCGCGGACCCGGACATGTCGAGTATTTCGAAGTACTCGATATTGCTTCAGGACTAGATGTCTTCAAGGATCCAACGCCCCCGGGAGGAGGGCAAATCGTCACGAGCAATGATGGTCGATATGTAATCTGTACGATCCCGGAAAGTCTTCTGGACGAAGGGGACGGAGAGCCCGTTGAATTCAATGTATATGATGTTGAGAGCAGCTTTGCTGCAAGCAAATTCTCAACGGCAGACTGCCCTTCTCTTGATTCGGCCATCACACCATTTTGTGGTTTGGCCAAAACTCCGGACGGGAAATGGCTGCTTGTCGGTGGCACGATGGAGCCGACCGTTCTGGTAATGGACATGTCTACAATGGAAGTGGTCGACTGTTTTGATCTGCCCGGCCGTTACCGATGCTGGCTCACCTGTCAGACAGGTCGATGAGTTCGGGGAGAACTCTTTAGATGTGACGAATTCTACGACTGGAAGCTCATAAGGCAGTGGTCGGCGTGTAGCCCCAGTGAAGTTTGCTCTTGAGGACTTTGTAGAAGCTGCTTTCGGGGAAGACGATGAACCTACTGTAGTGGTCGGCGCGGACGATGCCGACCTTCCCTTCCCCCTCCAGAGGTAACATCACCTGACCGTCGAGCGTAAGCCCCGCCTGATGGCCGGTGCTCGTGATGCTGATGTCGAGCCGATCTTCAGCGGAGAAGATCATCGGGCGGGTGGTCAGTGAGAAAGAAGATATCGGGGCAGCAATGATCGCTTCCATCTTGGGGTGCATGATTGGACCGCCGACCGCCAGGGAGTACGCAGTCGATCCGGTCGGGGTGGCGATAATCAGGCCGTCGGCCTTGTACGTCACGACATCTTCCCCATTCACCTTCAGATGAATGTCGATAATGCGGCTGATCGGGCCGTTGTCGATAACGATGTCGTTAAGCGCGTATTTGCTGTCGCAGGATTCTATTCCCGATGCTTCGGCTTCGAGAAGCATCCGTTTCTCGATCTGGAATTTTCCCTTTGTAATACTCTCCAGGGCAGGAAGAAGCTGTTGAGGGGTCAATTGAGTGAGAAAACCGAGCGAACCAAGGTTGATGCCGAGTATCGGCGTCTGATTCGTTCCGGCGGCGCGGGCCGAGGCGAGCATGGTGCCGTCTCCTCCCATCGAGACCAATATGTCGACCCCGCAGGCCATCTCGGCCCGGGGAGCATAATTCAGCGCATTACCGGTGATTTCTTTGAGATTGTCGCAGAGAATGAGTTCGTTGCGGGATTTCTCCACCCATCGGACGAAAGTGTCAATCGCATCGCGGGCTCCCTGTCGGTGCAGGTTGGCAACCAGGCCGAATTTCATAGATCAACCTGTCTTCTTGTCCTTGAGGGGGACAATGCGACTATCGTCGGTCATTCCATTCTTTCGTGTATGGGAGCCCTTGCGGAAAAGCAGCTTCTGCAGGAGATTCCCACCGTTGGTTGTGCCCATTTCGGAATGGCTGCTCAACTGCTCAATGACGGCCGTCACGCTGTCTAAGTCGAGTCCGACTTCCTTCAGAAGATCCGCACGGTTGCCGTGAGTGACGAACTTGTCGGGGATTCCGAGCGATTTGAAGTTTCCGTGATATCCGTTGCTGAGCAAATATTCCGCGACCGCCTGACCGAAACCGCCGCGGAGAGAATTCTCTTCGATCGTGATTATCGTCTCAGCATGCTCTTTGATCAACTTGAGCATCCGAAGATCCATCGGTTTGACAAATCTTGCGTTCACGACATTGATACTAACGCCTTTCTTCGCAAGTAGAGCAGCCGCCTTTTGAGCGGTCGTTACCATCGTTCCTACCGCGAGGATAGTCGTATCGGCATCGAGCGATTCCGCTTCCCAGGTCCCCCACTCAATCGGCTGAACTTCGGGAAGCATCTCATCCGGCACCGTATCCCGGGGATATCTGATAGCCACCGGTCCATCGAGATCGGTATCGCAGGTGTAGTGCAACATCGAGCGAAGTTCATTTCCGTCTTTGGGTGCCGCGACGGTGATATTCGGAACGGTGGACATGTATGCAAGATCAAAGACGCCGTGATGAGTCGGTCCGTCGTTGCCGACCAATCCTCCACGGTCCATGCAAATAATGACCGGCAATTTCTGGATGGCGATGTCGTGAATCACCTGATCGTAGGCGCGCTGCATGAAGGTCGAATAGACGACCAGATACGGCCGCATCTTTTCTGCGGCCAAACCGGCGGCAAAGCAACCGGCGTGGGCTTCGGCGATGCCGACATCGAAGAATCTGTCCGGAAACTGCTCGGAGAATCTTACCAGGCCGGTCCCCGAAGACATCGCCGCCGTGATTGCCAGGACCCGTTCGTCCTTTTCGGCCAGTTCGCACATGATATCGCCGAAAACTTTCGTGTATGCCGGGTGGGCACCGGTTTTCTTTTCCAGTTCGCCCGTAACCTTATCGAATTTGCCAACACCGTGATACTTGAAGGCGTTGCCTTCGGCCGGTTCGTAACCTTTTCCCTTGACAGTAGCGATATGCAGCATCAACGGACCGCTGAGATTCTTCAGATCCTGAAGCGTTTTCACCAACAGCGGCAAGTCATGACCGTCGATCGGTCCGAAATACCGAAAACCGAGTTTCTGAAAAAGCATTCCGGGAACGAGCATCCCTTTTACCGACTGCTCGAGATTCGATATGGTCGCTCTTATCTTGTCGCGGCGTTTGAACTTACCGGTCAGTTCCCAAATTTCCGACCGGAGCTTGTTGAATTTCTCATCAGCCATGATTCCGGTCAGGTATTTTGAGATGGCGCCGACATTTTTCGAGATCGACCAGGTATTATCGTTGAGCACGACGAGCATATCTTTTTTCAGATGTCCGGCGTTGTTCAGACCTTCGAACGCAAGCCCTCCGGTCATGGATCCATCGCCGATCACGGCGATAACTTTGTGATCCAGTCCGGCATTATCTCTCGCTGCGGCGAATCCGAGCGCCGCGGATATCGATGTGCTGGCGTGACCGGCACCGTAGTCATCGTACTCCGACTCTCCCCGCTTGGAGAAACCGGCCAGCCCGCCATACTGACGAATCGTGTCCATGCGGTCACGACGGCCTGTAAGAATCTTATGCGGGTACGACTGATGGCTCACGTCCCAGATCAGCTTGTCAGTCGGCAAATCGAAAACATAGTGCAGAGCCACCGTCAGTTCGACCGAGCCAAGGTTCGAGGCGAGATGTCCTCCCGTTTTGGAGACGGCCGATATAAGTTCCTGGCGAACTTCGCCGGCCAGCTCAACCAGTTGCTCGACCGAGAGTTTCTTGGTGTCGGCAGGATAATGTTTATCTAAAAGGTAGCTCATTTGTCTGTCATACGTTGCGGGCTAATTTCTTCTTTGCCCGATAAACCCGGCGAGATGCTTGAGGACATTATCCTCGAATGGATCGAATATCTCGGTTGCTTCCTCGATCAGCGAGGCTGCGTCGATATGCGCCTGCTCCATTCCGACCGCTCTGGGGTAAGTTGCTTTTTCTTTCTTGGAATCCGACCCGACGGTTTTTCCGAGCAGGGCCTGATCTCCTTCAATGTCCAGAATATCATCAATTATCTGAAAAGCAAGGCCGATTTTTTCGCCGAAGACCGTCAGGTTGTCCAACTGAGCCGGCGGAGCATCGGCAAGTATCGCGCCAATCCGAACGCTGCATCTTATCAAAGCACCGGTCTTTCTTTGATGAATTCTGACGATATCATTCTTCGTTATGGCTCTTCCTTCCGCTTCAACGTCGGCCATCTGACCGCCGATCATTCCCTCCGTGCCGAGTGCACGTGCCAACTCGGTCACCGCCTTGATATATCCTGTCGCCGCGACCAGATTGAAGGCGATGTCGTGCAGGGCATCACCGGCAAGGACCGCCACCGCCTCGCCGAACTTCTTGTGACAGGTCGGGATGCCTCGCCGAAGGTCATCGTCGTCCATACACGGCAGATCGTCGTGAATGAGCGAGTAGGTATGGACCATTTCGAGAGCAGCCATGGCGAAATGAATCGGAAGATCTTCGCCTTCGACGTTGCCACCGCAATACTCGTACGCCGAGTAGGCCAAAATCGGTCGCAACCGTTTGCCACCGGCCAGGACGGAATAACGCATTGCCCGATGAAGTGACGACGGTTCCGAATCTTCGGGCGGAAGATACCTGTCGAGCAGAACATCGGTCAGCTTCCCGATCTTTTCCAGATAAAGGCGGATATCAGTCGTGTTAGCCGGCATCCTCTTCCTCTTCAACATCTACTTCCGATTCGAAGTCTTCTTCGACAAATTCACCGTTCTTTTCGGTGATGATCTTGATTTTCTTCTCAGCTTCGGCCAGTTTTTCGTCACAGAATTTGGAAATATCCAACCCTTCCGTAAACAGCTCGATAGATTCCTCGAGCGACTTCTCCCCTGATTCGAGTTCTTCCGTGATTTCCTCAAGGCGGGTCAGGGCTGATTCGAAATCCTTGAACTTCTTCCTGGCAGTCATGAACGACTTTCTTCCCCGGATTGGGTTACCTGAGAGATTATACTCCCATCGTTGATAATTGTCTCCATTAGATCTCCCGAAGCGATATCTTTGATCGATCTGACGACACTCCTCTCCGGCAGTTTTCGGACCACCGAGTAGCCGCGCCCGAGGATCTTCAGAGGAGACAGGGCATCGAGCTTTAAGACGAGTAAAGATAACCTGTTTTTGTGCGCGGCAAAACTGTTTTTTCCGGCTGCAAGCAGAAGGCGGGTAATGGAATCGACATATTGCTCTTTCTGACGGATCAATTCGGTCGGTCGAACAAACACCGGCCTTCCGGTCAATGATTGAAGCCTCTGGCGTGCACTCGACACGGTCGACCGAAGCAGGGTCGCCTGATGCTGAACATGTCCTCTGATCTGATCGGCAAATTCCCGCCTTGACCAGACAGCCAATTCCGAAGCTGCGGAAGGTGTCGGCGCCCTGAGATCAGCGGCAAGGTCAGTCAGGCTGGTATCGATCTCGTGTCCGACCGCGGAGATGATCGGAATACGCGAAGCGGCAACAGCCCGTACGGCAATCTCGGTGTTGAACGGCCAGAGATCTTCGAGCGAGCCGCCCCCCCTTCCGGTTATAATGATATCGATATCGTCACGGGTATTGAAATACTCGACTCCGGCCGCAATCGTCTTCTCGGCGCCATCTCCCTGAACTTGCGCCGGATAGATTACCAGTTCTACCGATCTATTCCGCCGTCGGGCGATCTGGATAATATCGCGGATAGCGGCACCGGTTGGCGAAGTTACCACGCCGATTTTCCGCGCAAACTCAGGAATTTCCTGTTTCCGATCCTCATCGAACAGCCCTTCGGCCGACAGTTTCTGGTGTAACTGGCGGAAAGCAAGTTCCAGCTCGCCGATTCCGACCGGGACGATCTTCTTGCAGTTCAGCTGATAGTTGCCGCCCTTTTCGTACACCGTTATGTCGCCGTAGACCAGCACCTTCTGGCCGTTTTTCGGTTCGAACTTCAAATACGCCCCAAGCGATCGCCACAACGTGACTTTCAGCACCGCCCGCTCGTCTTTGAGGCTGAAATACCGATGACCGGAGCTGTGGTGCAAATAGCCGGAGATCTCCCCTTCGACCCAGATCTCACGATAGGATTCTTCGAGCGTTGTCTTGATTATCCGGGTAATGGCGCTGACAGTGTACGCCTTCGGTTGGTTCAACATGATTGGATTATACCGATACTCTTACGAGCGAGGCAAGGACAAACGTCGAAACACCGCATCAAGTCGTTTCGACTACATCACTATTCAGCTTTTTGAGGATCTCGGCCGCCAGTTTTATGGTGATCCCTTTGATCTCGGCAATTTCCTCCGGCTCGAGCTGTCTGATTCTTTCCACCGAGCCGAATTTTTCAAGCAACGCCTTCTGCTTGGCCGGACCGACTCCAGGGATGTCGCTGAGAACCGATTTAATAGTTCTTTTGCTCCGAACTTTTCTGTTGTAGGTGATCGCGAAACGGTGTGCTTCGTCGCGAACCTGTTTGAGCAGCATGAGCGCCGGAGAGCTTTTAGGGATCGTGACCGGATCGGATTGGCCGGGGAGATAGACCTCTTCCAGCCGTTTTGCCAGCGAAATCAGTGGCTGATCCTCGAATCCGAGGTATTTGAGTTCGGCCAGCGCGGACGATAACTGCCCTTTGCCACCATCGACCACCACCAGATCAGGCGGGGTGGACTTCTCTTCTTTAATGCGGAAGAAGTACCTCCCTATGACTTCGCGCATCATTTTGAAATCATCCTGTCCTCTCACCCCCTTGATACGGAAATGCCGATACCCCGATTTCTTCGGCCTGGCGTTTTCAAAATAGACACAGGATCCGACGGAGTCGGTTTCGCCGGTGTTCGAGATATCAAAGCAGACGATCGATCGCGGTGAGCGGTCGAGCTTGAGTTCATCCTTGAGGCTGACAACCATCTTGCTCGTCCGCTCTGAATACTGCTTGCGTCGTATGAGCATCTCATCGAGAAGCAGGCGGGCATTGCGGGCAGCCAGGTCAACCAACCGCATTTTCTCGCCAATCTTTGGCGTGAACAGCTTGACTCTCTTACCGGTCGTCTCTTTGAACCAGGATTCAAGCAGGGTCACGTCGGGGAAGGCAAATGGCAACAGGACTTCTTCCGGAAGATTCGGTTGGAAATTGTAGTATTGCGTCAGGAAGGTCTCCAGCATCGCTTCATCCGTTTCTTCCGGTTCGGCCGTAAGCTGAAAGTCCTGTCTTCCAATGAGCACTCCTTCGCGGAGCTGCATTACCACCGCTACGGCATCACGGGATTCTCGGGCTATCGAGACAATATCCCGGTCGACCACTTCGCCCACGTCGACATGCTGCTTGATCATCACCGATTGGATAGCCTCGATCTGGTCGCGCAGTCGCGCCGCTTCTTCGAACTGCATCGCATCAGATGCCTTCTGCATCTGCTCCTGCAGCTCCTGAATAAGCTTCTTCGATTTTCCTGAGAGCACCATGATGACGAAATCGACCAGCCTGCCGTATTCTTCTTCGGACTGGAAGCCTTCACATGGGCCGCCGCATCTCTTGATATGATAATCCAGACAGACCTTGTACTTCTTACCACCCGGATGCGGGATGACCAGGTTGCACGTTCGAATCGTGAACAGACGGGACAGAAAGGCAACCGTCTGACGCATCCCTTTCGCATTGGTGTAAGGTCCGAAATACGTAGCGCCATCCTTTTCCAGTCTGCGGACTATCTGAAGGCGTGGGAATTTCTCATTGGTCGTGACCTTAACGTATGGAAAGTGCTTGTCATCCTTGAGCATCACGTTGTAACGCGGCTTGTGCTCGTGAACAAGATTAGCTTCGAGAATCAGCGCCTCTACCTCGGTGGCCGTCTCCATCAGATCGAAATCGGCGACATTTGAAACCAACCGCTCAGTTTTGGCGTCGAGCCTTTCGGGTGATTGGAAGTACGTACGCACCCGGTTGCGGAGATTCTTGGCCTTGCCGATATAAATGATCTTCCCACGGTCATTCTTGAACATATAGACGCCGGAAGAGGTTGGAAGATTCTTAAGTTTGAGCTTCAGGTCGGTCTGTTTTCCCATCTTACATTACTCGAGAAGATTGTCTTTCGGAAGTTATACGGACTACTTGAGGATGCGACGAGCGCCGACGTATCTCTGCGACCAGTATTTCTCTTTCAGGCTGCTGATGATGACGCCATACGACGAAGAAGCGTGGATAAATTGATTGCCGCCGACATAGATACCGACGTGAGAAACCGCTTTTCCTTCGGTGTGAAAGAAAACCAGATCCCCGAAGCTCAATCGGTTGAACGGCACCGGATCGCCGGTCTCCGCCTGTTGCTCCGCCGTCCGCGGCAGACTGGTTCGATTGTACTCCATGAAAACAGTCAGTGTGAAATCTGAGCAATCGAAACCGGGATCATGCGAAGATGTCCCGCTGTATGGCCGGCCGAGATACTTTTGCAGAATCGATCCGAAGCGGAGGACATCATCGGTCGAAGAAGACACATTAAGCGTATCCAGCCGGTCCGCCCGCTTTTCGCCATAGCGCGTTAGTTCCGGCCGGTTCTTTGTCGGGACATCTTCCGTTCCACCTCGATACCTCGGATATCCGGTGCATCCGGTCAGGTAGAGCACGACGACGGATAATATGAGGATACAGATTCGTTTCATCAGGTCAGCCTCGGATAGGTGATGCCAAATCGATGTTTGTAATATAGACGAGTTAAAATGACGACGGCAACAATAAACACCAGATAGCCGGGATAGAGCAATCCCGCCATAACGGTCAATAGCAGAATCGGCAATTTGGTGGCGAGTAAATCGAGCGAATCCTTTCTGACGAACAGCGCGATCAGGACAGGAACGGAGGATACCGATGAAATCACGGCAAGCCAGTCGAAATGCGCGTGGTGTGCGATCATTGCCGAGCGAAGAAGGAAAAGCAGCGCTACTACGATCAACAGCCGCCGAGGCATGATGACCGCCAGCGTCTTCTTGTTCGTCATCCTGTCCCCTTCGCGGTCAGCAAGAGTGGTAAACAGGTAAATTGCACCGACGGTGTACAGAAAGTATAGGGGTATGGTCCAATCGATTCTGTGGAAGCTCTCAACTGCCAGATGTGGCATTGCCGCAAGAGGAATGAGCAATCCGAATCCGTAGGCGTTAGCAAAGATCCCGCCGATCGCTCGATCCTTCAGTCGCAGCGGCTTGGCAGAATAGCAGTATCCGAGCAGAAACAACTGGGCGACCAGAAAAAGGGTGACGAGTGAAACGACGGCGGCGAGAATCAGCGAAAGCGTAGACAGCGCCAGAAAGGCTGCGGTCAATCCCTTTTCACTCACCAGGCCCCGCTGCAGAAAGCCGAGCTTCCGGTTGTACGTGTCGGTGTCAAAATCGGTGATCTGGTTCAGGTAGTAGCTCCCGGCCGCAACCAGTGTGAGAGTGACAATGATGATGAACTCCGACCATCCGAAGCTGGGAAAGATTGCATCCGACTCAAGGTACCGGCTCACGAGATAAATCGACCAGACCGGCAGCATCAACAGCGGTCGGGCGGCAAATATATAGTCAACGATTTTCACCGAATCAGGAAAAAGTACTTGTAATAGTACACGAAGGGAGCGGCAAAGAGAAGCGAATCGAACCGGTCAAGCACCCCGCCGTGTCCGGGGATGATTGCTGACGAATCTTTGATACCGAGCGAACGCTTCCACATCGACTCGACCAGATCCCCGAGCTGTCCGAATATCGAGCAGCCGATTGCGATCGCCAGAACGTGCCAGAAAGATATCTCACCGAATTTCCAGAAGAACATTAACACTGCTACGGCCAGCGCTCCGACGATCCCCCCCATAAAGCCTTCGACCGTTTTGTTGGGTGAAACTGCGGGAGCAAGCTTGGTTCGGCCGATCCACTTGCCGATCCCCATCGCCGCGGTATCTCCGATCCAGAGCAAGCCGAACAGAAACAGCAGCCAATCCCCTCCCTGAATATGCGTTCCGGCGAGCTGATCGCGCGAAGAACCCACGAGATAGACGAACGGATAAAGCATGCCGACATAGAGCACTCCCCAAGAAAGCCGGACGTGGGAAGCGAACAACTCCGGAGGGGTTCGTTTGCCGATCCCGAACAACATTCCGCTCACGAGGAAATAGACCAGCAAGATGAGCGGGAATCCAGGAAAGTGCGAGCCGAAAAAAGTCGAGCCGGTGTTCGAGACATAGCTCGAAATCAGCATCGCCAGAACTGTTGCCACTGCAAACCAGAAATGAAAGGAGTTCGGCCGGCAAGTCTCGTTAGACAGAAATTCGGAAATTGCGAAAGCCGCAAACACGACGACCATGCCAAAGAGCCAGCTGTCGCCGGCGTAGCATATCCAGAGAATTACCGGGATGGCGACTGCGGCCACAGCTATGCGGGCTATCAGGTTCTTGCTCATGATTCCTGGTTGGTCGATACTTTGCCGAACCTTCGTTCTCGTTTCTGATAATCGGCGACCGCTTCAAACAGTTCGTGACGACCGAAATCGGGCCACAATGTGTCTATGATATAAAGCTCCGTGTAACTGGTCTGCCAGAGGAGAAAATTGGATATCCGCATCTCGCCTGAAGTTCGGATGAGCAGATCCGGGTCGGGCATATCCGCGGTGTACAGAAAGTCCGAAAAAAGCTGTTCGTCGATATCAGGGATTTCGACCAGGCCTGCTCTGACTGAATTGGCGATGCCTTTGACGGCGTCGAGGATCTCCGCCCTGCCTCCGTAATTCAGCGCAAGAGTCAGCACCAGGCCCTGGTTATTACGAGTCTTCTCCACCGCCGCGGCAAGGACTCTTTGTCGCACAGGGGGCAGCCCCTGAAACCGGCCGATCGTCCTGAGCTTTACATCGTTCTTCACCAATTCATCGAGTTCTTTCCGGGTTGTTCGGGTGAGCAGCGACATCAGTTTGGAGACCTCGGCCCTGGGGCGCTTCCAGTTTTCCACGGAAAACGTGAAAAGAGTAAGATACTTTACGCCGATCTCGCTGGCCGCTTTGACCACTTCGCGGACGGCACTAACACCGGCCTCGTGACCGAAACTTCTCGGTTTGTCACGCAGCGCAGCCCAGCGTCCGTTGCCATCCATAATGATCGCCACATGGGTGGGAATCCGATCGGGCTGTGCTTGTATTTTGTCTTTTAGTTTGTCTGTTGCAGAGCGCATAGTCACATGAAGGTAATCTCGGAGCGAGGCATTATCAAGCGTAATAACCGCCTACATGGCATAATTTTGCACGTTTTACCGATAAATTTGGAGCTGTCCGATCTCGGTTTCCACCCGATAGTGCTTGCTGCTGAAAATCCCGGCTTCCGCCCTCGATTCCGATACTGAATCAGGGAAAATATACCCTTCGAAGTCGGTGAAGCGAAGCGATCGAGAATAGCGTTTATAGGCAACATCATTCGGATAGAACAAGTAGAGCCGTTTGAGGAAGTATCTGTCCCGGTCGATTACGGCTATGCCGGTCGGATCGGGACTGGTCGTATCGCGGGTGTCAAAACCGATCGAGAGATCGGAGCCTCCCGTATCATTGGGAAAGAAATTATACACGTAGTCACCTGTGAACACGTTCGGCACGGTGATATCAAAGGAGGGGTGATTGTGCTTCGGTGCTGCGATTACAACCGTCGAATCGACTTCCCCGAAGCTGTAGAAGTAGTCAATGATTGAAGAATCGCTCAGAGTGACTTTCCCTCCGCGGCTCAGATCTTTGTAGTAAGTTGTCGCGCGGAGGCTGAAGTTCACTCCGGCCGCCATCGGATCCCGGCTCGTGAAGGTCGCTGCTGCCTTTTTGACATAGAATTCAAGTATCGGGTCCGGCTGATTCTGATCCGCCGCCCACAGCCTTGCCGCAAGTGAGGCCGCAAAGATAGCCAAAAGGGCCGCGGCCGCGTAAGGTATTTTTCTGCGCATACGGAAGGTATTATACGTATAGTCTTTGGGAAAGTCATCATCCTCTTCGCAATTTCCCATTTTCGGGGACATCTTTGGGCTCAACACGGTTATAAGAAGAAGTAAGCGCTCGATACTTTTAACACTAAACCGGTGAGGTGCTTATGCTGGTCAAGGACTTGCTTCGCTATTATCCCAAGACGATCATTACAACGTCGAAAGAGGCCAATATACTGGTAGCTATGGAGGCCCTGCTGCAAAATAGAATCAGTTCGCTGCCGGTGGTCGAGGACGACAATCGACTGATAGGCATTGTGAGTGACAAGGATATCTTTCGCACTGCCTACGAGAAACGAGAAAACTTCCTTGTTCTGACCGTCGAACACATCATGACAACGAATCTGATTGTCGGAGTCGAGGACGATGATCTCGACTATATCGCCGCCCTGATGACAAACAACCGGATACGGCACATCCCGATCGTGAACGGCGAACATATTGTCGGGTTGGTTTCCATCGGCGATGTCGTGAAGACGCAGATAAAGAATGTCGAAGTGGAGAATCGCTTTCTGAAGCAGTACATCGAGGGATCGTATCCGGCGTAACGGAAGACATCGGTTCCGGGCACAAAAAAACCGGCCGCGTGGCCGGTTTGTCGGATTGTTGTCTTTTGATCGGGAGCCTCTCAGATCTCCATGACCTCGGCCTCTTTCCGCACGACCATTTCATCGATCTTCTGGATATACTCGTCGGTCATCTTCTGTATCTCGTCGTGGGCGTCTTTTTCCTGATCTTCGGAGATGTCTTTGTCTTTCTGGAGTTTTTTCACATGTTCGTTGGCGTCGCGACGGATATTCCTGATCGCCACCCGGCCCTCTTCAGCAAGATGCTTGCAGTGCCGGACAAGCTCTTTTCTTCTCTCCTCGTTCAGGGCGGGAACCGGAATACGGATCACCTGACCGTCGACCACCGGATTCAACCCGAGGTCGGCTTTCTGGATTCCCTTCACGATATCGCCAACGGTTGATTTGTCGAACGCCTGCACCACCAGCAGCCTCGGTTCGGGAGTGTTGATGCTCCCCACCTGGTTAAGGGGCATGGTCGTGCCGTAGGCTTCGACTTTCACGGTATCGAGCAGATGAATGGAGGCTTTGCCGGTCCGAACGGCGCCAAGCTCCCGGGAAATGGCGTCGATAGTCTTGTGCATCTTGTCGGTGGTTTCTTTGTAGACTGCCTCTAACATATCTGTATCTCCTGATTTTATCGGTTAAGCCTCGGCGTCAGGAAATGAGCGTGCCCACGTCCTCGCCCATGACAACCCGTCTGAGGTTGCCGCTTCGGTTCAGGTCGATCACTCGCAAGGGAATATTGTTGTCCTTCAATAAGGAAATCGCAGTTGAGTCGATGACTCTAAGCTCCCTGGTCAGGACATCGAGGTACGTCAATCTCGAAAGAAAAGTGGCGCTCTTGTCGGTCTTGGGATCGGCCGTATACACGCCATCGACATTGGTAGCCTTCACCAGTATCTCGGCGCCGACTTCCATCGCTCTAAGCGCGGCAGCTGTATCGGTGCTGAAATACGGATTTCCGGTGCCGGCGGCGAAGATGACGAGTCTTCCCTTTTCCATATGTCGTACGGCGCGACGCCTGATGTAAGGCTCCGCGAAAGCTTCGATCTTTACGGCCGACATCACTCGCGTGAAAATACCCATCTGCTCCAATGTGTCCATCATAGCCAGGGAATTCATTACGGTGGCGAGCATGCCCATATTGTCGGCCGTGACACGGTCCATTCCCCGCTCCGACGCGCGAAGACCGCGGAAAATATTCCCACCTCCAACCACGATGCCGGTTTCGATCCCCAGTTCCTTGATTTCCTTGATTTGCGTGCAGATTGACACGATCGTGTCAGAGTCGATTCCGAAGGTGTGAGGCCCCATCAGGGCCTCACCCGATATTTTGAGCAATACCCGCTTATATTGCGGGTGATGGTCGTCGTTCTCCATACTACTCACCCAGGCGGAAGCGAGCGAATCGCTTGACGACGATATTCTCACCCACCTGACCGACCATCTTTTTCACGAAGTCATCCACGGTCTGGTCGTTGTCTTTGACGAACGGCTGTTCCAGCAAGACCACTTCGGCATAATATTTTTCGACGCGACCTTCGACAATCTTATCGATCACTTTCTCCGGCTTTCCTTCGTTCTGCGCCTGGTGACGATAGATCTCTTTCTCTTTTTCGATCAACTCATGATTGAGTTCGTCGCGCGTGACGCAGAGCGGGTTGGTCGCAGCGATGTGCATCGCGATATCTTTGCAGAAGTCCTTGAACTCCGGCGTGCGGGCGACGAAATCGGTCTCGCAGTTGATTTCCACCATGACGCCGAGCTTGTCACCGGTATGGACATAGGTGGCAATCACACCCTCGGCCGTCTTGCGACCTTCTTTCTTCGCCGCCTTGGCGATCCCCTGCTCGCGCAGGTGCTCGACTGCTTTGTCGAAATTGCCTTCAGTCTCGGAAAGCGCCTTCTTGCAGTCCATCATTCCGGCCCCGGTTTGCTCGCGGAGCTCCTTGACCATCTTTGCTGTTATTTCCATCGATCTTATCTTTCTTGAATTTCGAAAATTTATTCTTTCTTCGAGCCATCCACCTTCTCATCAGCCGATGAGTAGGTCTTCAACGGCACAGCCCGATCTTCTTCGGATGCCGCCTGGATCATGTCCGGAGTCACCTGATGTTTCGTCTCTATCGCTACATCGACCAGCTGCTTGATCAGGATCCGTATCGACTTGATCGCATCGTCATTTCCGGCAATCGGAAAATCTATCGGGTCGGGATCGGCGTTGGTATCGACGATACCGATTATCGGAATTCCCAGCTTGGAAGCTTCGGCCACCGCAATCTTTTCTTTTTTCGCGTCGACGATGATTATCAGGCCGGGGAGGAAATTCATCTCTTTGATACCGCCGAGCACGTTGTTCAGCTTTTCGGCTTCTTTTTCGAACGACGCGCGCTCTTTCTTGGTGAACTTCTCGAGGGTACCGTCTTCTTTCATCCGCTCGATATCTTTGAGCTTCTTGATCGAATTCTTAATCGTGTTGAAATTAGTGAGCATTCCGCCGAGCCAACGTTCGGTCACGAAAAATGCGCCGCAACGACGGGCCTCTTCCTCGAGAACCTCCTGAGCCTGCTTTTTGGTACCGACAAACAGGATTGACTTGCCGCGGCCGAGAACCTCGCGGACTTTCATCTTTGCTTTTTCGAGGGCGTTGACGGTCTTCTGCAGATCGATAATGTAGATGCCGTTACGGGCGCCGAAGATAAACGGCTTCATCTTGGGGTTCCAGCGGCGGGTCTGATGGCCAAAATGTACCCCAGCCTCCAGCAATTCCTTCACTTGTGGTGAGATCATACGATTCCTAACAATGAACGGTTTGTCGTTACCCCGACGTCATCCCCGCCCGGAAGCCCGGAGATATCCGGGACCGTCCGGCAGGTCGATCGGGATTGTTTATTTCCCTCAAAGAGGGATGATATCTTTTAACGCTTCGAATACTGGAAGCGTTTACGTGCTTTCGGACGACCGTATTTCTTCCGTTCGACCTCTCTGGGGTCGCGAGTCAGAAATCCTCCTTTGCGAAGGGGGCTCTGGAATTCCGGATTCATACGGACAAGCGCTCTGGCCAGGGCCAGTCTAATCGCACCGGCCTGGCCGGAAAGTCCGCCACCATTAGCCGAGCATCTCAGGTCGACTTTTCCCGCCATCTCGGTGATTTCCAACGGGCGGAGGGCATGGTTGACCAGGGTTTCACGAGTCAGATAATCGGTGAGACGCTTCTCATTGATGGCGTATTTGCCCTTGCCCGGCTTCATCTCAACACGGGCAACGGCTTCTTTGCGACGTCCGGTAGCTGAATAATTGTCGTTAGCCATAGTTCCTTTACTTGGTTCTGAGCTTCATCGGCTCAGGCTGTTGCGCCGTGTGCGGGTGCTCCGGTCCGGCGTACACGTGCAGCTTCTTGAACATCTTTCGACCCAAACGGTTCTTGGGCAACATCCGACGGACCGCAAGGCGGAAAACCTCTTCCGGCTTCTTCTCAAGCATATGAGCAAAAGTAGTCTCGCGCAGACCACCCGGATATCCGGAGTAACGGTAATACCGGAGGTTCTTCGGCGCGTTACGACCGGTCAGGGCAACGCTCTTAGCGTTAATCACCACAACATGATCACCTGTATCCAGATGCGGAGTAAAGATCGGTTTGGTCTTTCCTCTGAGGACACCGGCGACCTGAACTGCGGCTCGGCCGAGGCGGGCTCCTTCCAGATCAACAAGATACCACTTGCGGTTATTCGGCTCAATTCTCGGTATGAAAGTCTTCATCTTTCACCTTATGGAAAACAATGATTTACCAAAATAGCTTGATATAATACGGAATTTTTCCGCCTTGTCAACAGGAGGTGCCAAAAAAAATTGAAGACGGTGGTTTGGACCTTATGGGAGAAGCAGCATCTCCCCCAACCGCCGAAGCAACGCATCATACTGCCTTACTTGTACTTACGGGCACGACTTATCTCCGGGTCGACCTTGCCAGATCCCTTCACTTTCGGTATGCCCGTTTTCCTTGTGCCCGACCAGCAGGGGCTCGTTCAACCGGGCTTTTCCCACGTCTGCCGGTATATTGTCTGAGCCTCCAAACCGGTGGAATTCCAGCTGATTGCGAGCCAGATCGGGCTTGAACTTTTCGGTCTTTTCTCCGATAATATGGATAGAGAGCAACAAATTCTTGGGAAGAGGTGGATATGGACGAGTATTTGAACTTATTCGAGCAGGCGATAAAGAAGCAGGCCGAACTGGTCGGCATAGATACAGCCCTTACTCAGGCCAAGAAAGCGGGACTTGGCGTCTCGAAAAGCGGACACATAATCAGTTGTGCCGGCAATCCTCAGGTAGTCCTGCTCAGGCTGATCAATTATTTCACCGCCGGCGGAAATCTTGAGGCGCTGGTCGAGTGCAGCCCTCTGATTCAGGAGTTGTTGAAGCAGTATGACGAAGCCGAAGCCGAAGCCGAGAACCAGCAGGCCGAAGCAACGAACGGCGCCAGATAGAATCTATTTGCGGGCGGTACTTCGAATCAAACGGAGTTTATAACGGCCGTCGAATTTGCCGTGTGCGGAGCATTCTCCGCAGGAAGACATGCGCATCCGCTTCTGACGGGGGTACTCTTTACCGCATCCCGGACACATGTAAACGTATTTCGGAGGCTTCCTGAGCAACGGGTGTGTGCGTGCCTTGAGCGTTGCACCAACCCGCTCCGCTTCACGTTTGAACGCGGCATCGTGGCGCAGATGGATAATGTGAATCATCTCGTGCTTGAGCGTATCGGCGAGGTCTTCAGGAAAGATCCGGTGGTATTTCCGGCCGATTCGTATCAGGCGAGTACCGGGAGTGTAAGAACCGGCCGACGACATTCTCGTTGAGTACTCGATCCGTGCCTTTGGGAGTTTTCCTTCGAAATACAGCCAATTGTAGTGGTCGAACATGTGATACAGTTCGTCGACCGCCGGCAGCCCGTCTTCGCCGATTCTGGTCGGCGTGTATTCGGCGCTCCGCTGCTGTCGCATGATATTGCGGATCTTCGTGTCGAGCGTAGCCGGCGCGGGGGGAACCATTACCTCTGCCTGAAACAGGTCGTAGTTGAGCGCCTTGAGGGCCATTTGTTTGATTTTAGACTTCGGCATAACAATCTGTCTGACTTGTCGATTAATCTAATTATCGGGAAAATGCCAAATCAACTTAAATGTGTCACCGACAGCGGTTCAGGACGCCCGGCCGCCCTTTTTCAGACCGGCATCCGTAATGTAGTAGCTGATCAATTCGGCCGGGGTGACGTCGAAAGCAGGCGAATATACCTTCACTCCCTCGGGAGCCGTGCGCTTGCCGAATCCTTCCGTCACTTCCTCCGCCGCCCGTTCTTCGATCACGATTTCATCACCCGTTGCAAGCTCGTCGTCGAACGTCGACGACGGCGCGGCGACATAGAAAGGGATCCCGTGCTTTTGCGCGAGCACAGCCACGGAGTAAGTCCCGATCTTATTTGCAGCATCGCCGTTCCGGGTAATTCGGTCAGCACCGACAATCGCGTGCCTGATCTTCCCTTGTTTCATCAGCATTCCGGCCGTGTTGTCACAAATCAGGGTTACGTCGATCCCTTCCTGCATTAGCTCCCAGGCGGTGAGCCGCGCTCCCTGCAGCAGCGGTCTGGTCTCATCGGCGTATACCTTTATCTTCTTCCCCTGGTCACGACAGGTATAGATCACTCCTGCGGCGGTGCCTATTCCACCGGTGGCCAGTGCGCCGGTATTGCAGTGAGTCAGAATGGTGTCACCGTCTTTGATTAGTTGTGCCCCGTGCGCACCGATCTTTCCGCACATGTCAATATCTTCATTGTGGATCGCTTCGGCTTCTGACCATAGCACCTCAGTCGCCTCAGAGCTTGTAGCGAACGGCCTCTGGCCAACTCGTGCCAGGACCCGATCAACCGCCCAAAATAGATTTACGGCGGTAGGTCGAGACTCTTTGAACTGTTCGCCGATTCTCTTCACTGAACCTGGGTCGAATTTCTCAGTCTTCTGCACGGCCACCGCGATTCCGTACGCAGCGGCTATCCCTATGGCAGGAGCTCCGCGGATCTCAAGTCGTTTAATTGCGTTGATTATTTCATGGTAATCGTCGGATTCCTTATGAATCAGCCGGCCGGGCAATGCAGTTTGATCGATCCATTTGAGTCGGTTCCCGACCCGTTCGATTGACTTAACTTTCATTATCATTCACCCATTATTTGAAGCACCACCTGTCGATGGCGGGCTCGGTTGTCGAATTCAAGAAATACAATTTGCTGCCAGGTCCCCAGCGTCAACTTCCCCGAAACGAATGGAACCGTCAGGCTTGGACCGATTAGCGCGGAACGGAGGTGGGAGAATCCATTGCCGTCGTGCCAGGTGTCATCGTGGCTGTAACTCTTGTCCGATGGCACAAGACGTTCCATCAGATCGGGAAGGTCCTTGAGGAGCCCCGGTTCATATTCGATTGTAGTGAGGCCGGTTGTCGCACCGGGAGCAAAGACTGTCACCGTCCCCGAAGATATTCCGGAATTACCGACAGACTCGCGGACGTCCGAGGTAATATCCACAATATCCCCTGCTCCCCGGGTCTCGAATGTAATCTGCTCAGTCTTGATCATCGCCGAGTGATGCAAGGTTGACGTCTTTATATAGGAAGCGCTTCACTTTTTTGGTCGATGTCTTCTCCAGTTCCTCGAGGCGAACATCAAACGCGCTTATCCGCTTATAGTCTGACATGTGTCGGTTCACCAGATCGATTTCACCTTTGATAAGGTCACGGATATCCTGAGGATCGAGTTCCTGCACCGGCTGCTGCTTAACTGTATGTACTTGTTCCATGTCCGGGACGATCACCGCACAGACCTCTTCCCCCGTCTTACCCTTCCGCTTCTGTCCGAACACGACCGCTTCGAGTATGAGACGCGACTCAAGCAGTTTCTCTTCGATCTGCTCGGGATAGATATTCTTTCCGGCGGCGGATACAATCACATTTTTCTTCCGTCCGGTAATCCACAGGTGACCGTCTTTGAATTTGCCGAGGTCACCCGTGTGCAGCCAGCCATCACGAATCAGTTCCGAGGTCCTCGCCGGATTGTTACGGTAGCCGGGTGATATGCTATCTCCTCTCACGATGATTTCCCCAATCCCCTGGGGGCCGGGCTCAAATATGTCAACTTCGAGATTCACGAGCGGCGGGCCGACTGAGTCGAACTTGATATTGTCGGGCCGGTTGACCGAGATAACGGGAGAGCACTCGGTCATGCCATAGCCCTGCATGAAACTGAAGCCCGTAAGATTGAAGAACCGGCTGATCTGCGATGGTAGCGCGGCTCCTCCCGATACGAACATGCGCATAGTTCCAAGACCGGTCTTTTCGCGAAAGCTCTTCAACAGAGATCTTCCCCACCGTCCTCCCATCCGCCAGCCGAGAGCCGACAGTCCGAACAGCAGACGGAACAGCAATCGGTTCAGCAAAGGCGCGGAATCGATACCCCGATGAATCGAGTGGAACATTTTCTCGTACAGGAGCGGGACACCGCACATGATAGTGATTTTGTTGCGGGCGATATCTTCGAGAATCTCTCGTGATTTCAGCGACCGGGCGTAGACGATAGTCGATCCTGAAATCAGCGGAGTGATGAACCCGCAGGTAGCTTCGAAAGTATGGTGCAATGGAAGCACGGAGAGAAAGACGTCGCGCTCGCTGAACTGCAGAGACTTGTTGATACCGTCGAGATTGGCGAGAAGGTTGCGATGGGTGAGCTCGACCCCTTTCGGCTCACCGGTGGTACCGGAGGTGTAGATTAGAGAAGCGGTGGCGTTTGCACCTGAAGTAACAGGATCGGAAGATTCCTTCGAAAGTCGTTGCCAGCTTCGTGAGGAAGATTCTTCGAATGAGAAACACTGGATTTGAGGAAACTTCCCGGTGACGAACGATTCGAACTTCCCGGAGCAAAAGATTCCTTTGAGTCCGGTGTGCTCGATAATGAAGCTTATCTCGGACTCTTTGAGATTCACGTCGATCGGCACCACCGTCCTGCCCGCCGCCAGGATCGAAAGATAGGCAATACACCATTCGGGACGGTTCTCTGACAGCAGGCCGATTTCCGATAATTCGGTGTTTTCAGGGCCGGTCAGTCCGGAAGCTATTCCGGTTGCAAGATCCTTGACCTGCTTGTATGTATAGACTTTCCCCAGCCCACCGTCCGCTCTGAAAGCCACCTGCTCGGGCAGGCGGTTGGCGGTGTCTGCGAATTTCCTGAAGAGATTAACGTCTCGTTCGGTGGCTATCTCAATCTGAACTGACATGGTATAATTTAACTACGGCTCAGGACGTTTGAAAAGCGAAAAGATTGCCGTACCCGTTATACCCCTCCGACGCAAAAAAAACCGCCCCAAACAGTTTTGGGGCGGCTCTAAATCAATCTTCGACTCTGCGTCTACTGCACGGACATCGTCTTGGTCAGGACGATTCCGCCGCGGAGATCTGAGTCGGTGACGGTCAGCGTGTAACTGCCGGCAACGCCTGGCGCGGTCCAGGTGAAACCGGTAGCTTCGCCATACGAATTCGTTTCGTGCGTAGCGCCACTCACGGTTCCGCCCGAAGCGGTCATCACGAGCGTGTGATCACCGAGCGGGTTGCCCCAGCGATCTTTCACTATGACAGTAAAGCTCACGGACTCACCGGAGTTTGCCGACGTCGGACCGTTAATGACAGAGTTGCCGGAGTAGGCATTACCCGTTAGCATCACGACCGTGTCGGTAGAGAATGCTCCCGACTCGGCGCGATAGGTGACTATGTCGCGAGCACCGATACCATCATCGTTTCCGCCCGTGATCGAGTGGTCGACGTCCAGAGTTGCGGAAGTGATCTTCACTATGTCGGACGAGGTACGGAATCCGTCGTGGAATGCTCCGCCTTGCACACCCAGGTAATTAGCTTCAGCGGTGAACGGGGTGTTGTCTACAACCGGATTACCATGGAAATCCAGCGACCAGACCGTCACCGAAGCCCGACTCGTTCCGTCCGCCACCATACTGTCCGGTACATTGATCGTCCAGACGGTGTCGGAGAGATATGAGTTGTAGAAGAACGAGGAATCAAGCACCGTTCCGCCGGATGTCTCGGCATAGATCCAGACGACTCCGTCGGAACCCGGAGTTGCGTTACCGGAGAACCAGACAGTATTGGCGATGCCTTCCTGATCCTGCGTACGGGTCTCGTGCGACTTCATCGAACCTTCGTCGCAAGTGAAGTAAACGGCCGTGTTGTTAGGCACCGGGTTGTTGTAGATATCGGAAACCAGTGCCACGATATTGTTTTCACCGGCTACCACATTCCAATAAGGCACGTTGAGTTTCTCTGCTCCGATCTGAATATATACGGGCGGACCCGCTGATACCATGACTTGCGTCGCATTCGACATAACCGTATCGACGTAGGCACGGAGTCTTATCGTTCCTGAGGCGGTACCTGAATGTATTGAGGCGACCGCCACACCGTGGCTGTTGGTCAAAGCCTGATAGGGTCCGTAACCGACCGTTCCAAGCTGCTCGCCGCCACCCGGACCATCCATTATAATGAAGTTCACGGCGATACCTTCCGGAACGGGATTACCGTTGACGTCGAGAGCGGTAGCTTCGAGAAGCGAGGACTCGATTCCGCCGGTCTGCTTCACCACGAGGTTAATCGTGTCGGAAGCGAGAAAGATCGAATTCACGGATGCATTAGGAGTGAGTTGAATCGACTTTTCCACGTTACCGGTGATGGAACCATCGTTGACGGTAGCTTTCAGATAGACGGTCATGGCGTCGTTGCCTGAAATGTAATTCACGGTGACCGAGCCGGCAGTGCCGGTAATGGTGGCCGTGGACGGAATCAAGCCGAACGCATCCCACTGACCGTTGGCGTTGGCGTCGTAGACCAGCGAGTCGATGCCGGCCGACCAATATCCGTTGCCGTCGTTATCAATGAATCTTTCGCCGGCGGCGAATCTCACCTCGGTGCCGGCCGGAGCAGGTTGACCGCTACCGTCGCGAACGACGATGGTAACCTGGGCCGTGTCGATACCGTTGGCGAGCAGCAGGCTCGGAGTAATCGTCATGTCTACGTTGCCCGATCCGGTCTGGGCCGCCTGGCCGACGGTGATTCCGGTGACTCCTGAGATCGATGTACCGCTGACACCGGCGTTGAGACTAACCGAGCCGGTCGACGTGGCGGTGAAGATACTTGCCGCGACGCCATCGGCATCGGTCGTGTCGACTGCCGGCGTGAAGTAGCCTGCGCTTGACGGCGTGACGGTGAAGGTCACTTCCTGATCCGCAACGGCGGCGGAATTGGCGGTAACGGTTGCTTCGACAACCGTGGTCGCTCCGGTGTTGATGGAAGTCGGACTGGCCGTAACGGCTACGGTTGTTCCGGAAGGCGTAGTAGTTTCCTGAACGCTCTTGGACGAGCAACCGACGAGCACCGCGGCGGCAAATGCAGCGACGACCAGCAAGGTAGTGAACCACCTGTTGGTTTTCTGCTTAGACATGGCTTCTCCTAATGTTTATTATCTTCTGAGTCTGTTTATCTAAATCGATTCGGTATTTGTTTATGACTGTGATTGTCTACGGCCCGAAAATCTGAACACCGACCCTCCCTGCATCAGGAGGGTCGGTGCTTAATGCCTGTCCTCAATCAACCCTCATTGTCGTTCTTATTCATAGCGAGGTTTTCATCGACGATTGTCGGCGTGACGAAGATGATCAGGTCACGCGTTTCGACGTGGTCGTTCGTGTACTTGAACAGACGGCCCAGCAGCGGGATATCCTTGAGAATCGGGACGCCGATCTCGGTGTTGACCTGATCCTCGGTGGTCAGGCCGCCGATGACCGCCGTCTGCCCGTTGTTCACGATGACGTTTGTCTTGGCGTTGCTGGTATTGATGATAACGCCGTTTGGATCGAACTGATAGGTCGACCGCTCAGGCGTCAGTTCCATCAATATCTGGTTGTCCGAGGTAAGATGCGGCGTCACCGTCAGGATCGTACCGACTTCCTCAAATTTGATGACGACGTTTCCGGCCTCGTCGAACTGCTTGACCGGAATCTTCTGGCCCATCTGGATCTTGGCTTCCTTGTTGTCGATAGTCGTGATTTCCGGGTGGGCGATAATGCGGCCCTTATCCTCTTTCACGAAAGCGTCGACAACAGCGTCCACCGACCATCCGTGCTGAAGCGCGGTGACCCGATACTGACCGGCGTAATCGGTGTTACGATCGGCGTTCACATGGGCACTCTGCGGATAGGAAAGACCCGAGGACGTCGTATGGGTCCCCTGGGCGGTCCAGTCGATACCGAGTTCTTCGTTGTTGGTATTGTAAATCTCCAGCAAACGAGCGGATATCTTAATCTGGCGTGACGGCTTGTCCAGTTGTTTGATGTAATCGAGCACGTTCTGCATATTGCTCGGTACTTCCTGAACAATTACCGAGTTGGAGCGCGGATCGCTGGATGCGGCGCCACGCTCACTCAACAGCGACTTGACCGCTTTCACGATGTCGTCCGACGTTGAGTTGGATATTTTCACGATCTGCGTCTGGAGTTCGGCCAGCTCGCGAGTCTCTTTCTTGTGCTTTTCGTTGTCCACGACTTCCTGGCGATACTGTTCTGCGGGAAGGACGCGAATGTATCCGTCCTTCTCGTCCACGACGGCCAGGTCGTAGGTGCGTCCGACGATATCCATGGCGGTGCGCCAGGTGACATCGTGTAATTTAATGGTAACGGTCCCCTTCACTTCAGGAGCCACGACCACGTTGACACCACCGTAATCCGCCAGGAAGGTCAGCACCGAGTGGATGTCGGCGGACTGGAACTGCAGGTTCTTAATCGGCGCGTTCGGGTCGTGCTTCTCCTCCTGCGCCGCGTAAGCACCGATGATGCACAGACTGAATATCAGTAACGATATCCAGATTGGTAGCAAACTTTTTTTCACAGTCATGTTCTATACTCCTGCCTATGATTTACTTTCGAGTTTGAGGGCGACCGTGCGGCTCCACCCGTATTCGAATATCTGGAAATAAACCCGGTCGCTTTCGACTTTCAGCACATATCCTTTCTGCACCTTGTCGCCGGTAGCCAGGATGTAGCCGTAACCGTCACCGTCCTCGAACAGAGCCCGGTTGTCGGTGCCGCCGGATTCGATGATACCGACGAGCTTGAGCCCTTCGACGTTGGGGACGCGTCTTTCTATCGGGTTGTTATCCACTTTCGCGTCATTAATAAGGGTCTCGAACGGGTCGCGGAATCTTGAGGTCCGGTACTTGATAACAAGCCGCTTCGGGAATTCAGCGACCAGCGTTCCCTTGATCTTCTTGGATTCGACCGGCGCACGGCGGAACCGCGAGGTTGAGATCCCCTGTTCCTTCTGCGTGTTCGCGGCCGGTTTCTGAGCCATCTGAGGCGATGGAGTCGATTTCGTCTCTACTTTCGACTTCGCCTTTACGTCGGGCTGCTTCGGCGACGGAGTGGTCGTAACCTTGGGTTCGGACTTCTTTTCCGGCGTGGTCGAAGCTACCGTTGTAGTCTGGTGGGCAGGAGCCTTCGTCGAGGCCATAGCCGCAGTCGCCGTCTTTTGAGCCGTCTGCTGCTCGTTTTTCGGAGTCGAAGCTTCCTTCACGGCAGGTTTGGACTGAGGATGCGAAGTCTGCTTCGTAACAATCGGTTTCGGCTGCTCGACCGGCGTATTGATCTCGGCCAGCGAAGCTGCCGGGCCATACGCCTTCTCGAACAGCTTCGGGGAAGACTGTGACTCGGCCGGTTTCGATTCCGTTTTGGCCAACTGTGCCGGCGGTTGAGCCGAAGGTTTCTCGGCTACGACTTTCGACATGGTGGTTGCTTGCGGCGCGGAAGGCTTGCTCTCCGGCTTGCTATCGAGACTGGAGAGTCGGTCTTTATCGATTGCCGAGTTCAACTCGTCGGCCGTCTTCTGAGGAGAAGCGGACGGAGTTGTCACGGCCATTTTAGGCGTTGATTCATGATTCTCGGACTGCTTGAGGTTCGCCACGTACGCGGAAGTCGACCACGGCGCAAACGACCGCGGGACATTATCCGAGAAATAGACGGTGACATACCGGGAATCGGATTCAACCCGGTAGACCCTCTCGCTGTCCATGTCAAAGACGATCCGGACGATCTTTTCCGGATTCACCGCGTACTGACTGGTCCGAATGCTCTTGACGGGGCAATCGGGCAGGAACGTGAACGTCTGCGCACCCAGATCATGGGTTGCGGCGAGAATATCCACGATAACGCGGAACGGCTTGCCATCCTTGGCTTCTTCGGTCTGGTGAGTGAAACGGATCGGTCCGTCAACGCTGATCCGGGCGATCGTGAAACCGCCGTTGTAACTCAACTCGACGTTGGTTACTTGCGAAGCATGCGCCTGGCCGAATGCGAGGAGGGCAACCGTCGCTACAATTAATAAGAGTATCTTCTGCTTCATCTGACCGTTTCCTCCTATAAGACCAGCTCTTTGAGCCGCTCATTCTCTTTGACGAAGTATGTTGATAGCATAAAGGTTGCCTTGATTGTCGCTTTATCGCTGAGATCTTCGAGGCCTTTGTTCATGTCCTTCTCGGTACGCATTGCCTTGGACTTGGAGACGTTCAGCGCTTCTATATCGACATCCGAGACGTTGGCGATAAACGGGAAATTCGCTACATAGCTTATGAAGGTACCGAAGTCATTGTAGGTACCTGTGACCTCGATTTCGAAGGGAGCTATGTGGTAGAACTCCTCATCCTTGATCGGCATCGGATTCACCTTGGTGATCCGGGTGCCGGTAATAGAGGAGGCGGTGTGCAGCTGGACCAGGAACGAAGGAATCTGCTTCACTTCGGGAAGCAGCGCTTCGATCTCATGGTAGCGGCTGACCAGGTCCGAGTATTCCAGCTTGAGGGCGTCGAGCGACTTGGCCTTCATCTCCACGTTCCTCAGGTTCGTCGTAATCGACTCGAACTCCTGAGTTTTCTGGGCGAGCTGATTGGAGTAATTCGAATACACCCGCGAATACCAGAAATAGACTACGATGAAGAAAGCCAGGACACCCAGCGCTATTTTCTGTGTCTTTGAGTCTTTGAAATCCATAGTCTATCGTCCTAGTTTAAGCTTTTGTGGCTTGTCGCAGCCTGTTTCGAATTGTCCTGTCCACCCGTCGAAGCGATGTGGTTGCGCAGCTCTTCGTCCGAGAGGTAGTGGATATTGAAAGTCAGGACGAAGTTGTAAGCCTTCTTGTCCTGAACCTGGATCTCGTTGGTCGATTTCAGTTCGACCTCATCAAAATAGTCGGAGCGCATCATCTTGATCATGAATGCGGCCAGGGAGTTGAGCGTGAACGCGAATCCTTCGACCTTTCCCTGACGGATATTCGGATTAGCCGGCGGGGTTTCTTCGGTCTTGGCCGTGGCCATATTCGCCTTCGGATTGGCCTTCTTCTTTTCGTCCTTCTTATCCGCTTTGGGTAACGGCTCTTCGTCGAACTTGCCCAACCAGACGAATTCCGGAATATTGCGGGACATGTCTTCGAGGATCCTCACCCACGCGGACCGATGACTGTCAAGACGCTCGACCGCCTGCATCCTTTCGGTGATCTTGTTCTTGACATCTGTCAGGGCGTCGACCAGCTTGATGTCCTTCTGGAGCATGGTCGCCCGCTGCCGCGCCTTCATGATGTTCGTGTCCAGGTTGGACAGCTGGTACTTCTGGTAGAAGGTTACCGCTATCAACATGAGCACGATGCCGGCGGCGGCGGCGATTGCATACACCCCCGTCTTGCCCAGCGAGAAGTCGATCGACTTCTTCGCATAATTCTTCGGAAGTAGGTTTATTTCTATCATGGGCTTGCTACCTCACCTTCCTCATGGCTAACCCGACTGAGACCGTCAACAGCGGAGCGATCTTCTCCGGCTGGAGGTACTGGAACAGTTCGGGGTCGTAATCGACATTGCGCAGCGGGTTGGCGATCTCGAGCGGTATATTCAGTTTGGACTGAAGGAACTCCGCGAGGTACGGGATCAAAGCACCGCCGCCGGACAGAACGAGCCAATCTATGTTTTCAACTTTAGCCTGCGATTTGAAGTATGAGAAAGCGAGTTCGATACCGGAAACCAGTTCGTCGGTCGACGAAATGATTGTCGCTTTGAGCATATCCTGATCGATCGAGTCGTTCATTTCTCCCTTGATCGCCTTTGCCGTAAGTTCCGGATTCAGCCTGAATTCCTTCTGGATCGCGTTGTAGATTTCGCGCGTTCCGGCTGAGACGTCACGGGTCGACTGGAACATTCCGTCCTGCAGATACGTGATGTTGGTGACGTCGTGTCCGATGTTCACCAGCGCGGTGACCCGGGTGGGGTCGACGTCGTAGTTCTCGCTGTAGGCGTTGCAGATCGCCAGCGCGTCGTCGTCGACGCAGACCGGACGCAATCCGCAATCCTGAACGAGTTCGAGAAACATCCCCAGATATTCTTTTCTGGCGGCCACCAGCAGGACATCCATCTTGTTCGCTTCTTCGTCCGAACGGACCACGTGGTAGTCCAGGGAGACGTCATCGATGTCGAACGGCGCCCGCTGCTCAGTCTCGAAAAGTATCGCCTGCTCAGCTTCGGCTCCCGTCTTCTTGTCGATAGTGAAGCGATCCGTGATGACACCATGGCCAGAGATAGAAACGACTACGTCTTTGATCTTGGGATCGGTCTGATCAATCAGCGATTGGATATTGAATATGACCGCCTCGCGATCGCGAATTTCATCGGCAACGATCGCTTCCGGAGGAAGCTCCCTGATGCCGATCGCGGATATCGTATATCCCGACTTGGAATGATCGAGCTTTACCAATTTGACGGAGTTCGCGCCTATATCCAGGCCAACCGTACTCTTCTTGCCTCGTGAAAACAGCATATTAGTAGTACTCTTTATTAAGATTTACTTCTTGTTTTCTCACTACCTATTATCGACACAATCCTTTAGCAGTTAATGCCGGTGGCAAAAAAACCAATCCGGCCGGGTCATCGCTGGAGCCTCAATCAGAAAATTTTACCGACTCATATTGTATCGGAATCGGACAGCCGCCCCTTTACCATCTTGAGGAATCTCTCCGAATTCTGAGCCTAAGCCGTTATCGGACAAGAAAAAACCCCTTCACCAAGGGGAAGGGGTTTTTGGGGTCGTTTGCTGTCGGAATCTAATAATAATAGCCGGTTGAATGTACCCGCCCGGTTGATCCAAGTACATTAATATGATAAATACCGGTCATCCGGTCGGTTGACTCCATGGTGATGATATTGCCACCACCGGTGAAATTCGCCGCACCGTTCGGTTTGTAGACAAGGATGTTGTTGCCCAGGTCGGTTCCGACGTAGGAAAAGTCGACCGGCAGGGTATCAACCCGAAGAGTCGAGTCGGAAGACTCAAACGTCAGACTCGTAGCCCCGGCACTGTCCTTCTTGAAGAGCGTCACGACCTTGGAGTTGGGGTCGAACTGAAGTCCGATATAGGCCTTGCTGGATATGGCGATCGACCGGGCGAGACGGAGGGTCGAGACGACGCCTCGATTCGCCGAACGGAATTTAAGACGGTCATAGGCAATCTGGAACCTGGGCACGGCCATGACCGACACGATACCTATGATGACAACGGTCGACATCAATTCGATAAGAGTGATGCCTCGTTTGTTCAGGAACTTCTTCATCTTTTCACCATCCATAATTAAATCGTTCTTTTTCGCACATAGGACACATCGGCTGCGCCGCAGCACTAAATCTTGCGGGCAGCGGTAATTGGTCACGTATAAATTCAGCATATGACGTACCATGCCGCCGATTTTTGTGCCGACAGCGAACGGAGTCGCTATATCGCTGTAAAACAGGCGGATACAACGACGTGATCTCAGCCAACCTCACCAAGCAGATACGTTCGACCCATGCCCGGAGCCGTAATGTATGGGATTCGTCCCACACTGACGGGCGGCCGGCAAATTGTATTGACAATATGTCGAATGGCCTTACCTTGTTAGGTAAGGTCATAATCGACCGATAGATAAAGCGAATTCAACGATACTTCATAGTTACCGCGAAAGGAAAAGACCCGATGTCATCAGTGTCCAAAGCAGGATGGACTTGCGTCCTCTTGTGTTGCTTGATCCTCACCCTGCCACTTGTCTCCTCTCGGGCTGCGAACGTCCCTGCCCTCGAAGCTCAACCGCTGGTTAAGCAGAAGGCGCAGGAGCCAATTACCGCCGCAGTTTCTTCGTTTCTGGAACAGAGAAACCCTGACACCGCCCTGGTCTGGGTTTATTTCACCGATAAAGGGGTGTTTGACAAAGCTGCCTTCCAGCAGAGAGCTTCGTCAGTACATCTCAGTGCCAAAGTTCTCAGACGGCGCGCCAAATCCAACGTCACCGGCGTTGTCTTTGCCGACCTGCCGGTGGTACCGAACTACGTCGAGCAAGTTTCGAAGCTGGGGGCCAAACTGAGACGGACTTCAAGCTGGCTTAACGCCGCGAGCTTCAAGGTTCCCATGAGTGATCTTCAGGCAATAGGACAGCTTCCTTTCGTCCAGAAAGTCGTTCCGGTAGCCGGATTCCATGTTCCGCAGGAAGCGGTCCAGCCGCTGGCCCCTGACAATCACACCAAGACCCACCCTAAGGATGCTCTGGCCCTCGACTATGGCTACGCGCAAGCACAGCTTGAACAGATCCACGTCCCGGAGATGCACGCGAAGGGCTACGATGGTTCCGGCGTTACTCTCGCCATGTTTGATACCGGGTTCAGGAAGAGCCATGAAGCGTTTGCCAACGCCTATGCCGAGGGACGCGTGCTCGCCGAATACGATTTCATATTCAACGACTCGAATACGGCGAATGAACCTGTCGATGACCCGAGCCAATGGAACCACGGCACCCTGACCTGGTCGACGGCCGGCGGTTACTATGACGGATTCCTCTATGGCCCGGCGTACAAAGCCAATTTCCTCCTTGCCAAAACCGAGGATGTGCGGAGCGAGACTCCGGTTGAAGAGGACAACTGGGTAGCAGCTCTTCAGTGGGCTGACAGCCTGGGCGCCGACGTTATCAGTTCTTCTCTCGCCTATTCGGACTGGTACACCTATTCCGACTTCGATGGCATGACGGCGACGATAACCATAGCGGCGAATACCGCCGCCGGTCTTGGTATCGTGGTCTGCAACGCTATGGGGAACGAAGGTCCGAGCGCCGGTACGCTCGACGCCCCTGCCGACGCCTTCGATATTCTGGCGTGCGGAGCCGTAAGCTCGAACGGAACGATTGCCTCCTTTTCATCCCGCGGACCGACCGCCGATGGAAGGACAAAACCTGAGGTTTGTGCCCGCGGAGTTTCCACCGCCTGTGCCTCCTCGAGCGGGGACAATTCGTATACCACCGCAAGTGGCACCTCTCTTTCGACCCCGCTGGTAGCCGGAGCGGTCTGCCTCCTGGTGCAGGCGCATCCGAATTATCCGCCGCAGTTGATCAGAGAGTCGTTGATGATGACGGCTAACCACGCTTCAACTCCTGACAATACATATGGCTGGGGATTGATCGACGTCAACGCCGCCTCGGGATACGGAGCGCAGTTTACTGCGGACGTGACTGAGGGGCAAGCGCCGCTCACGGTGCAGTTCAACGATATATCGCCGCTTTCAGTGACCGGTTGGAACTGGGACTTCGGCGACGGCAATACCTCCACCATAGAGAATCCCTCGCATGAATACACAACGGCCGGAGCCTACAACGTGAGCCTGACGGTCAACTCCGCCTACGGCGACATTACGAATTCCCAGCAGGCGTTCATTCTTGCTCTGGGAGACACGATGACGTTCGTGCCGGATACGGTCAGCCCCGGGGAAGAAGCGGTGGTCTCGATACATCTGGTCAACAGCCAGCCGCTGGAGAAGATCGTTGTGCCGTTCCAGTTTTTCGATTCGCCGCAATTGGCGTTCGATTCAGTGACCCTGGGGAGCCGCACGAGTTATTTCGAAAGTTTGAGCGCGCTGACGTACGATCCGTTCAATCACAAATATACCTTCAGGTTGACGGCTGACGATGGTGGCGGTTCACCGCCCCTGCCGGTCGGATCGGGTGAGGTCATGCGACTGTATTTCATGGTCAATGCTTCGGCTCCGGCCGGAGCGACCTTTGTAATCGACACCCTATCCACCCCGTACGAGGCCAATGTTACTTCCATCTACGCGAGCTACAATCCGGCCGTCTTTACCGGTTCAGTATCGACGCGAGCCTGGCAGCGCGGCGACCTCAATCACGACGGTGCTCTTGACATTTCCGATCTCATCTTCCTCGTCGAGTACTCATTTGGCGACGGCGAGCCGCCGGATCCGTTTGAGCTGGCCGACGTCAATGGAGACGGTAGCGTGGATATTACCGACCTGACCTATCTCGTGGACTATATGTTCGGAGATGGACCGCCGCCGGTACAGTAAGAATTTAACGACAGATTTCGAACAGCAAAGCCGGAATGAGCTGATCTCATTCCGGCTTTTGTATGGCCTGTATAAGGTGGCGTCAGATGGTAAACTTGCCGTTCCGATAGATGACTTTGCCGTCTGCGGAGATCTGTGAGTCCTTCTTGAGATTGCACACCATGTCCCAGTGAACCGAACTCTGGTTCTTGCCGCCCGACTCGGGGATCGAAGCCCCTACCGCAAGGTGGCAGGTTCCGCCGATCTTCTCATCGAAAAGTATGTTCTTCGAGAATCTCTTGATCTCGTAGTTGGTGCCGATTGCTACTTCGCCGATGAATCGTGCCCCCCGGTCCGAATTGAGCATGGTGGTAAGAAACTCCTGATTCTTAACGGCCGACTCGTTGACCACCTTCCCTTTCTTGAATTCCAGTCGGACGTCTTCGACTTCCCTTCCGCCATAGACCGCCGGATAGGAGTATCGGATATATCCTTCGGCAGTATCTTCGAGCGGCGACGTAAACACCTCTCCGTCCGGGAAATTCTCGGTGCCGGCACAGTTGATCCATTTGCGTCCTTTTACCCGGAGCTTCAGATCAGTATCGGTGGACTGAATGTGCAGTCGATCGATCCGATTGAGAATCTTGATAAGGCGATCCTGCTCTTTCTTGACGCCCAGCCAGTATTTCACCGGATCTTTGTCGTAGATATGTCCTGCCCGATAGACGAACTCTTCGTAGTCGGTCAGTGACATGTCGGCTTCCTGAGCGTCGGCCGGGGTTGGAAACTGAGTGCCCACCCAGGTGGCGGACTTATTGGCGAACCGCGCGAAAAGCTTCTTGGAAAGGGGATGCCGCGCCTTTTGTCTGATCGACTGCCTCTTGGAGTCGACTCCGGTGAGATAGCGGGTATTCGTGTTGGCCCAGACGTGCAGCATAGCGTCCATGCGGTTGACTTCCATCGTCGCCATCGGCGCGATATATTTCAACTGAGCTTCCGAACCGTGCTTCAGAAGGATCTCTTCCGCTTCCGGTACACGAATGTCGAAGTACGGATTGGCGCCAACTTCAATCGCCTCTTTATAAGCGGCCACCAGAAGTGGCATAGCCGCAGCTTCGCCGCCAATTCTGACGAGTTGCCCCTTCTTGAGCTTGAGTGAATAGTGTATCAGGACTTTGGCTAATTTCTCTACTCTTGGATCCACAATAATCCTCCGATCGGTATGTTCAGTTCAGGTCAGATTGTCTTCCGGGCAGGTACTCAGATAGCTCCTTCAAGTTCAAGCAATCGTCGTTTCAGGTGCTCCCCGCCTCCGTATCCCCCTATTCCATTCGAAGCTACCACCCGGTGACACGGAATCACAAACGGGAGCAGGTTACGGGCATTGGCAGTGCCGACTGCGCGCGACGCTCTCGGATGACCGACCGCCAGCGCAACATCGCCATAGGTCATCGTCTCACCGTATGGAATAGCGGCGACTCGCCGCAGCACTTTCTGGTGAAACTCCGTTCCCTGGATATCGAGCTTGAGGTCGAATGCGCGGCGTTTGCCTGCGACATATTCCGCGAGTTGTTCTTGGGCAACCTTGTTATACTCCCCGCCTCGATGAATCTCGTAATCGCTGAAATATCTTTCGATACTTCGCTCGAAATATCGTTCCGACGAATCGGGAAGGGATATCACAGCCAGTCCCTTTTCCGTTGAAGCCAGCCGAATGACTCCGAGCTTTGTCTTGAAACTATGGACAAACAATTTCTTCTTCATCGGTCACCTGCTTTCCGTTATCCGAGAATCGTGAGCACGCCATCGATGGTCTCGACGAAATAATCCGGCTTTGAGGCCAGGACAGAGTCTCGCCCGCCGTACGGCGAGTTCACGGCAATCACTTTCATGGTCGCTGCCTGTGCGGCGTGGATATCATTGATCGTGTCGCCGACGAGGACCGTCTCATCTTTCTTCGCATCCATTCTTAACAGTGTAAGCGTCAGAATCTCAGGTGACGGTTTCACCTGCTCTACTTCGTCTCCTCCGGCAAACGCCGTGATGAGATCGTGCCAGCCACATTTCTCGAGTATGCCAATGATATGCCTGCGGATCTTGGTCGAAGCGACGGCCAGCCGGTATCC
>CAZFOY010000033.1:0-6300 GCA_964520865.1 uncultured Ignavibacteriales bacterium | reverse complement strand
GTACCGTCGAGATCGAGAATCACATTTCTGAAGTTGGTCACAGCGGTTCCTCTACTCTGCCGACCACCTCTGACATCGGTACGTCCTGAACATTCACGACCCGCCCCATCTGCAGGGTCGCTACGAGAACGGAGTAACTCCTGGCCGATGTCTCCGGCCATTCCCCGAGAAGTTCAAGGTTGCCGGCCGGGCGATGGACGTCGGGGAATCCGTTCACAACTACCACTCCCTCGGCTATTTCGATCTGTTCGCCCGGTAATCCGACTACGATGCCGGTGTGAACGCCGGTCGAATCGGAATAGCGCGCGACGTCGTATCGGCGAGGAAGGGCGTGAAGAACCGGTTTCTTCAGAAAGAAGATGTCAACCACATAGGCCAGTCGACTCGCTTTGAGCAGTTCCCCTTTTCTGAACAGGGGGCTGAAATCATTCGTCTTTAAGGTGAATAAGACCGGTCGGTTGCGAATGCCGAAATTACCCGGAGCAAGCGGCACGAGTAACTGGTAGACTACGCCGATGACGAGAAACAAAATGATCCGTCGGCTGTTCTGCTTAACAGAGCTGTTTTTCGCCTTCACAACCCGGACAAGATCGACAAAGGTAAAGAAGTAAAAGATTGCGGGAAGCGCCGTCATTAATATTATAGCATAGGCAGGGAGACTGATAAAGAATGTCACGAAAAACAACATTGAGGCGGTGAGCATAATGAGGAAGACGAAAATCCCGAACCCCGTCTCCCGCCAGTAGATATGACCGAGTCCCGGCAGGAGCAGATTCAGGATGATGGCGGAAAATCTGGATTTGGCGAACTTCCTCACTACCGATTTTACCCGTCGGATGTATGCCCGAACCGATACCTTTCTGTTTTGTGACAATATCCTGTCAACGGAGACCGATTGCAAGCTGAAAGCGGATTCACATTTTAGAGGACGGACTGACCTGATAGAAGTTGCGCCGGAAACCGGCGAAAGCATATAAACGTAGTAATAGTATGAAGTTATTCTTTTGGTCCGACACGGGCAACATATTTGCATCCTGTCAATATTGTAAGCGTATAATTGGCAAAAAGATACCCGAAAATACGCCTCCCGGACGAGTGATGTCGCCGGACTAAAGAACAGATTGTAAAGAAGATACTTTTTTATATACGGAGGAAATTATGGTGCGATACACCGTGCAGCTAGTCGGAATAACCGTTTTTGCCCTGGCACTGATATGGTTCGTCGGGTCGGGCGAAGCGGTTCAGACCTCCGCCTCCGCTGAGCCCGTGATGTGGGCAGATACGGTACATATTAATGTACCCGAAGTCCAGCCGAAGGAAGACGCGAGAACGAACCGGGACACCTTCCTCAGCGACGTTAAGAAACTCACTCAAACCGCCTTCAATATCAGAAATCAGTATATGGAAGAGGTGAATGCCGATGACATCATCAAGTCAGGCATTCAGGGAATGCTCAAAAACCTCGACCGCTACTCAGTCTTGATGGAGAAATCCTCGTACGACGCCCTGATGGAATCGACCCACGGCAAGTATGAGGGGCTCGGGATGCAGATCGATGCCCGGGACGGGCATATTATTATCGTCTCGCCTATTGAAGGAACCCCCGCCTATCGCAAGGGACTCCGGGCGGGAGACGTTATTCTCAAAATCAACGGAAAGTCGACCGCAGGAATGTCGTCTGCCGATGCGTCGAAAATTATGCGAGGCAAAGCCGGGACATCGGTAAAACTCATGATCCAGCGGGCCGGTCTCGATAATCCGATCGAGTTCGAGGTTAACCGTGAAGTCATCGAGCTGAAATCGGTGAACTATTACGGCGTCGTTCCGGGTACTTCGATTGGTTATGTCCGGCTGTCCCGTTTTGCCGAGGAGACAAGCCATGAACTCAGGGAAGCGATAACGGCGCTGAACGGCCAGAATATTACTTCGCTGATATTCGATCTTCGGTCCAACGGCGGCGGCCTGCTCGACCAGGCGAAAGAGACCGCCGAGCTGTTCCTCGACAAGGGTCGTGAGATCGTTTACACGAAAGGTCGTTATGCCGACAGCGAACGACATTACTATTCCGAAAAGGATCCCCTCTTCCCGCCGTCGAAGCCGCTTATTGTGCTGACCGACGAAGGCACGGCCTCGGCCTCGGAAATCGTCTCCGGCGCAATTCAGGATTGGGATCGCGGACTTATCGTGGGCAGCAATACCTACGGCAAGGGACTCGTACAGCAGATCTTCCCGATATCAAACGATGGGTCTATGGCGCTTAAGCTCACGACCGCCAAATATTACGTGCCTTCGGGGCGCTGTATTCAGAAGCCGGACAAAGAAGCGAAGGTCGGTTCGGACGCTACTTTCGATGAAATCGTGCCGACCGATTCGACCGCCGACACGACCGCGGCAAGCGACTCGCTGAAGGTTTCCGATAAAGAGGTTTACTATACCAACGGCGGGCGGGTCGTATACGGCGGTGGCGGTATCACGGTCGACGTCGAAGTCAAACCGGAACTGTGGAAACCGATCGAAATCAACCTTGAGCGTCAGCAGATGTTCTTCGACTTTGCCGTCAAGTATGTCGCCGACCACCCGAACGTGAAGCCGGACATCAAGATCACCGACGATATCGTGAATCAGTTCCACGATTTCATCAAAGAAAAGAAGTTCGATTACAAGACCACTCTTCAGGCCACCCTCGAGAAGCTCGACCAGGAGGTCAAGGACGAGGGGACCGAAGATATGTTCAAGGGTGCGCTCGACAGCCTGAACGTGCTTGTCGAAAAGGAAAAGGAGAACGACTTCAACCAGTCGATCGACTATATCCGTCGCACCATCAGACGAGAAATCGTGTCGTCGATAGCCGGTGAACGTGGTGTTTACGAACAGATCGTACTGAGAACAGATCCGGTGGTAAAGAAGGCGGTCGACATTTTGACGACACCAAACGAATATACGTTACTCCTGAGCAAGGGGCAGAAGAAAGCCGAGCTATAGACCTACACTCCTTGCATTCGTCAGAAGAGAGAGAAAGGCGCCTCAATTGAGGCGCCTTTTGTTTGTGCTAAGTCGAATGATTAGAGGCGAGAAGTCTACTGGGTGTGCGTGGAATCGGGGGTAAGTACCGTATCAGGTTTGCCGGGACCGAATCCGGTGAACAACCAGCTCTTACCCAGTCGTTCCATGTAGAATGCGATAGGCCGACTGTGGGCATGGGTGCTGTCCATGACATAGGCATCGATCCGTGCCTTATCGTTAGTATAGGCGATGTCGGCTCCTCCGAACTGCGTAAAGCCAAAGTCATCGGCGGCGCCGTAAACATACCGCAACAACGAATCTGAACTCTGCTTGTTCTCCAGAATCTTTGGAGAAAGCAATGAATCGATGGCGGCACGGTTCTGTGCCTTCACCGCTTCCTGGAGTTTGAAGAGCTGGCTCTTGAGAGCGGGGATATAGTCCCGTTTTGGCGTACGTGAACCGCATCCGGGGAGCAACGCCAATGATGCAATCGGTATCAGTGCAAGTACGACTGCTTTACATTTCATCCTTTACCCTGCTTTCGGATTGAATCGAAGCGGAAGTTTCCATTTCCTCGCTTCGTGACTACTTTTTCGGCGATCAAATTATCCAATGTACGCGTCGCGACCAGGTTCCAGAACCAGAATCGATATGCCCGGTCCGTCCCCTTGTGACCGAACTTCGTCGCAATCTGATCAATCTCCTTTCTGGTCTTTTGGAGCAGCGGAGTGGTCCCGATATCGATCGCACTCAACATTGGTCGAACTGCGGCGGTATCTATTATGAAGAACTCGGGATAATCGTTGGTGGCGTACTCCCACCTCGCCGGCCGTCCGAGGTGTCCGAGCAGGATGAAGTTGTTCGGACAGGTCAAGGTCAGCGGATGGTCCGAGAACATCACGTGGTATGTCTTCTCCTGCGAGATAAGGGCGTAAAATTGACTTCCGTTGAAGTTGTCGCCTCCCTGCACTTCGTAGATGTAGGATTTGTTCGAAGCATTGCAGATGTCGGTCCCTTCGAAGATCATGAACTGATCCTTGCCGGTCACGAATTCTCTTCCGAGATCGAACCACATCAACAGACCCGCGACGGTCGGATATTCGTAGTACAGACAACTGGACCCGCTGATAAAATCATTACTGTCTCTGGTGATGACTTTCGCCATTACCAGGCTGTCCAGTATCGGGCGATAGTTCTTCAAATTAGATGCAAGCTTTGTCGATAGTGATGAGGCCAGGCTGTCCGCCACGACCCTGGCTTGCTCCGCTTCCTCCAATTTGATTATGGGAAAAACCGGAACAAACGTGCTGTCGTGGTGCACCCCCTTCAGATAGAATTCTCCGTAGAACAGCTGGATCTGCTTGGCAACGAACGCGCTGTCACACTCGGCCATCTCCGATATCTTCTTAGCCGACTTCCCTTCCTCAAGCATCATGAACATAGCTCTCACGAACTCGTTGTCGAAATACGGGTGGACGTTGACCTGTGACGGGAAGGTGAGTTTTTCGGTCATATACGGCAGCATCGCATCAGGTATCGGGAAATTGAGTTGGAAGGTTTGTGAGTAGAATTTCTGACCCGGGAGGACCTGATCGAGCGTGTCGACGACGTCGTACAATGTAACTTCCAGCTCGGCGTGACCGTAGTTCGGCGGAATCTCGACGTCCGCAGTCACCGTTACTTCTCCGCCCGGTTCGAGGAACGTTGAATTATGCGTCGACCTCTCCGGATTGACGTACGAGCCGCTGAACGCAAGATGGGTATTTATGATAATAAATTTCAATTGATCGGTGTTGTTTCTAAGGGGAATTTCGGCCTTCTGCGTACCCCAGCGCAGGGACGGGAAATTGATTCTTCCGACAAATACGTCGGGCTGCTTTGTCGAATCAGGGGTCTGGGCCCATACCGAAGAAAACACCAGAGTGGAAGTCAGAAGTAGGGCGATCATGAGACGATTACGCATGTAGTTTGCTCCTTGTTCTCTGTCTTGCCGCCAGTTGACCGCAGGCAGCGTCGATATCTCTTCCCCGACTCTTGCGTACCGTAACGGCCGGGGCGCGCGGATAAAGCTCCCGTCCGAACCAGTCGACTTTCTCGTCCGAAGGTCGGTCGAATTCGAGACCCTCGACCGGGTTGTACGCCAGCAGATTGATCTTGCAGGGTATTCCCCGGATCAGTTTGCTGAGGGCGAGAACGTCCTCCATCGTGTCGTTGAAGTCTTTGAAGACTATATATTCGAAGGTCACTCGGTATCCGGTCTTGTCGGTGTAATACTTGATTGCATCCATCAGTTTGTCAAGATGAAATGTCTCGGCCACGGGCATAATGCGAACCCGTTTCGCCTGAGTGGCGGCGTGCAGTGAAACGGCGAGCCGGGCCTTGAGTCCGGAGTCGGCCAGCTTCCTGATCTTTGGGCTCACGCCCGAGGTCGAAACCGTGACCCTTTTCGCGCTCAGCCCCAGTCCGCTCGGCGCCGAGATGATCCGGATAGCTTCGACGACATTATCGAAATTCATCATCGGCTCCCCCATACCCATGAAGACGATATTGGTGAACGCGTCGTCGCCGAATTCATCCCGGATGTAAATCAACTGTCCTATTATTTCCCCCACCGTCAGGTTGCGCATGAACCCCATAGTACCGGTGGCGCAAAATCCACACTTAAGCGCACATCCTACCTGCGAGGAGACGCAAACAGTCTTACGTCCGTCATCCTCAGGAATGAGTACCGTCTCCAGCGGGCGACCATCTTCGAGTTCGAACAGGAATTTCCTCGTTCCATCGCCAGACGCCTGTGACTGCACCAGATTGAGGCCACGAATTTCGAATGAATCGTCGAGTCGGCGGCGCATATCTTTGCTCAAATCGGTCATGAGGTCAAAATCATACTGCCGATCAGCATACAGCCACTTGAAAAGCTGGCGGCCGCGGTACGGTTTCTCGCCGAGACTGATCATCGTCTTTTCAAGCTCTTGTCGGGTAAAGCCGAGGAGGTTCTGTTTGGTCATATCTCACTAATGTACTTCAATTTCCGCAATTGGCAAGGTCGAAAAAGCGAGTCATTTACGCCACTTTATACACACTCAGTCTCCCTCGGAGGCAAACTGAAAAGGCTTCGAGATCCGGCCCGTTTCAGGTGAATCGACCCGGGCAACGGTGCTATTTGTAAGACTACATTCACCTTGACTAAGGTACGGCCGAAACATATCATTAGTCACTCGATTCGGGGTGTGGCGCAGTCCGGTAGCGCGCTTGCTTTGGGAGCAAGATGTCGGAGGTTCAAATCCTCTCACCCCG
>CAZFOY010000032.1:0-42567 GCA_964520865.1 uncultured Ignavibacteriales bacterium | reverse complement strand
GGACTGATGATCGCGGCGTACGCGATTGGCGCTCCTAAAGGGTACATCTACGTTCGCGAAGAGTATCCGCTCGCGGTCACGCACCTTCAGAAGGCGATCAACGACTGCGAAGGGTACGGCTTGCTCGGCGACAAGATCCTCGGGACCGACTTCTCCTTCAGCATTCATATCGCTCGCGGTGCGGGCGCGTTCGTCTGCGGAGAGTCCTCGGCACTGATGAAGTCGGTTGCCGGAGAGGTCGGCGAACCACGCGACAAGTACATCCGCTCCGTGGTGAAGGGTCTGTACGACAAGCCGACCGTTCTCAACAATGTCGAGACCTATGTGAACGTCCCGATAATCATCGACAAAGGAGCCGATTGGTTCAAAAAGATTGGCACGCCGAAAAGCACCGGCACCAAAGTGTTTTCGCTGGTCGGCAAAGTCCGCAATACCGGACTTATCGAAGTGCCGATGGGAATTACCCTCCGGGAGATCATATACGATATCGGCGGCGGGATCATCAACGACCGTCCGTTCAAAGCGGTGCAAACCGGCGGACCTTCGGGCGGTTGCCTGCCGGCTTCGCAGCTTGACCTGCCGGTCGATTTCGACACACTCACCGATGCGGGCGCCATGATGGGTTCGGGCGGCATGATCGTCATGGACGACCGGACTTGTATCGTTGATGTAGCCAAGTACTTCCTCTCTTTCCTCGTGAAGGAGTCGTGCGGCAAATGTGTTCCCTGCCGCGAAGGATTGTATCAGCTTCACCAGATGACGGTGAAAGTCAGCGAAGGGAAAGCGACGGAAGAGGATCTGACCAAAATGGAGAGGCTCTCCGAAATGGTCATAACCGGATCGCTCTGCGGGCTCGGCAAATCCGGGCCGAATCCGCTGCTCAGTACGATCAAGTATTTCCGCGATGAGTACCTCGCGCATATCCGCGACAAGAAATGCCCTGCCGGGGTCTGCCGCGATCTCATCCGCTACGATATTATGGATAACTGCACCGGGTGCATGGCCTGCCTCAGTGCCTGCGCCGTAAACGCTATCACAGGCAAGAAGAAAGAAGTGCACGTTATCGATCAGGACAAATGCACCAAGTGCGGCGCTTGCGAAGCAGTCTGCACCTATGACGCGGTTAGTGTGAGTTAGGAGTGCCCATGATTACTATGACAATAAATGGACGGGTGGTGCAGGCGGAGAAAGGCGAGCCGCTGCTCAAAGTGATTCGCCGGGAGAAGATCGATGTCCCCGCGTTGTGTCACCACGAAGCAGTGGAACCGTTTGGAGCCTGCCGGTTGTGTACGGTTGAAATCACCAAAGATGGCTGGAACGGCTGGTGCGATTACGTCACCTCGTGTGCCTACCCGGCCGCGGACGGCCTGATCATAAACACGCACGCGCCCAAGGTAAACGAACTCAGGCAAACAATCCTCGATCTTTATCTGGCGCGGCATCCCCATTCGCCGGAGGTCCGCAATCTGGCGGCCGAGTACGGCGTGACGAAAACGAGTTACGAGACGATGGTCGACGGCAACAATTGTATCCTGTGTGCCGTGTGTACGCGCATTTGTGACGCCATGGGGTTCAAGGCAATATCAACGGTCGGACGCGGGCACGGCAAGGAAGTCGCCCCTCCGCTGCACGAAGCTCCTCCGGCCTGCACCGGTTGCCTCGCCTGCGCCAGGAATTGCCCGACAAACTACATCGAATATTCAATCGAGAACAATCACCTCACGATCTGGAAGAAGGAATTCGAGTTGATGACCTGCTCGCGATGCGGCAAGCCGGGCATTACGAAGGAATTCGCCGAACATCTCAGCCGCGAGCGTGACATCCCGATGAGCTATTTCGAAGTGTGCGATGAATGCCATCGGAAGGAACTTTCGGTTACGATGGGCAAGATCGCGAATTGGGAACGGGAGGCCAGACAATGAAATATCAGTTCTACGTAAATCCCGACGCCTGCACCGGCTGCCGTTCCTGCGAGCTGGCCTGTTCCTTCACTCATGCGGTCGAAGGAGTTCGGGGACTGACCCGAATCAACCCGCTCCTGACCGAATTCAAGGAGCTCTGGGTGCCGGTCGTCTGCCTGCAATGCGACGATGCTGCCTGCGTCAAGTCCTGCCTGGTCGACGCCCTTCGTCGCAATGAGGAAACGGGCGCGATCGAACTGAACGAAGATGTATGCGTCAGCTGCATGGCCTGCGTTTCGGCCTGTCCCTTCGGTTGTGCCATTCTCGACCAACAGCAGGATAAGGTCGTCAAGTGCGATCTCTGCGGCGGCGATCCGGCCTGCGCGCACTTCTGTCCGACCAAGGCGCTTGAGTGGAAGCCTGCGGTGGAGGTGAAGCGGAAGGTCGCGGTCTGAATTTCGCTCTGAGTCGCTAAGCTAATATCTCTACGCAAATTGAGCCGGCGTCCGGAAGATCTCCGGGCGCCGTGCCTGCAAAATACCCCTTGACTTAAAAGTCAATTTTAAGCTAATTAAGGACTTAGACGAAAACGGGTTCGTCTCGACAACCGTTGCATGGAATGTGATTCGACGGTTGCCCTTGAATTCGCAAGGATGGAAACCCACCACGAATTCGCACGTAAGTGTAAATACCCTCAGTTGGAGGCATGTCATATGAGATTGTCCGATCGCGAGCAAGATGGTGTCGTCATTCTCTCCCCTAAAGGGAAGATTATGGGAGGGCCGGATGCCAGTCTGCTGCACGACAAGCTTTACGAGTATATCGAGCAGAACAAGAAGCGTGTGGTTATCGACCTCGCGCAGGTCGACTGGATGAATTCGACCGGTCTGGGCATTTTGATCTCCGGCTACACCACGCTGCGCAACAGTGACGGCGAGCTCAAACTCGCCAATGTCACGGAGAAGATTCAGTCGCTCCTGACGATTACCAAGCTGGTCACCGTATTTGAGGCCTATGACTCAATAGAAGAAGCTGTCCAGTCCTTTAAATAACCATATGCCCTGGACGAACGGGATAGACGCAAACTCTCGCAGGTAGGCAACAGATCGGCCTGCCTGTTTTTTTAGGAGACTCATTTTCCAATGAAGAACCCCACCATCTCGGGTAATACGATCGTCATTCCCTCGAGCCACGACTTCCTGACCGACGTCGACGTGTTCGTGGAGGGAATCCTGAACGGTTACCGGATCGATGAGTCGGTTATTGCTGATATTGCCATCTCCGTCTCGGAGCTGGTCAACAACGCCATCAGCCATGGGAATGCGATGTTGCGTGACAAGACCGTGACGGTCACTGTCAGCAAGAAGGGCGATGATATTTCGATCACGATTTCCGATCAGGGGGGCGGGTTCGATCCCGGCGATATCGCCGATCCGCTCGCCGAAGAGAATCTGATGAAAGACACCGGCCGAGGATTTTTTATCGTCAGGTCTCTCATGAACGACGTCGACATCAAGACGACCGACGACGGCACCTCGATCACTATCACCAAATCGTTGAAGTAGACACAATAGAGGCTTCAAGTCTACATGAGTTTTGAGCTGATAAAAACGCTCCTGTACTTTCTGACCGGCGGATTCCTGATATTCCTCGCGGTCACGATCACCCGTGATAATTTCACCAATCGGCTGAACCGGGTTACCGGCGCTATGTTGTTCTTCGCCGGACTCGGACCGATCTTCGTCGCCTTCGGACAGATCATCGACCCGACAAGCTTCGTCAATACGCCGTTCGAAGATACGACGATTTTCGGACTGCACTATATCTGGGAGTTCTTCTTCCCCCTGCTCGTTCTGTTCTCATGGATATTTCCGGAAGACCGCTTCCGGTTGTTCCATCACACCCGGCTCCGTTACCTGATCTTCATCCCGCAGATCATGCACCTGGTGATCGTCCTGTTCTTCGATAACTTCATCGGATTCCTCAACTCAATGAAAGTTGACACGATCACGCCTGGATTTTCGAGCCTCGTGCTCAAACCGTTCTCTGCCCTCGTGTCTTGGCTCGTCCTCCTGCTGAGTTTCATCCGCACCTATCAGGACACGATCTTCAGCGTGGTGAACATCCTGTACGTCCTCGTCGCGATCTACTTTCTTGAGACAGGCATCAGGTATCTTCGCAACCCGAGACTTCTGACTCAAACGCGCGTAGTACTCTGGGCCACCCGTCTCGGACTCGGCCTGTTCGTTGCCGTCACGATAGGCTGGAGTCTTCTTCCGTATCATTATCCGGAAGAGATAAAATCAGTGATGTTGATTCTCGCTCTGGCGGCCAGCTCGATCATTCTGATATTCGCGACAGTTCGCTACCAGTTTCTCGACGTACGCCTGATCTTCCGCCAGTCTTTCGTCTACTCGATAACTTCGGCGCTTCTCGTGGGTGCCTATGTGTTGCTTGTGATCGAGTCCAAGAAGCTTCTTCAACCGATTTTCGGCGAGCAGGCGCAGGTCGTCAGCTATGCCTTCATTATCCTGATCCTCCTGCTCTTCCAGCCGATCAACAACTGGATTGACGAGATTATTCGCTCGATGTTCATCCGGACACATACCGATCATCGCAATGTTTTGGAGCGATTCTCCCGTCAGGTGATTTCTTTGTTCGATCCGACACAGCTTCGTCAGATAATCGATGAAACGCTCAAGACGACCCTGCTGATCGAGAAAGTCTATTTCGTTCTTTACGATGACAAGGTTCACGAATACGTCCTCTTCGTCGGCGAAGAGAACCAGCGCCGATCCGTCATAGACCGTGAGGACCTGATGCTTCGCGGGATAAACCTCCTCGACACACCTACTTACTATCATTCCCTCGAAGATTACCGAAAAGGGTCGACTCTTGCAGGTCAACTCGAAGAGCGGAATGTGAAGCTCATCCTTCCGATGAAAGACGCCGATCATCTTCTGGGGTTTCTGGCACTGACACACAAGGCGGCCGGCTACGCATATTCGGCCGAGGACCTCAACCTGCTCGGGACCCTTTCGAATCAGATGGTGACCGCCCTGACCAACGCCCGGCTCTATGTTGATTCCCTTGAGCGCATGCGGCTTCAGGAGGAAGTCACCATGGCCCGGCAGATCCAACTCGATCTCCTGCCCTCCAAGCCTCCCGATCTCAAGTGCATGCGGATTGCCGTGCACTCGACACCATCGCGGACTGTCGGAGGAGACTTCTTTGATTTTATTGAAATAAACAAAGAACGGCTCGGCATAGTGATTGCCGATGCTTCGGGCAAAGGCATGCCCGCAGCCTTGTTGATTGCGCAAACACAGGCTATTTTGCGCAGTGAAGTGTACAATGGTAACGCCATCGACAAGGTACTTAGAAATATGAATCAGCAGATCGTGTCGTCTTCTTCGTCGGAGAAATATGTCACCCTGTTCTACGGCGAGTTTGATACTTCCAACGGGCTCCTGCACTACTCCAACGCCGGTCACAACTACCCGGTACTGGCGCGGGCGAACGGTGAGATCGAGCTCCTGAAGGACGGCGGGCCGATCATCGGGGCGTTTCCGATGATGAAGTACTCCGCGGCATCGGTTCAGGTGAATCTCGAAGACGTCCTGTTCTTCTTCACCGACGGCCTTTCGGAGGCGATGAACGAGAAAGAAGAAGAGTATAAGGACGAGCGGGTGCATCAGTTTATTCAGGATCACCGTCAACTTGACCCGGCGGCACTCATAGAAGCGATCCTGAAAGATGTCCGTTCGTTCGATCCGACCTATCCGCCACGTGACGACACGACTATAATCGCTTTGAAAGTGTGTGATATCTATGACCAGCAGCGACAAGCACAGCAAGTTTGACGCCGATCTGCTTAATCAACGCAAGGATAACCATTCCGGCTATACCTATTGTCCGTTTTGTCGCTCGGAACTTATTGACAAGGAGATCGACGGTCACCGGCGGCTTGTTTGCTCGAACGACCAGTGTGATTTCGTTTTCTATCAGAACCCGGTGCCGGCGGCCGGAGCGATAATCGTAGAAAACGACAGCATCCTTATGGTTCAGCGGGCCCACCCGCCGAGGATCGGCTGGTGGTGTATCCCGGCTGGATTCATGGAGTGGACCGAGCACCCGTCGCAAACGGCGGTACGGGAGATACGCGAGGAGACCGGGTTGATCGTTGAACTACGAGGTTTTTTTGAAGTGTATTCAGGTAACGATGACCCGAGAAACAATGCGGTTCTGATGCTGTATCTGGCCGATCGCGTGGGCGGTGAGTTGAAGGCCGGAGATGACGCATACGATGCCCGGTTCTTCAGTTTCGATCACTTGCCGGAGAAGATCGCTTTTGAATCGCACATCCGGGCCATAGCCGACTACAATCAAAGGATCCGAAGCCGGTCCGGGTAAACATGAAATCATCATTTCGAAACCGACTCTTCCGACTCTTTCTCCTCTTCTCGCTTATTCCATCGCTGCTTGTTGCGCTGATCGGTTATTTCATGGCGTCGGAGCGAGGTATTCTCACGCAGCCATCGGAATCTTCCGGCCTGTTCGACGTCGCCTCGTATTACAACACGTTCCTGACCGATCAGATTCAGAAGTCGCTCGGAGAATGGAGCACACGTCCGGATTCTGAGACATCGCTCGATTTTGTAATCCGTCTGAACGATTCCGGCAGAGCTGATCTCGTCTCCCCCGCGCTCAAAGACAGCGCCATCCTCAATCGAATCGTCGGAGCGGCTAAATCTAAACCATCGGGGTTCGTGGAGTCAAACGGTGAGTTCTATCAATATGCCCTCGTCCATTCGACGGGAGGCGGTGATCTCATCGGCGGATTCGTGCACGACAGTACCTACGGCCTGCTGACACAAACGGTGCAGGAGGAGATGTCGCGATCGACATCGGCTCGGGTTCTCGGATCGAGCTACATTCTGTTTGTCGGAGTAGTGTTTGTTGTCTTCGCCATCGTAGCTGTGCTGCTCGCCTACTATTTCTCGCTGCGCTACTCCCGCTCTCTGGCCGCTCCCCTGCTCGAATTGAGCGAAGCTTCACAGCGAATTGCACAGGGGGATTTTGATCAGCAGGTAGTCTCTCACGGTGTCGGTGAGATCAATGAGCTTATCCGGAATTTCAATATGATGGCACGGCAGTTACAGCATACCACCGCCCGACTTGCGCAATCGGAGCGTGTTGCCGCCTGGCGCCAGGTGGCGCGACGGTTCGCTCATGAATTGAAGAACCCGCTTCAACCGATCATGATCTCGCTCTACCGCATCGAGAAGCGGCTCAAAGAGTCCGGGCAGTACGAACAACTGACAGAGCCGCTGAAAGCAGCTTCAGAGGAACTCAAACACCTGACCGAGCTGGCCGAGCGTTTCTCACGCCTGGCCAAGCTCCCGGAACCATCGCTGGAATCAGTCAATCTTAATGATCTGCTTTCATCGATCGGCCAGCTTTACAGCGAGCAGCTGTCATCGTATGATTTTCGCATCGAACTGCCTCAAACACCGATCAGTGCATCGGTCGATCCGGTGTATTTCCGTGAGGCCCTGCACAACCTGCTCCAGAATGCGGCCGACGCATCATCGTCGGGGTCCGTCATAACACTCCGCCTGTTTGAAACCGAAGCCGGTCCGGCGATACAAGTGCAGGATGTCGGACACGGGATGACCAAAGACGTTGTCTCGTCGGCGGCGATTCCCTATTTTACGACCAAATCAAAGGGAACCGGCCTGGGCCTTGCCGTGGTCGAAAAGACGGTCAATGAACTGAACGGTCAACTGCAGATCGACTCGGCCGAAGGTGTCGGGACAACGGTAACGATCGTCCTTCCTGAGACGGGAGAAAATGAAACGAAAAATTCTCATAGTTGATGACGAACCGAATATCACGCTGTCGTTCTCGTCACTGTTGAAAGATGAAGGCTATCAGACGGAGTGTGCCGCTACGGTTGAGGAAGCGCGATCCAAAATCGAGCAATCGGGTTTCGAATTACTCCTTCTCGACCTGAATCTCCCCGATCAATCGGGCCTCACCTTGCTGCAGGAGTTGGGGAACGATCCCACGCGACCGCTCGCACTTGTCATCTCCGGTCAGTCCGAAATTTCGGTCGCTCTGGACGCAGTTAAATTGGGCGCAATTGACTATCTCGAGAAGCCGGTCGGTCCGGAAAAGCTTATCTCCAGCGTGCGTTCCGCCTTCATGCTGATCGACGCAAACAGGCAACGTAATATTCTGGTCGATGAACTCGACCGGAACTCGCACATCGTCGGGGAATCACGGGCGGTAACACGCCTGCTCGACACTATCTCCAGAATGGCACCCTCCGATGCCACCGTCCTGATACTCGGCGAAAATGGTACCGGAAAGGAGCTGGTAGCGACGCGACTGTATCTTCAGAGCAAGCGCCGGGATAAGCCATTCGTCAAAGTCAACTGCCCCGGCATTCCGGAGACGCTGTTCGAGTCCGAGCTGTTCGGACACGCCAAAGGATCCTTTACCGGCGCGGTGAAGGACTATCCCGGCAAATTCGTACTCGCCGATCACGGAACTGTCTTTCTCGACGAGATCGGGGACCTCCCTCTGGAAAGTCAGGCCAAGCTTCTTCGCGTGTTGGAGACGGGTGAAGTGGAAACGTTGGGTTCGGTCAAACCGAAACAGGTCAATGTACGAGTCATTTGTGCGACAAACCGGGATTTGAGCAGACTCGTAGCGGAGCGCAAATTCCGGGAGGATCTGTTCTACCGCATATCCGTTTTGCCAATCCAGGTCCCGCCACTATCCGAACGCCGATCCGACATTCCGCTCCTGACCGGCGCATTTCTCCGTCGCTACGATCCTTCGGGAGAGACGGTACTCGCTCCCGATGCGATTGCCTACTTGTCTACACTGACATTTCCGGGAAATGTCCGCCAACTAAAGAATCTCATCGAGAGGCTGACGATCTTCCATGCCGGACAGACAATCGGCATGGCCGAAATCAAGGCGCAGGTATCTCATTCAACTGAGGAGCCCGTGCACTCAGCGAAACTTTCACTTTCGGAGTCACTGGCCCAGTTTGAACGGGAATTTATCGGCCGGGTACTCGAAGAATGCCGAGGGAATATCTCCAAAACGGCCGAGCGGCTCAACACAGACCGGGCCAACCTCTCAAAGAAGATCCGGGAGTTAGGGCTCAAGTCTGATTGAGCGCGAGTCATTTGCCCGCCCATTAATTGTGCATGTCCGTGTAAACACGCCACACTCAACCTTCCATGCTTGACATAACTAATTGAAATCCTGTAGCTTGGAAACGCGGCACACATTTTGAATAGATACTGAGAAAAAACGGAGGAGTCCGATGAAGATAAAGCAGAAATATCTGATCCTGGCGCTGATTCTGAGCGGCAGTGCGCTGATAACCTCAGCGGCCCGGGCCGTTGAATACAAGGAATACAAGTTCTCCCATCAGCAAAAAGAGCTGTTCGCGATTACCTACGATAAGAAGGAGATTCGTCTAAAATCTTTCGACGGACAGGACGAGCACTTGATGATCTTCCCGCGAAAGAGTATCAAGGTACACGGTGATGGCGTCTACGCGGGAGAAGACGAGATCTTCGATCGCGACGGTTTGATTCTTCATGGCGCGCATTACCTGTTCAGTAAAATCTCCGACACTCGAATCACCAGCGGTGAAGATCACATCACGATCACCTTCCTTACGCGCGAACTTGATACTTCTCGTGTCTCCCGCTTCAGGCAGGGGAACATGATGACGTTTGACAAAGCAGTCACTGTCGACAAAGGGGATTTTGTCCGCGGCTTCATACTCTCTGTAGCCGGCGACATCGAAGTATCGGGAGAAGTAAACAAGGATATTATCTCGTTGTTTGGAAATGTCTATCTCGCTCCGGGCGCAACCGCTCGCGGTGACCTGGCCTCGGTGACCGGTCATGTCAATGTCTCAAGTGATGCCTCGGTCTATGGCGAGCTGTACTATATCGACCGTCACGGCAGCCTGCGGCACAACCGATTCGTTCGCAAAGAAGACGTTCTTTCCGGTGAGGGTTCGTTCTTCTACAACAGGGTTGATGGTGCTTCGCCGTATTTCGCCTTCAGATACAAAGATTCTGATTCCCTGATTCCGACAATCTGGGGGCAAATCGGTTACGGTTTCAATTCAAAAAAATGGCGCTATGATGCCGGGTTGGAACAGATCATTACCCGACATCCCTCCTTTGCCATCGGCGGATCGGTGTATCGGAAGCTTGCCTCCGGTGACGACTGGCTGATTTCCAACACCGAGAACTCTGCCTTCGCACTTTTCGTGACCGAAGACTATAAGGACTACTACGAAGCTGAAGGCGGCGAATTCTATCTCAAATTCTTGCCAATCGATCATCTCAGCCTGGAAACCGGTTATCGCTATGAACAGACCAACTGGCTTTCGGCCAGAAGGCATCTCTGGTCGCTGTTCGGCGGCGACAAGCTTTTCGACTACAATTTCGGCACCGTTCCTTCGCCCTATCGAGAGGCCGGAATCGCGGAGATCGACACAACGGCGAACGCCGTCTGGTACAACCACGTCGAATGGGATACACGTCTCAAGGATCAGCCGTTCGCCCGTTCGGGTTGGCACGTGACGGCCGATTTTGAGGCTTCGCTCAAGGGAGCCAACTCTGATTTCGACTACAACCGGTACGTCCTGTCGGCCCGTCGGTACCAGAAGATCAATCGAAACGCGATGATACTTGCCCGCGTCATGTTCGGTGAGAGTGACGGCTATTTGCCGATGTACAAGCGGTTCTTTCTTGGCGGTCTCGGCACGCTCTCCGGGTATAAACATAAAGAGTACATGGGAACGAGATTCTGGATGGTCAACACGGAATATCGGATTAGCTTCCCACATACCGAGCTTGCGGCCGCTGTCCTCTGGGATGCCGGACGAATTGCCAACGACACTCGATTCAGCAACGGGACCGACGTCAAACACGATCTCGGACTTGCTCTCTATGTTGGTGACGATTTCAAGGTGAGTCTTGCGAAACGGCTCGATCGCTCTTACAACGATGATCCGAAAATCTACGTGAGACTTCACCACGCCTTTTAGCCGCACATGGCCGATGGGGTGGTATGAATAAACAGATATCGGTATTTTGGATACTCCTGTTTCTTGTCGGTTCTTGCTTCGGTACGGTCGAATCTGCCCGCTGTGAGACACTCGAGTCACTCGATTTCGACATTCTCCGAACGGGCGATTCGCTTACCGTCTGGGTCGATATGGAACCACTGCTCACCGAAGAGCGGGTCGATCAGATGAAACAGGGGATTGATCTGGCCCTTCAATACGAACTCACGCTGCTTCGGCCGAGGCGAATCTGGGGTGCGCAGAAAATGAACAGCTCCACCGGCTACCTTAGAATGGGCTATCGCCTGGTGGCCGAAGATTTCTTTCTCTCCCATTCGCTCTCAACCTCCGACACCGACCGACACTTTCTCTCGCTCGCTCCGTTGGGCGAATATCTGACTGATTCCATTCAACCGGCGCTGTGTAACGTGGACAGCCTTGACCAGTCGACCCGCTACTACCTGGAACTCAAAATAACGGCTATTTCTTTAACTGCGTTTAACTTAGCTTCGGAAGAAAATGCTGCCGAAGGGCAGGAATCTTCACCCATCAGGTATCTTTTCAAGAAATTCCTTGAAATGACCGATTTCGGTCGCGAGGAGTTTCAGTTCAAATCCCGCCTCTTTTCGCTCTCCGAGATAGTCCGGAAGTAGCCGAAAGCCTCGGTCTATCAGCCGCTTCCGCCTCGATTTTAGGGCTAATGACTCCTCCTGTTTTTCCGATACTCATTAATAAATTCAAAACAGGTGAGACGACTTCGATGACCCACACTAAAGAAGAGAAGACGACCAAAATCCACTCGTCGGATTTGTCGGAAACGCAGGACGACAGTCTGAGCGATTCCAGTTCGCTTCCTCTCGATCTGTTCGCAGACCTTGAAGCGACCCTCGACGAAGTCGCCGAGGCAAATCCGCGAATCGATTCCGGTTCCGACGATAACAGCAAAATGTCGAGCGATCTCAAAGCGATCCTCGAGGCCTCGCTGGCAGTCAATTCCTCACTCGTGCTCGATGATATCCTTCAGCTCGTTATGAGCAAAGCGATCGAGCTGATGCAGGCTGAACGTGGCCTGATCATGCTGCTTGGCGAGTCCGGAGAACTTCAGGTGAAATCGGCATACAACCTCGATAAGGCAAAGATGACCGAAGAGGACTACCGGATCTCCACGTCGGTAGCCGCCCAGGTAGCGTCCACCGGACGCTCGATTTACACCTCGGATGCACTCTCCGATGCACGCTATGCCAACAAGCAGTCGGTGGTTGAACTGCACCTTCGCTCTATCATGTGCGTTCCGCTCAAAGTCAAAGAGCGAACGATCGGCGTCATTTATCTGGACAATTCCAGTCAGTCGAAAATGTTTCTCAAGTCGGATCTCTATCTTTTTGAATTATATGCCCAGATGGTTTCGAATGCGCTCCATAACGCCAGCATGTACAATTCCCTGTTGACTCTCGAGCGGTACAACGACTCGGTCATCAAGAAATCACCGGTCGGTATCATCGTGCTGGACGTGCGCGGAAGAATCGCCACTATTAACGCCGAAGCCCTGGCGATTTTCGACCTCAACCGCACCGATGTCCGGGTGTTGAACGACGACGGTCCGGCTTCGGTGTTTCTTGAACTCCTCCCGAAAAAAGAACGCCCTCGCTGGCAATATATGCTGAACACCGCCTTTGCGACCAAGGAAGACTATTCGAACGACCGGTATTTTCACAACACCGGATATGTGGAAAAAGTACTCTCGCTGAAGCTCTCCCCCATGTCTCAGTTAACGAACGGCAGCGACGGCCTGATCATGACGGTCGAGGATATCACCGACAAGGTTCTTCTGGAAAAGTACGTGATCCTTTCGGAGAAGCTGGTTGCCAAGGGAGAGATGGCCGCTTCGATCGCCCATGAACTCAACAACTACCTGGCCATTGCGTCGAACAACGCCGAGTTACTTGCCCTGAATATCGAACGCGGCAAGTACGAGAAAGTCAAATTCAACAGCAAGTCTATTGTCGAGAATATCTTCAAGATCAAGCGGTTTGTCGACAGCCTGATGGACTTCTCCAAACCACAGACCGAGTTCATCAGCTACGATATCAAGCACCTGATCGAAGACCTCCTCTTCTCGCTGAGAATACAGCCGCGCTTCAAACGCACGCATTTCACGATCGACCTGGGGCACAATATTCCGAACCTCGAAATGGATGTAGGTTTGATTCAGCAGGTCCTTATGAACGTCCTGAACAACGCGGCCGACGCGATAGAGGAGAAAGCGGTCAAGATGGAGTCCGAAAGTAAGGAGTTCAAGCGTGAGATCGCGATTGTGGCTTCTTACGATAAGGACCGTGAATTGGTCGTTATCGAGATCACCGACAACGGTATCGGTATGACCGAAGAAACGGTGAACAAGATTTTCACCAAGCACTTCACGACCAAGAAAAGCGGCCACGGACTCGGGTTGGCAAACTGCCGGAAAATCATCGAGCAGCACCACGGCGAGTTGATTCCGAAATCGACCTACGGCGAAGGCACCGCCTTTACAGTCACGCTGCCCAGATTCCAACCCAAAGGCTGAGCCCGGCATGATGCAGCCGTACGATCTGCCACTCTTCGAGTACCAGGGAGGGCTCGGTCGAGGAGGCACAGCGCGAGTCGCCCTCGTACGGGTAAAAAGTCTGGGGCGCACCGCGGCACTCAAATACCCTCTTCCCGAATCTGAATCCATCGGAATAGATTTCGCTCAGCTGGCGGGACGAGAGCAGCTCCTGATCGGCGGGCTGAAGTATCCCGGACTGGTACGAATTCTGGGTACGTCTTCGCAACCCCCCGAGTATCTTCTCCTCGAACTATGTCAGGGTCCCACCCTTGAGCGGGTCGGTCGAATCGACGATCTCACTGCGTGCCTGAATATCCTGTCATCGGTCGCTATCAATCTCGAATTCATCCGGGCCAAAGGAATCATCCACGGGGACCTCAAACCGGACAACATCTATTTGCCGTCAGATTGGGAATCCACTGCTTCAACGTCGTTTTTCTACACGAAGCTCTCGGACTTTTCGCTCGGACGAATGAGCAGTGAATCTGACTCCGACCGAGCCGGCATGGGCACGGTTGGCTATATGGCACCTGAGACTGTAATCGAGTCCCGGACAAGTCACGCCTCGGATATGTTCGCGCTCGGTGTTATAGCGTACCAGATTCTGACCGGTCAGCATCCGTTTGGAGTCGAGGATAACGACCCGGTGAAGATCAACAGCCGCGTGCGGGAGGAAGACCCGACACCGCTTGCAGAACTGAGACGGGATGCTCCGGCAGAGCTTTCGAAAATCGTGGCCAAGCTGCTTGCCAAGAACGAGTCGGAGAGACCGCAATGGGGAATCGAAGTCTGTGAGTCTATGCGGAAGGCTGGCGCGACTTACAGGTTTGAAAGGGCGATACAACCGAAACATCTGATTGACTCTGCCGACCGACCGGAGAGCAATATACAGAAGTATTTTGCCGTTGATGAGAGATGTACAGGAGAGGTCGTAAAACTGGCCGAAGGATCTTCAGTCAGACTTCGGCTTCTGGCCGGAACGAGTTTCTTGAATGAAGGTCTGGCGTATTCGTCCGGCAAGTTTTCGTTCGATGGGAGAGTCTACATCCCGGCGTGCCTGCGTCGGAACGCGCTTCGCGTTTTCTCCGCTCTCTCCTTGTCGGAGAAGAAACAGACCGTTCGAAGGGCAATCATTTACGCCGATAGAGAACTGCCAACGGAAACCTCGATTCAGGCCACTTCGAGTCATTCGGATCTTCAGGCAGACCTGATCGTTCAGCTCCTGCATGCCGGATTCATTCGTACTCAGGCAGCCACAATGGCGCACGTGGCTGAGCGGGAGCAACGGTTATACGACGCCACTCATCTTTACTTCCGCGCGGGTAACTTAGTAAGCGCCGAAAGATGCTGTTATCAGATAGCCGTCTCGCTGAGAAAGGAAGAACGACATGACGACGCCCTGACCGCACTCACCCGAGTGATTCGGTACGCGAAAATGCGGGGCGAGGAGTTCCTGGTCAGACAGCTCATCATGCTGCAAGGAGATATTCTGAAGGAGAAGGGCGAAGCTGAGCGTGCCGAAGAAGTGTATCGAAGAATGATCGAACTGTACGAAGGTCAACCGGTGGACTGCCTGCTTGCGGAGACCTACAAGGACATCGGCGACCTGTTCCGGATGAAACTAAACACCCGGGATGGTATCGAGGCGTTGAATCGCGCTATTGAAATTTACAGAGAGCTGGGCGATGAGCTGGAAATTTCTCACACCCTGAACAATCTGGGCAACATTTACTGGATCGCCGGTGACGTAAGGTCGACGATAACGCATTACCGCCAGGCACTCAAAATCCAGCGCCGCCTAAACTCACAGGAAGATCTTGCTTCCACCCTAAACAATCTCGGTGCAATCTATGGTGCGAGGGGCAGGTACAAACGGGCCGTAAGGCTCTTCCAGCTATCGCTCAAGCTCAAGCGTGAAATAGGCAACAAAGGCGAAATCGCCCGCACGCTCAATAATCTGGGCTTCACTTATTACCTAATTGGCAATAACGATAAGGCGATAACGGCGCTGTCCGAATCACTGGAGACCAATCGGTTGATCGGCAGCAAAAAGGAGCTTCTGTTCAATTTCGAAAACCTGACGAATGTCATGATAAGTGCCGGTAAACTGGCCCAGTCGCTCGGATATCTCAAAGAGGGTATGGCGCTGGCGTCGGAATTGAACGACAAACAGCACGTTGCGGTGTTCAACCTGTCGATGGCGGTCGTGCTACGCTATTTGGGACGAGTGCGCGAGGCCGATCAGCACCTGACCACCGCTCGCGATGCTTCCGGACAGCTCGATGATCTCCGTCTGTCGGATGAACTTGCCGTAGAGCGGGCCCTTCTGCTGAACCTGCTCGGCAAGAAAGATCCAGCCCTGGATGTGCTGAAGAAGAGTCTGGCCGATAACCGACAACGCAACGACAAACCCAGGCTGCTTCAGACATTCATCGCCCTGAGCCTGGTGAGGCCCGATGCGGAGGAGATCAGGGAGGCGATAGACCTGGCCGTCTCCCTTGGTATGGTTAAAGAGGAACGAAATCTGAAGTTTGCGCAGCTCCGCGACCAACTTGACAAGGCACAGCTCAGTCAGGCGGCGGAACTTATGGACGCGCTAAAGGCCGAACTGGACTCCTCGATCGACGGCATCGACCTGCCCGAATTCATGGAAATCGCCGGCCGATTCTATCACGAATCGAACGACAATGATACGGCGACCCGGTATCTGAATAAGGCCCACAAGTTGGCCCGTCAATCGGGAGCGTTACCACAGCTGGTGAGAATAGACATTATGCTGGGAAGGGCGGCAGCCGCCACCGAGGATATTGAGGCCTGTTATCAGTACTTGAAGAGCGCCCTTCAGTCTGCGAAGACAATCGCGCAGACGATCGATTCAGAAGAAGACCGGCGGTCCTTCCAGTCTCAGGAAAGTATCAGATATCTGGTGGAAGAGATTCGGAAGTTGGGGGCACAGATCGGGCAAAAGAAAAGGGCAGGAGTGCAACCTGCCCCTCAGTAGTAGATTTCGGAACGAACGTATTACTGTCCGCCGAGACTCCATCCAGCCGGAGCAATACGGGCTTCCAGTTTTTCAATTGTCAGCTTGTACACTGAATCACCTCCTTAGATGTTAGATCTCCTTCCAACTGTGCGAAGAGGAAGGGTGTGTTTACCACATAGAGTTTCTTGAGCCGCTACTATTTATAAAATAATACTTTCCTGCGCATCGTCAAGCAGAATGGCTTGCTTCGGTCTATATTGATTTACGCCCGAAGACTGCGATTGTTGAATGATGGGGAAAAGATTTCACGCGGAAAAGTTTTACCACCACGACCAAAATTCCACTCGGATGAACGATGTGATCTTACGAATCAGCCATCCGACGATCGTGATCTTCCCTGCTTCGATCTTGGCGTAGCCAGTCATCCCCTTGTGTAACATAAGGTTGGCATTGTCGGTGACAACCGATACGGCGAATGTGGCGTGATCGTTCGCGACCGTCGCATCCTTGGGAATGTGAACGACACGACCATAGAACGTGCGATCGGTAAAAGACCGCACTTTCACTTTCACGACCTGACCCAGCTTCACTCTGCGGATATCGAAGTCAGAAACTGGTACCAGAATTTCAACCTGATCGTTATCAATAACAGAGATATTCAGATCGGTTTTATGATCGATCGCAACCGATCCGGGAATCGGCGATACGATAAACTGAGCGTCACGCTGATTCAGCAGGAACTGCAAACGCGCCTGTTCCTTCTCGATCTCTGCCTGCTTGACCGCCTCTTCCTCAGGCTTGGGTGGAGCTTTGAGTAGATCAAGCTTCGCCTTCTTGTTTTCAAGTTCCGCCTTGGCCACCTGGGTCGCCGACTGAGCCGATTCGAGAGCCTCCTTGGAGGTGAGCTGTTTGTCGGCCAGTTCCTTCTGCCTCCGTTCGTCGCGCATGCGTTGATCATAGACCGCCTGGGCCGCGGCGACATCGGCAATCGCTTCATCCACTGCTTCTTTCTTGGGCGGCGACTTAAGCAGGGCAAGGTCGTTCTTCAGCTGTCGAATGAGTGACTGCTCAGCTTCGATCTCGTGAGTCACTTGATTGGATACAAGAGTGGCAATAGTATCCCCCGGCGCAACCGTCTGACCATCGGTCACGAAGGGCACGAGATCGAGTGACGCCATCTCGGTCGAGGTGGTCTGGAGAAAGCTCGATTTGTTCTCCGATTTCTCGCCTCCGTGATGGAATTTTTTCTCGAGCAGACCGATATCATTCAACGACAGGGTGAACTCGGCAATTGGCTGCACGGTAATCTCGCCTGTCACCCGATCGGGCAATGGGAGGAAGAAGCAGAGAATGATCCCAATAATCAAGACGATGAGGTAGATCACCAGTCGGGCAGGTCTTTTTAATTGGTATTTCATATAGACCAGATGTTGAACGGATCCTCGACCCAGCGCAATAAGGTTTCCTCGAACGGCGAACAGCACAACGGCTATGAGCAATAATAGCCCGACACCTCCGAAGACATCAAGTATAAAACCGGCCAGGCGGTAAAAGAGGTAGCCAAGGAGAAAGACACTGTAGGCAACCGCAAGCAGAGCATAGGTAAGAAATATCCGTCGCTCCCGCGCCTTCGCTTCAATCCGGGGGATCGGCCAGCCGAGCACGATTCGTTTGATCTGCGTACCCAGATAATGAAACGACTTGGCCCGGAGGTTCGGGATATCGAGCCAGTCGGATAGCAGGTAGTAACCATCGAGCTTTATCAACGGATTGAAGTTGAACAGGAGAGTTACCCAGGCGACGATGGCCGTCGTGCGAGCGAGATTGCTTACCGAGGTATCAGGGACGGTTATCCGCCAAACAATGACGGCAAGAGAGAGCAAGAACAACTGAAAGAACGGTCCGGCCCAGGTAACGGCGAGACGGTCGCTCTTTCTGTCGAACAGCCAGGCGTCGGAAAGATCGCAGTAAAAGCACGGTTGAAAATACATGAACAGGAAACCCATCTCCCGTACTTCTCCCCCGTGGTATCGACAGACGACTGCATGTGCAAACTCATGAAAATTCAGCAAGACGAAAAACGCGAGGAAAATGGTGATTATCGACTCGGCGGTGAAAATCGAGTACGGATTGACATTGAATTCGGACAAATTAGCAAGAAGGAGCACGATGCCAAGGGCCATGATCGAAAGGACCACGACAAACCAAAACGGATTGTGGAATCGGCGAAACAAATTAGTGAGGAATTCAAGATACCTCCCGGGACGGAACGCCTTTACTTTAATGTACAGAAGACGGGAAGAAAGCGACCGGTGCTCCCGGCGCTGGTAGGTACTTCGCGAGACAGATTGCTCCGAGAGACTGTCGTCGAGGAAGTACTGCTCTTCCAGCGCGCTGACGAACTGCGCGACATCGTCCGGGGAGATCTCCAGCTGAAAGCGGTCCCGGAATTTTCGAGCGATATCGTCGTACGCCGTGTCGCCGTCCAACTGGCTGATCAGCCAGTATTCAGGCTCTCGCAGCCGAAAGTAGTTGCCCGAAATCGGGTCCTTCACATTGTACACCGTCTGACCATCGATCTCCGCCGGGGCGACAATCAGGTCGGTGCGTAGACGGGCATATCTGGGCATGAATCAATCTAAGATCACAGGCAAAGAGAGGCAAGTTGAGAAACTCGGAGATACCGAGGAGGGTAAGGCTACTTTCGGAGGCTGTCGATCAGACGCTTGTTGTAATAGTCGACGAGGGTGTCGCGACGAATAACGCCGCTTACCTTGCCGCCATCGTACTCGTTCACAACCGGGATCAGCTTGAGGTCTTTCAGGTTGAAAGTCTCCAGTGCCTTCTCGAGATTGTCGTCAAAATTCAGCGTCACCGTCTCCCCTACCGCCAAATCCTGGGCAATGATCAGGTAGTCAAGGGTGTGCTGGCTAAGAATGGAACGAATGTCCTGGAACGAGATGACCCCTTTGAGATGCCGTTGCGAATCGGCGACGACGAAATATGATTCGTTCGACTGCTCGATAATCCGGAAAATCTCCGCCAGCGGCGTGGCCGGATCTATCGACTCGAATCGCTCGTCCATAATTTCTTTGACCTGGTGAGATCTCAGTACATTGATATCTCGTCCCCCCCGGATATCGATACCGCGACGGAATAGCTTTACCGTGTAGATCGACTGGCCGAACAGCTTTCCGGCAACGAGCGCCGAGAAGACCACCGTGACCATCAGGGGCAGGATGATTCGATAGTCTGAAGTCATTTCGAATATGATCAGAAGCGCGGTCATGGGAGCATGAGTGGCCGCGGCTATCATTCCGGCCATGCCTACCAGGGCGTAAGCACCTGGCGTAGCCGTCACCGACGGGAACAATGTGTGAATGAGGACCCCGTAAGCACCACCACAAACAGCTCCCATGAGAAGGGAAGGAGCAAAGATACCACCCGAGTTGCCTGATCCGAGTGTCAGCGAGGTCGCGGCCAGCTTTGCGAAGATCAGGATCAGCATGAGTCCGACGCCGATATTGCCGTACAGGGTCAGCTTGATCGTATCGTAGCCATCGGCCAGGGTCTGGGGATAGAATATCGCAATGGCGCCGAGCAGCAACCCGCCCAGAGCCGGCTTGGTAACATCGGGAATTTTGAGCTTTTCGAAAGTGTCCTCGAACCACTCCAGCGTCCGGGTGAAGCCGACTCCATACACGCCGAGAATGATACCCATCCCGACATAGAGAGGAATCTCCCAGGCCGAGACAAGCGAGTAGCTCGGGACGGCAAAGGCGGGGTGATCGCCGAGGAACGTACGGGTGACAACCGACGCTACGACCGATGATATAAGGACCGGTGAAAACGTCTTTATATTGAAATCCCCAAGAATGATCTCCAGCGAGAAAAAGACACCGGCGATCGGGGCATTAAACACCGAAGATATCCCGGCCGCCGCTCCGCAGCCTACGAGGATCTTGACCCGCTCTCCGGACATGCGGAACCACTGGCCGACAGTTGAGCCGAGGGCGGCGCCGATTTGAACGATCGGGCCCTCACGTCCGGCCGAACCGCCTGAGCCGATACAGATGGCCGAGGCCACCGCTTTTGCCCCGGCAACGCGCGGGCGGATGATACCGCCGAGTCTGGCGACCGCGTTCATAACTTCCGGCACACCGTGACCTCTTGCCTCTGCGGCATACTTATAAACAATCGGCCCAACGAGGAATCCGCCGACCATCGGGATTATCGGCAGCCAGAATTTGAGGCCGCGCTGGCCTATCTGCTCCGTCAGAATCTGATCGGTGAGCCCGAAAAAGAGGGTATTGAAATGCCGGATCAGGATAATGAAGCCGAGCGCTCCGAAAGCCGTCGTCACTCCGACGAAAACCGAAAGCAGAATGAGGACGTTTGTACCCGAGATATTTAGCTTTTTGAACAAATTGTCCAAGGCGGGAAGATGCATAACAGGGGACAATCTATTAACTTTTACGCATTAGACAAGGGAAAAGAAAAGAAATAGGGCTTACCAGACAAATTAGGATGTCGTATATTCTGTTTACCGAGATTTGTCAATCAACACAGCTCTCAGGGACGGATTTTGACGCCTCGGAGTGAGCATACAAGTTGAATTGGCTTGACTTTACGGCGATTTTGGATAATTTCCTGTTAGTGAAAAAGTTCACTTAATTTGATTGAAGTCCGGAAGAGGTACAATAAATGCGAAATACGGCAGATGCTGTCATTGTTGGTGGAGGGATCATCGGAGCGGCAGTTGCATTCTACCTTGCCAAAGAGAAATTCGGCAACATCACCCTTGTTGAGAAGGAACCTCTGCTCGGCGCCGGAGCTACATCGAAAGCTGCCGGCGGAATCCGGGCTCAATTCTCCGCCGAGGATAATGTTCGCATGTCCATGCTGTCGGAAGAACTTTTCGTCCGATTCAAAGAAGATACCGGCTCGGAAGCGCTCTTCGACCAGGTCGGATACCTTTTCCTGCTCAAAGACGATGATGATGTCGTCAGTTTCAAGGCGGCGCTGGAGTTGCAGAAATCAATCGGGCTGAATGTCGAGCTCCTCTCCCCGGCTGAAATACCCAGGTATGCTCCTCATGTCTCGCTTGACGGAGTCCAATGTGCAACCTTCTGTCACCAGGACGGCCTCGGAGATCCGCATGAATTCCTGTCAGGCTACGATCATGCCTGCCGCCGTTTGGGCGTCGCGATGGAGTTGGAAGCCCCGGTCACCGGGATCGATACGCTGGGTGAACGCGTAACCACTGTGCACACCGCTCGCGGTTCTATCAGTACGCCGCTCGTGATTAACTGTGCCGGACCTTACGCCAAAGTTATCGGTAAAATGGTTGGAGCCGACGTTAAAGTGGAGCCGGTCAAAAGACAGATCGTCACAACCGGCGAGTTGGATTTCGTGAAGCCGTTCTTCCCTATGGTCGTTGACGTTCGCTCCGGCTTGTATACGCACAAGGAATCGAAAGGAATGCTGCTCGGCTGGGCCGATAAGAGTGTCAAACCCTCTTTCGATGTTTCGATAGATCCCGATTACACCGACGCGATTCTGGAGAAAGCGCTCGATCTGATCCCGCAGCTTGCGGAAGCCGAAGTTGCCAACGAGTGGGCCGGACTGTACGAAGTCACGCCGGATCACAGAGAAATCATCGGGTGGGAACAATCGGTAGAAGGGATGTTCCATGTGACCGGATTCTCGGGACATGGATTTATGCACGCGCCGGCCGCCGGATTGATAACTGCCGAGATCTTAACCGGCAAGGAGCCATCGGTGGACATCTCGGGCTATGCGGCTGACCGCTTTGCCGATGGTAAACTGGTGGAGGAGACAAATGTCATATAGGAACCGCTCTCAAGCAAAAACGAAATTGCGGAAAATCACAAAACTGGCCGCGTCGACGGCACTGGCGCTGCTCCTGATATTCGGAGTTTCGATTGCACAAGATGACGCGAATTGTCCGTCAACCGCTGCTTCGAACGATGGCAATGCGGCTTTTCAGAAATTCCACGAAGTTATCGCTCCGGTGTGGCACGGTAGCTGGCCGAAAAAAGACTATGCCGCAATGTTCGCTGCCGGACCAAAATTCGATGCAGCCTTCAAACCGATCGACAATATGCCCGTGGTGTTCAAGACCGAAGTCCGCGCCCGTACCTTTGAGACCAATCGAATGGAATTCAGGCGGCTCGTCAAGGAATATTCGAGCGCATGTGCAAACATGGATTCCGCAAAAGTCTACGCTCTCCTGCCGGAGTTGCACGATGCTTTCGAACAGACGGCCTCGGCTTTGCTGCCGGTCAAATATCCTGAGTTCGAAGGATTCATGGTGACGCTTGACCTGATTAAAGACAAGCATATTCCTGACAATAACATTGAGGGAATGATAGGTTCATCGCAGACGCTGGTTGCGAAGATGAACGAACTCAACGAAAAGACGATACCCGCTGATCTTACTGAGAAGAAAGAGGCCATTCTGGCTCAATTCGACGAGATGCGCAAGATCGTTGATGAAATCAAATTCTGCAGTGATAAGAAGGATCTGGTCGATTTGAAAGTACAGATCCGCCTGCTTGACAATGTCGCCAGACAATTCAGGAAACGATTCCTGTAAAATCTGATGAATCACAGACGGCGGCTTTCCGGCTGCCGTTCCCGGTTATACTTTACAAGGAAAGGAGAAAGGCAATCATGAAGCGACTCTTATTGCTTATTCTGGGGGTGGCAATTCTTTCGTCTCCGGGAGTCGCGCAGGACAAACCGTCGGGAATGCGAGTCAAGGCGATTGAAATCACGGCGGCTACACCCGACGACCTTACTATGCATGGCTGGTTCACGCCATCGCCGGATGCCGGAGCGCCGCTGGTGGTCATGCTGCCGATGATGGGCCGGGCCCACGACAGCTACGCGCCGCTGGTACACGGACTTTACGTCGCCGCCTCCAAAGCCTCGATCGCGGGACAGAAAACGTCAATCCCGAACATCCTGACGGTTGATCTTCGAGGACACGGAGAATCGGTGATAGCCGGCAAAGATACGCTCAGCTTTCAGACGATGCCTTCCTCGCAATTCAAGAAATATCCGGACGACGTCAAAACGCTGATCGACCGCCTGCTTGCGGATAAGAGTCTTCGGATTGACAGGCAAGGGATCATACTTGTCGGAGCATCAATCGGAGCCAACACAGCGATTATGACTGCCCCCCTCCTCAAAGGTGTATCCAAGGTGGCAATGCTCTCCCCCGGCCTCGACTATCACTCCCTCAAGCCGGCTGGGGCCATGAAAGAGTTCACCGGAAAAGTGTACATAGGCGCTTGCGAAAACGACTCGTACGCCGCCGAATCGTCGACCAGTCTCGCGGAGATGGCGCCTGAGCACACCGTTATCCACATCTACCTTGGTCGCGACCACGGCACGAATATCATTCTGAACAATAAGAAAGCTATGAGTCAGCTCGCCGACTGGCTGCTGCACTGATCGGGGAAAGAGCTATTCAGGATTCGTTGTTGTCCGACGGTTCGTCGTCTGAGATATCGACCATTCTTGTACCGTCACTATAGTCCACGGTCTTCGGGGAGGTCATCCGCATGAGCCGTTGAGTAACGTCGCGGATTTTCATTGCCGAGGTTTCTATCGTCTTCAACTTGGCCTTGAGCTCGTCATCGAGATCGTCCCGCTTGAGCATCAGGAGTTGGACATTTCCAAGGATTGCCGTGAGCGGATTGTTGATTTCATGATTGACGGTGACGGCCGTCTCGAGAATCGTGCTGAGCCTTTCCTTATCCAATACTTCCCGGCTGATCCCGGCTCCGAGGCCGGCCCGGGCGGCATGAACCAACGCCAGCAAGGCCGACAGGGTCTCGAGAAAAACATCCTCTGAGATAATTGTCTTCTTGCCTTCCTGAAGTCCTATAATCGCGCCGAAAACCTGTGTCCCCTGACGAAGCGGCTGAGTGAATGAATGGTAGGGTGGTTCACCGGCAAACGAGAGATATGCCGAAATCAGGTGACGGTCTTTGCGCAGGTCGGCGAAGAGGCCTTCTTCCAGACCGGCCAGCCGCTGCCTCGCCAGATCGGAGTCGGCATGAGTAACCGTCGCGGTAACTTGCTGCTTATCGTCCCAGAGGTAGATGGCGGCTGCATTCAGGCCAACATACTGAGCGGCCATCGCCAGAGCGGCCTGGGAAGCCTGGTTCAGGTCTTCCCCTTCAGCACCCGCGACAGCCAGGAGACGCAGAATCTCGAATTTTTCGATCGGCTGATTGTCCATTTGTCCTATCGTTTGCCTTCTCGAGACCTTAGAGCAAAGCCTGTGCCCTTCCCGGGAGAATCGGGTAATTTGGAAGTATGCTGTAGTACACCGTAAAATAGCTACTTACAGGGAAAAATCCAGAGCTTTTACTGCACAGACAGGTCGATTTGGAGGAACTCCTTTCCAGGGGTGCAACAATGTTCACAAGCGGTTGCAATGTCGGGCCGATTAGCATTTGACAATTCCGCGGAAGGCTCATACCTTTACGGTTTGCTCTTGGAAGGTAACGAGATGGTAGACTCAATGATTCATGACAAATGTGGCGTCTTCGGAGTTTACGGCAACCCGAAAGCGGCCGAGATAACCTACTTCGGTCTCTACGCCTTGCAGCACCGGGGGCAGGAATCGGCCGGAATAGCTTCCTCGGACGATGGAACGATCCACCTGCACAAATCGATGGGACAGGTTTCCGACGTCTTTTCCAAGCGCGAGAACCTGGAAAGACTGACCGGCAATATAGCTATCGGCCACAATCGTTATAGTACGACCGGCGCTTCTTCCCTGATCAACATTCAGCCGTTCATAATCACGAATCGTCAGAAATACCTCGCGGTTGCCCATAACGGAAATCTTACGAACGCGATTGAACTGCGGAGCCGTCTCGACGCCAGCGGGTCCATTTTTCAGACAACTTCGGACACCGAGATCATCCTGCACCTCGTTGCGAAATCAAAAAAGAAGCGGCGGATCGACCAGGTCTGCGACGCTCTGTCGAAAATAAAGGGCGCCTTCTCGCTTGTCTTCCTGACGGAGAACTCGATCGTAGCGGCACGAGACCCGCGCGGATTCCGTCCACTCTGTCTCGGTAAACTGAAATCCGCCTGGGTGGTAGCTTCGGAAACCTGCGCTTTCGATCTGATCGGAGCCAAATACGTGCGTGATATCGAACCGGGAGAAGTCATCGAAATATCCGATAAGGGTCTCAATTCCTATTTTCCGATGAAAAAAGAAAAGAGCGCTTTCTGTATTTTCGAATATGTCTATTTCGCCCGCCCCGATTCGAAGGTGTTCGGCGAGAACGTTGACAAGATCCGTCGACGCCTCGGGAGGCAACTCGCACGTGAGCACCCGGTGGAAGCAGATATCGTGATCGGCATACCCGATTCCGCCAATACTGCAACGCTCGGGTTCTCCGAAGAATCAGGCATCAGGTTCGAGATCGGACTGATCCGGAATCACTATATCGGCCGCACCTTCATCGATCCGGCCCAGAATATCCGCGATCTCGACGTAAAGGTGAAATTCAATCCGGTACGCGGCGTCCTGAAAGGCAAACGGGTGGTCGTCGTCGATGACTCCATTGTTCGGGGCACGACCTCAAAGAAGCTCGTCAAGATGATCCGCGGTGCGGGCGCCAAGGAGATCCACTTCAGAGTCTCGTCTCCTCCGATTGTCTCCCCCTGCTTTTTCGGAATCGACATGCCTACCAAAGAGGAACTGATCGGCGCGAATATGTCGGTCGAAGAGATCGAGAAATACCTCGAAGTTGACTCATTGCGCTATTTGTCGCTAGAGGGAATGCTCTCGATGTCCTCGCTTCCGGACACTACCTTCTGCGCCAGCTGCTTCTCGGGCAAATACATCATGAAGGTCCCGAGGATCAACGGGAAATACCGGTTCGAGAAGCCGTAACAAAGCCAATATGCGAGGCGGCCAGGGTGATCCTGACCGCCAATGGGAAATTGACTCGAAGGGGGCTTAGTCTCTAAGGACAAGATACGGGCGCCGGACCGGTGCCAAACGAATAGTCAACAAGATAGATAACATCGGCGATGTCCAGATTGCCGTTTCCATCGACATCTGATTCTTCGAAACATACCGGCTCCGGACCTTCGGCGAAGGAGTAGTCGACCAGGTAGATTATATCGGATATGTCCACTCCCGGTTCGGCACCGAGACCGTCGACATTTCCTCTCATCCCGATACAACAGGGTCCGTTGTTGAGTAGGACGGAGATATTGTTGTCACGGTTGTTGGCCGTCACCAGATCTATGCTGCCGTCATTATTGATATCGCCGGTGCCTATGGCATATGGACCGGCGCCGGTCACGAATCGACCGGACTTATGGAAGACGCCGCTGCCGTCGTTCTTGAAGACTTCCACGGCCGAATTCTCCCACGTATTGTCTCCGAGGACCAAATCGAAATCGAGATCACTGTCGATATCGGCTGCCTGGATTGCGTACGCCCGGTAACCCAAATTGTACGTGGTCGGTGCTTCGAACGTTCCGTCTCCGTTGCCGGACAAGACGGCAAACTGCCATGGACCGGTCGCCGTTAAGGCTAGGTCCGTGACTCCGTCGTGGTTAAGATCAGCCGCAATGAGAGAGGTCAGTCCCGATGCTACAGGGAACGCAGTCTCCGCACCCTGAACAAACGTCCCGTTTCCCTGATTCACGAAAACCACCACGTTGTCGGGCAGCTGGGTGGCAACGGCAAGATCGTTGTCTCCGTCACCGTCGACGTCGAGGGCACATACCGCCTCGCCGTGAGCAGCGAGAGGATAAAACACTGCTTCTCCGAAGGTACCGTCACCGTTGTTAGTGAGAGTGGATATGCCGGCCGTCCAGCGTTGGGCGATAGCGAGATCAAGAGCACCATCACCGTTGAGATCGGCAGCCACAATCCAGTTCGCCCCATGCCCGACCGGATATGATCCATCCAAAGTGAACAGACCGCTTCCGTCGTTCCTGAGAATCACAACATTGTCGGAAAGAAAATTGGACACGGCAAGATCAATATCACCATCGGAATCGAGATCGGCGGCCGTCACCCACGACGGATCACCGTCGACCACATAATCGATCCCCGTGGCAAATGTACCGTCGCCGTTGTTCAGCAGTACCGTGAGATAGTTGGAATCCGTTGCCGCAACGACAATATCAAGATAGCCGTCATGGTTCAGATCGGACAGCGCAGCGGTGCCCGGAACAGATCCGGTGAGATAGTCTACCCTATCGGAGAATAAAGGAGTGAACGCGGCAGCGAGATCGACCGCGAACAGCACTATAAGGATGGATAAAATGAATACGGTGATACCGGAAACGAGCTTCATGCCATACCTCCCGTCGATTCATGTGTTGCAGAAGATTCTCGACCGCCCTCAGCATACCTGAGAGAGGTCTGAAAATCTCATTTGGCTTGACACCTGCATTGAATGTGTGTCTGAACGACTGTGCAACCGCCTGTAAGTCTTCAAACGGTGACAGACGTTTAACGTCTACCCTACAATCCAATATAGGCTCATGCAAATCATCATGCAATGCTTCTGTATCGTCGAACGGTCGCTCGGTGGTCCCGATCCACTCACCTTATCATCTTGCCCTCGCCTGAGCGGATGTTCGGCCGAGACGGTCGTCGGCCAATTCCCATATCTTTGCCGATACCTACTTTCGTTCAGCCGCAGATTCGGCGACAGAATTTCCCCGCTTCTGCCGATAATTGGCCTGTACGCAAGTAATTGACAAATTTGGCTTTCGGGCTATATTTAGATGTCTTCGAATACGTATAACTCTTGATTCAATGTCATCTTTGTGTCTAAACGGCCCGATCTACTGGAGGTAGTCTGATGTTGCGCGCGTCAAAGTCGCTGATCTTCTCATATACAATTGTAGTCGTAGTCATGATCCTGTCCGGACTGACGGTGTGTGCAAAGCAGCAGAGTCCGTTAAGCAGCCAGGAGCTGCAGGCGCGCGCAGTTCCACAAAAGCCACTAACGGCCAGGATATCCCCACAGGCTAATATTGCGCGGGTCGTCGTCAAGTTTCGCGATGCTGACCAGGTCCGGTTGAGGGGAGGAAAGCTCTTCTCCAAATCCAGCGCCGCCCTCGGAAATGCACCGGCCGTCCTTGCGCCGTATCTTGGAAGTCGGCTGAGTCGTCTCTTCGACAATTTCTCAGAATCCAAACTCGACCGCGACCGGGAAGTCATGCAGGCAAAGTCAGGACACGCGTTGGCGGATCTAAACGGCTACTACCAGATACAGGTATCTTCGGTCTCCGAAGCGGAGCAATTGATTAACGAACTAAATGCCAGCGATGCAGTCGAACTCGCCTTTGTCGAGCCTGCCCCCGAACCGGCCGGGGATATCGATCCCCCCACCCCTAACTACCAACCGTTTCAGGACTACCGTAAGGCCGCTCCGATCGGAGTAGATGCCGACTATGCCGACTCCCTCGCAGGCGGTGACGGTTCCGGTATCAAGATTATCGATATCGAAGGCAACTGGAATACAACGCATGAGGACCTGGACAAGGCGTCCGGTGGCATCATCGCCGGGGTTCCGATAGACGACAGCGGTTGGAAGAATCATGGCACGGCCGTTCTCGGAGAGATGATCGCGGGAGACAACGGGTACGGCGTAACGGGGATATGTCCCGGCGCTGATATCGGCATGGTCTCGATCGGAAGTCTTTCGACTGCCGAAGCTCTCTACACCGCGGTGGACAACCTTCAGCAGGGTGACGTCATCCTGATTGAACTTCATGCCCCCGGCCCGCGGTACAATTTCCTGGCGCGTCAGGATCAACTCGGGTATGTCTGTATGGAGTACTGGCAGGATAATTTCGATGCGATTCAGTATGCCTGGGCGAAAGGTATCGTGGTAGTCGAGGCTGCCGGGAACGGTGAGGAGAATTACGATGACCCGCTGTACGGACAGCTTTTCGACACAACGTACCGCAACTCCCATGCGATCATTGTAGGCGCCGGATACTCCGCCTCTTCGGCATCCGATCTGGAGCGACTCGGGTTCTCGGACTACGGTGAGCGGGTCAATCTGCAGGGTTACGGCGTGGACGTCTATACGACCGGTTATGGAACGCTGTTCGACGGTGGTGGCGACGAGAATCAGTATTATACCTATGGCTTCAACGGGACTTCGTCGGCCTCGCCGATCATAGCCGGAAGCGTTACCTGCCTTCAGGGCTACTACAAGGCCACGTACGGTGTGCCGACAACATCGGACTATATTCGGGACGTCCTGGTCAGCACGGGAACGCCGCAGACAGGAAACACCTCGGAACATATCGGTCCCCGCCCGAATCTTCGGGCTGCTATGAGCAATCTTGCCGCTCCCCCGGCGCTCTATGCGAGCCCGGTCATGCTGGACACGACGGTGAGCGACGGTCAGGCGGCAACGATGGATCTATGGCTCGTCAACAGGTCCAACGTCAACAATGCTTATTTCTTCGTCTACGATCAGGATACGCTGTACGCGAAGCTGGTGAACTGGCTGAGATCCGATACGCAGTCAGGCAGCATCCCGCCCGGAGATTCGGCGCATATTACGGTTACGCTCGATGCCTCCTTGCTGGGCCAGCGCGTAAGATCTTACAAGGGTGCGCTAAAGATCGTATGGGGAAACATGGCCGGGCAATACAACAAGATCTTTTACGTACCGGCTTATCTAACTATTCCCTGCGATGATTCCAGCTATACCGTGCTGTCGAACAACGACGTCGGAGGACCGGTATATAACTGGATCTCGGCGAAGGATCTCGGTACGATGGTGCCGCAAGGCTCCTTTTACGGTGGCAGTCCGCTCGACGATGGTACCGCCGGACCGTTCAGCCTCGGCTTCTCCTTCCCGTTCTACGACAGCAGCTACTCGAGCTTCTACGTGGGCACCAACGGCGCCATTTCCTTTACCGACACGACCGTCAACGTGAACGACTTCTATTCGGCGCTGTCGCTTCCCGGGGCCCCCTTTCAGACGTTCGTTGCCCCATTCTGGAGCGACCTGATTTTCGACACCGTTCTCGTACCCGATGGGAGTGCGTACATTTATCGGAGTCCCGCTCACGACACGACTGTGATTGAGTGGTACCGAGCAGCCAACTTCAATCAGTTCGGCGATACCCTGACCGATTTTGAAATCGTACTTACCCCCAACGGTAATATCCTCTGCCAGTACAAGAATGTAGGATCATCCGGACTGGAGCAGCTCGCGCTGGTCGGAATCTCTCAAATCGAATGTAAGGCGTTCCAGTACGTAGACGGGGGGGATATCCCGTCACGTGTGGTGGGTAACGGCAGCGCCGTGCTGTTCGACCTTAAGAATTATCGGTTGGTGGAGTCCGGCGATGTTGACAACAGCGGCGAGATCGACATCGGCGATCTCGTCTATATGGCCGAATTCAGTTTCTCCAGCGGTCCTCCCCCGCAGCCACGCCTCGAAGAGGGCGACGTCAATTGCTCGGGAGATGTGGATATCGCGGACATAATCTATTTTGTCGACTACATGTTCGCCTCCGGCCCTCCACCCTGCTCCTACTGGATTCCGATAGACTGACCTTCGGGCTACCATACAAAAACTCGACAAACAAAAAGGCCGCGTTCATCGACTAATGGACGCGGCCTTCAAATTTGCACGGTTTCTATTGCTCAGAGAAAAGCAAATATGGCTGACTGGGAGAAATTCAACAGCATTGAGGGGAAAAATCCCATGAACAGAGTTCCCAGGGCAGTCACGATGAGTACGATCATGATCGACGCCGAGTACTTGACCGGTGCGAAGGCAGTCTCCAGCTGGTCGAAGTATGCGGCCCTGATCACACGGAAGTAATAGTAGACGGACAAAAACGAGTTAAGCACACCGATAACGGCCAGCCAAATGAATCCACTCCGTACCGCCGCCTGGAAGATGTAGAACTTTCCAAAGAAGCCCACGGTCGGCGGGAAGCCGGAAAGTGCAAACATGAAGAGAGCCAGAGTCGCGGAAAGATACGGATTGGCTTTCGCCAGCCCGACCAATTCCGAAAGCTCCGACTTGCATCCTGATCTGGTTTCCAGAAGAATGATAACTGCGAAGGCTCCGAGATTAAACAGCGTGTAGGCGACCAGATAAAATATCGCGGCCGAAACGGCATCGGAACCACCCACGGTGAGGGCTACGAGGATATACCCGGCGTGGGCTATCGAGGAATAGGCCAGCAGTCGCTTTACGTTCGTCTGTCGCAGTGCAAGAACATTCCCGACCGTCATGGTCAGGACAGCCAGAATCCAGAAAATCGTCGAAAGAATACTCAGGTCGACAAATCCAAATGTGAAAATTCGAAGTAACGCGGCAAACCCAGCCGCTTTCGGCCCGACCGAAAAGAAAGCGGTGACGGGAGTGGGGGCACCCTGATAGACATCGGGCACCCAGCTATGGAACGGCACGGCGGCCACTTTGAATCCGAAACCGACGAGCAACAGAGAAATGCCGGCCAGCATGTAGGTCTGGGAATGCGATATGATGAAGCTGAAGTCGGCGACAATTCGCCGAAGATCAGTCGTACCCGAAGCTCCGTAAACAAAAGCTATTCCCATGAGCAGGAATCCACTGGCGAATGCGCCCATGACGAAGTACTTGATCCCGGCCTCATTGGACTGCAGGGAGCGTCGGGCGAATCCAGCCATCACGTACAGTGGGACCGACATGATTTCCAATCCGAGAAATATGACCACCAAATCGGTCGTATTCGCCATGACCATCATGCCCATAGTAGAGATCAACAGAAGGGCGTAAAACTCGGGGCGATCGATCGATTTTGCGCTCATGTACTTATGGGCAATGAGCAGCACGAGCACAGAGGTCAGGACGAAAATGAATTTGAAGGCAACGCCGAAGTTGTCGCAGGTCACCATGCCGAAAAAGCCCGATTGCTGGTTCCCCCACTGACCGGCCACGAAAGCGGTCGATACCGCCAATCCCAAGAATGCCAGTACGGGGGCCAAGCGGGACAGTTTTCGGTGAAAAGTCAAAACGAGAATAACAAAGGCCGCCACGAGGAGGCTTATTTCCGGAGAGATAATCGAAAAATCAATCGATCCCGAAGTTATGTCTATCATATCGCTATCTCGAATACGGACACGCCGTATTTCAGTTTAGAATCCTCAGCCACCGCCGAATCCGACTTTGATATTGCCATCTTCGACAATGATCGGTACGACCGGTTTCCCCTTGGACAGCTTCAGGACTTCCTCCTGCGCCCCGGGGGTTTCGTGTACGTCGATTTCCTTGTACTGGATTCCCTGCTCGGTGTAGTGCTTCTTGGCCGCCGCGCAGTATGGGCAGCCCTTCTTGGTGTAAATGGTTACATTACTCATCGCTCCGCTCCTTAATAGGCCTTATCGTGTGGTACCGCTGTGACAGATTCAAAGTCAACCGGTGCTGCCCGGCAGGCTGACCGATTGCCTCGACCGTGCTTGCCTTGCTCACCTGGTAAATGACCTGTCTGACCGCGGGTTCGATTCGTTCGAAGAACGGCTTCGGATAGACGCCTATCCAGAAGACCAGCAGAACGAGTGGAATGAGAATGATCTTCTCACGCCAGTCAAGATCCAGCAGTTTCTGATTTTCCGGTTTGGTCACCTTTCCAAAGAATACCCGCTGGTACATCCAGAGCATGTAACAGGCGGCGAAGATAACTCCGGTCGCTGCCACAATTCCATAAACGATATTAGCCTTAAAGGTTCCAAGCAGTATGAGGAACTCGCCCACGAACCCGTTGGTAAACGGAAGTCCGATGGACGAAAGTGTTATTATCAAAAAGAAGGCGGCGAAAGTCGGCATGACCTTGGCCAGCCCGCCGAAATCCTCGATAAGGCGGGTATGGCGCCGCTCGTAAATCATGCCCACGAGGAGGAAGAGTGCACCGGTTGAAATGCCGTGGTTGATCATCTGTATGACCGAACCTTCAATCGACTGCATATTCAGAGCGAACAGACCGAGCATGACGAAACCCATATGGGAGACCGATGAAAACGCCACCAGCGACTTCACGTCCTTCTGCACCATGGCGACGAGCGCTCCATAGATGATCGCGATAAGCGCCAGCGTTGAGATGTAAGGCACGGCGGCGATGGTAGCCTGAGGGAACATCGGCAAACATATTCTGACGAAACCATAGGTCCCCATTTTGAGTAGCACCCCGGCCAGGATTACCGATCCGGCCGTAGGCGCCTGAACATGCGCGTCGGGCAGCCACGTGTGCAACGGGAACAGCGGAACTTTGATTGCGAATGCAAGCGCAAACGCGCTGAACAGCCAGAGCTGCTGATGATACGTCAGCGGTAACTCCGTTGTAATCTTTATCATATCGAACGAGAAGACGCCGGTGAATTTCTGGTACTCGAACAGTATGTAGATAATGGCGACCAGCATCAGAAGCGATCCGAACATCGTAAAGAGCACGAACTTGATCGCCGCATAGAGCTTTCTCGGACCTCCCCACATCCCGATGATGAAGTACATCGGTATCAGCATCACTTCCCAGAATACGTAGAAGAGGAACAGATCGAGCGCCACGAAAACACCCAGCATCCCTACTTCGAGAAGCAGCATGGAAATGAAGTATCCTTTGACGCCGACCGTAATCGATTTCCAGGATGCGAGAATCGCAAGCATCGTCAGCAGGGTCGTCAGCATGATAAGCAGCAGCGATATACCGTCGATCCCCAGATGATATGAAATGCCCAGCGAGGCTACCCAGGGAATGATCACTTCGAACTGCATTCCATTGGCTACCGGATCGAACATGAAATAGAGCCAGATGGAGAGCAGGAACGTGATAAACGATAGAATCAGGCTGAACGACTTGAGCGTCTCATGCTGGTTCTTGGGAATGAACAGCATGAGGATCACGCCGATCAGCGGAAAAAACGTGATTAGACTTAGTATCTCTCGTTCCATAGGCTATTGAAACACCATTATTGCGATCAGTACGACAACCCCGAAAACGAATACGGTGGCATAGGTCCTTACCCGCCCACTCTGTCCGGTCCGGAGAAAATCCGAAATATCCTGGTAGAATCCGGCCGTGCCGTTGATCAATCCATCGATAACGACAACATCGACCACTTTCCAGAGAAAAAGTGAAAGGTAAACTACCGGCATCACCACGACCGCGCCGTAAATTTCATCGACATAATATTTGTTAAGCAGAAGTTTATGCACTCCCGAGAGTCTTTCCCGCAGCGAAGTAGCAATTTCTGTTCGCTTGTTGTAGGCCAGATAGGCAAAGTAGATGAAAATCAGGACGAGAACGACCGTCGCAATCATCAGGCCCATCTCGGTCCCCGTGTCGGCGGTACTCGAGGCCAGAGCGTGAGATTCGGAGCCTGCCGCTGTTTTGTGCATCACCGGCTCCAGCCATTGTTCGATCTCGTTCGAGCCTCCCAGAAGATGCGGAATGCCAACCCATCCCCCGATCACCGACAAGACAGCAAGAGCGATCAGCGGAATGGTCATAACTTTGGGTGATTCGTGCAGATGTTCTTTCTGGTGGTCGTTCATCCGCTCCTTGCCGAAGAATGTCATGTAGATCAGACGGAACATATAGAAGGCGGTGAGTCCGGCGGTAATGAATCCGATCACCCAGAAGATCGGTCCGCCGTAAGGCGACGAATACGACTGCCAGAGTATCTCGTCCTTAGAGAAGAAACCTGAGAAGCCGGGAATTCCGGAAATTGCCAGGGTGGCCATCAGCATAGTCCAGAAGGTCACCGGCAGATGCTTTCTGAGTCCGCCCATATATCGCATATCTTGTTCGTCCGACATGGCGTGAATCACCGAACCGGCTCCGAGGAAGAGAAGCGCCTTGAAGAACGCATGTGTCATCAAGTGGAAGATGCCGGCTGTAAAAGAAGCTACGCCGCAGGCAAGGAACATATAGCCGAGCTGACTTACCGTCGAGTAGGCGAGCACTCGTTTGATATCGTTTTGAGCCAGTCCGATTGTCGCAGCGAACAGCGCCGTCGCCGCTCCGATAATAGCCACTACCAGAAGCGCGTCCGGAGCCATGATAAACAGGGCGTTCGTCCGCGCCAGCATGTACACGCCGGCCGTGACCATGGTGGCTGCGTGGATAAGTGCGGATACCGGCGTAGGGCCTTCCATAGCATCCGGGAGCCAGATATAGAGAGGGATCTGCGCCGACTTTCCGGTCGCGCCAAGGAACAGCAGCAGACAGGCGGTAGTAATCACCGCTCCTCCGGCAACGAAAATGTGCGGGGCCATCTTGGTAACGGTTAGAAAATCAAGCGAGCCGACATGCCAGAAGATGATGAACATGCCGAGCAAAAATCCGAAGTCACCGATCCGGTTGACGATAAACGCCTTTTTGCCGGCATCGGACGCCGACTTCTTCTCGAACCAGTATCCGATCAACAGGTAAGAACAAAGCCCGACCCCCTCCCATCCGACGAACATCAGGAGGAAATTGTCCGCAAGGACCAGCGTCAACATCGCGAAGGTAAACAGATTTAGATAGGCAAAATATCGGCCGAGTCCCGGTTCGTGGCTCATGTAACCGATAGAATAGACATGGATCAGGAAACCTACCCCGGTGACTACCAGAATCATCACGGCCGAAAGAGGATCGAGCAGATAAGCGATGTTAACTTCGAACGATCCGGCCGGAATCCAGGAGAATAGCACCTGGTGCATCACTCTCATTTCGACCGGAAGGGCTTTCAGCTGGAAGAAGAGTCCAAGCGAAATAAGGAACGAGATGCCGATCGAGGCACAGGCAACCGCCGATATGACAGCCCGGTTCAGCTTGCCGATCAACAAGCCGTTGATCAGGAATCCGACCAGAGGAAGTAAAGGTACGAGAAACAGGTAGTCAGACATCTTACATATTACCTTTTGCTACGAACGGTCCTCATCTACCATTTCAGAATATTGAACCGGTCGATATTGACCGTACCCCGGTTCCGATACAACGTGATCACCATCGCAAGTCCAACCGCCGCCTCGGCGGCCGCAACCGTCAGGACCAAAAATACGAACGCATGTCCGTCGGTGACATTGAGCGCACGCGAAAAGGCGATTAGTGCGAGGTTCGCGGCGTTGAGCATAAGCTCAATCGACATGAACAGAATAATCAGGTTGCGCGATATCAAAACGCCGAGCGTTCCGATACCGAACAGGAACATCGCAATAATGATATACGCCGGTAATGCGAACATACTATTTCTTTATCTCCTCGGTGAATCTGCTGTCCGGCTCGGCCGACCTCGGATCGGAATTCGGCAGGTCGGCGTGATTGTCCTGTCGGGCCATGACGACAGCTCCGACAATCGCCGCCAGCAGCAAAATCGACGTCAACTCGAACGGATAGAGATATTTGGTGAACAGAAGCGTCGCCACTGTTTCCACCGACCCAAAACCGTTGGTCGGCGCGCTCATAATTCCGACGGCGGCATCCGAGGGGAAAAAACTCGCTTTGATTACGAAGACCAGCTCCACGACAAGCAGCAGTGACAACAGAAACTTGGCAAACAGGCGACTTGGCGACGAATGCTGGCCCAGATCCTCCGATCCTCGCAGATTCAGCAGCATGATGACGAACAGGAAGAGCACGAGGATTGCGCCTGAATAGACAATAATCAGCACGGCACCGAGGAAGAGCGCGCCTAACTGAATGTACAGCACGGCTTGCGCGACGAGCGACACTATAAGCGACAGCACCGATAGCACGGGGTTGCGGAGCGAGATCATCATGATTGCTCCGAAAACCGCAACGACGGCGGAAATTATGAATATGACTGCATCAAGGGTCATCGACTCTTATCCGTCACTCCGTACACTTTTCTTACCCGGCGATACATCCGTTTGAACGGGTTGTCTTTGCGCGGATGCGGCACGAGCATCTGTTCTTTCGTATAGATAAACGAATTTCTATCGAAATTCGAGAATTCGTATTCCTGGCCGAGGAAGATCGCTTCTTCCGGGCAGGCCTCTTCGCAAAAGCCACAGAAGATACAGCGAAGGAGATTGATTTCGTAGACCTTCGCGCGTCTCTCCCCTTTCTCATTTTCCTCCGGTTCCATATAGATGGCGTCGGCCGGACAGGCTGCGGCACAGAGCCCGCAACAGACACACCGTTCGGTTCCGTCATCGTACCTTTCAAGGTAGTGCAGACCTTTGTATCGAGGAGCCATCGGCTTCTTCTTGCGCGGGTAGTCGAGGGTCACCGGTTTCTTGAACAAGTGCTTGAATGTGACCGCCAAACCTCTTGGCATATCCACGAACACGTGTATGAGAGCTTTCAATACTTCATTCATAACATCACCTCAAAAAACGCCCGCCGCCACCAGGAGTGACGTTACCATAGTGTTTGCCAACGCCAACGGGAGGAGCACCTTCCAGCCGAAATTCATAAGCTGATCGTAGCGGAACCTCGGGAAAGTGGCTCGCAACCAGATATAGAAAAACATGAAGCAGACAACTTTCAGCACGAACCAGACAACGCCGAGAATAGGATAAGTATTCACGAACGGTCCCTGCCAGCCTCCGAAAAAGATTGTCGATCCGATACATGAGACGGCGATCATATTGGCATACTCGCCGATGAAGAACATCGAAAAGCGCATCGACGAATACTCCGTGTGGTACCCGGCGACCAGTTCCGACTCCGCCTCAGGCAAATCGAACGGCGCCCGGTTGGTCTCTGCCACCGCGCAGGTCAGATAGAGCAGGAAGCCCAGCGGCTGCTTCCACACGAACCAGTGAGAGAAGAACCAGATAGAATCGCTTCCCTGTTGATTAACCAGGTCAGTCAGCGAGAGAGTATTCGCGATGAGAATGACACCTATAATCGACAGTCCATAACTCACTTCGTAAGAGATCATCTGCGCCGAGGATCTTACCCCTCCCATGAGAGAGTATTTTGAGCCGGAGGACCAGCCGGCCAGGACGATTCCGTAGACTCCGAGCGAAGTGATCGCGAAGATGAACAGTATGCCTATATTCAGATCCGAAAGCACCATGTGGACGCTGTATCCGAACACGGAAAGTTCATTGCCGAATGGGATCACCGAGAAAGTGAGCAACGCCGGAATGAACGAAACAGCCGGCGCCAGCGCCCAGGTGAGACGCTCCGCCCGATCGGGGACGACATCTTCTTTAAAGATAAGTTTGACAGCGTCGGCAAGCGGCTGGAGCAACCCGTAGGGACCAGCGTACGACGGACCTATCCGATGTTGCAGGTGACCGAGCACCTTCCGTTCCATGTAAGTGGCATAAGCACATCCGGTAAGCACGGCCAGCAGGACCACGACTACTTTAATGGATGATGCGATAATATATTCCAGCATATCTCTACTCTACCACCTTCGAAATCTTCACCCGGTCAACCCGGCGCTTTCTCGAAAAGAGCGAATTCACTTTCATTGCCGGGAAGTTCCTCGGCACGACGACGACGTCGTTGTCGATATGTTCCGAGAGCCGTACCGTCAGCACCTGTTTGCCGACCTCTGACTCAAGTCTTACCGGTTCACCGGCGTCGACATCAAGTTTCCCGGCCAGATCCGGTGACAGTTCCACATATGGCTCACTGCAGAAATTAACCAGCGAAGTAGTCTTTTCCGTCAGATGACCGCAGTGATGTGCATCGTCGACAAGATAAATCGCATACGGGAATTGCTCGGGAACGGCTTCATATTCCGGCTTCACATCGAGCAGCCCGGTCGGAACCGGTCGTCTCGATTCTATCTTCAGCAGCCCGTTAATTTCAGATTCTATCTGCTTCTCCACCGGGAAGAGCTTGGTACCGAACTGATCGGCGATCAGGCTGACTATCTCGTAAGCCGGTTTCGCCTGATGCATCGGCTTAACCGCCCGCAAAGCCTTCTGCGTCTTACCTTCGAGATTGATATAATCTCCTTCGTATTCCGCCCAGCTGCACATCGGAAGAACGACATCGGCAATTTCAGTAGTCGCCGTTTCAAACAGATCAGCGACAACGAGGAAATCAAGTTTCTCGAGCGCCTCGCGAACGAACTCGCGGTCGGGATAGAGCATCATCGGATTCCCGCCGAAAATGAAGAATCCCTTGATCTCTTCTTTCTTGATCAGAGCCATCATGGCGTCGGTATTATGAGGCACGCAGTCGGGATATCCGCTCCAGACTTGCTTCATCTCTTCGGTCAGAGCCTTCGACGGCTGCGGTACGAGACCGAGTCTTTCCGCACCGACCGAATTGGCGTATCTCGGCAGGAGAGCCATCTGTCCTTTGTTGACGATACCCAGAAGTGCATTAAGGTTCAACAAAGCGGCGCTGATCTGATCCCGTTCTTTCGATTTGGCTACGATCTCTCCGGCTAAAATAGTTATCTTCTTTCCATTCGAGAGTGCCTGAGCGATCGTTTTGAGATCGCCCGCCTCGACACCGGCGATATTGGCTGCCTCAGCGGATGAGCCTGGAGTAATCTTTGACTTCAATTCGGATCCAAGTCTCTCGTCGATCAAACCGGCCTCCATCGCAGCGAGGCATATACCGTTGATGACGGCCTCTTCCCTGCCGGGACTGTAAATCATCTCAAGGTCGGATACATCGGCCGACTTCACCCCGTACGGTGTAATCGAGAAGATGCGCGGTTGACCGAACTGGCGAGCCTTGCGCACGCGAAGGTATTCATTCGGGTGCTCGCGGACCATGTCCGATCCGAACATGACGATAACGTCGGAATCGTCTATATCCGAAATCTTGAACGGTTGCGAACCGAGTATGCACGCCGGGGAGTCAGGAGCGGCCGGGAGCATGCGGTAGTCACCCCGATAATCCACGTTATTGGACTTGAATACGGTCCTCATAAGCTTGGAGAAGCTATACAGCGACGCGTTGTCGAGATTCGGGGAGACGATACCACCGAGGCAGACCCCGCCGAGCTTTTCACGGATCTCGGTCGAGCGCTTCTTGATGACATCGAGCGCCTCTTCCCAGGTGGCCGGAACCTGCTTTCCGCCCTTCTTGATAAGCGGCGTCTGGAGTCGATCGGGCGAGCCGACAATCTGATAACCGTATCGCGTGACATCAGGAATCCAACCGTCGTCGATTTCGTCATTCCGGCGCGAAGTAACTCTGAAGATATGATTCCGATGATCTTCTTTGTAGAACGTGATATTGCTTCCCGAGCTGGTAAAGTTGCAGATCGAGGGTGACGTCTTGGTCAGCCAGACCCGGATCTTGTATCGCCAGTCGGTGTTGGTCAGTGCGCCCACCGGACAAATCTCCACGAGATTGCCCGAAAATGGATTGTCTACTTCCTGCCCGGGAGCGGCATTGATTTCGGTTATATTACCGCGTTCGTACGCCCCGAGGTCGTACTCACCGAACGCCTCTTTGTTGGCACGCACGCACTTGTAGCAGAGGATGCACCGATTCCGGTTCAGCACGATTTCAGGACCGATCCGGAGATCGTCAAAGGTACTCTTGTCCTCTTCTTCGACAAATCGATATTTCTGGAAGACGAACCTGCTGTCGTCGAAACCGTGAGCGAAGGTCAGGTTCTGCAAATCGCACTCTCCGCCCTTGTCGCAAGTCGGACAGTCCAGGGGATGATTAAGCAGGATGAACTCGATAACGGCGCGGCGGCCCTGGCGGACTTTATCGGAGTTGGTCGACACGACCATCCCTTCCATCGCCTCAAGCATACAGGAGACCTGCAGTTTGGGCATCTTCTCAACCTCGACATAGCACATCCTGCAGGCGCCCACGGATTTCAGCTTGGGATGCCAGCAGAACGTGGGGATGTTGATACCCAACTGCTTTGCCGCCTCCAGCACGGTCGTACCTTTCGGTACCGTCGTGGTCCTTCCGTCGATCTGAAACGTGACGGTAGCGGGAGCCGCTTTCACCAGTTCATCTTTTTTTACTACATCAGCCATAATATTCTTAGAATGCAAATTCCGTTTTTACCATGCACTGGCCGTGATCGATATGATACTGCCATTCTTCACGCCAGTGTTTCACCGCCGACTGAATAGGCATCACCGCGGCGTCGCCCAACGGACAAATCGTCCGGCCCAGGATATTTCCGCAGACCTCTTCAATCTTCTCGATATCGCCCGGTTGTCCTTGTCCTCTCTCGATCCGACCGATCATCTGTTCGAGCCAACCGGTGCCTTCGCGGCACGGGGTGCATTTGCCGCACGATTCATGTTTGAAGAAATGAATCAGCTTCAGAATCGCCCAAACGATACAGGTATCTTCGTTGAACACGATCACCGCCCCCGAACCGAGCATCGAGCCGGCTCCGGCCAGCGATTCGTAATCCAGACTTATGTCGATCATATCGGGCGTAAGGAAAGGCGTGGAAGCTCCGCCCGGAATCACTCCCTTGAGTTTCTTTCCGTTAGGAATGCCGTTACCGAACGCCGGATCATAGATAAATTTCTTAAGGTTGAAGCCCAGTTCGACTTCGTAGTTGCCCGGTCGGTTCACATGACCTGACAGCGAAAACACTTTGGTGCCGTGAGATTTTTCCGTTCCCAAAGTCGCGTACCAGTCGGCGCCGCGATTGATAATGTGCGGCACGGTGGCGAGTGTCTCGACATTATTTACGATGGTCGGCGATGCATACAGTCCTTCGATCGCCGGGAACGGTGGACGCATGCGCGACATTCCGCGCTCTCCCTCAAGGGAGTTCAGCAGCGCCGTCTCTTCACCGCAAATGTATGCTCCGCCTCCGGTGTGGACGATCATATCGAGATCGTAGCCGCTACCGTAAACGTTCTTTCCGAGATGTCCCGCTGCGTATGCTTCCTTCATCGCCGCTTCCATCCGATCGATACAATGATTGAACTCACCCCGGATGTAAATGAACATGGTGTGACAGCCGATCGCAAAAGCGCCGATAGCCATTCCCTCGATCACCGCATGCGGGTCCCGTTCCATA
>CAZFOY010000031.1:2986-43164 GCA_964520865.1 uncultured Ignavibacteriales bacterium | reverse complement strand
CCGACCTGATCTTCATGGTCGACTACTCGTTCGGTTCGGGCCCTGCGCCTGACTGCGTAGAGGAAGCCGACGTGAACGGTGACGGTACGTTTGATATCACCGACCTGATTTATCTCGTCGACTACTCGTTCGGCAGCGGTCCTGCCCCCGTGGCCTGCCCGTAATTCGAACGTGTAAAAGCTGCGAATCCGAGAGGATTCCGGCATAAATACAGCAGCCACTTCCCGTTTGGCGGGGAGTGGCTGTTTTTTTGCTTGTACCCCGGAGTTTTTCTATTATATTTAATGCGGCCTGTAAATTACCGCCGAGAATACAGGATTACACGTCTATCAAACCTCACAGCTCTATAAATGAAGTTACACGGAGTTTGCGGAAGTTTGCACAGTTTTTACCCATCCGCCGCCGAAATACGTCGATATTCGCTCCTGTCAGCAGGTTAGAATAGCCTCTCGACAGGCACGATTTTTGTAGATAATGACCTTAAGAAATAACGGCTCTTGAATTGCGCCACGAGATAGGGAGTAAACGTATGACCAAGTGGATAAAGCAGCTATCTGCCTCGGCTTTGCCGCTGCTTCTCTTGTTAGCGCTCGGTACCAGCGGATTGGCCGTGACGTACCCGGGCATAGACAAACAGCCGAAGCCATTTATGATAAAAGGCTCGATTGTTGTCCAGTTTGAGGACAACGTAGCTGTGGGTAACCTCAAATCATCTTTCGGCAGGGTGAGCGCCGCCATCCCGAGCCTGGATGCCGTGTTCGACAGAATTCACGCGGAACGGGCAATGAAGATCTTTCCCTGGCGGAAACAAAAGCCGGCCGCCAATTCCGGTATGACCGACCTGACCAGATACTATGAACTTCGGATACCCGATACGGTCGATGTCATGACGGCAATAGGCGAATTACTCCAGAATCCGAATATTCGCAGTGCCGAGCCGAACTGGGCCTACCCCCTCGAAGCTACACCGAATGATCCTGATTACGGAAGCCAGTGGAACATGAGCCCGCCCGGCCCGGATCCTCATTGGTACGATGCCTGGGATTACGAGAAGGGTTCCGATTCCATTAAGCTCGCGATGATAGATTCCGGCGTGAAGTGGGCGCATCCCGATTTGAATGCGAACATCTGGGTCAACCCGGGTGAAGATATAGACCACGACGGCGTGGTGTACGATACGGATGACCTCAACGGGGTCGATGACGACGGAAACGGTGTTGTCGATGACCTTATCGGCTATGATTTCTTCTCCGGTTTCGGCGGGGGAACGACGCCGGTGCCCGAGGAGGATGGCGGCACACCCGACCCGAATCCCGACGACTACAACGGACATGGTACGAACTGCGCCGGTATTGCCGCTGAAGTCACCAACAATGGAGTTGGCGGTGCCGGAGCTGCCGGTGGATGGTCCGGGAGCGGACGCTGGGCCGGTGGCTGCCGAATCATGTGTCTTCGAGTCGGCGCGACCGCGACAGACAACCTGGGCTATGTAAACAGCGTCAACTGTGCGACGGCGATTGATTACGCCGCCATGATGGGCGCGAACGTGATCAGCTGCAGCTGGGGTTCATCGTCGGTTCAGCTTTCGGCTGTCAACAACGCGATCGCTGCCGGTGTAACGATCTGCCATGCTGCCGGCAATGATAATTCCGATAACCCCGGTTTTATGGACCAGCTCCCCGGCAACCCGATTCTTTCCGTTGCGGCGGTTGGTCCGTACTCTGACAACAGAGCCAGCTTCTCCAACTATGGCACCTGGGTTGACGTCGCAGCGCCCGGCGTTGCTATCTACTCTACTTTTTCCAACGATGGTGCGATTTCCTACGCCGCCCTCTCCGGAACCTCACAGGCCACCCCGGGAGTAGCGGGTCTGGCGCTTCTGATCAGATCGGCTATGCCATCGCTGACCAAAGAACAAGTTGACTCGATCATCGTTTATTCTTCCGACTCGGCTTCGCTGTACTCGGTCAATCCGACCTGGGTCGGTCTGCTCGGCCACGGCCGCATCGATGCTCTGGCGGCCCTTTCGTCTCTGCCCGACGCCAAGTTCAGCTCCGATGTGACTCAGGGGAACATCCCGCTGACGGTCAATTTTACCGATGAGTCTCCGAATTCACCGACGGCCTGGGATTGGACCTTTGGCGACGGGGGTACTTCGAGCCTCCAGAATCCTTCTCACACTTACATCTCCCCCGGGATATATTCCGTCTCTCTTAAGGAGGACGAAGGCAATCCGCTGGGCTGGGGTGAAGAGCATCTCAAGAATTACGTGTGGGTGACCGCAGACACCATGCAGGCCGATTCAATCGAGGTTAACAAAGGGACCAGCTTCTATGTCCCGGTGAGAATCCACAATACGGCCCTCGTTGAACAGATTCAGTTCGCCTTTACTTACAACAACTCACTCGGCGTTGCCTATGATTCAGTTTCGGCCGAAGGTACGCGCGCCGGGTATTTTGAGTCTGTCGCGATCAACGCGGCGGATCCGTTCAACAAACGATTCTCGGTTCTGATGAAAACGAACACGAGCGGCGGCTCGACCTACATGACGGCTGACACCGGCGTTTTCCTGAAAATCTACTTCCATGTTCCGAGCAGCGCCCCGGACGGGATGATGACCATCGATACTGCCACGGCCTCGGGTAAGTCGACCAAAGTAACGACGATTTGGGGAGACTATACTCCCGTATTCCACGTCGGCAAGGTCGTTCTCAGCGGCTGTGCACACGGTGATGCCAACTGCGACGGCACTATCGATGTTTCGGATTTGATCTTCCTCGTCGAATACAGCTTCGGAAGCGGGCCGGCACCCGATCCGAGTGGCGGCGATGTCAACGGAGATGGCGTGGTTGATATCTCCGACGTGATCTACCTTGTAGATTACTCCTTCAACAATGGGCCGCCGCCGCCTTCGAAATAGCGCCGGACCAAGAATTGACTTGCGGTACAGCGCTCAACCCGCTGTGCCGCAGCATGCTAAAAATTCGTTAGCGAAGGTTATTTTTATTGACCCATATTTCCTCAGTCCATATCTTTGGTAGACTACACCAAATATTGAATTGAGAGAACAAAACGACAGCATACAACGGTTATATATATGAAGATTTGGAGGTGAAAGAACGAGTCAATTGCTAATGAGTTCAATTTCTGCTTTTTGTCAAGCAAAGTTAATTTTTCAATTCTCGCATGGAGGCCTTGCCTAAAATGAAAGCTAAGTTTCTTGTGCTATTGTTGCCGCTTATTGTGTTTGCGTCGGGTGCGGTGTTTGCCACAGGACTAACTCTGGACCATGTCGATGGCCTGTATGCCACCGACACCATACAGGTGGGCCAGCCGGTTACGTTCTGGATTCGAATCACCAACGGCGACACAGCCCACGGCGGTATTACCAATGGTTTTCGGGTCTATTCACCTGACGGTGCCGAGTGGGGTGCGACGGTTCCAGATACTGTCGCGCTAAACTGGGCTTCGATGTTCTCTTTGGTCTTTGCCATTAAATCGGTCGATGTCGATGGTGTAGCTTCAGACACCGTAGGATTTGGCGGATCTTATAACCCGCTCAGCAGTGTGGGTATTCCGGCTAATTTCGATTCAGTGTCCTATAGCATTACTATCGGCCCGATCGACGCTCAGTACCACGGAAAGACGATTGTCCTTGATTCGAGCTTCTATCCAGGCATCGGAAGCTGGAAATGGGCCGGACCGGATGCGTATCCGACATGGGGTGGTCCATACACCTTCACGATTTTCGATCCTGCTCTGGACGTGACCACCGATCCGGGTTCCGGACTGCCTACCAGATTCGCTCTGAATCAGAACTATCCGAACCCGTTCAACCCGACCACGCAGATCAAGTTCGATCTGCCGACGCGTTCGAAAGTCAGCATCGATGTTTACAACGTACTTGGCCAGAAGGTCAAAACGCTGGTGAACGATGAAATGGCTGCAGGTTCGTACATCGCCGATTGGGATGGCACATCTGACGGCGGCAAGACAGTCTCTTCGGGAGTCTACTTCTACCGGATGCAAGCCGGGAAATTCCAGGAGACCAAGAAGATGATGCTGCTGAAGTAACCGACACTCGGTAGACTTCAGAGATCTGCATATCGAAATCTTGAACCTCCGCTCTTTAGGGCGGAGGTTTTCTTTTGCACTTTCCCGGCTTCCCGTGTCTTGAATTGCCTGTATTTCAACGGTCTGCTGTACGGCGCAATTGGGGGATTGAATACTCTGAGGTAGTCTTTTGTATTCTATTGTGATTCAACAGAGTAAGAAAAACCGCCGAGCTCCGGGTGTGGCCGCGCATCATGTTGTCTGACAATGGGTTAAATCTTTATTATTGACTTTGGGCGTCAATTTCGTTATGATACTGGTTCGAGCCGACTTTGAAATTATATCTAACTTATTGATAGATAAGGCGTTATGTTAGGGATTATCGGTAACAAATTCTCTATCGGCAAGGAGACTTACCAGCCGTTCGCCGCTGAACTCCATTACTTCCGGATTGAAAAACGATATTGGTCGATCTGCTTTGAGCGGATCAAGCGGGCCGGATTCAGGATAATCTCCACAGCCGTACCCTGGAATATTCATCAGGACGAGCAGAAATTTTTCGATTTTGGCGGATTCAACGATCCGAAAAAGGATCTTATTGTATTTCTTGAACTCGCCCGCGAGTTTGGATTCAAAGTAATACTCCGCCCCGGGCCACTCGTCGGCGGACAGCTGAAATACGGCGGCTTGCCCAAGCACATCTTTAACGACATCAAGGTCTTCGCAAGAGATGCCATGGGTCAGGAGAAGAAGCTGCCGGAGGACTATGGAGTCGATGGTGGTTATCTGCCCAGCTATTTGCACTCGAATTTTCAGTACCATCTCAGGAATTACTTCAAGAATCTGATTGAGACGACCAAGAACTATGTTCATCCACGCGGCCCCATCTTCATGGTCGAGCTGGACTACGAGACTTCGTACGGTCGGCTTCTTGAGCCGGGCAGTGCTGATTACAACCCGGATGTTTTGGCCAAGTACTACCCGCCGTTTCTTGCTTCGAAGTACGAGGATATCAAGAAGCTGAACGGCCTGTACAAGGAGAAGAACGAGAGTTTCGAGACAGTCGAGGCACCGCGACGGTTTGATTCGCTTGAACAGAAGGACTATCCGAAAGTCATTGACTGGTTTCGCTTCCGCGAATACATGCTTCGCGTCTACCTCGAGCAGCTTGAGGATATTTTCAAGTCATACACCGTCGAACCGTTGATTTTCCGTTCGCTCTATTTCCGCAAAGGAGATCTGCTGCCGGCGTATAATCTGGTGCCCGAAGACCGGTCTCCGTTCCTTGGAAGCAACGTATTTCCCGAAGGAAATTACTTTGATCTGACGGTCAAGGCGAGGTTCCTTCGCGCCGAGTACGGTTTCGCCTACGCATCTTCGTTCGCATCTGGCGCGGCGGCGAAGGAGCCGGAGCGCGAGGAACAGGTTGCACCGATGACGAACAATGTTCGCCGGTTCTACTACGCGGCCAGTCTTGCCGCCGGATTCAAGGGTCTCAATCACTATATGTTCGTTGATCGCGATCATTGGTACGGCGCTCCTTTGCACAACGACGGCACGATATCGGAAGGGTACAAGATTGCCCGACGGTTCAATACGGCTGTTACTTCGGTAGGCGTCGAGGATATGAATTCCGATCCGAAGATCGCCGTAGTCGGCAACCGGCTCTACTCCTGGTTGGCCCAGACGAGCAGCGAAAAGGACTTCCTTTACGTCAAGAAGCTGCATTATGAATCCACGACCGGCTTCTGCCGCGACCTCACCCGGCTTAAGCTTGAGTACGGTATTCGCGAAAACCGGGATTTCGAATCGTTGAAGCAGTACAAGCTCGTGTTTGTCCCGTCGACCGAACTTATGCCGGAGAGTGATCAAGAGGCCATTGTCGAGCTGGTCAAGTCAGGCGTGACGGTTATCATGTGCGGTCTCATGCCCAAGTGCGATGAGAATTTCAAGGACTGTCAGGTCCTGGCGAATCATTTCCGCATCAAGACGACCGCCGATTATCGAATCGGTACGATTTCGCACAAGAGCGGGTCTTTTGCGAGCTATATGTATGCGTCGATTCGCACTACCGATGACTCCAAGGTTCGGAAGATTACCAAGAGCGATGCCAAGATCACCGGGGTCTGTTCTTCGAGGTTCAAAGGGAATTTCTACCTGTTCACGTTCGATCTGGCCTCGGGAGGCAATCACCAGAAGCTGGCCTTCATCGAGTCAATCCTGGCCGAAGAGCACTTCAACTCATATCTCTACTGCAGCGATCCATCGGTCGACATCGCGCTGCATCTTTCCGAGAAGAAGGGCCTGCTGATGGTCGTGGCGCCGCCGCCGGGAGAGCTGTCGGACGGCTTCGAGTCTCCGAAGAAAGAGATCATCGTCAAGGTCGATTTGAAAGCGGCCGGGTTCAAGTCTCCTACCGTCAAACTCACGAATATCTTCGACAGCGAAGAAGATCCGCCGCTGAAGCTTAAGGCCAAGGATCTTCAGGACGGTATCCCGCTGAGTATTCAATATCCGGACGGAATGGTCTTTCTGATCGAAAAGAAGTGATCGTGGTATCGATCCCATGCTGAGTTTGCGATTCATTCGCCGGTGGAAATGGCTCTTCGTCATTATCGCCGCGTTATCTGCTGTCTGGTGCCTGACCGGCTGCTCCGGGATCAGTGTAACGACCTATTACAGCAAGGGGGCCCTGGCGACTGCGGCGCCGATAGCGACCAATGTCGGTATGAAGGTGTTTGCCGAAGGAGGGAACGCGTTCGATGTTGCCGTAGCGGTTGGATTCGCCCTGGCGGTCGTACATCCGGAGGCGGGCAATATCGGGGGAGGCGGGTTCGCCACGATTCGTGATGGAAAGACCGGGGCGGTCAGGGTTCTTGACTTCCGCGAAACAGCGCCGATGGCGGCTACGGAGACGATGTTTCTGGGGCCGGACAGCGCCGTTGTCGAAGGCTTATCGACAGTCGGAGCAAAGGCTTCGGGAGTCCCGGGCACAGTGGCCGGACTGCACGAGTTGTGGGAGCGCTACGGAACGATCCCCTGGGAAAATTTGGTTGGCATTGCGGCCGCTCTGGCCGACACCGGATTTGTCGTAGATTCGGGACTCGCGGCTTCTTTCGCAGAACACAAGCAGCAGCTCAGCCTCTATCCCGCAACCGAAACGATCTTTGTTCCTTCGGGCGAGACACCGAGAGCGGGTGATCGGTTTGTCCAGAGTGATCTCTCTCGCACCCTGTATATTATTGCTGCCGGCGGGACCGACGGTTTCTACAACGGTCAGATTGCCGATAGCATCGTGAGCACGATGTCCGAATACGGCGGGCTGATCACCAAAGAGGACCTGGCCGCTTACACGCCGGTCTGGCGTGAGCCGATTCATTTCAGGTTCGACAGTCTCGATATATACGCACCGCCACCGCCGAGTTCCGGGGGGATCGCGATTGCCCAGATTCTCAAGATACTCGAACCGTTTGACTTTTCCGGCTATTCCCCCAAATCAGCCGGCTACATTCACCTGTTCTGTGAGGCCTCTCGGTTCGCCTATGCCGACCGATCGGAGTATCTCGGTGATCCGGCGTTTTATCAGGTTCCGGTCAAGGCGCTTCTGGATTCTTCGTACCTGGCCCGTCGACGGGATATGATCGATATGCATCATGCCTTGCCGGCCGACCAGATTCGTCCCGGACTGCTCACGGGGGTCCCGGGAGCCGAGTCGGATCAGACAACCCATTTCTCTGTTTGTGACAGTACCGGCAATGTGGTTTCGCTGACGTACACGTTGAATACGTCGTTTGGTTCCAAGCTGACCGCCTCCGGAAGCGGATTCCTCCTGAATAATGAAATGGATGACTTCTCCGTCAAGCCGGGCGTCCCGAACACCTATGGTCTGATAGGCGGTGACGCCAACAAAGTCGAGCCGGGAAAGCGGATGTTGTCTTCGATGTCTCCTACGCTCATACTTCGTAGAGGAAAGCCGTTCATGGCGGTCGGTTCCCCAGGCGGGTCAAAAATCATCACGACAGTCGCGGAAGCGATTATCGATTACACGCGGTTTGACCTGAGCCCGGAGGCGACCGTGGCGCTGCCGAGGTTCCACGATCAATGGATTCCCGATGTACTTTACCTTGAAAAAGGCGGATACGATATCAATGTCAGGCAGGCTCTGATCCGTTACGGTTACACCGTCGAGGACAGGGATCCGTATTCGGACCTCCAGATAGTCGTATTTGGTGGAGATGGCCTGATGGCGGGAGCGTCGGATCCGCGCGGCCGCGGAACCTCAGGCGGTTTCTAAGCGTCTTCCTGTATCGGACCGGACGGCGCGGGAGGCGGGGCAAGCCCTACATCCTGAGATTGAGACAGCTGGATACGGCAGTGTTTGATTCCCAGGATGATACCCCCGGCGCCAATCAAACTTATCACCACATAAAGCAGTATACCCACGTAGGGGAGCCAGAACGCAATCGTGAGAATGACAAGCCCGAGAAGTAACTGCCATCGGGTAACGAAGTGCGTATCCTTCTTCATCGCCCGGACGACGAAATAGCCGGTCAGCAGGGCAAAGACAATCTTGCCGGTATAGAAAATCACGCCTCCGCAGACGGTCGCAACGCTCGTGATAGGGATCATAACTATTGAAACGGCAACCGCCAGCGCCCCGAGGAGCATGAGATGTCCGGACAGAAGAGCTACGCCGACAAGAATGAGGATCGATGCGATAATAAGCACGACCACGCAGAGTATGAATATCACCAGTGCGAGCAGGCCGGTTGCAGCCGCCACGGAAAATCGATTCTTGAGCTGGTTGGTAGCTTCGACCATGTACTGCCTGGAAAAGGCCATTAGTATGATGCCGAACAGGAAGGCGGCAAGCAGTTTCGAGAATTTCAGTATCACCGACGTGTAAGCGTTCCCGGTCGTCTCTTCCGGCTTCTTTTCTTCCGGCAGTTCCCAACTGGTTTTTCCGACCACCGTCACGCCGGAATCCAGGCCTATGCTTGCTTCATTCTTCGAGACGTAGGTCAGATTCCCTTTGATAGTCGCCGGAGCAATTATATGAATCTTTTCTCCTTCGAGATGGACATCGCCGCCGATAATCCCCGACAGAGAAATATTTTTCGCTTTGATCCAGACATTGTCCTTCGCCGTACCATCGAAAATGACATTGTTCCCCTGTATGCGGACTTCGCGTTCGATCACCGCCTTGTCCCCGATATGAATCTGATTGCCGAACATAAGGACGGATCTGCCGACATAACCGTCGATAGTTGCGCTGTTGGCGAAACACCGTAGTGTACCGTCGATCTTGCCGGTGTGGCGAAATTCGTTAGCGAAGATATTGGCCGACGCTTTCACCTGGCCGTTGGTGTTTACTTCGTAAGCGCCGACACAAAGATCCCCCTCGACGATGCCGTCCATCGTGACCGTGGATGCCCAGATGTACAGGTCGTCCGGTATGCGATGGAGATTGGTTATGTGAACCTGATCCCCTTCTTCAAAGTCCATAGCGCCGACTGTCGCGGTTGCATAAAACAGACCAAGCAACAAACAAAGACCGAGAAACAGTGACGCTCTTATTCTTGACATTGATGTTGTCCTCTATGGCTCACACTTAATGGTACGGCCGGCCGGGCCGACGGTTACTGACATATATAGGGAAATCAACAAGTCGACGCAAATGAAACAATCGAACCGTCCGCAGCGCTAAGAAGTTATCTGTCTGATTCATAACCGGTTATAGGTCGATTTGTGAGGCCGCGCGGCGGCGTACCACTTCCTTTTCCATTTGCCGATAAGGCGAGCGAAAACTCCGGCCTCCCGCTTCCGGCGATTCGGGTCGTATTATCTTCAGGAGATGTTGCTGATTCTTCCGGGCGAATACGCTGATCAAAAGTCCTTGTATAAACTAAGAATGTCTTGTTTCTTAGAAAATAGAGACTGAATTGCCTATCACAAACAGTGAGCGCACAACGTGAACGTCCTGGTTTATTTCCTACTGGCGGTAGCGCTCTTCGGGTTGGCCTACCGTTTTTACAGCCGCTATATCGCCCGGGTAATCGGCGAGAGCAAAGATCGCCCCACTCCGGCTGAGCAGTTCAACGACGGTAAGGATTACGTTCCCACTCGTCCCTCGGTACTTTTCGCTCATCACTACGCCACCATCGCAGGGGCCGGTCCGATTGTCGGACCAACTCTCGGTATTCTCTACGGCGTCGGTCCTGCCTGGCTCTGGGTAGTGATCGGTGCGATCTTCTTCGGCGCCGTTCATGATTTCACCGCCCTGTTTGCATCGATCCGGGAAAAGGGGAATTCGATGGCTGAGATTGCGCGCAAGTCACTCGGCCGGTCGGGGTTTATTATGTTCATCATGTTTACGATCGTGCTGATCGTCCTCGTGACTTCAGCCTTTCTTTCTTTCACGGCAGTCTCGCTCACTTCGTTGTATCCGCTCGACAAGCTGGGACTTGCCCAGGGCGAGACGCTCCTGCGCACGACGACGGTCGACGGTCAGATGATGGGAATCGTGGGCGGTATAGCTTCGACTTCGGTCATCGTCATCACCATGCTGGCCCCGCTGCTTGGATTTCTCGTGACCAAGAAGCAGATCAAGACCTGGCTGGCGTTTCTTCTGGCGTTCGTCATCTGTCTGTTCTCGATATACATTGGATTCAATCATCCCTTGACCCTGGCACCTTCGATGTGGATGATCGTGATCGCGGTGTACACTTTCTTTGCCTGCGAGGCTCCGGTCTGGCTGATTCTGCAGCCGCGCGATTTTGTCAACGTGCAGATCCTCTATCTCGGTATGGCGGCGATGACGGCGGGGGTGGTAGTAGCCGGTTTTCAGGGAGTGACTGTCTCTGCTCCTGTCAGCAACGTGGCGGTCGGGGCCGCCAAGATGGGACCGGTCTGGCCGTTCCTGCTGATTACCATTTCCTGCGGCGCAATCTCCGGATTTCACGCGCTGGTTGCAGGGGGGACATCTTCCAAGCAGCTGGCCAAAGAGACTCAGGCACGGGCGGTCGGGTTCGGGGGGATGCTGCTCGAGGGCGTGCTCGCCGTACTGGTCCTGATCGCGATAGGTTCTTCGCTCACGTTCAAAGAATACATGACCATTACCTGGCCCGATGTTGGGGCAGGCAATCCGATTCTGGCGTTTGCGCTGTCGATGGGCCATCTGCTGTATCGGACAATCGGAATATCGATGGCTTTCGGCACGGTGATCGGTATTCTCATAGTAGAAGGGTTCATCATCACCACTCTCGATTCGGCTGTTCGACTCAATCGTTATCTCTTCGAGGAGCTATGGAAAACCCTGTTTGCCAATCCGCCCGCCTACATGAGAAAATTTTGGTTTAACTCAGGACTGGCTGTAGTTCTGATGCTGGTGATCGCATGGACAAACTCCTACAAGCATATCTGGCCGTTATTCGGCTCAACCAACCAACTTTTGGCTGCTCTCACGCTCATAGCGGTGACGGTATGGCTTCACACGAGAAAACGCGCTACCTGGTTTACGATCATCCCGGCCGTAATCATGATAGTAACAACAATTGCTGCATTGAGTTACAAGCTGTTTACGGACTACATTCCGCACTACAATCTGCTTCTGGCCGCAATCGATATTCTTCTGCTGATTCTCTCGGTAGGGGTGATCCGGCTCTCGATCAAAAAGCTGGTCCAGCCGGCCGACAGCCCGGGTGAATCAATTCCGGCCTAAATTCTTTTCCTCCAATAAATAAACCACCGTATCGGCCGATATACTGGCTATACATTGCGATGCCCTTTTATGAAGTTATTTCTGGACAGACATAAAACGCTTCTGCCCCAACTGGATGTCATCTACCTCCTTACCAGGTTCATGACGCTTTGCAGCATTGTCTGGTATGTCTATTTCAGTGAAAAGACCAGCGATGATGCCCTCTTGCTGAATGTAGCCGTCGGGACGTACGCCCTTCATTTGATTCTCTTCCTCGTGGCCGTTCGCGGGAAGTTCGATATCAAACTGGCCTATTTGTCTGCGATCATGTACGACGTATTGCTTGTCCCGTTGCTCGTGCTTCTCACCGGTGGTGCGAACTCGGCTTTCTATCCGCTCTTTTTCATCACGGTCTCGGTAGCGACTTACGTACTGACGTTCTGGTTCTCCCTGAGCGCATGCATTCTGGTGACGATCGGCTATCTCTTCACAGCCTATACCGGATTCACCTTCGACAGCCTGTTCGGCGTCGCCTTGCACACCGGGTTCATCTGGATATTCTATCTGGCAATTCTGTACGCATCGGATTACATGCGACGGTCCGAGGGACGATTGCTCAAGCTGTTCAACACGCTGAACATGCGGACGGCCGAGCTTGAAAAATCTCAGGCCCATCTCGAGATGATTTACGAAAACACGAGGATTCTCGCGTCTATTCTTGACACCGACGGTGTCGTGAAAGAGGTGATGCGAATATTGGGATCCCTGCTTCAATACCGCTCGTACGCGCTCATAGCCCTGGATCGTCAGGGGCACCCGTTCTACCGTGCCCGCTGCGAGAACGGACAGTCTACCTTCCATCCGAAAGCGATCGACCAATCGAAATTCAGTTTAATTGACCGGATCGTGAAGGCGGGCGAATCCATCACCGTTCGCGATATGCTCAAGCGGGATGACTACGTTCCGCTCAGCGAGCTGTCCCGTTCGGGGATCCTGGTGCCCACGGTTGCGCACGGAACGGTGAACGGTCTGTTGCTGGCCGAATCGAACGAACCGGATTTCTTCCGTGAAAAAGATCAGCAGATGCTCTCGCTGGTGGCGCGCTCCGCCTCGCTGGCGCTCGAAAACGCCGAACTTCACAAACGGACGGAAGAACTGACGATTATCGATGAATTGACAGAAACGTATAATTATCGCTACTTTGTTCGCAAGTTGCAGGAGGAGAAACGCAGGGCCAGCCGCTATGATCTGCCGCTCTCTCTGATCATGGTCGATATCGACTGGTTCAAGAAACTGAATGACTCGTACGGTCACGAAGTCGGTAACCTGATCCTCAAGCGGCTGTCCGCCATCATAAAACAGTGTATAAGAGACGTTGATATATTTGCCCGATACGGCGGAGAGGAATTCTCTATTATTCTCCCGCAAACGCCACAACGAGAAGCACGCATCATCGGAGAACGTATAAGGGAGCAGGTGGAAAAAGAGATCTTCGACACCCGCAAGCTGGGAAAAGTCAAGATCACGGTGTCGGTCGGAGTCAGCTCATATCCGGAGAACGGTCGTTCTCAGGAAGAACTGGTTTCGATCACCGACCAGGCTCTCTATCGGGCAAAAGGAGAGGGGAGGAACCTTGTATGTGTAATTTGACGACGAATCATAAGCGCCATTGTGCGGGGAGGCAATGATGCCGGATCTCTCGAAACGACTCGGACAGTTGTTTATCGTCGGTTTCCCTGGTGCCGAACCGTCCACGACATTCTTGAACTTCATCAGCGAGGAAAACATCGGCGGGGTAATCCTGTTTCGGGACAACTGCCCCACCCATGAAGTCACCAGATACAATATCGAACGGATTCGAAACAGTGTCAGGGGGAAGTCCGCCTTTATCGCGGTCGATCAGGAAGGGGGGAGGGTGTGTCGAATACTCGGCGCTCCGGCCGAGTTCCACGCCGCTTCCGAGTATGCGACCGAACTCGGGATCGAAAAGTACCGTGAAGACTATTCGCGTTCCGCCGTCTTTCTTGAATCGCTCGGCGTGAATCTCAACCTTGCACCGGTCTGCGATCTCTTCCTGAACCGCGAAAACAAGTGCCTTGAAGGCCGATGTTTTGGCGATATTCCGGAAAATGTGGCCGAATTCGTGCGCGCGTCGGTCGAGGTTTCCCGGCGATCCGGTCTGCTCACCTGCCTGAAGCATTTTCCCGGGCTCGGGGACACGGCAATCGATCCGCACAAGGCAACTGCCCAAGCGGAATACGATCGTCTGGTCTGGGAACAACGCGAGCGAATCAGTTTTGCGGCCGGTGTGGAGAGCGGGGCCGATCTGATTATGACCACTCATATGCGGTTGCCGAATATCGACGATGTGATCACAACCGGTTCGTCGAAGATTGTGTCATCGATGATTCGTAAGTCGCTCGGGTTCGACGGTCCGGTGATTACCGACGATCTCCTGATGGAAGGAGCCGAATCGCTCGGTGATTACGGGGAGCGCGCCGTCGCGGCCTTCAGTGCCGGACATGATTTGTTACTGTTCGGCCAGGATCTCCAGAGAGTGATGGAGGCGTATGACTCGTTCCGCGATGCTTACTCCCGAGGGGAAATCGATCGTGATCAGGTGAGTGCATCGCTGCTTCGCATCGCCGGACTCAAGTTCAAGCTTGGCAAGTCGGTACTGCTATGATAAAATGATATCATGTCGCTAAACAGGGTATTACAGAAACGAACGATAGTTGTGATAGGACTCAACTCAGGAACATCGGCCGATGGATTGGATTTGGCCGCCGTCAAATTCGATCGCAAAGGCGGCAGAGCTTCGATTAAGTTTCTGGCGGGTAGAAAGAAAAACTACCCTTCTGCGCTTCGCAATGAGGTGCTCAAAGCAATGCATGCGTCAGAAGTATCCTTGAACGAACTGGTCTACCTTGACAATCTGCTCGGGAAATTCTTCGGCAAGGAAGCAGGGAAGTTCGTGGATGATCTGTCGTCGCAGGGCGTGAACGTCGCTTTGATCGCATCGCACGGCCAGACGGTGCGTCATTTGCCGACACCAATCCGTCATTTGGGCCGGCGCGTGCGGGGGACACTTCAGCTCGGATCCCCTGAGCCTATCGCCACCGCGTCAGGCTGCATGGTGGTAAGCGATTTCAGACAGGCTGACATCGCGGTGGGAAACGAAGGAGCGCCGATAACTACGGAAGCGGTCAAAGCACTATTAGCAGACAGGGCCGAGCCGCGCCTGATAGTCAATATCGGTGGGATTGCGAACTATTTCTATTTTTCCGCTCGACGAAGCCGGAGCACGACTTTAGCGGCCGACTGTGGACCCGGCAACAGCCTTTCGGATCTTCTCACTCAGGAATTGTTCGGCAAGAAATTCGACCGCAATGGGTATCGAGCATCGACAGGAACCTGTTCGGAAAGACTGCTGAGTCTGCTCTTCTCCGATCCGTACTACAAAGGTCGTTCGAAATCTACGGGCAAGGAAGTCTTCGGTGAGTCGATGGCGAAACGCATGATCTCGTTCGGCACGAAGTTCCGTCTCAAGAACGAGGACCTGCTGGCAACCGCGGTTGAACTTACCGTGCGGTCTATAGCTCAGAAAATAGCACCAGTGTTGCGTAATGACTCCCGGTTGTCAAAAATATATTTGACCGGAGGAGGCAGAGATAACATCTTTCTCGTAAAGCGACTGCAGAAACGCCTGCCCGAAGTACACGTCTGTCGGATCGATGATCTCGGTATTTCCGGCGATTATGTCGAAGCTGCCTCGTACGCCGTTCTCGGCGAGGCGTGTCTTTGCGGGCGTCCAATGAGTATATCTGCCGACGGTGCGGTTCGGCCCATTCTTGGCCGGATCACCCAGGCACCGCTCGTCGGCAAAAACAAGATGACAGGGAAGTCAGCTTGAGTAAGTTCATTCGATACGCCGCACGAATCGGCACCGGACTTTGCCTTATGGTGCTGGTATGGAGCTGTGCAACCGTGCCCTCTCTCCGGGAAGAGAAGGTCGCTTCGGTTATCAGAATTCCGTTCGTCCGGGTTCTCCTCGAAGATAATACCGACCGAATCACCGCCAGTGCTGATGAATCTTATGCCATAGAGTGCCTTTCCGCGGGAAAGCAATCGGTGTATTACTCCTCGCAGAATGTGACGGTGCGGCGGGATGAGGGAGGATTGACCGTCCTGAACAGCCACGGCGCCGTAATCCAGGGACATCTTGACGAAGTTAATATCATACCGCGCGGAAACAAAAACCGCCTCAGACTGGACAACAAGCGGTATCGGGGGATTCTGAAAGTCCTTCCCAATGGCGGAAATGTCGAACTCATAAATATCGTGTATATGGAAGACTACCTGCGCGGCGTTGTGCCACCGGAGATAGGCAAAAGGACCGAAGATGAGATCGAAGCGGTCAAAGCGCAGGCGGTGGCCGCTCGCACCTATGCTATGGCCCACCTTCAGCAGTACGGACGCCAGCCGTACGATATGAAATCAAGTATTGTCGATCAGGTATACGAAGGGGTGTCGGTCGAAGATAAGCTCGTTGACAAGGCAATCGATCAGACCGCCGGCTGGGTCATCATGTACAACGATGCGTTTATCAACGCATATTATCACTCTACCTGCGGGGGTATGACCGATGACGTCAATTCCGTCTGGGACAGAAAGGAAGTTCCTTATCTGAAAGCGGTCTCGGACGGTGATGCTTGTTCGTGGTCCAAGTACTACCGTTGGAAGGAGTATTTCACCGAAGCGCAGCTTCGCGGGCGAATAGAACAATATCTTGCCAGCGACCGCGGCAGAGACCTTCGGATCGGCCACATCCGCGATGTCACCATTCATGACCGTACGCCCGGCGGGCGGGTCGTCACTCTTGCGGTCAAAACAGACAACGACGTTTACGAATTTCATCGGGACAGAATACGATGGGTGGTAGGAAGAACCTCGAATCCCGATCTGATTCTTCCGTCTGACAGATTCGATGTAACTATCGATCACGACGGCTCAGGGTACGTTACTTCGATTACTTTCGACGGTTCCGGTTACGGTCACGGGGTGGGGATGTGCCAGTGCGGGGCAATCGGCCTGTCGCGCAAGGGCTGGACGTTCGAGAAGATTCTGTCCCACTATTACACTGGCGTATCGCTCAAAAAACTATATGATTAAGAGATGATGAAGCGAATCCCGTTCATTATCCCCGTACTTGTCCTTCTGACGGCCCTTTCGGCTCGCGCCACCGATTACTCCTATTCATTGGGCGGTCTGTTTGGCCTTTCTACCTTGACCGGCGGCGACTCCGCCAAGTACACTCTACAGAAGAACTTCGGCGGGAGTTTCGGCTATCGCCTCAGCGACCGATGGACGCTCGATCTCAGCGCTACTGTCTTAAGAAACTACAACGATCCCGGCGCTTCCTCCAGCTTCCAGCTCGGCGCTGACAAGAATGCCGCAACCCGGCGCTGGAAGGCAACCCGCCTCGGGCTCCGGTTCGATCGCCTTCTCTTTCACCCTGACCACCATGTGAACTTGGTGTTCGGTTTCGGCGGAGGGCTGATGCTCTGGAGTATCGTCGATCCCGCGGCCGATACGGCGATTAACGTACTCGGCCCGCACGACGAAACGGTTGATTACTCCGCATCAGAGATATTCGTAGGCGCCAGAGGGGGCTTCAACGTGACTCTTGCCCCCAAGTGGGCTCTACAGCTCGCCGTACAGGCTGATTACTTGACCAACTGGGGAGCCGATTTCGCTTCCGACGTCAGGTCGTCACGTAACCGCTGGCAGGTCGGGCCATCGATAGGTCTGAGTTTCTTCTTCGGGGGGGCCCCTCGCGAATCCTCATGGCGGTCGACCACCAACTGGACATCGCCGGCCATCGCCAATCGAGAGCCGGTGAGATCGGATATTATCGATTCGGACGGTGATGGTGTCGCCGATGACATGGACAAATGTCCGGAGACTCCGCCTGGAATGGCAGTAGACAAGAATGGCTGCTCGGTCGATGCTGACGGCGATGGGGTCAACGATGCGTTCGACGATTGCCCCGGCACCGATCGCCGGGCAGCAGGTCACGTTGACATTCACGGCTGTCCGGTCGATTCCGATTTCGACGGTATCCCCGATTATCTTGACGCCTGTCCGAATAACCAGATCGGCGCCCGGGTTGACAGCACCGGTTGTCCGGTCGATTCCGACAAGGACGGCGTCCCCGACGGTCTGGATGACTGCCCCAACACCCTCTACGGCGTGCCGGTCGACAAATACGGATGTATCGATCTGTCCATGTTTGCGGCCCCGATGGTGCTCAATATCGATTATGCCCCGGGATCGTTCGAGATAGATCCCCGCAACCGTGACCGGTTGAAGGATCTCGCCCGGGTTTTGAATGTCGTACCGGAAATAAAGCTTGAAATCAACGGATATTCAGACAATATTGGAACCGACGCGGCCAACCAGGCGCTTTCAGAGAAGCGAGCCCGTCGGGTCCGTGACTATCTCGTAGCACTTGGAATTGCCGACGAACGGATAAAGGTGTTTGGACGGGGCGAAACCAATTTCGTGGCATCCAATGATACGGCGGAAGGAAGGGCCAAAAACCGGAGAATTGAAATAGTATTTTATCGATAAGCAGCCCCACTCGTACAGATTTCAGACTATGGACAACCCTCATCCTCTCGATACCATCCGCGAACGACGCCATCAGCAATACGCCATGATCATCTTCCTGCCGCAGCCGCTTGATGCGGTGATCGCGCCGTTGCGTGCACGGTTCGATCCGATCTACAACCTGGTCTCGTCGCACATTACAATCGTCTTTCCATTCGAGACGATGACCCCGATCGAAGAGATTGCCTCGACAGTCGGAGCGGAGATCCAGAAACAGCCGGCAATTCATATCGAGCTTGACAGCATAGGAGATTTCTACCCGAAATCGCCGATCATATTTTGGAAAATCAAGAAGAACAACGAGCTCTGCGAGTTGTACTATCGACTTTACGCGTGCCTGGGAGTGCCGATACCGCATAAGATCTATGAACCGCACGTTACGGTGGCTCGTGAAATCTCGGACCATCGCGTGATGATCGTCAAGGAGAAGATCGTATCGTATCTGCCGAACGAGAAATTCCAGGCCGGCTCTATCGATCTGGTGACACCGTTGGTGAATGAGAAATGGGTATCGGTCCGGACCTTCTCGCTCTCCGGCCGCGACGGTCCTTCGAAAGAGACCTGACAACCTTCTGAACCACGCACAAAAAAAAGCGGCCCGCAGGGCCGCTTTTTTCATGATCACTTTATCGAATGTCTACTTTTCGGCAGCAACCGGGTGAACCATGCCTTTCATCTTTTCGAAATCGAACGGCTTGAAGTTCGGGTTGCCTTCCTTCTTGTGGCATCTCATGCAGTCGTCAGCGGTCGGGATGATCAGACCGGCTTCCTTGGCAGCCTTCAGAGCAGCTTCAGGATCGTCTTTGAATTTCTTCTTGTTCATGATCTTGAAGGACTTGTAGTCGGAACCCGGGCCGTGACAGGCTTCGCAAGCCACACCAGTTATCATGGTGCCGTCTTCGAGCTTGCCGGTTTCATGACAGCCGGAGCATTCCGCCTTCTTCTGTTCATCCGCTTTCAGAGCTTCCCATGCTTTGGCATGAGGAGTCTTTTCCCAGGCGGTGTATTCCGCCTTGTGGCACATCTTGCACTTTTCCGGACCAACATACTGGTGGGCCGGGGCCTCTTTCTTGCCTGTTTCCTTGGCTGCCTCTTGTGCGGTAACCATAAGCGCGGTAAAGGCAAGTAAGGCTAAAAATAACATGGCGACGAAGGTCACTTTACGCATTGTAATACCTCTCAGATGTTATTTGTTATACCTTATACATTGTAGAAACTGTCTTGTTTCACGCCTTGTGAAAATAATAACTACTTAAGATGACGTCAAGCTCTATTCCTAAAAAACCGAAAATCCGCCTTGATAAAATAATTATAGTAGTATATCATAAGCTGAATTAGGTTGACCGAATTTTAACGAATGAAAATACTTATCGTTACCCAACATTTCCCGCCGGAACGGGGGGCCGTCAGGCGGCTGTTTGAATTTGCCCGTTATTTTGTCCAAAACGGACACAAGGTAACCGTCCTGACAGCGATGCCCAACTATCCCGACGGTATCGTCCCGGAAAAGTATCGTGGCCGGATGTTCTACTACGAGGAAATCGAAGGCGTCCGGATTTATCGAAGCTGGGTCCTGCCGGCGTCGAACAGCCAGCCCAAAAAACGAATGATCGGATTCATTACCTTCCTGGTTACTTCGCTGATCAACTCCTACCGGGTAAAAGAAGATTTCGATATGGTCGTGGCGTCTTCGCCGCCGGTCACTACCCCTGTAATCGGTTGGCTTCTGAGCAAGCTCCGCAAATGCAAACTTGTGCTGGAAATACGTGATCTACAGCCGGAATCCAGCGAAGACTTCGGCAACCTGAACCGTTCTCTTTTCACCCGGTCATTGAAGAAGCTGATGCATTACCTTTACCGCAAGGCAGACAGGATCGTCTCCGTTACCGACGGTATCACGGACTATCTTGCCGCGATTGGGATTCCGAGAACCAAAATCGCAACGGTCAAGTCGGGTGTAGGCAGAGAGTTCATCGATGCACACTCGAACGGAATTCGCAAGAAGTTCGGTCTCGAAGAAAAGTTTCTCGTGCTCTATGCCGGGACGCTTGGATGGGCGCATTCGCTGGAGACGGTGATCGAGGCGGCACGACAGTTGACCGATCAGCCGGAGATCTACTTTGCGTTTATCGGTGACGGCCAGAAGCGCGAGGTGCTCGAAGGTATGGTGCGGGATTACGGTTTGAAAAATGTCGGGTTCTTCGGTCTGCAGCCCCTCGAGACGATTCCGTATTTCCTCAAGGCGAGCGATGTTCTGGTGGAAAGCCTGAAAGAAGTTCCGGTGACCAAAGGAACCTTCCCCTGCAAGCTGTTCGAGTACATGGCTTCCGGAAAGCCGATAATATTCGGGTCGGCCGATGGTGAAGCGGTGAGGGAACTTGAAAAGGCGGGAGGAGCTCTGTCTTTTGCGACCGATGATCCGAACAGGCTGAGCGAACTGATCCTTGACCTTCGGCACGGTAGAATCGACGGTGATCATCTCGGCCGCCGGTATCATGAACATGCCAGACAAAACCATTGCCGCGAACAGTGGGCTGAAAAATATCTGACTTTCCTCGACAGTATCCACTGACCGATAAACCGTTTGTTTTCTCCCGCGACTTCCCTATATTCATAGCGTTAAACCAATTCACTCGTTGAGGTTGAGTTATGTCTATGACTTCCGTAGCAGCACCGGGCACATCAAAAAAATTATCCATCTCCGATCTTCCGGGTCTCCTGATCGGCTCCGACACCACGGTGCCGACTCTCCACGGTCCGATGCCCTACATCAATTTCGATAACGCCGCATCGACACCTACGTTCTCGCATATAGCGTCCGAGGTTACTTCGTTTCTTCGCTGGTACTCCAATGTACACCGCGGTACCGGATTCAAATCGCTCTTGTCGAGCTGGGCGTTCGAGCAGTCTCGTGATATTGTGGCCGACTTCGTTGGCGCCGACCTGAACAAGCAGGTGGTTATCTTTACCAAGAATTCCACCGAAGCAATCAATAAACTGGCCAACCGGTTTCCGTTTCGCAAGAACGATGTCATCCTTACGACCCTCATGGAACACCATTCTAACGAGCTTCCCTGGCGGCGGGTCGGATTCGTCGAACATATCGGGCTCAATCCCGATGGCACCATCTCCAAAGAAGATTTTCAGGCCAAACTCAAGCAGTTCGGCCCCAAGGTGAAGCTGGTGGCGATTACCGGTGCATCCAACGTAACCGGTTATGTAAACGACATCGACTACTTCGCTCGTGAGACCCACAAAGCCGGTGCCCGGATCATGATTGATGCCGCCCAATTAGTGCCGCATCGGCCGATAAATCTGAAACCAAACGATCCTGAACATAAGATCGACTTCCTTGTTTTTTCGGCGCACAAGATGTATGCACCGTTCGGTGTTGGTGTCCTGATCGCCGAGCGTCCGATTTTCGAGCAGGGCGATCCTGAGACGGTTGGTGGTGGGGTTGTTGATATCGTCACGCTCGAAGAAGCGTACTGGACCGAGTTGCCCGAAAAGGAGGAAGCCGGGACGCCCGACATTGTCGGTGTGGTGGCGCTGGCGAAGGCGATTCGGATGTTTCAGCAGGTTGGCTGGGATGCGATCATCAACCACGAGGCTGAATTGACCGCTTATGCGCTGACCGAGCTGAAGAAGATTCCCGGAGTGACGTTATACGGCGATACCGATCCGGCCAACGCACTTCATCGGCTCGGCGTCATTTCCCTGAATATCGGCAATGTGCCGCATGCACTGGCGGCTGCCGTGCTGAGCTACGAAGGAGCTATCGGTGTGAGATCCGGCTGTTTCTGCGCTCATACGTACGTGAAGTGTCTGCTGAACGTCTCCAGCGAAGCTTCGCGGACGCTCGAGAACCAGATCCTTGCACGCGACCGATCCAGCATCCCCGGCACGATTCGGATGTCATTCGGTATCTACAATACCAAAGAGGAGATCGACAGGTTCGTCAAGATGGCGTCTAAAATCGCGGCCGGAGATTATTCGAAGGACTATATCCTGAACAAGGAAAAGGGGGAGTATACGCCGAAAGACTTCAATTTCGATTTCGGCAAGTACTATTCACTCTGATCGACAAACCCTCTGCAAACAATCAGCGTCGTTCCGTGTATGACGGAACGACGCTTTCTGTTGATTTCGAACCGGAGTCTTAGGATCTACTGATTCGATTTCATTTCTATCTGGAACTGCTTGGAGCCGTCCTCATTGGTCGTCGTCTGGACTTGTACATCGTCCCAGCCGGCCGCCTTGAGCCGTCCGACGATTTCCGCCGCAAGCTCGGCATCGGACTTACCGTCGATATTGATCTCGATGGTTGTTTCGAACAGGTTCTCTTTCGCCTGGGCATAGAGCGTTCCGGAGACGTCCTTCCTGATCGGGGTGATTTCAGGCTTGGCCTGCTGTCCGCTCAACAAATTGAACAGAAAGGTTGCATCCTGGATCGCCTGCTGATTCGGAAGATTCGTAACGGAGTATTGCACTCCGTTTTGAGTGCTGTTGAAATTCACCGATACATCCTGATAACCCAGCTTCTGGAGCGCATCGACGATCTTCGGCGTCGGCACGGTTGTACCGCTGCTGAGATTGGCGAAGGTGATTTCGTAGCCGACCGTCTTGCTGTATCTGAACGGTACGAGCATCACGAACAGAAAGGCGATAACGGCGAGGGAAAGTCCCACAGAGACTTTCGGATGTGAAATGACGCGGGATTGTATTTTCGACATGAGCGTGTCTTCCTTCTCGGAGGAGCGGTCCGGATATGCCTGCAGTCTCGCTCTGACGACCGCAAAATCGGTGGCCGCCTCGTCAAACGTACGGCACTCGGCCATCGTTTGCGCCAGCAGCCGCTCCGTTCGGGCGAGCTCCGCACAGGCCGGGCACTCGCGGAGATGCGCCTGCAGATCGTCGTCGCGATCGGGACGGTCGATCCGGCTTAGTCGGTGTTTCGCTTCACGGCAATGCATATTCGGTCTCCTGTTGATTCTTTAAGGTCCTGCTCGTCGACTGTTTTGCTCAGCCGCTCGAGCATCTTCTTTTTCGCCCGGTGGAGCCGCGCTTTGATCGTCCCCTGCGGTTTGTCGAAGAGCTGTGCCAATTCGCTTATCGACCAGTCTTCAAGTTCGCTCAGGACAACCATCGCCCGATCCTCCGGTTTGAGTACCGCAAGAGCCAGTTTGAGCCGTCTTCGGGCTGAGTAAAGACCGCCAGGGTCATGGCTCGGTCCGGACTCGACCATCTCAGCCGTCAGGGACACCCTTCGCTTCCACCACGAGGTTCGAGCTCGATTCTTATGGCAGTTGACCAGTATTCGGTAGAGCCAGCTTTTGAAGGCGGAATGGTCTCGCAGAGACTCGAAACTCATCAACGCTTTCAGCAGACCTTCCTGGTAGAGGTCGTCGCCATCCTCGCGGTTACCGGCCAGCTTTCGGCAAAAGGCCTCGGCTTTCGGGTGAACCGGCTCAAGCAGACTGTAGAACAGGTTCCTATTCTTCATGCTAACCTTAAGACACGAGTAATAGAGAAACGGTTGCGAATAAACCGACTATTCGGGAAAGGGAAAGACTTTTCATGATTGTAAGGGGCAAACGACCTCCCGGGCTGCGGTAGTGTACCTCAATAACGGTAATCAATTCAGCTCACTGATTATCCGCAGCCCCTCCAGCGTCAGGGTCGGTTCGACAAAGCTGATATGCCGTGAATGCTTCTCAATCCCGGCCGCAAGACCGCCGGTCGCCACAATCCGGCATTCCGTAAATCCGGTCTCTTCGAGAATCTTGTCGATCAAATAATCAACTTGCCCGACGGTGCCGTAGAAAAAGCCCGATTTGAGCGCTTCGGCGGTCGATCGTCCAACCACTTTCTTAGGCGGCTCGATCTTGACTTCAAAAAGCCGGGCTGCCCGCTTCGCCAACTCTGTCATCGAAGTTTCCGGGCCGGGGAGAAGCACGCCACCGATATACACGCCTTTGTCATTCACGATATCGAAATTCGTCGCTGTGCCGAAATCGACCACGATTACCGGTCCGCCAAACTTGGTGAACCCACTTACGGCATTCGCAATTCGGTCGGCGCCTGCTTGCTCAGGCTGGTCGATGTCGATCGTGATCGGCAATTGAATCTTGTGAGACACCATCACCGGCATGCAGCCGAGATATCGTTTAGCCGTCGTTTCGAATTTATGTGTCAGGGGAGGGACGACCGAACTTATGATGACTGACTCGATCGATTCGTTTTCGATGCTCATCCGCTGGAGCCATGCCGTGATGAACAGCCCCGCTTCGTCGCCCGTCATATCTCGACGCGAGGCTATTTTGACATGGTCCTTAAGCGTCTTCTCTTTGAAGAGGCCGATATCGATCGAAGTGTTGCCGATGTCGATTGCTATAAGCATAAGGGGAATATAGGCTTTTCCGTCCACCGGTCAAGCCCGCAGTTGTGAGAGCTATTCCCTGACCGGGACCAGAAGAAGAGGTATGCGGCAGCGCTTGAAGACTTTCGGCGTGATACTGCCGGACCAGAAAGCATCCATACCGATTTTGCCGTGCGTGCCAAGAATGATGATGCTGGCCTCGGCCTCACGGGCGGCATCGGTGATGTTCGTGGCCGGGTCGCCGCGAAGAATATCCGCGGTTACCGCGATTCCCTTCGCCACTAATTCTGCTCTCTGTTTCTCGAGATAATCTGCCGCTTCGACCACCGCGATCTCGAGCATTCGCGAAGTCGAGCCGGGCGTGATCCGGCTCGTTGCCGTCCATGATCCCGAAATGGTACCAAGGGTCGGGACGACCATGACGAGATGAATAGGGATATCGCATCTCTGGGCCAGGCCGACCGCGACTTTCAGCCCTTCTTCATGTCCTTGATTTCCATCGAGAGCTACAAGAATCTTCCCACAGCTGAAATCGGCTACGCTGTTGTCGTCGACCGGTCGGAAGATCAACGCCGGAGTAGATCCGAACGAAATCACCTGCTGGGCAATTGATCCGAAAAGCATGTCGCGCAGACCGCTTTTTCCGTGCGCACAGAGAATTGTCAGATCGGTCGCGAACTCTTCGACATGTTGAGCGATACTCTTTGCCACATCCTTTACTTCGCTGGTATGCACATGGCGTTCAACGCGGACATTAGCCGGAAACGCGTCAGCGGCCAGTTTCTCAAGGTACTTCTCAGCTTCGTCGGCGTTGGTCAAATGCTTCTCACCGTGTACTTCGCTCGGCGCGTTCTGCTCGATCACATGAACGAGCGTCACCCAGGCATCGAACTTCCCGGCCAGATATCCGGCGGCCGGAAGGACCGTTTCGGCCAGTGAGGAGCCATCCAGAGGTATTAGTAAGTGTTTGAACATAACTTATCCACCAAGGAACGTCTGGTACAACAGATACAAATTCAGGAGTATTATAAGCACTGCTATAACGGCCGCAACAACCGAAGTAGCGCGATGGTTCACGAGAACTCCCATGATCTCTTTCTTTCTGGTGAAGAGAAGCAGTGGTACGACCGCAAAGGGAAGCCCGAAACTGAGAATAACCTGACTTATCACGAGCGTGCGGGTCGGATCGAGTCCGACTCCGATAACCACAAGCGAAGGTATAATCGTGACTGCACGGCGCAGCCAGACCGGGACGTGACGCTTGATAAATCCCTGCATGATAACCTGGCCGGCGCTGGTTCCGACGGTCGATGAAGACAGTCCTGCGGCGAGAAGCGAGATGGCGAACACCCAGCTCGCGGCCTTGCCTAAGAGCGGCACAAGCGTTCGGTGCGCTTCTTCGATACTGGCGACATTGACAAGTCCTGCTTCGTGAAAAGTCGCCGCCGACATGATCAGCATCGCCATATTCACGAAACTTGCGATTCCCATCGCGACAATGACGTCGAGAATCTGAAACCGGAAGAGCTTGCGCATCTGAGTCGGTTCTTTCACCCGGATTCGTCCCTGGGTCAGGGCGGAGTGCAGGAAGATTGCATGAGGCATGATCGTAGCGCCGACAATTCCGGTCGCGAGCAGAACACTTTCGGTCCCTTTGAATTGTGGCACGACCGAATGATAGGCAACCTTTGCCCAACTGACGTCCCCCAGAAAGATTTCGAGGACATAGCAGACGGCTATCATACTGACCATAGCTGTGATGACAGCCTCGAGCGGGCGGAAGCCATAGCGTTCGAGGCTGAGGATCAAAAATGTAGCTATCGCCGTGAGTATTCCGCCAATAAGCAGCGGCACGCCCAACAGCAAATTGAATCCGAGCGCCGCGCCGAGGAACTCGGCCAGATCGGTAGCCATCGCCACCAGCTCCATCAGCACCCACATAGAATAGACGACCCACTTGGGGAATCTCAGGCGGCAATGTTCGGCAAGGTTCAGCCCGGTGGCGATCCCTAACTTGGCCGAAAGGGTCTGAATGAGCATGGCCATGAGATTACTCGCCACGATAACCCAGAGGAGGGTATACCCGAATTTCGCCCCGCCTTCGATATTGGTAGCAAAATTCCCCGGATCGACATAGGCCACTGCCGCAATGAACGCCGGACCCATGAACGGAAGCATCCGTTTGAGCGGTCCCTTTTGCTTACCGCCGGCAAGGACATCACGGGCCACCGCAAGGGTCGAGGCATCGGCATCCTTCCAGCTGCTGCGTTTTTTTGGCTCCGGGGCGTTTTTCATCTCTATGCGCTCAGTTCAGAATCGATTGTCTTTGAGTTGCCAAATGATAGGTGCATCGATCCTGTTTGTAAATACAAAACAATCCGTCAATCGACAATTAAACGGCGACCTTTGTTGTCCTCAATACGGCGCTTGAGTCCCGTGACTTTGCGAAATACCACTACAAAACCCCACTTGTTTCAAAATGCCAGAGCAAAAGTTGAACGATTGTTTCAATTCAGAACAGCTCAGGCAGGTTTTGAAACGTTTTTCGGAATTCGGATAAGGCCGGTAATCGTTTGCCGATAAGTAGATTAAGTCATCTTTATTTACCTTGGCTTGATCTTTGCAAATAGGCGGGCATCACAGGATTGGACTGTTTGCTATAGGAGAACACAATGGAAAAGGTAAGGGGTATTGGTACGTTCAAGAACAACATCTTTCATTGCACCGTCCTGACAGCTCTGTTGCTGCTGTTGGTGAATCAGGCGGCCCAGGCGAAACTGGAAGCGGCTGCGGCCTCCGCAAATTCCGTGACATTGCATTGGACGGCTCCGGGAGACGACAACAACGCCGGCACGGCATCTCAGTATGACGTGCGGTATTCAACATCACCTATAACCGACGCAAACTGGGACGCTGCCTCGCAGGCATCGGGAGAACCGACTCCTCAAGCCGCGGGGACTGCCGAATCGTTCACCGTGACGGGCCTGACGGCCGCGACCAACTATTATTTTGCCATCAAGACTGCGGACGAGGTCCCCAACTGGTCGGCCCTGTCCAATGTCGTCATGATTGCCACCGATCAGGAGACGACTGCTCCGGCGGCAGTTGCCGATCTGAGTACTCCGACGGTCACCTCGACTTCGGTGACGCTGCAATGGACCTGTCCGGGTGACGATGGTTCAGTGGGCCTGGCGTCATCATACGACATCCGCTACGCGACAGTTGCGATCACCGATGCCAACTGGAACAGCGCCTCGCAGATATCCGGCGAACCGAGCCCGTTGATTGCCGGCTCGACGCAGTCGTATACCGTGACCGGGCTGAATCCGAACACGACGTATTACTTTGCGATGAAGACGGCGGACGAGGTTCCCAACTGGTCGAATCTTTCGAACGTGGCGTCGACCACAACCGGTGCGGAACAGAATCCGCCGGCGGCCGTCGCGAATCTTACGGTGGTCCTCCCGACACAGAACAGCCTCACACTCGTCTGGCTTGCTCCCGGTGATGACAGCATGACCGGCACAGCTTCGCAGTACGACATCCGTTATTCAACCAGCACGATCACGATGGCGAACTGGGGATCGGCGACGCAGGTGTCGAACGAACCGACGCCGCACCCGGCCGGAACTCCGGAAAGTCTGACAGTCGCGAACCTGAATCTGAACACGACCTATTACTTCGCCCTGCGCACGGCCGATGAGGTCCCGAACTGGTCCGGTCTGTCGAATGTAGCTTCCGGCGCTACCACGCCCGATCAGACTCCACCGGCGGCGATCAACGACCTTCAGGCAGCCTCCGGGTCGGCCGACGGTCAGATCAATCTCGGATGGACGGCGCCGGGCGACGACGGTACGACCGGACGGGCCTCCCTGTACGAGATTCGCTACTCCCGTAACATTCTCACCGCTGCCAACTGGTCGACCGCATCGGTCCTGTCTAATCCACCCCTGCCGCAGACAGCAGGTACCTGGCAGACAACCACGCTCTCCGGCCTGACACCGGGTGAGATGTACTGGATCGGAATAAAGTCGTACGATGAAGCGGCGAACAGTTCGCCGATGTCGAACTGCGACACGGCGATCGCGAAGCTCGACATAATTTCCGGAACCGATGACAACGACAACGGTCTTCCCTTGACCTACAAATTGTCTCAAAACTATCCCAACCCGTTCAACCCGACAACGGCAATTGATTTTAGCGTACCTCGTTCCACCCGGGTACAGATCGAAATCTTCAATATCCGCGGAGAGCGAGTTGCCACGCTGGCCGATCGGGAATACGCCGCCGGCAGCTATACCGTCGCCTGGGACGGCAACAGCGAAACTGGCAGCCAGGTATCGACCGGCGTGTACTTCTACCGCTTGCTGAGCGATAACTTCTCGGATACGAGAAAAATGGTCTATCTGAAATAACACCTGCTTGAGTGACTTACGTATCGTGCTCTTGTCTTCCACCGGGACGCGATACAATGAAATCTCCGGACGGGCTGCGATAGCGGCCCGTCCCGGTCAAACCGACCGATTCTCAAAAACGTCTTTCGCGAACCGACTGCAGGGCAGTTCCTTCTTAGAAACTGCCAATCGTAATCAGAGTTAATCCTTTCGGCCCTTTCACAACACAGCCCTGTGACCCCCATGAACGGCGCGATTCAACCCGCGCCGTCCTTTTGTTCACAAAACATCGGTCGTTGTCTGTCTGTAGGTCCGACCATTCCTATGGCCGGACGTAAGAGACATGCACCTTTCGGCGCACTCTGACGTAGGGTGGACCCGCTTCGGGTCCGCCGTATCAAGCATGCCCTGAGGCATGTCATTCCTGCGTAGGCAGACATCTATCTTCAATTAAGAAACACTGGACCCCTGCCTTCGCAGGGGTGACAGATACGTGCCGCACGTTTCATTTGACAAGTCGCGGAGATCATGCGTCATTAATGTAGAGGCTTATGAGAAGTCGAAAAGAGGTGGGTGTGTGAAGATCGATAGACCAATGATTAATCGGATTGCTTCTGTAATATGGGTCCTCTGGCTGTGTTGTATTCCAAGCGGGGCTCTTGGGCAGGATGCGTCCGCCGATTCATTGAAGCACCTTACCAGCGTATCCACCCCTGAAGATGCCCTTGGGCGGGCGTATCAACTCTCCGGTTTCGAGAGAATAAGGCAAATCCTCGACAAACACATTGACTCCGCCTGCATAAGTAATACGAAGTATGAGGACTCTACCTTTCCCTTTCCTTCGGTGGATTTCAGGGGCAGATCCTGTTGGCACGTCTCGCTGGACAGCTTCTACATAAGGAAACAACATGGGCCCCTCAACGGACTGCCTGCGGAAGAACCAAAACATGTAGATATCTTCATCGACTCGGCGTCAGGTGCGTTTATCAAAGCGGTGCTAACGTGTTACAGCAAAGCTGACACGGGGCTGCGCCCGGAGCCACCTTCTTCCTATACCGGGAGCCGCATGACAAACGAGGACGACCTTGGGTTGGTCGCCAAAAAAGTACCAACAACGCTGACCCAGGCTCTGGATGTGGCCGTGGGCCCGACTTCGACCGCCCATCAGATCATCGTGTATCTCGTCAACTATTCTCACATCTCTGCTCCCGCTTGCCCGTATTGGATAGTTGCAGTGCGAGGCGTGATACCTCTTCCCGTGATGGGCGGTCCACCCGGCTGGAAAGATCCGATTGCGGACCGCAAGGTCGGGCGAATCCAATCAGGCGTGGACGCTATTACCGGCGAGCTAAGGTTTGTCAGAGAAAAGGGGAGATAAAAAGGACGGCATCTGCAGGTCCGACCATTCCTATGGCCGGACGTAAGAGACATGCACCTTTCGGCGCACTCTGACGTAGGGTGGACCCGCTTCGGGTCCGCCGTATCAAGCATGCCCTGAGGCATGTCATTCCTGCGTAGGCAGACATCTATCTTCAATTAAGAAACACTGGACCCCTGCCTTCGCAGGGGTGACAGATATGCGCCTGTCAGCGCATCTATTGTGAGGAGCAAAGAACCGAGCGACAACGAGGGAATGGCGACGTAACAACCTCGGTTTCGTGAAATCCCTCCGTAGCCCGCGTCAGTGAGGAGGGCGACAGCCCGAACGACCGCCACGTGGGTCTTATGTGAAGTCGAGATCGCGACGGCTTCACGCCTGACCGGCGTGATGGACGCCTCGCGATGACAGCGCTTTATTTCGCGTTGGACAACATCTGTAGGTCCGACATTCTCATGGCCGGACGTATCGGACCCAAGACGAAAGACCACAAGTTCTATCCTGTTTAACCGGTGCGCAGAATACAGCCCCGCCGCCGTCCGGCTCGGCTATTCTCCAAGTTATCATGTAGCCGTACATCTATGTTCCGATATCTTTTTCATCAAAGGAAATCAATCAAACCATCAAAAGGAGCTAGAAATGTTCAAGAGATCTTCCTCCATGAACCTGTTAACGGGCGTATTCGCGCTGCTTCTGGCGATCGGATGCGGCAAAGACAAGACTACTACGTCGACGACCAACAACGATTCCTACGCAATTCAGATGGTCGATGTCGGTCAGATCATTGAATCCGTGGCCCCGCCGGAATATGTCTCTTCCGTCAGTTCGCCGACAGCCATCGACACAATGTGGACGACCGGGCAATCGCCGCTTCTGGACAAAGTTTTCGGTTCAACCGACCCACAAACTCTCTACGCCAACATTAATGATTTCAAGCTCAGTCATGATATCATTGCGAGTACCTTGCGGGTTGACGCCAACGGGGCGATCGTTCCGGGCATATATGTCGACTCTCATCTTGTCACCATAGACAATGGCACGGGGATGATTCACTTCACGGCAACGGCCACGGCCCTCGATGGTCCCACGACCATTCCGGCTATCGCCCAGTCGGTGATCGGTACTTCGGTCGATCTTGATTACCTGATATCCGTCGCGGTCGATGAAATGCCCGACGGCGTAATCAGGATTGGAATGACGCTGAACGACAGCATCCAGACGATCTTCCAGTGGGATGAGGGGACCGACATCGGCAACGAGACTTCAAGACTCTATTACGCTACGCTCGACCCGACTGACTCATCATTTGTATTCAAGGGAATGGGCTATTGCCAGCACCCGGTCAGCACCCAATGGCCTAACGGTGACAGATTCTGCTGGGCTTATAACATTACTTCCGACGCCAATTCCGATTTCTCTTATCGTATGAGTTATTTCTCGAACGGAACTCCGGGCATGACTTTCCTCCATACCTTTCTCGGGGGTGGCAACAAAGATACCGAGTTCGCTTTGAGATATCGTTTGTTCTCACCGGCCGACACAACCGTCTATGACTCCTATTCATCGAGAGACCAGGTATTCGGTCCCAACTACACCGAAGGGACCGGGCTGATTTCTGACTATGCTTCGTACCTGAACGAGTCATTGATCTTCCCGTATTCGTCCGTTCCGCAGGAAATGATTCCGAATCCGTGGCTCTAATACTTCCGCGCATCATTGATTTGTGGATAGACAAGCCCCGACAATGTCGGGGCTTTTTGTTGCACGAAAGCTGTCTTCTGTAGGTCCGACCATTCTTACGGCCGGACGTTTGAGATATGCGCGTGGCGGCGTATTCCGACGAAGGGTGGACCCGCTTCGAGCCCGCCGTATCAAACATGCCTTCAGGCATGTCATCCCTTCGCAGAGGTGACAGAAACGCGCCTGTAGGTGCAGTCATTGTGAGAAGCAAGGAACCGAGCGATAGCGAAGGGAAGGCGACGTAACAATCTCGGCTTCATGAAATCCCCCTGTAGCCCACGTCAGTGAGGAGGGCGACAGCCCGAACGACCGCCACGTGGGTCTTGTCCGAAGGCGAGATCGCGACGGCTTCACGCCTAACCGGCGTGATGGGCGCCTCGCGATGACGGCGTTTTATTTTACGCGGGACGGCATTTGTAGGTCCGACCATTCTTATGGCCCGCCGTAGCAAACATGCCCTCAGGCATGCCATCCCCACGCAGGTCCGATAGACACGCGCCTACGCCGTTGTCGTTCATCGCATTTCGCTCTCGGCCGGCACGCCCGCCAAAACCGGCTCCCAGAGCGGGAAATATTCCAATTAATCCGTTGACACCCGGAATTGTTGACCCCTTATTTGCTACAATGATTGTCCGGATTGGGACCGGGCGGTCAGGTTGCCCCGGAATGGGAGCCGGAGCAACGAGAGGTAATAGACTTATATGGGAATGGGAATAGGTATTGTTCTGGAGTGAGGGAATAATCTCCTCGGATCGCCGCCAGATCTAATTTACTCCGCTTGACTCTTCAGTTACACCTTTTCCTGCAAGTGTAAACAGACATTACATAGGAATGGACAACTGTGAAGATGCATCTCATCGCGTGGCTGGCCGCGCTGTGCTTCATTGCGGCCGTTGATGAGGTCCGGGCAGATTCATATACGTTGACATGGACAGCTCCCGGCGACGACGGTTTCACCGGGACGGCTGCAGCTTACGATCTCCGCTATTCGACTCTTCCGATTACCGCTTACAACTGGAACTCCGCAATACATGTTAACGGCGTGCCTGTGCCGCATGCGGCCGGTACGAGGGAAGCATATACCGTCAACAACCTCGCTCCGAACACGAGGTACTATTTCGCTATCCGCACGGCCGATCGGGCCGGGAACTGGTCGCAGATTTCCAACAACGCCTCCAACGCCACCTGTCCGAACGGCTGTATCGGTTTCCGGGGGAATGTCGATGGCGATCCGTACGATGCCTGCGACATCAGCGACCTGGTCTTTCTCGTCAATTACATGATGGGAGATCCGATGGGGCCGCCGCCGCCGTGCCCTGAGGAGGCGGATGTCGATGGCTCGGGAGATATCAATATCGCGGATTTGATCTACCTGGCGGAGTTCATGTACGATGCGAACGGCCAGATGCCGGCGCCCTGCTCGCGCTAACGGGTGATTCTGATCGGACCGGAGATTCGACCCGAGAGTTAGTTTACGGCCGGACCGTTCTGCATCTGGGTCCGCTCAGCCAGATCCCGGTTGATCTTCTCGGCAGATTTGTAAGCATCGTACATTCCGTAGATGAACAGTATCGGCGTGGTGATGAAGCCGATAATGACCATCATCAACAGAATGGATACCGAATAGACTACGATGAAGAGAATTCCCTTGGCCAGCTGACCGTTGTAAATCTGACCGAGACCCATGTAAAAGAATGACAGGACGGCGGCCAGGCCGGGATTCTTGTAAAAGACGGGTGGCGGACCTGACTGGTAGTGCATAAAATCGACTTCTCCTCTCTGCGTTTCTGTCTTCGACGTATAGTATACTACGTAGCTAACGGGCAATTCAATCGGTTTTTCGCCCGGATTCAGCTCTGACGGCCGTTTGGAGGAGTTGCCCGATACGGCAAAATTTTCCATCTGCACCGCCGAACTCTCTCTTCCGATATACGGGATATGCTCAGGATCGGATACAAGAAGTTCGTTAGCATTTTCTGCATCCAGCTTGCCCTTGTGATTTCGGGATGCGGGAGTTCTACCAAAACCGTCAAAGTCCAGCCGGAAGCGGTAAGCCAGGCCGAAGTCCAAATCGCAACGAATTCACGAAGCGAAGTGAATGTCGACAGCCTTGTGCAGGCGAGTATCGTTGCGCTTGACAAAAGTGATCTTGAGACTGCCGATGATTATCTCAATCAGGCCTTTCGAATCGACAGCTCAGACTGGCGGCCGCCGTATCTTCTCGGAAAGATCTCTGTCGACAAGACGCTGCCGAAGCAGGCGACGCGCTGGTTTGCGTACAGCCTGTCCATTGCTCCCAACGAACCGAAAGTTCGTGCCCTTATCTACGAGGCCATGGGCGTCAATTGCGAACAGCAGGGCGAATACGGCAAAGCGAGGCTTCACTACACCACTGCTCTTCAACTGAATCCCGAATCCGGCACTGCCCGCGAAGCTCTGAGACGTCTCGAAGTCGTCTCCAATATCTCCCACTGATTCTTTTTCTGTATCTCTGTCAGCAATCGCGGCTTATATTCCCCCTATGGCGCCGCGAATCCCGACATATCATTTCGGACCTCATCTCAACGAGAAGCTCGATAAATTCGTCAACGAGTTTCAGAAACTCGGTTTTGAGAGATTCGAGCAGGAGTTCGCGAAGATTGACGAGTTTGTCGGGGCGGCTCGGTGCGAGAGTCAAGACCGGGATGCCCACGAACTCAGGCTGACAACCAAGCTTGAATATCTCTTGGAGATGGTTTCGTTCAGGATTTACGATGAATTGAACCGCGACGCGTTCAATAAGGCCAAAGGTACACTGATTATCATACCGGATTGCCTGTCGATTCACGAGACTCCTTGCGAGAAGGTCGAGAAATGGTACGGATCTATCTGCAAGCAGTGTCTCGGCTCATGTCAGGCGGCACAGATCGTCAAACTGGCGGCCTTGTACAAAGCGAAAGCGGTGTTTTCGAAAAGAAAACTGGAGAGACAGCTCAAGTACTATCGAAAGAAAATGGGGGGCGATATCGGCGTAATCGGTGTCGCCTGTGTTCTTATGCTTGCGCACGGCATGCGTACGGCGGCGGACCTGGATATTCCTGCCCGGGGTGTGCTGCTTAATTTCAGCGGATGCGAACACTGGAACGATGATCCGAACGCATCTGAGGTCACATTATCGTCGTTGCGGAGTATTCTGGAGGAGAAATATGGAAAATGATATCAGACGACTTTCAATCGACGACTACGACGAAGTCGTCCGTATCTGGTTAATCGCCGGGCTTCCGTTCAGGCCGAAAGGACGCGACGGTCGCGAGATGCTGGCGGTGGAGATCGGTCGGCCCGATTGCGCCATGTTCGGACTGTATCAGGACGACAACCTGATCGGGGTGGCTCTGGCCGGCTACGACGGCCGTCGGGGCTGGATCAACCGGCTGGCGGTCGACCCGGATTTCCGTGGACAGGGGCTGGCCGGCGCGCTGATCGAAGTATGCGAGAAGTTCCTCAAAGATCAGGGTGCGGTTGTCATTTCGGCGCTTATCGAGGACATAAATTACCCATCTATTACTACCTTTCGGAAAGCGGGCTATCATTGCCACGATGAGCTGCGCTATTTCGCCAAACGAGAAAGTAACGACGTTTAGGGTGCGGCCTTTCTTCGCTTTCGAAATTTTTCGCAAACTGTAGTTGATTGCCGATTTTGAATTCTCTACTATCCAAGCAGCAGAACTCAAACTTTGCTTAGTGGAGATATGCTATGAACTACCCATTCTGGGACACCGGGATTGGTTACGGGGTGTTGATGGCGACGATTGCGATCGTGCACGTCTTCATCTCCCACTTCGCCATCGGCGGCGGCCTCTACCTGGTGATCGTCGAACACAAGGCGAGGAAAGCCAACGATAACTTCATGCTCGGGTTCCTGAAGAAGCTGAGTAAATTCTTCGTCTTGTACACCGTAGTGCTCGGAGCTTTAACCGGTGTCGGCATCTGGTTTATTATCGGATTGCTCAATCCGGCGGCGACCGAGGTGCTCATTCACAATTTCGTCTGGGGCTGGGCGATCGAGTGGACCTTCTTCGTGGTCGAGATCACGGCGGCGATTCTTTATTTCTACGGCTGGGACCGCATGTCCGCCAAAGGACATCTCATTCTCGGCTGGATCTATTTCGCCGCTGCCTGGTTGTCGCTGGTAATCATCAACGGTATCGTTGCCTTCATGCTAACGCCCGGCAACTGGCTCACCACCGGGAGTTTCTGGGCCGGATTCTTCAACCCGACCTACTGGCCATCGCTGTTCTTCCGCACCGGGGTGTGCATTATGCTCGCCGGATTGCTGGCGATAACGGTAGCGTCGACTTACAAGCCCGATGCTTCCAAAGCGAAACTCATCAGATATAATGCGATCTGGGGAGTCCTCGGCCTGATCATCATGGCCCCTTCGTTCTTCTGGTACCTCAAAAGCGTACCGGCCGATATTATCTCCACCGCCATAACGCGGATGGCGACGCCGATTAACGCTGCTGATGCATCGTTCTGGCTGGCCGGAGGGATCCTTGTCATGCTGGTTCTGTTCGGATTCTTACTGGCAAAGCGGACTAACATCGTGATAGGAATCCTGATGCTGGTACTCGGCCTCGGTTATTTCGGAAGTTTCGAATGGACCCGGGAGTCCCTCCGCAAACCGTTCGTTATCACCAATTACATGTATGCGAACGGAACTGAGGTCGCCAAAGCGAAAGACTATGAGGCGAACGGGTATCTTGCGAACATGGCCTTCCACACGGAGAATCCGGCCAAGGACTTGTTCCGAAGAGTCTGCCGGAGCTGTCATACGATGAACGGTTATCACGCGCTGAAGCCAAAGTTCGATGGTACCGATGCGGTTTTCATTGCCGGTACGATTATCGGTCTTTCAGCGATGCAACCGAACATGCCTCCCTTCCAGGGAACGGAAAAGGAAGCGCGGTTGATTGCGGAGTACATCTACTCGCAAATCGACCACCGTCCTTTCGAACAGATTTACAATCTGAAGGGTGTTGAACTCGGCAAAAAGGTCTACGAAATTCGCTGCGGCAAGTGCCATGTCATGGGCGGGTACAACGATAAGACCGCATCACTGGCCGGTCTGACGGCTGATGACTACAACAGTCTTCTCGATATGGCCAGCGACATGGCAGTGGAGATGCCCCCGTTTACGGGGGACAGCACCGAGCGGCAGGCGCTGGTTGCGTACCTGTTGACTTTGAAGGAAGGAGCTGGAAAATGAACCTGCCCGGATACAATTTCCTTTCGGCCCCTCTCTGGCTGATCTCGACCCTGCACGTCGTTACCTTGTCGCTGCACTTCGTGGCGATGAATTTCATGGTTGGAGGCGTCATCATTGTTCTGTTCGGAAAGTTCCAGGATCGCTGGAACCATCCGGTCGTCAAGCAGTTCATTCGCCTCTTTCCATCGGCCATGGCCGCGACCGTAACGCTGGGTGTAGCGCCTCTTCTATTCGTGCAATTGGTTTATCACCGACAGATCTACGCAGCTTCGATTGTCTCGGGCTGGTTCTGGCTCGGCATTATCGGAGTCGCAATCTTAGCCTACTACGCACTCTATGCCAGCGCATTCGGAGTCGAGAAGCCGGCGGCGCATAAGAAGCGCTGGTTGATAGTCGCCCTGATCTGCTTCGCGTATATCTCGTACATTTACAGTTCGGTCTTTTCGATGGCGGAGCATCCGGATCTCTACAAGGTGCTCTACGCTTCGAATCAGAGCGGCTGGGTGATCAATCCGGAGGTCGGATCGTACATCTTCCGCTGGCTGCATATGCTGGCCGGAGCAGTAACCGTAGGCGGCTTCTTTGTCGGTCTAATCGGCAGAAAAGACGAGGCGGCTTTCAGGATCGGCAAAGGGTTCTTTCTCTGGGGAATGGGAATTACGATGGTCTTCGGACTCGGCTATCTCTTCACGCTCGGGGATGCGATCCTTCCGTTTATGAAGAGTCCCGCCATCTGGGTCCTTCTGGTAGCGATCGTACTCTCGCTGGGATCACTGCATTTCTTTTTCAAAAAGAAATTTCTCGCATCCGGTCTGATGGTACTGCTGTCGCTGATCGGAATGGTAACGGTCCGTCAGGTACTGAGGATCATCCATCTGGAAGGGGCCTTCGAACCTTCGAGCCTTCCCGTCATGCCGCAATGGTCGGTTTTCAGCCTGTTCCTGGTCTTCTTCGTGATCGCGCTATTGCTGGTCTGGTACATGGTGAAGATCTTTCTCGCGAGGGAGCGCCAGACAGCTTAGGAGTTGATTCAGTCTGCAAAATCAAAACGCCGTCAGAGTAACTCTGGCGGCGTTTTTGTGTCTTCTGACTGCGAAACTCAGTTCGATACGATCTTCTCAAAAGCATCCTTAAACGAGTCATACGTCTGGGCGCCGCTCAATCGGGCGACTTCTTTGCCTGACTTGTCGTAGAAGACCGTCAACGGCACCGAACTGGTCTGAAACTGGCGTGCGATATCCAGCGTCCCCATCAACATGACCCAGTTCATATTGTTGGACGGGGCGAACTTTTCCACTCGGTCGGGCGTATCGTTCATTGCCACCCCGAGTATTTGCACCCCTTTCGGGTGATATTCGGCGTAGAGTTTTACGAGGTCCGGAATTTCCCGGCGGCACGGCGGACACCAGGTTCCCCAGAGATTGACGACGGTCGGTTCTTTGCCGATCCATTCATTCGACGAGTGCGAGACACCCTTCGTATCCACCGCCTCAAAAGTAATATCCGGCTTCGAAGGTGCGCTGGTCGGGGTCGTTTGGGCCATGGCAGTCGTGTTGGCCATCTCGCCCGATTGGCTCGTACTGGCGCTGGCGTTCGCCTCTTTCTTCTTGCCGGAACAGGCGGAAGCCAGACCCAGAATCAGCACGAAGCTGAGTATTTCAAAAGCAGTTCTTTTCATATTCTCGGTCTCCTGAAAGTATTTGATTCGCTAAATAATAAACCCTCTTACGCAGGTTTAGTTCACCCGGCAAAAGGGTTTTGGATTTTCTGATCTCGGCACAACTCTTATTTGCTGCCACCTCTGGTGCTGTCGGTCGGCGCCGGCTGGGTGGTGCGGGTCGTATCGTACTTGTAGTCCTTCACCATCGCCAACTGCTGAAGCATGTAATCCTTCGGCTTATATCCTACTATAGCGCCGAGTTTGTTGCCGTCCGGGGTGAGAAACCAGAAAGTCGGATAGCCTCTGACCTTGAACTCGTATTTGGTGAGATTCTTCTCGGTGACCTTATACCCTTTGATCATGAGTTCTTTCTCGGAATCGCCATCCACTTTGACCGGAACGAAATCCTGATTCAATACTTTCTCGACTTCAGGATCGGAGAAGACATCGCGCTCCATCTTCCGGCACCAGCCGCACCAGGAAGTGCTGAAATCTATAAAGACATGCTTGTTTCTTTCCTGGGCCAGTTTCAGACCTTCCTGCAGGTCGTACCAGTGGATTTCCTTGGCCGAGGTTGTATCGGTCGTCATGCTCTTGCCCTTCGGCTCGGCATCCTTTGACTGGGCGGAGATAAGCTGAAAGCCCAGGAGAAGTGCGAGCAGGGCGGCCAGGGGTATGATCTTCAATAGTCTCATAAGCGTTCCTGAAGTTATGTAGTGTAACTCTCTTTCCTGTTAAGCGGTCGAAGGTACGCGCCGGATTCCCCTAACAGCTCTTTGAGGCTGTTCAGAAGAGTAAAATCGAGATTAACCGTGTATTTGTTGGACTTAATGTAGACTTCGGAGCCGTTTTCTCTGGCTGCCAGCAGGACCGGTGCGCTTCCCTTATATTCGTCCAACGATGCTAAAGCTTTGTCTATCAAGGTATCGGAGCAATCCGATTCAATCTTTATAACCAA
>CAZFOY010000031.1:1516-2886 GCA_964520865.1 uncultured Ignavibacteriales bacterium | reverse complement strand
TTATACGTAGTGAAGTACTTCAATTCATCGCGGAATTTATCCAGCGGGTGCCCGGAAATGTAGTAGCCGAGCATCGCCTTTTCCTGGGTCAGTTTCTCGGAGTTCGACCACTCCGCAATATTCGGAAGTTCCGGGGCGACTCGTTCGATAGCGCCGCCTGAGTCGGCGAACAGGTCGTGGGTATTCGTTTTGACGGAGACTTTGTGGGCGTACTCAAGCATCGGTTCGACCGAGGCATGTTTCTGGGCCCGGTTTCCTTCGAGCGAATCGCAGGCGCCGGCCGCGATCAGTGATTCGAGGGTTCGACGGTTCAGCGATTTGAGCGGCACCCGTCCGACCAGATCGGGCATCGAAACGAACGGCCCGTCCTTGGCGCGTTCGGTCACGATTGCCGACGACGGTCCCTCGCCGACATTCTTCACCGCCATCAGGCCGAACCGGACCTTGCCGCCTACCACCGAGAAATCGACTTTCGATTCGTTGACGTCGGGTGGTTCGACAACCACGTTCATCCGACGACATTCTTCCAGCAGCTGATAGATGCGGTCGGTATCGTTGATTTCCGAGGACATGAGAGCCGCCATATACTCCTGCGGATAGTACCGCTTGAGCCAGGCTGTCTGATAAGCGACAAAGGCGTAGCAAGTCGAATGGGCTTTGTTGAATCCGTACCGGGCAAACGTCTCGATCTGGTTGAACACTTCCTCGGCGATCTTAGCATCGATCTTATTCTTCAGCGCCCCGGCAATAAATTCTTTCTTCTGCGCCGCCATCAACTGCGCGTCTTTCTTGCCCATCGCTTTGCGAAGCAGGTCCGCTTTGCCGAGCGAGTATCCGGCCAGAGAGTTGGCGAGATGAAGCACCTGCTCCTGGAAGACGATCACGCCGTAGGTATCCCGAAGGATCTCTTCCATTTTCGGATGCAGGAATTCGGTTTTGCGCTTTCCCTTCTTGCATTCGATATAGATATCGATCATCCCCGAGTCGAGCGGACCGGGGCGGTACAGTGCGTTCATCACGGTGAGATCGGTAAACACGGTCGGGCAGAGTTTGCGAAGGTAGTCTCGCATCCCCGGCGACTCAAACTGAAAGATCCCCACCGTCTCACCCCGGGCAAACAGCTTGTACACTTCGGGATCATCGAGCGCGATATTATCAAGGTCGACATTGAAATCGGGATGGTTTTCACGGATCATGCGAAGGGCGTCGTCGATAACCGTCAGCGTACGCAACCCGAGGAAATCCATTTTGAGCAGGCCGATCTCTTCGACCATCTTCATATCGTACTGGGTTGTTATTTCGTCTTTTGTCCCTTTGAAAAGGGGAACGTAGTTGGTGAGGGCCGAAGGTGCGATCACGACTCCGGCGGC
>CAZFOY010000031.1:0-1416 GCA_964520865.1 uncultured Ignavibacteriales bacterium | reverse complement strand
CGGTCGGCGAAATCAATATCGATATCAGGCATCGAGACACGTTCAGGGTTAAGAAACCGTTCGAACAGCAATTCGAATTTGATCGGATCTATATTCGTAATGCCGAGGGTATAGGAGACGAGCGATCCGGCCGCCGATCCACGACCCGGGCCGACCGGAATCTTCTGGGAGCGGGCGTAGTCGCAAAAGTCTTTCACGATCAAAAAGTACCCGGCATACCCCATCTTCTTGATAACGCCCAATTCGTACTTGAGACGTTCCTCGATAACGTCGTTCGTCCCGCCGTAGCGCTTTTGGATGCCTTCATCACACAGATGCTTCAGGTAGTTGTCAGGGTCAACGAACGGCGTGGGCAGCGGAAAGCGGGGGAGCTTCAGCTTGCCAAGTTCAAGTTCGACATGGCAGCTCTCCGCGATATGCATCGAGGACTCCAGCGCCGGTTTGAAATCGCCGAAAAGCTGCTCCATTTCCTCGGCCGACTTGAAATAGATCTGATTCGAGTTGTAGCGCATCCGGTCGGTGTCGGCGACCATCTTGCCGGTCTGAATACAGAGCAAGGCGTCATGGGCATCGGCATCCTGCTGGCGCAGGTAGTGACAGTCGTTGGTGACGACCAGGGGAATGCCTGTTTCGCGGGAGATAGCAGCGATTTTCGGTATCAGCTGGGTTTCTTTTTCCAGGCCGTGGTTCTGGATCTCGAGATAGAAGTTTCCTTCGCCGAAAATCTCCGCCAGCTCGCGGGCGGTTGCCACCGCTTCGTCCGTCCGGCCGTTGAGCAGATTCCAGTTCACCTCGCCTTTGAGGCAGGCCGAAGTCGCAATCAGGCCTTCGTGGTGCTGACGGAGCAATTCTTTGTCGATGCGGGGTCGATGGTAGAAGCCTTCAAGGAACCCGGCACTGGTCAGTTTCATCAGGTTCTGGTAGCCGGTGTCGTTCTTAGCCAGCAGGACCATATGAAAGCCGCCATCGGGGTATTTGTTCGATGGTTTCTTATCAAGTCGGCTTCCACCCGCCACATACGCCTCGCAGCCGATAATCGGCTTGATCCCCGCCTTGGTCGCCTTTTTGTAGAACTCGATCGCCCCGAACATATTGCCGTGATCGGTGATCGCGAGGGCGGGCATTTTGTACTCGCGGGCCAGCTCGATTACATTGTCGAGCCGGCAGGCACCGTCGAGGAGCGAATATTGGCTGTGGGTGTGGAGATGGACGAAATTCGCGTATTTCATGGACTCTATTTCAGTTCTTTGCTTTTCAATTTATACATCCGACTGAGTGTGGGAGGCTGGTATGTCGTGATAGGTTCCGGGTCACATTGGGTCGGCCTCGCTCTTAGTCTAAATAAGACCAAATTTGCCCGAGGGTCAATGACTTTTTGGGAGGATCAGCCAAGGTGGATCGAATTGTTGTGATGTA
>CAZFOY010000030.1:0-43465 GCA_964520865.1 uncultured Ignavibacteriales bacterium | reverse complement strand
GATCGAATTCCGGATGAAACGCTGAAGCGGCAGCGCTCCAAAATAGGGTACCTGAACAGGCGGGCAAAATCGCAGGCTAAGGCGGCAGGGTATTAAATCAACTGGCCGGCGCGGGTCTTTTCATCGAGAAGCCGGCAGCCTTCCATCAGGATCGATTCGTTGCTCAGATCGTTGTTTGGCTCCGGCATCTGGTTTTCGTTGATCGGCTCCACCGTCCATTTGCCGTCGAGCCAGCTTATCGCTTCATAGACCGCGGTCGGTCCGACCATATCGGCCAGCGATGCAAAGATAATCTGTCCCTGAAGAAGATAGAGAATCAATTCGCCACGGTCGGACGAAGGGGATTTTACGGTTATCCGGACTGTCCGTCGGCTTGGGCCGAGGGCCTGAAGCAGGTCGATAAGGTTCATATCGGACAGACGGCCTTTAGTGCCACCACCGGACTCTGCGTCGCTACTCTCGCGATTGTTCTGTGCGTCGAGCTGGGCCTGCAGCTTGCGGATCTTGGCCATCAGTAAATCAAAGTTACCGTCGGCCGGAATGATATCTTCGATCCCATGATCGAGTACCGGCGTCAGGCTCGATGCCAGCGAACTGTCGACAAGGAGAAAAGTCGGGGTGGCTTTGTAGTCGACTCCGTGCGCCGCAATCTTAGTGATGAACTCAGGAATATCCGACCGGTCGGTAAACGGAATGAGAATGACGAAATCAGGGCGGCTCCGTTCATAGAGATCGGCGAATGAGTCAATGTCGTTCGCCTTGAACGAACGGAACCCTTCACTTTTGAGCCGGAATTCTATCGAATACAAACTGTTCGGATCTTCGGCAAGAATCATCACCTGGCCGGAATGCTGGCTCGTGTTCAGGTTGAGGATCTCTTCTTTGATCATGACAATGAACGCCTCGACCACCTCGACCATGAACAGCTTGCCGGTCAAATCACGGAATTTCTTCTGGATCGCCTCGAACTTGTCGAGCGACAACCGCTCGTTCGGCGGGATGTTGTCGCAGAACAGGTCAACGATCGTGACGATATTCCCGCCGAGAACTTCGATCGGAAGCCGTTTGGTGTATTTTCCTTTCAAATCGAGATACATCGAACGAAGTGTCTCGATGACAACTGGGTCGTAATTGAGTGACTGCAGAAGTTTAATCGTCAGGGTGATCGTCTTGCGTGGGTCCGAAGTCGAGTCATCGTGGTAATAGTATTTGGCCAGGTCATGAACATAGGCGGCATTGACTATCGACAGGCAGTCCTTGTACGGCAGTCCCAGTCGGCGGCAGAGGCGCTCGACGTATTTACCCACCGTTGCGCTGTGATTGAACGGCTGTTTCTCTTTCGAAGAAAGCAGCGAAGTGAACAGGTCGAGATTCTTGATAAGCAGATTCCCTTCGACTTTTTGAGAATCCTGCTCCAGCAGGAGGGCGGACGAGGTCTCATAGTAACGGACCACCGTCCTCGGCGATAGTTTGCGAAGCCGGTCGATCAGATCGATGTAGTCGCCCGATACCGTGTCTTTGATGAACACCGTGTGGAATGTCCTGTTCTCGAGCATCTCGATCGCGTCATCGGCCGAGTCTGTCGTCATGACTTTGAAATTGTCGCGTTCAAGGAGCGATTGAAGCATCGGTCCGGAGTACTCTTCGTCGGTCACCAGGAGTACTGTGCCGTGGGTGAATTCGGTGTCATCGTCGCTCTTTTCCGCGACTTCGGCATCGACTGCAATCTTACCGGTGTCGGTGGCCGTTTCCGGGATCTCCAGCAGCAGATTCTTATCAAGAGAGGTGTCCCGCCCGAGGTAGTAGCGGGCGATTGCCGTATTCAGAGCCAGTTCTGCGGCGACATACAGTTTGACTTTCTTTCCCCGGGCGACAAAGTTCAGCTCGTTGATGAGCGAGGTATCGGTCGGGTCCTCGCAGGCTATTTTGATCGTGTTTGATTCGGTGTCGTAGTCGAAAGGAATGATCTTTCGGGCGATTGCCACTCTCGCCGGGATGAACTTGATGACGATCTCCGGTATCTCCAGATTCGAAAGCACGACTCCTTCGCAATTGAGCTGTTTGGCCAGAGCGCGGACCAGCCCGGTTTCATCGATATAGCGATGATACAGCAACTGCGAGCCGAGCTTACCGCCGTGCGCCTTCTGGCGAAGGAGGGCTTCCTTTACCTGGTCGTCGGAGACGATTCCTTCGCGGACGAGAATTTCATCGAGGCGGAATTTTCTTGTTTTCGGTCCCATTATACTTCGGCCAACTCCTGATTAGCTTCGATATTGGCTTTCGAATAGAATTGAGTCGGATCGATCGCCACTCGGATGGCTTCGTCGATCGTAATCATGCCGGATTCGACCAACGTGTGAAGGTGCGTGTCGAGCAGGCGCATCCCGTGCTTTCGGCCGGTCTGAATGGCCGAGGGGATCTGGTGTGATTTGTTCTCGCGAATGAGGTTGGCTATCGAGGTCGTCCGGGTCATCAGCTCGTACGCAACCGTCCGGCCGGCGTTATCGGCCCTCCGCAAGAGCTGTTGCGAGACCGTGCCGATTAGTGACTCGGCCAGCATAATGCGGATCTGTTGTTGCTGGTCGGCAGGGAAAACGTCGATTATACGGCTGATCGTGCCAACGGCGTTGTTCGTATGCAGTGTGCCCAGTACAAGTAATCCGACTTCGGCCGCCGTAACCGCGAGTGAAATCGTTTCGGTGTCTCTCATCTCACCCACCAGGACGACGTCCGGGTCCTCTCTCAAGGCGGCGCGTAAAGCGGCGGCGGTTGACTGGGAGTGCAGACCGATCTGACGCTGAGAGATCAAGGAGTTCTTGTTCTCGTGGATGTATTCGATCGGGTCCTCGAGCGTGATAATATGCTTCGAGAAATTCGTGTTGATATGATCAACCATCGCCGCAAGGGTGGTTGTCTTGCCCGAATTGGTCGGACCGGTCACCAGAATGAGGCCCGATTTGCTCTCGCCGAGCTTGGCGACAGTCTCGGAGAAACCGAGCCGGTCCAGAGGAATGACCGTGTCCGGAATCAGACGGATAGCCGCCCCGATTCCGGAGTGCATCTTGTACATGTTGATGCGGAACCGGGCCAGGGTTCGGATGCCGTAGGCAAAATCGAGATCTCCCGTCCGCTCGAACTGGCGGATCTGGTCGTCGGTCAGCAGCTCGTAGAGAAGCTGCTTGATATTCTCGCTTGAGAGTCTCTTGTGCCGGGTCTTTTCGAGCAGTCCGTTGACGCGTACTACCGGGACCGATCCGGCGGTCAGGTGAAGATCCGAAGCCTCGGCGTCTTTTATGATTGCCAGTAGATTATCTATAGTTGCCATAGTCGAGACAGTCGTCTTAATCGCGTAAATTACTTATCTATAGTAGTATCGGATGAAACCGGGAAAATTTGAACCGCTGCTTTTCAATAAACGGCTGTTCAGAATTTGAACAGGGGGGCAGAGGGCTCACTCAGGAGGGTATTAAGACAACGATCTTTTCAATACAGCCTCATCCAGGTCATTGCGAGGAGCATAGACTGAGCGACAGCGAAGAGACCGCGACGTCGCAATCTGGGCTTCGTGAGATCCTTCCGCAGCCCACGTCAGTGAGGAGGGCGACAGCCCGAACGACCGCCACGTGGGTCTTGCGCAAAGTCGAGATTTCGACGGTTTCACGCCTAACCGGCGTGATGGACGCCTCGCAACGACCGGTTCGATGACGTCTCGCCTCATAAGAAGAGTTTTTTCTTGCAAACGAGGTCAGGCCGGTCTTAATTAACCGCGTGCCTCGAAGAGTAAAACAGTCATCGTCGTTCCTGTCGCCGCTGATGGACAATTTCGTCAAGCGGCTGTCCGGAACCGACCTCCGCCTGAGGAGAAAGCTCATCAAATACGGTTTCTGGGCGATCGGCTTGCTCTTCGTCTACTCCCTCGTGAGCGGAACCTACGGCATCCCCCGAATCATCCGCCTCGAAATGCAGCGCAAAGCGCTGATTCAGTCCAACCGGTCCGAACTGGCCGATCTGATCGACTCCGAGCGCATCAGAGATATGCTGCTGAACGACAAAGACTATATCGAGTTTATCGCCCGCACCCGCTACCACATGGTCTATTCGAACGAGACTATCTACCGCTATCGCGGTCAATGACGGCCGTATGTCACTGGAAAAGTCCGAAGCGGTCATTCTCAAGACCTACAACTGGTCCGAATCTTCACGTACGGTAGTGTTCTTTTCGCAGGAATTCGGCCGGATCGCCCTCATTGACAAGGGGGGCAGAAGCATCAAGTCGAAACGGGGAAGGCTGGTGCCGTTCTCCCGGTCCGAGCTGACCTTTTATCACTCAGGGAAAGAGACTTCGGGATATATTTCCGATGTTGAATTGCTCGAGGCCTTTTCATTCGAGAAAGAGGGGACGCTGGGGCGACTCGCCTATGCCTCAGCTGCCTGCGAACTACTTCATCTTCTGCTTCCGGAAGACGAGCCACAACGGGCACTCTACAACTATTTCGTCAGTTTCCTCAGGCAGATGGATACGGCCGACCGGCGTTTCCTGCCCGCGGTGTTTGTGGCCTTCTATCTCCGCCTGCTCTCCCAGCTCGGCTATCATCCGTCGCTCGTCTATTGTGCTTCCTGCGGCAAGGAACTGGCCGTCAACGGGGGAGAAGACGAAGTCAAGAGGTTCAGCGCCGACCGGGGCGGCTTCGTATGTGCCGCTTGCCAAAGGCCGGGAGATTATTATATTAGCTTCTCCGGCGACAGCCACAAACTTCTCGTGGCTCTGCAGACAGCTTCCCTGAACGAGGCCGCGACTCTTCCGATCGGTTTCTCGGAAGCAGTCAAGCTGCTCGACGCCCTGACCAAGTTTGTAGGGAATCAGACCGGGTTGAAGTCGGAACTTAAGTCGCTTCAGTTCATAGAGAAATTGAAAAACGCACAGAGTATAGGATAGACGCAGGTATGGCCAACAGCAAGAGCGCGAATGACACGATGGACAAGTTAATGTCGCTGTGTAAGCGACGCGGTTATGTATTTCCTTCCAGTGAAATCTACGGCGGGCTCGGATCCTGCTGGGACTACGGCCCCCTTGGCGCCGAACTCAAGAGAAATCTGAAAAACTACTGGTGGAATGCGATGACCAACCGCCGGGATGACATCGAAGGGCTCGATGCCGCGATTCTGATGCACCCGCAGGTCTGGCATACTTCGGGACATGTGGCGGAATTCACCGACCCGATGGTCGACTGCAAGAAATGCAAGGCCAGATTTCGCGCCGACAAGCTGGAAGAGTCCCGCTGTCCGATGAAACCGTCGAAATCACCGCTCGAATGCGATGGTGAGCTGACTGAAGCTCGTAAGTTCAACCTGATGTTCAAGACGTTTATGGGGCCGGTCGAAGACGACGCCAGTATCGTCTTTCTGCGGCCGGAGACAGCCCAGGGGATCTATGTTAACTTCCTGAATGTCAAGAACTCTTCGCGCCAGAAGATACCCTTCGGCATCGCCCAGATCGGCAAAGCATTCCGTAACGAAATCACTCCGGGCAATTTCATCTTCCGAACCCGGGAATTCGAACAGATGGAAATGCAGTTCTTCATCCACCCGACCGAGGACGAGCAGTGGTTCGAATACTGGCGACAGGAGCGATGGAAATGGTATGAGTCGCTTGGCCTGAACATGAACAAACTTCGCTGGCATCAGCACGGCAAGGACGAGCTGGCGCACTACGCCAAGGCGGCCTACGATATCGAATTCGAGTATCCGTTCGGCTGGCAGGAACTTGAAGGGGTCCACAACCGGACCGATTTCGACCTCAGCCGGCATATGGAGGCGACCAAGAAGGATCTGCGGTACATGGACGACCGGTACACGGAGAAGTTCGTCCCTTACATTATCGAGACCTCGGCCGGATGCGATCGCACCCTTCTTACTTTGTTAGTAAACGGTTACGACGAAGTTGAAGTGAGCGGCGAAAAGCGCGTCTTCTTACGGCTTTCACCGAAGATCTCCCCGATCAAAGCGGCCATATTTCCGCTGGTAAAGAAAGACGGCATGCCCGAGTATGCGGAAAAAGTCTATCAGGATCTCAAAAAGCAGTTCAAAGTCTTCTACGATGTCTCCGGTGCGATCGGCCGTCGGTACGCCCGAATGGACGAAGCCGGTTGTCCGTATTGTATTACGATCGATGGTCAGACGCTTGAAGATGACACGATGACTCTTCGTGACCGGGACTCAATGGAGCAGAAGCGGTTGAAGATTGGTGAGATAGCCGCCTTCCTGAACTCCCAGATAAACGGATAGACAGTCTATTACCACTTTTTGAAGTCACAGTCAACATCAGTTGGTAGAGCCGGCAAACGGCCTCGGCCGGGGGTAGATCTTACAGGGACCAGGTGTAGCGGTCGAGCGCTCCTGCTATCTCTTTGATCGATGGAAAGATGGGGTGACTCTTGCCACGGGGTTTCTTCCGCAGGTCGGTCAGCGCCTGTCCATTGATAATCAGAGTAGGAGAGTCAACCGGCTGGTCCGATTCATAGATGCGGGCGAGAATTCCGCGGTCTTGTACGAATTGTCGTACAAAGTCGCGGGTTTCCCGTTGGCGCGGATCTTTGCTTGAATATACCAGACCAATTTCCATATCAGCCTCTCACTAAGTCAATTCTCAGGCGTAAATACCAAATAGGTACTATTTGCGGGAAAGTCAACTAAAACTGGATCTAATATCGTCCCCGGATATTCTATTTAACGATTTTCTCGCACATCGAGTTTCACATTCACGAAATTTTCGCAGAAAAAACAGAGGATGGGACCTATCGTAGTCTTATGACTCCTTGTTGCAACATGAAACCGACAGGTGAAATAGGATTTGACAATCCATTTTCCGGCCAGTAACGTATTGTTATATCAAGTCGGAAAGTCCATTAATGCGATTACGGGAGAAAAGTTATGGCTCACACGCTGCCTGACCTGCCTTACGCTAAGGATGCGCTTGCTCCTCACATTTCGGCTGAGACGATCGAATATCACTACGGCAAACATCACCAGGCCTACGTGAACAAGCTGAACTCGCTCATTCAGGGGACGTCGTACGAGAACTCGAGCCTCGAGGAGATCATTCGCAAAGCTTCCGGCGGTATCTTCAACAATGCCGCGCAGATATTCAATCACACGTTCTTTTGGAATTGCCTGACACCCAGGAGCTCCGGCAAGCCTGCAGGTCGACTCGCCGATGCCCTGAACGACACTTTCGGCTCGTTTGACACATTCAAGGGGATTTTCACGGATGCGGCCGGCTCTCTGTTCGGCTCGGGATGGTGCTGGCTGATCAGGAAGGACGATGGTTCGCTGGATATTGCGCCCCTCTCCAACGCCGGTACCCCCGTTTCCGACAACATTCGGCCGCTGCTAACTTGCGATGTCTGGGAGCATGCCTACTATATCGACTATCGCAATTCACGCCCGAATTATCTGAACGCATTCTGGAATCTGGTCAACTGGGATTTCGTGGCCGAGCAATTCGGCGAGTGAGCGGGTCTACGGTCCGACCTTACCCTGGCCGGACTGCATCTGCTTCATCGTCTTCTCGTACAGGCTGTTGGCCAGATCCCCCCGGTACCGGTCAACGTCGACCGCATGGGCATAGATATTTCTCGCCTGGTTCAACATGTAGTTGTCCTTCTTCACGATCGCGATTTCCTGCATCAGCCGGGCGGTTTGAAGCTGTACATAGAAATCGGTCGGATAGGCATTGGCGAGCCTGAGAAGGAGGGTAAGCGCTTGATCGTTTTGTTGGACCATCTGAAGCAGATTGGCCTGAAGCAGACCGGCTGACTTCTGATATGGAAATTTCCGCAGCACGTCCGCGAGCAGCGCCATAGCCGTATCGTGTTTCTGCGCGACTACATAGTCTACTGCCCGCTCGTACTCGCTTTTCCGATACCGATTGGCTTGCGGATTATGAAAAAGGTGGCTGATATCGTACAGGTTGACCGCAACATCGCGAATCCAGAAGATGGTAACCGGCGTCTGGTTGCGAAGCTGCGGGTATTGCTTGATCGCCACCCGCCAGTTGTCTTCATCGACAGCGATGTGAGTGATCGGGTAGCGGTCGAACAGTGTCGAATCGACATGGGTCACACCGAACAGATGGATGAATGACTTGTCCCAGTTGTTCAAGGTCAGCACCGGACCATAGGGCCCGGATACAACCGCGCCCGGTCCAAGGATCTGCGGAAGTTCATCCGATGACTCAACGATGGAGTAATTCCGTTCCTTGAATTGGTGCCGGCGGATTCTGAATGTGTTGATAACCGCTGTCGATACGAGCAGGAATATAACGAACGACATAAAAACACGGTGATTCAGCCGGAAATAGTTCCTGCCCAGGAGGAGATATCGAACGGCAACTGTAAGCACAATCGCTCCGAGAAACGTTGTCCAGGTCATCATCCGCACCGGCGAGGGGAGCAGATTGAAATAGAGAACGTTGATGAATACCTGATAAAGCCCTACCCAGAAGGCGAACAGTAGGATCAGTAACGGAATCCAGCCCTTGCGTTTGGTCCTGAGAGTCTTTCCGGTATCCAGATCATCGATCAGGAGGAACATCGTAACGAAGATAGCCGGGATGAATATCAGGGCGTAGCGAAGGGGGGAATAATTAAGCGGCATCAATCCGAGCACGCCGAATCCCACCCAGAAAAGGCCGAATCGGGTCCCTCTGGAGAGATTGCTGAATCGCTCCCCAGAACTGAGGTAAAACGCAAGTAGAGCCATCGATGAGCAGACCATCATGAGCAGTTCGGGAGTCTTGTAGTACATCCGGGTGGTGAAGCCGTACGAAATCAAGTGCTCGAAGAAAGCAAGGGGGGAAGAGAGTCCTTCGGGGAAGCCGCGGAGACCGTACGACTGTTCGGTGAAATAGCCAAGTGTGGCGCGGAAATCACTGCCGTATAGAATCAGCGCCAGCAGGAAGCTCGTGACGAGATAGACTCCAATCGCACTGAAGATTTCTTTCCACTTGTGCTCCCGGGTTGAGAAGAAAATGGCTGCCAGCAAAGCAGGTAAGAGGAGTGCACCGAAAAGTTTTCCGGTCAGAGCGGCAAAAGCAACGACCGCAGCTCCCGCGATAACTCCCCAAAGGCGATCTCCCCATCGGGTGTAAATCAAAAAAAGCACAGCGGCGAAAAAGGCCACTCCGTTTTCAAGATAAGAAAGACGTCCATAGGTTAGCAGGGTGATATTGACTGCATAGCAAAAGACGAGAGCAGGGAGCACCCAGGGCTTGTGATTTTTCCCGATACCTATAAGCAGGAGGATCAGCGCTCCAAAACTGAGAATCACACCGACCGCATTCGCTTTGGAAACAGAAACACCCACGATCGAGAACCAGATGTATGCCACGAGCGAAACGAGCGAGTGCTCATATACCGTCCAGCGGGGATAGTTGAACGGATCGAACTGGCCGAAGAGGACTTTGTTCCGGGCGTGATAGACATATTGGGCCGGATCGGTGGACAAAGATTGCCCGAGCCCACTGTAATACATGGGTGGATCAACGCTGAGGTTGGAGAACCAGTATACAGCGGCGCCGATCAGCAGCAGGGCCGTCAATAGATAGTAGAGTCTGGTTCTGTTTAGAGACCGTTTAGCCATGACTGAATGTTATGCGACAATGATCGGGAATTCGCCGGCGGGTACTACCTCGCCCACTTTCCATATTTCGATATTCAACTGATTCGCGTCGGCTTCGAACGCTCCGCACCGTTCTTTCGGCATTGCGATGAACAGGCCGCCTGAAGTCTGCGGGTCGAAGAGAACGTGTTCGAGGTTCTTGTCAAGATTCTTTGCCTCGACGATGTATTTCATATTCAGGAACTCCCGATTTGCGACTGCTCCGCCGGGGATCATCCCGGCCGCGGCAAGTTCCAGAGCCTGAGGCAGAAGGGGCACATCACTGGAATTCAGCCGTATCGTTACGCCCGACCCGGCCGCCATTTCATATGCGTGTCCCATGAGGCCGTAGCCGGTGATATCGGTTGCCGACGACGCTTCATGCTTGATCATCAGTTCGGCCGGTTCGCGATTGAGCTGTGCCATCTGGTCTATCACTTGTTTCGTCAGCTCCTCGGAGACGGCATCGCGCTTGATCCCGGTTGTAATCAAGCCGGTGCCTAGCCGCTTTGTGAGATAAAGACAATCGCCGGGCTTCGCGCTCGAATTCGTGATCACCCGATTTGGATCGATCAGCCCGGTGACAGCGAGTCCGTACTTGAGTTCCTTGTCTTTCACCGAGTGACCGCCGACTATGATAGCTCCCGCTTCCTCAATCTTCTCGTTTCCGCCCCGGAGGATGTCGGTAAGCACCCATGCCGGGAGATTGGACGGAAACCCGACAATGCTTAGTGCCGTGATCGGCGTTCCACCCATTGCGTAGATATCCGAAAGGGCATTGGCGGCTGCAATCCGGCCAAAATTATAGCCGTCGTCGACAATCGGCGGAAAGAAATCCACCGTTTGGACTATCGCCTGGGTCTCGCTGATTTTGTACACGCCGGCATCATCCGCCTTGTTGAATCCCACGAGCAGGTTAGGATGGGCCGTCTGCGGAAGGCTGGCTAAAGCTTCGGCCAAGAACTTTGGCGCAAGTTTCGAAGCTCAACCGGCGCAGGAGACTTCGGCCGTCAGTTTGATTCGGATCTGTTCTCGCTTATCTTCCATAAGTCGTGATAAAGTAACACAATAAACGGTTCGAAGCAACCGCTTCCGAGTCCGGCCCCGGGCGGACAGGATCGCTCCATTTTTGCCCGGCCCAGGTTGACAAAACCGGGGGAAACCGATATACTCTGCTACTCTTAACGTTTTGGAAAATCAGTATTTGAGGATGTTATGGCGCACAATGTGACCCTCATTCCCGGCGATGGTATCGGCCCGGAAATTACCGATGCAGTCGTGCGGGTGATCGAGGCTGCGAATGTAGATATCGCCTGGGACCGCCAGCTGGCCGGTATTCCGGCAGTGCAAGAGTTCGGGGTCTCGGTCCCGGATCAGCTTCTCGATTCGGTAAAGAAAAATAAAGTTGCCCTCAAAGGGCCGTTGACGACGCTGGTAGGAAAAGGTTTTCGCTCGGCCAATGTGACCCTTCGCAAAACTCTCGACCTGTATGTCAACCTCCGCCCGGTCAAATCGATCGGCGGCGTGCCGAGCCGGTTTTCCAAGGTCGATCTGGTGATCGTGCGCGAAAACACCGAAGATCTCTACTCAGGAATCGAGAATTTGATCTCTCCCGGCGTGACCCAGGCAATCAAAGTGGTGACCGAGAAAGCGTCTCAGCGAATCGCCAAATACGCTTTTGAGTACGCCCGCAAAGAAGGGCGCAAGAAAGTCACGCTGGTTCACAAAGCGAATATCATGAAGATCTCCGACGGTCTTTTCCTGAACTCGTTCGAACAAATTGCCAAGGACTATCCTGATATTCAGGCCGAAGACAAAATTGTCGATGCCCTCTGCATGAACCTCGTGATGGATCCGACCCGATACGATGTTCTCCTGTTGGGAAACATGTTCGGGGATATCGTCTCAGACCTTGCCGCCGGACTGGTCGGCGGGCTGGGCGTAGTGCCGGGCGCGAATCTCGGCGATGACTATGCAATTTTCGAAGCGGTGCATGGATCGGCGCCCGATATCGCAGGAAAAAATCTGGCCAATCCCACCGCCTTGATTTTCTCGGCTCTGATGATGCTGCGTCATCTGGGGGAAGACAAGGCGGCCGATCGGATATGGAAGGCGATGGTGGTGACGCTGGCCGAAGGAAAGCACCTTACCAGGGATCTCGGCGGCAACTGCTCGACCAGCGAGTTTGCCGATGAACTGGTCAAAGAGGTGTCTTCGCGAAGCTGAGCCTGCACTCCCGGGCCGGCATTCACTCGATAGGGTGAGGGTAATATCATGACTATCTTCTCCGCGGCAATTCTGCTCTTTCTCGTGATGGATCCGCTCGGAAATATCCCGCTCTTTCTGACCACCCTCAAGAATGTCGATGAGCGTCGGCAGCGACGGATTATCGTCCGCGAACTCCTGATCGCCCTCGCCGTGCTGGTCGTCTTCCTGTTTGCCGGGCAGTACATCATGCGGATGCTTTGCGTCAATGAAATCTCGCTGAGTATCGCCGGTGGGATAGTTCTCTTTCTTATCGCTATCAAGATGATTTTCCCGAGCCACGAGTCGATGTCCGACACCGGGATCGACGGGGAGCCGTTCATCGTGCCACTGGCAATACCGCTGGTGGCCGGACCTTCGGCAATGGCTTCGGTGCTTCTCGTCATGAGCAGGTATCCGGACCGATGGCTGGACTGGCTGATCGCACTTCTCGTTGCCTGGCTGGCGACAAGCATCATTCTCGCGTTCTCCTCGCGGTTGGGCCGGTTTCTCGGGCGGCGCGGGCTTATTGCGATGGAACGGCTGATGGGGATGCTGCTGACGATTATCGCCGTCCAGATGCTCATGTCCGGGATCAGCGATTTTCTCGGATCACGGTAACGACGCCTTCTTCTTAGAGGCGGACATTTGTGCACCGGGTCTCCCTCCCAATTGGCGGGAAACGGGCGGGATCCCACCCGTTAAGGAGGGGCATCCGGCACGTTCCCGGAGGACGTTTGCGAATTTCAGCAATGAACTCGTTTCTGGCCCTCTGGGAAAGGGGGTGGGCGTGAGGGCAGGAGGCGTGCTTTTCACAAAACCGTTTCCCAAATGCCGAGCACCTTTGTATAATCAATGCATGAGCGGAACGAAACTGGATCGTGGATTGGAGGCTTGATATGAGCGACGAAGGATTGTTGTGCTGGAGTTGTGGCAAGCCGACCGGTATCACCGGCCGCGTGATGCGATCTGACAGCTGCCCGCACTGCCGTTCGGATCTCAGGTGTTGCCGTGGCTGCCGTCATTTCGACCCGACCCGTCGATTTCAATGCAGGGAGCCGATCGAGGCAAATATCCCCCTTAAAGAAAAAAGCAATTTCTGTGATTTCTACCAGATGAGGGATGCCATGAAAATCGGTGGCAAAGTCGTCAGGAGCGAAACGGTCGACTCCAAAGATACCCGGAAAAAACGGTTCGACGATCTGTTCAACGATTAGGGGATTTTGACCGTTCCTCCAAACGTAAGCTGACACGCTCTCGGGTGGGAGCATTTGCAATGAAATTGTACCCGTAACTGAGAGCTTGTCATTGCGGGGCGTTCATCACGCCGGTTAGGCGTGAAGCCGTCGCAATCTCGCCTCTGCGGGGACCCACTTGGCGGTCGTTCGGGCTCTCGCCCTCCTCACTGACGGGGGCCACGGGGGATACTTGTATTCGGACGTTCGAGAAAATGTCGACCCCCAGGGGCATTGACCGACTCGCTGACCTTTCGCATCGTCGGAACAGCTCATCCTCTCCGTCTGTTATAGCCTCATTGGTTCTCTCCTCAAAGCAAAGGATTTCAGGATGAAGAAACTCGCCGCATTGGTCGCGTGCATGCTGATCTGGTCGTCGCTCTCAGCGACAGAGCCGTTCAAAGTAGGGGACATGGTTCCGGAATTCAAACTGCCGTACGCCACCCAGGATACGGTCGATATGTCAGGATTCGGTTCGGCCGACTTGAAAGGCAAGACGTACATAATCGCCTTCTATCCGGCCGACTGGTCGCCCGGATGTACCAAGGAGATGTGTACTTTCAGGGATTCGTTCAGTGATCTGATGAAACTCAACGTAACCGTCGTGCCAATTTCCGCCGATCTCGTGTTCAGCCACCACGCCTGGGCCAAAGCAGAGAAATTCCAATTCAAACTGCTGGCCGACCAAACCCGGGCGTTCGGTACCAAGATGGGCGTCTATTTGCCTGAAATGGGGATGTTCAAACGATCAGTTTTCGTGGTCGGTCCGGACGGAAGGCTGAAATATATCGATTACGACTATTCCGTTAAAGATAACGCCGATTACGATGCGCTCAAGGCGGCGCTGGCCAAGATGTGACCGGCCGGAGCGAAAAAAGACGAAAAAATAGTAAACTTTTTTTCCTGAGGCGGAACTTTCCCTTGCCTTTTGCCGTTAAACGCATTAACATTGCGTAAATGGACATATGAAGTACATTATTTCGCATATATAAAATTCTCTGTAATACCTTACATATTACCTCCCCTAAGCAGAGAGCCCCGATCCGGGGCTTTTTGTTTGCAGTATGATATTGAGTCGGATTGCGGGTCGATAAGCCCTGTTACTGCAGGCCCTTGACCCAGGTGGCGATGAGCGCCTCGTTCGCTTCCACGCGCGGATCGTACCCGATCGCCCCGACCAGCTTTCCCCGGACCAGACCGGCGATAATCAGGCCCCGGTCGGGATAAGTGAAAGCAAGTGAACTCCCTTTTTCGAATTCAAAGCCATTGGGATTTTCGAATACTTTACCGAGCCTTTTGGCGTAGGATTTCAGCCTCCGGAACTGCTTGCCATCCTGATCCATTGTCAGGAAAAGCTCAAGCGTATCCCCTTTGACCACATAGGTGGTGGTATACACTTTGTCAATTCCGAGAATACCGAGATATTTGTAGGGATAGAATTTCCCCGAAGGATCAATCCGACTCCCGTAGGGGAAGAGCATATAGTACGGCGGGATCATCGGTTGAGCATCGATTTCTTTCGAAATGAACTCACCGAGACTGTCAACCACCGGCAGTTCTGAGGCAGTGTCACCGCTGAAGGCGAGGGTGATGTAGTAGGGGCCTTTGGTGAAGAATGTCGTATCGCCGTGGCGGTATCCCTGGGCTCCCAATCTGACGATCGGAGCGCCATTCGGCCGCTTCCGGGCATAGAATCCGTAGGCATACGAGTTGTCATAGAACTGGTCGACAACAGCACTCACGGTGCTTTTGCCCGAATGATAGTCTGTGGAGGCCTCGCCTACGAACCAATAAGTCAGATAAGTGTCCCCTTCCGTCCCGAATCGGCTCTCGGCCGAGCCCGGCCGAACCATTTTCAGGCTGTCATCCCGGCTAAATCCGGGGTACGTCGTGGCCGGCAGGAGGCTGTCGGCCGACATCGGAAGCGAAGTAAGCGTCTGGATATCGAACGCCGGGGGATGTTGGCTGTCTTCGCGTGAACAGGAGGCCAGAAGAGCGGCCAGGAAGATGCAGGCGGTGGCAAGTACGGCAGTCTTCATAATACGTATAGTACGATGATAACGGTTAAGATCCAAAAAACAACGGTCATCAGGATCGGCTTGTCGCTGATCAGTACGCGGGTCGGCGAGCCTCCCTGATCTTCTTTATGAATCAAATATAAATAACGAAAAATCCCATAAACCACAAACGGAATTGTCAGAAACAGATTCTGAGTCCCGAGCTTGGTGGACACCTCCGGCGAAAAGGAATAAAGCATATACATGACAACCACCGAGGCGGTGACCACGCCGGTCAGTTGATCGAGGAGGTAGGGGGAATACTTGTCGAGAATCTTGCGGTGAGCAGTGGCTCCCTCTTCGAGCAGGACCAGCTCGTGCCGCCTTTTGCCGAACCCGAGGAAGAGGGCAAGCAGGAGAGTGTTGATAAGGAGCCATTTTGACGCCGGAACGTCGACCGCCAGGGCGCCGGCATATGCTCGCAGGACGAAACTGATCGCAATGCTCATGACATCGACAATCACCACATGCTTCAGCCAGATCGAATAGAGAAAATTGAAGAGCACGAAAGCGACCGAAATCCAGAAGAAGGACATGTTGATGAAGTACGCGCCGCCGATTCCGACCAGCGCGAGAATGACAAGAAGGATCACCGCAGTGCTCTTGGATATCTCTCCGGCCGGCAAAGGGCGGTTGCGTTTGAGGGGGTGCTGCAGGTCCTGTTTGAGGTCGAACAGGTCGTTGAAGACGTAGACGGCCGACGAAAGCAGACAGAATAAGGCTACCCCAAGGAAGGCGAGTTCAACTCGATGAACATCGGTGGCGACGCCGGCAAAGATCAGCGGCGCGAGAAGCAGCCCGTTTTTCAGCCACTGGGTCGGACGTATCAGCCTGAGGACCGAGCGAAACATGCCGAACGATATACAATCGAAATTGGAGGTACAAGCTTAAACTGGCCGGTGCGATCGGGGGCGCAAGCAAGTGAAGTCGTTCATAAATTGGCTTTCATTCCCCTCCTCAATTCTCTATACTGGTTACCGATGATTCGTAAACGAACCCAGAAGAACAAGGCCAATCATATTGGCATCCTGGTTAACAAGGCCGCTTCGGAATACAACGCGCGCAGCCTGAAAAAACTTGTGGCGGCGGTCCGAACCGCCGGAGATTCGTACACCGTATTCGAACCGGAAACCGCCGATGAACTCTATCAGACGGGACTTCGCATGTGCGGACTCAAACGCTGGCATCGCGGGGCTCCGGCCTTCCTTACGAAGCGGGGCCCGGTCACCGCACTGGTTGCCTGTGGGGGAGACGGGACTTTCAACATTACTGCGGAAGTCGCTATGCGGGCGGAAATCCCGGTCGGCATCATTCCGGTCGGTCGGCTCAATAGTCTCGCAAGATCGTTGTACGGCGATACTGATCCGGATACCGCGATCGCCAAGATAGTAGCGAAGAAGTTCAAGAAGGTCGATGTCGCGATGGTGCACGGACGGCCGTTTTTCGGATCGCTCGGAACCGGCTTCATGGTTGAACTGGCCAAAGTCCTGTCTACCGGCAAACGTCCCAGATTCGGGATCGGCTGGTCACAGCTCGGCTCAAGAGCGGCGGCCGAAGTCAAGCCGAAACCGATCGTGGTAAAGATCGATGCCTTCCGCTTCGAATTCACTCCGATAATGTTCAATATCAGCATACATCCTCATACCCTGGGCCTTCCGTTTTCACCGGCGTCATCGGCCAGCGACGGACAGGTGGAAGTGATTTTCGATCTCGGACAGGACCCGAAACTGTTTTCCCATTTCCTCAAGCAGGTGTATAAGAAGAAATATCTCTACGGCGCCGAAGTGAAGCTTTTCCGAGGCAAGGCAATCAACCTGCAGATTCCCAAAGGGACTGAGATGTGCCTCGACGGTGAGTTGGTACACGCTCCGGCAGAGCTTCTGAATATTAAGATCGAACAGGAAAAACTGAAGGTTTTCTGTTGAATGCGTTCGATTCTGCTGACATTACTGACAGCGGCAATGCTTGCGAGTTTTATCATCCCCGTGTCCGCCGAAGAGGCGAAAGACAGCAGCGAGACTAACCCGCTTGATGATACGTTGCTGTACCTCCCCGGTGGACTGCTGAAGGGGACAAGTTCGGTAACTAATCCGACCGATTTCGAGCACAAGCTTACCCAGAATCCAACCGTCGCACTGTTCAAGTCGATGGTCGTTCCCGGCTGGGGACAATATGGCAATCACAAATATATTAAAGGGACGCTTTTCTTTGCGGCCGACGTCTGGTTTATCAGTCGGGCGTTCAAATATCGCAAAGATGCCCGAGACTACTGGTCCAGGTACGAGGGTGCGTCAAGTATCGCCGAGAAGAACAGCTTGTATAGCCAATACAAGACCTTCAAGAATAAGCGAAACAAGTTCACCTGGTTCGCTGTGATTACGTCGTTTGTGTCGATGTTCGATGCGTACGTCGACGCCCACCTCTCCGGATACCCGGGGGGGAACACGAACAAAGATGTGACAATTTCAGTGGGACCGCAGGCTTCGGGGGGAGTAAGGGCCAATCTCTCGGTCAGTTTCTAATCACGCAAGATGAAGTCATCGACATTCAGGCCGTAGCGGCTCGGATCCAGCTTCCTGACAATCTTACGGTTGCTGTTTTCTTCGAGGGAAAGATCTGCCCAGATCGGGCTTTCGAGTAGGCTCTCGCGATTACCGACGATTTTGACGAACGGACGCGCCTTATCTTCCTGATTGTTAGTCAGCACCAGCGCGATTTCATCCGTCGTGAGCAGGACCAAAGATCCGGCCGGATAGACACCGACGATATCTCCGAAAATCTTCAGCAGAAAAGCATCGAACTTCACCTTCATCTGATACTGCATCTTCTTCAATACATCTTCCGGCTCGATTGACTTCTTGAGATAGACACGGCCCGAAGTCAGAGCATCGAAAGTATCCACGATCGAGATGATCTTCGAGAAGAGATTCGGATCACGTTTCTGCAGTCGGAGTGTCGGGTAGCCGGTGAAATCTTTGTTGATGTGATGTTCGAACGCTCCCCGCGCCGCCCGGGCCGAATGTTCGTCGAACTTGAGATTTCGAAGAATCGTCTTGGCGCCGAGCAGGGGGTGCATTTGCATCTGGATCCAGTCGTTTTCGTCAAACGCATCCGGCTTGCGAATCAGGTCTTTGGGCAGCCTTGCTTTGCCGACATCGTGAAACAGTGCGCTGAAGCCGAGCTGCGAAAGGCGGGTACGGTCCAGACCGAGCCGAACACCCATCGTGAGAGAGTAGACGCAGACATTGGTCGAGTGGGCGTAGGTGTAATCGTCGAAACTTTTTATCGCAGTTAGTTCGATAAGCGAAGACTCATCGCGGGTAATATGATCAATGAGCGAGTGAATGACTCGTTTGGTCTTGGATACATTGATTTCTTTGTCTTCGGTGCTGTTAACGATCACTTCCTGGACGACGTTCATCGCCTTGAAGAAGGTCTTGCGAGCGACGGCACGAAACGCTCTTCTCGCTTCTTCGTTCACGATCGTGCTGTTTTCGATGACGCTCGCCCGGGAAAGCAACTGGATATTCTCAAGACGGTTGTTCTTCAGTCGTTGGGAGAGTTGATCGAGATTGTCGGATTTTGGTTTCACATCTGCCAGGAACGTGAAGAACTTTACCAGTTCCTCCTGGGTGACCGTGTTACCGAAGGTGACACCGCCGATGCCGAGGCTGTCCCATTCGGCCACTACTCCGGCGGCACCTGACAGGCCCTGGTCATCGAACCGGACCATTCGCTCATTGACGAAATACCGACCGGAAATAGTTTTGAGCGTGACCTCGCCACTTAGGGCCAACAGCGGTCCGAGCAGACGGTAGAACGAAGTTGCCTGGTTCTTGAAAGTCGTATTTGTCGATTCGACCATCCGGGCCGTTTTGTAGAGAACGAAAAAGCTGGTGAGCAGACGCTCTTCATCGTGTCCCGCGAGGGACCGTCCGGGTCCGGCGACTTCTGGGATCGCGGATTCCATTATTCCCCTCCGTAGATGAATTCGCGGCGGCGGCGCAAAGCTTCGCGCGCCTGGTTCTTGATATCCGGTCGTAAACTTCGTGCAAGTTTCAGCAGTGTCCGCTCGCATTTCTCGCTCTGATTCTGACTGAGAGCCTCGAAAGCAGCCTGTCGAAGGAACGCAAGAGATCGGCTCTTCAACGGATTAAGGGCGGTGATGAAACCGCTCAAATAGCTGACCGAGGCTTCTCCGCCCAGAACGGAGTAGGCGGTCAGCAGTGCCTGCTGGTCTTCCCGCTCGAGGGTGGCAAACTTGGGATCCTCTACGACGGAGGAAATGGCCTCGAATGCCGACTTGCCTCTTCGCGCGACAATCGAGGCGACAGCTTCTCTTCGTACCTCCGCATTCACGTCATCCACGGCCGCGCGGAGAATCTTGAGGGCTTCATCGTTCGGGCTGTCCTTGAGCGAAGTTACGAGTGTAAGCCGGACGGAGTCGTCTTCGTGGTTGCATACGCGCGACAGATAACGAAACGCCTTGTCGTCGTCGATGCGGGCGAGAAGACTCACTGAATTACAGACAACATCGGGCCGCTTGTCGTAGAGGCCCCTGGCAACGATATCAATATTTTGTGATCCGTGCACGGTGAGATAGTCGATAATCGCTTTGCGATGGAATTCGTTGTAAATCTCGCCCATCAGGTCGGTGATCGATCCCAGTGCTTCCCACCCGAAACACTCCAGGTATCGCTTCAACTCGGTCGATGAGATTTGCGGATTCTCATTCAAAGATTCAGAGAGCATTCTCAGGCGGTCGCGACTTCCCGCGGCGATACGCGCGTCCTTCAGCCGGGCCGCCCAGAGCTGTTGTCGAGGAGCAAGTTTACTCTCGAGATCTTTAAGGTAATTCAGGAGCGAACCGGCTTCGGCCAGTCTCGCCTGACGGACGAACTCACTGATGATCTTCTCGCAGATAGTCACGGTTTCACCGAACCCCTGAATCTCCGTTTCCTGGTGGAGCAGCTCTTTGAGTAATTCGATGGTCGATTCGTACGGTTCGAACTCGGCGTCGGCTCCGATTATCCTGCGGATCTCTTCCTGTTCTTCGTTCGACAACTGGAATTCATCGTTAAAGATGAGAGTGGTATTCGGAATCGGCTTGCCGGTCGGCGCGATATCATCGAACCCCATCGCTTCGGCAGCCTCGAACGACTTCAGCGAGATTTCGTCGATCTCTTCAGCCTGTGTCGCTGTTTCCGAAGCGGCTTTGCCCGGGATAACCGAGTAAAACACGGTCCGGTTCTTGCCCGACTGATTGGTCCGCGAGGTCTGGCCGGTGTCCGAATCAAGGGTGGCGAATTCTATCTTATCGACCGGCCCGTCCCCTTCGAAAATGGATTCGTACCCCTCGGAGCCGTCGGTGGCGAACATGGCCTGGTTCGGGTTGTCGGATTCGGATGAAGCAATATATTCCTGGATATTGAAGTTCTCGTCATATTGGGAGAGAACGATATCTTCGAGCGTCTTCACGCTGAATCGGGTGATGCCGGCTTCCCAGATGAGGCCGACCAAATCAGCCGACTTGTCAGGCGTGTTGAGATAGGTCTTGACGGCGTCGAGCAGTTTGTAGATTTCCTCAACCTCAAGTCCCTCTTTGAAGCTGAATTCGGTGATGCCGGCCTCGAAGAACATTCCGGCCAGATTCTCTTCTTTGGATCGGTCTTCGTAGATGGTTTCCTGCTCAAAGACGAGTCGATCTCGCTCGACGGACACCGTGATCATACCTTGTTCTGCTACCAGGACCTCCAGTCGTTCGGCGAAAGAGCGCTTCATCGATTGCGGGAGGGGGTTGTTCTCAGGGTACATCGAAACCACCTTGATAACCTTGAGGAGGTCACGGGCGATTAGCGATAAGTCCCTTAAACGACTGCTGGTAGTTTGGCTGGTTTCTATCATCGGAGAATTGCCTCTCAATTGATAGGAATATCGGCATTTTCAAGGTGAAATTGAATTTCACGGAGGGCAGAAAAAAGCCCGCCTGAAGCGGGCTCTTTCAGATATTGAAATCGATCTCAGAGGACGACGATCTTATTCCGGCCGCGCTTTACATGCTTGGTAGCATTGCGGCTGTCGAAAACGGCTTTGGCGTTATCGACGATGAACTGATAATCGTACTGCGTATGATCGGTGAGAATGACCACCAGATCCGCCTTCTTGATCAGGTCCGCAGACAGCTTTACGGATTTGACAGTCGTGCCTTCCCATGCAAAGCGAGGCACAAACGGATCGTTATACTGGACCTTGGCGCCCTGCTTCTCCAGCAGCCGGATGACATCGAGCGAGGGAGACTCTCTGAGGTCCTTGATATCTCTTTTGTAAGCTACTCCGAGGGCCAGGATGTTCGTCTTTTTCAACCCGCGGGCGAATCTGTCGTTGAGCATGCGGGTGATTCGTTCGACCACATATTCCGGCATATGGCTGTTGATATCGCCGGCCAGCTCGATAAATCGGGCGTAGTAATTCAGCGATTTGAGTTTCCAGGAAAGATAGTGCGGATCGATCGGAATGCAATGTCCACCCAGCCCGGGTCCGGGATAGAAGCGCATGAAGCCGAAAGGCTTCGAGGCTGCAGCGTCGATAATCTCCCAGACGTCGAGTCCGAGCCGGTCGCACATCAGAGCGACCTCGTTAACGAGGCCAATATTCACCGAGCGGAAAGTATTCTCCAGCAGTTTCACCATCTCGGCTGCCTGGGTGGACGATACGGTGTGACAATCTGCGATCGTCTGGCGGTAGAAACTCGCCGCGACTTTTGTGCACTCCGGCGTGATGCCGCCGACTACTCTTGGTGTATTCTTAGTCGTGTATTTCTGATTACCCGGGTCTACTCGTTCCGGCGAAAATGCGAGGAAGAAATCCTCACCCACCTTCAGGCCGCGTTCGGCCAGGAGAGGAAGAATCATATCCTGCGTGGTACCGGGATACGTTGTGGACTCGAGCACAACCAGGGTCCCTTTCTTGACATGCGGGCTGAGGCTGTTCATCGCCTTCAGTATAAAACTGACATCGGGATCTTTGGTTTTGGACAACGGAGTGGGCACACAGATGGAGATAGTATCCATCCTGGCGATGTTCTTCCAGTCGGTAGTGGCCGTGAATTTGCCGGATTTGGTCGCTTTGCTTACCGCGCTGTCCGGAACATCATCGATATCCGACTTTCCCGAATTAAGCAGTTTTACCTTGGCCTCGGAGATGTCGAATCCGGTGACTTTGAAGCCTGCTTCAGCGAGTTCCATTGAGAGCGGAAGCCCCACGTATCCGAGTCCGATCACGCCACTGTTAGCTTTTCTCTGGGTGATCTTCTCGATCAGCTCATCGTAATATTTCTTGTTCTTTCCGCCTTTTTTCGCCATGACGTGTTAACTCCTGACAGTGCCTGTCATTTCTCCGTATGAGGTTGGTCTCTCCAGTAGTCCAGGGTGGCCTGAAGAGTTTGCTTTAGATTATATCGGGGGGCAAAGCCGAGTTCCTTAACGGCGCGGCTGTTATCTCCCCTAAGGATCGGTATATCATTCTTCCGAAAGCGGGTTTTGTCAAGGTTTACTTTGATCGGGACAGTCGCCAGTCTCAGCAGGGTGTTCAGCATGGTCTCTATACTCGTTGCCTTGCCTGAACAGAGGTTATAAGCCTCGCCTGGTCGACCTTTTTCGGCCAGCAACCGATATCCCCGAACAATATCCCGGACATCGGAAAAGTCCCGCTTCACGGAAAGATCGCCGACCTTCATGGTCGGTTTGGCCAGTTTTGCTTCAATCGCGGCTATTTGACGGCAGAACGATGGAATGACAAAGTTGCGGTTTTGCCTTGGGCCGCTGTGATTGAAAGATCTGGAAATCGTGACCGGTAAGCGGTGTCTGGTGAAATAGTACCGACAGGCATACTCGGCAGCCGCTTTTGAGACTCCGTAGGGGGAGACCGGATTGAACGGTTGGTTTTCTTTCAGCTTCTTTGAGCCCCCTCCGAAATCCCCGTAGCACTCCGAAGTGCTGATGAAGACGAGCTTTTTGAGATTTCCAAGCTCGGCTGCTCCCTGCAAGATGTTCAGGGTGCCGTCGAGATTCACCCGAAAAGTCAGTCTTTCCTGACCGAAAGAGAGTCCCACCGATGAAAACGCCGCCAGGTGAAAGACAACATCAGGTTTCAGACGGAGAAGCAACTTGCGACAGCGCTCGGTGTCGAGTATGTCAAGGTCGGCCGTCTCGATTGCGCCCTTCAGATGACCGATATTTTCCAGTTGATCATCCTTGTAGACCGATCCGGTAACTTTATATCCACTGTTAAGCAGTTCCTCCGCGAGGAAGGATCCAGCGAACCCGGCGATTCCGGTGATGAACGCGGTACGACGCTTCATTTTCTGTTGGAGAGTCTTTCGATGTCGGCGTCCAGCATCATTTTGACCAGTTCTTCGAAGCTGACTTTCGGTTCCCAGCCGAGCCTTTCGCGGGCATAGCTCGAATCTCCGAGCAACAGATCGACTTCGGCCGGTCGGACGAATCTTGGATCGGTGGTGACATACTTCTTGTAATCCAGATCGGCGTGGCCGAAAGCGGCTCTTACGAAATCTTCTACCGAGTGAGTTCGACCGGTTGAGATGACGAAATCCTCTGCCTTGTCCTGCTGAAGCATCAGCCACATTGCGCGCACATAGTCACCGGCATATCCCCAATCACGTTTCGCGTCGAGATTCCCCAGGGCGAGTTTGTCGGCAAGCCCGAGCTTTATCTTGGCCACACCGTAGGTGATCTTCCGGGTGACGAACTCACGCCCCCGGCGCGGCGATTCGTGGTTGAAGAGTATGCCGGAGCAGGCGTAGAGACCGTAGCTCTCGCGGTAATTGACGGTGATGAAATGGCCGTAGACTTTGGCCACGCCGTAAGGAGACCGGGGATAAAACGGCGTCTTTTCGGTCTGAGGGACCTGCTGGACTTTTCCGAACATTTCCGAAGATGATGCCTGGTAGAATTTGATATTCTTGTCGACGAGCCGGATAGCTTCGAGCATCTTGGTGACACCGATAGCATCGAATTGCCCGGTGAGCACCGGCTGATTCCAGCTCGTGGGGACGAACGACTGCGCCGCCAGATTGTAGACCTCATTCGGCCTATGTTCTTCGATCAGGTTCACGATTGACAGCTGATCAAGCAGGTCGGCCTGTACGAGTGTGATCTTGTCCTTGATATGGTTGATCCGTTCGAACGATTCGGTAGAGGCTCTACGGACCATCCCGACCACTTCGTACCCCTTCTCAAGAAGCATCTCGGCGAGATAAGAGCCGTCCTGGCCGGTAATACCGGTAATTAGTGCTTTCATGGTTCGGCGTCCTTTATCCTTACTATTACCCTATTTATCTTGTTAAGGTGACTGGACTTATCAATCCGTCTCGAATGGCTCGAATATATGACCGCTCCCGCCTCCGGTCAACTTGAATTCGCCTTATCCGTCTTACGCACGCGGAGGCGCCCGGATCCAGGAAATCATGTCTTGATAATAGGGCGATGGAGCCCGATATTGATATTTGTTCACTTGTCAGGGAGAATCTATGAAATCTGTCTTGACCTTTTGTCTGGTCGGCTTTCTTGTAGCAGGACAGGCAAGGGCGGTGGAAATGCAACGCAAAGGAGTCAATTTGTCACTGGACAAACATTCGGCCGATTCACTGCTGGACATAGCCGACGAGTTTTTTCAGGCCAACGAAATCGACAGCGCACTTGGCCAATACGATCGTGCCCGTCGGAGGGCGGTTGAGGAAGCCAATAACTCGGTTGAGGTAGAGGCGCTTTCGCAGATCGCCCGGATGAACCTGATTCTCGGAAACAAGGTTGAAGGCCGGGCAGCACTGGACCAGGCAGCTTCGATGGCGAAAGACTCGGAGCCAATGGGCTGGTCGCGATATCTGGGGGTGAAAGGAAGATTCGAGTGGAAAGAGAATGATCTCGAATCGGCCCGCAAGACTTTCGATGAGCAGTACACCTACTGCGTGGTGAACTCGCTGAATGGACGGGCGGTCGATGCTGCTCATATGATGGCGATCGTTTCGGAGACGCTCGATGAACAAGTGCGATGGAGCCAGATGGGTATCGAAGCGGCCGAAAAAGCCGGGCAGGAGAGATGGCTCGGCCCGCTCTGGAACAATCTTGGCGGCATCTACTATGATAATAAGATGTTCGATTCTTCGCTGAACTGCTATCGGAAGGCGCGCGAGTACCATTGGAGATACTCGACTGAGACGGCCAAGCTGTTCGCGGATTATCATATCGGGATGGTTCTCGTCGCCATGGGACGATTCGAAGAAGCTCAGACATGGCTCAGACCGGTGCTGGCGTGGGCAGAGCGGTTGGAGAATCATTCTGCAATCGCCCAGACGTGCGAAGATCTCGGTGATATCGAGGTTCTCAGCGGAAGGAAGCCGGAAGGACTGATCTATCTTCGGCGGGCCCGTGATGAGTTTCAAAAGGCAGGGTACGAATCTTCCATGCCCGACATCTGGATCCATATCAATCAACGTATCGCTGATCTCGAGAAATAGGCCGAAAGTACGGACCGGTAATGACAGCAAGAAGTGCAAGCGGCGGCAGCCAAAAGAACAACTCGCTGACTTATATGATCGCCGCGTATTTGACAACCGGCACCGCGTTTGTCGTTTTCTCGTTCTTTCCCGAAGGTCATGTCTGGGGTTTCAACCTCCTTGCCTTCTTTCCCCCCGCGGTCCGTTATATAAGCATCCCGGTCATTCTGGTGATTCCTCTCGTAGTGGTAACGCTTGTTCGCAGACGCGGGACCGGTAAAGCGACTGACTCACCCGAAGGTACTCGACAGTTCCTATTGATCGCGCTCGCGATTACCGTTGTCAGCGCAGCTCTCTTCTACTTCTTTCGCACGATTACCCATTTCGACGGTGATGGGTACATCTCACTTTCAAATCTCTATGGTGGTGCCGCTGTAGTAAGAGCGCACAACTATATCCCGGTTAAGTTGAAGCTTGCACTCTATGCCTGGTTCGGCAAAGGCGGGGAATCCACTGCGCTTTTGGCATACCAGCTTGTATCCTACGGCGCAGGCGTTCTCTTTCTTATCGTGAGTGCAATCGCAGCGGTCGTTCAGTTTAGGACGTTTCGTAATCGGTTGCTGTTTTTCCTCGGCATGGCGGTTGGCGGTTACTCGATGCAGTTCTTCGGATATGTCGAGAATTACTCGCTCTTTCTCGCCTCAATTGCCATCTATCTGTTGGTGGGCATGCTTGTTTTCAAAGGGAGTTGGCCAAGATGGGTTATTGTCATTGCCAATGGATTCGTTGTTCTCATGCACATATTCGGACTCCTGCTCTTGCCGGCTTCTGTGTACGTACTGGTTCGCAGGACACGGCTTGCCGGTTGGTGGGAAGAGCGGACGACACTTGCTAAAGCGTCTGCGGTGTTGGCTTGTCTGGTCGTCGGTCTTGGATTCTATTTGTATCTGTCGAGAGTCAGCTACTTCTTCCGCTTCGCTTTTCTCCCGCTGTTCGCGAACCGGTTTACCGCTACCGGATATACTATCTTTTCGCCGGGTCATCTGCTTGACATTGTCAATTTGCTGTTTCTGCTTTGTCCCGGGCTGTTGATTTTGATTGTCGGGATCCCCAAGCGCCGAAGTTCTTCGACTGACATGAGCCTGAGTATATTTCTCGGTCTGGCCGTGTTGGGTTCGTTCCTGGCGATCCTCCTGATCGATCCGAAACTGAGTATGCCCAGGGATTGGGACCTGTTCGCATTCCTCGGGATATCTTTGAATATGTTCCTGCTTGTTCTGGCGTTGGGCAGGAAAGGGAGGAACGGCGTTGTTGGTGTGTCCCTTGCCGTGATCATCGGAGCGATTTTCCTCGCATCCGCGGTTGCCACGAGAACTCACGACCAGGTTGCGATTGCCCGGCTCCGTAACACGATCAAGCTCGATCCTGTGAGAAATCGCAACAGCGGCTATTTTATCGGGCTCTACTATACACAGAAGGGAGATGCTGCGCGGGGAGAAGCAGAACAGAAGGCGTGGAAGGCGACGCTGGTCGATGACTCTTTGTCGGTGGGAGCTTTCAGTCGCCTGCAGTCGGACAATCCGGAATCAGGGGTTGCGGCCTGTCGGCGAATCCTTAAGATCAATCCGTGGTTTTCAGGAGCGTACAACGCCCTCGGTGGGTATTTCGTCCGTACCGGACAACTCGATTCGGCCCGCGAGTACTTCAGAACTGCTATCGGTTTGCAGTCAGGATTCGGTATCTATTGGAACAGTCTTGGCTGGGTGGAGATGCAGCTCGGTAATGACCGCGAAGCGGAGCGGTGTTGGCGTAAATCGGCGGATCTTGATACCACTCTGGCCGATCCCTTGTTGTATCTTCTCGACCTGTACCATCGACAAGGCCGCCAGCAGGATTTTCTCAAATGTCTGACCGAAGTGGGGAAGCGACCGGGAGTACCAAACAACACCCTTTACCAGCTTGCCTGGTACTATTGTCAGCAAAGTCAGTGGGGAAAGGCGAGGGGGATTTTTGATCGCATGGTTGCGAACAAGCTCGACTCCGCCCATTATCAACAAATCGTGACGCAGTTCCCACAGCTTCTCGACAAAGAGACGCCGGAGGAAGACGACAGTGCCGTCGGACGGTAAAAAGCTGAGATATGTCATCGGGGCCTATTCGCTCACGGCGGCATTGCTTGTAGTGTTCTCCTTCTTTCCGGCAGGGCGGGTGTGGGGATTCAACCTGCTGGCCTTCTTTCCGGCTGGATTTCGATATGCACTAATTCCGATTCTCCTGCTTCTGCCCGCAGTAACTGTGTTCATAGCGTCGAGACCCGCGTCAGATAGCTCGGCGGAAACGGCGAGCGCGTCCGGGAGATTCTTATGGTTCGGGGTTGTACTTGTCGTTGTCAGCGCAGTGCTATTTTACGTATTCCGCGCCACTACCTATTTCGATGGAGACGGTTATATCTCGTTGGCGAATCTTTCCGAAGGTGCGAGGTTCGTCAAGTTCGAGGATTTCGGTGCGATGGCCGTTCAGATCGGATTGTATTCGCTCCTTGGCAAAGGTGGTAAAGAGACGGCCGTGCTCGTCTATCAGCTAATCTCCTATCTGTCCGGGGTGCTCTTTCTTGCGCTAATTCTGCTGATGGCCCGGGAGCTTTTCGCTCGGCTGAGTGAGCAGATCCTCTTTGTACTCGTTATGGCTACCGGCGGTTATGCCCTTATGTTCTTCGGCTACGTTGAGAACTATCCGCTCTTTATAGTTGCGGTGGTTCTCTACCTGTATGTCGGCGTGCTGGTGCTCAAGCGAGGAGTTTCGCGATGGTGGATCCTCGTCTCAAATCTGATCGCAGCGTTCTTCCACATTCTGGGACTGACCCTGTTGCCGGCGACTGTCTATTTGTTGATTCGAGATAGCAGGCTCGGGAAATGGCTCGGCGAGAGGTCGGCGTTGGTGAAGCTCTCTTTGGCGGTGCTGACCGCGGCTTCGCTCGCCGCGTGCTTCTTCTATCTGTTCTTTACCAGCTACCCGTTCAGGTTCGCGTTTCTGCCGGTAGTTCGGGACCGTTTCACCGCCAGCGGCTATACGATGTTCTCAGGCAAGCATCTCTTGGACATTGCCAATCAGCTGATACTGCTCAGCCCCGGTCTCCTCGTGCTCGCCGTCTTCGGCGTATCGACACGGGAGCGGCTTGCCGCCACGAGTCAGTTATTCCGATTTGCCGTTCTGGTTCTCGCATGCTCGTTGACTTCAGTACTGATTTTCGATCCAAAGCTCGGCATGGCCCGTGACTGGGATCTGTTTGGATTCGTCGGGGTCGCCTTGAATTTCCTGTTGCTTGTATTCGTATTAGGTAGAAAAAAGAGTAATCGGCCGGCGCTAATAGCCGCTCTTCTGGCCGTAGCGCTCAGCGGAACGTTTCTCGTCGCACGCGTAGCTGCCAAGCGAACTGACGATATCGCGATCAAACGCCTCGAATCTTTCACGCCGCTCGATCCGGTTCGCAACAACAAGAACGGACTCCTGATCAGCACTTACTATTTGGATCATGGTGATAGTTTGAAAGGATTGCAGATAGACAGCGCCTGGCAACGAAGCAACCGGGATATTTTCATGTGTGCTTATGGGAAGGCGCTATTCGATTCGGGAAAAGTGGTCCAGGCACTCAGCGCCTATCGTCAGGCAATCGCCATCAATCCTTTCGAGGCGATAGGATACAACAATCTCGGACATGCCTTTACCAACGTCGGGCAGCTCGACTCGGGAAGATACTACCTGCAAATCGCACAGGGCCTTCGTCCCAAGAACGGCATGATAAAGTGCAATCTCGGCTGGATTGCCTTTCAGCAAGGGGATGACGAAGAAGCGGAGAAACTCTGGCTGGAATCGATCAAACTTGATTCGGCCTCGATCACTCCGCAGATGTTCCTGCTCCGGCTATACAAGAAGGACAACCGAATTGCCAAGTATCTGGAGCGACTTCCACGGGTGGCCGAGTATAAGGACGCGCCGATGATGATACTCGTGGAAGCTTCACTGGACTATTATCAGCGAAGGCAGATTCAGGACGCGCGAAGGTTATGGAACAGGGCGGTAGCTCTCGGTCTGGATTCGGCCAAGTGCGAGCAGGTCTTGCGCCAATATCCCGAGCTAAGGGAAAATAAACAGAACAAATAATGGTCAAGTCACGTTAATAACGTTCCGACTTGCAGTTATCCGACAGCTTGTCCTCGGTAGGGACGCCTGTTCGAATGATGTTGACTTTGAACCACAAAAGGTTAGTTTGACGCACGATGACAACCGGTAAGCAACAACGCACCAAAATAGAGAAACTCCTGCTCGAGGCCGGGAGAAGGTTCAATTCCACGCTCGATTACGAGGAGTTGATCCAGATGGTTCTTCGGTTGGTCGCAAACGCCGTTAACGCCGAAGGAGCGCTTGTCTTTCGGGTCGATCACAACCGGACCAACATGAAGATCCGGTTCATGAATTGTATGACCGACTGCCAGATGCACATCTTCTATCGTGAGCTGGGTCAGGGAGTGGTCGGCTGGGTTGCCGAATACAATGAGCCGGTGATCATCAACAGCGTTACCGAGGATTCCCGGATCGATGCCGAGATGTGGCATAATGTCGATCTCGATATGCGTTCGCTGATCAGCATACCGCTGATCGGGCGTGGCCATATGATCGGGGTGATCGAGGCGATAAATAAGATCGACGGCGAATTCACGGACACCGATCTGGATATACTCATCGGTCTGGGCAACCAGATTGCAGTCGCGATCGACAACGCCAACCTGTATCGGCGGGCGAAGCGCGAGGCTCTTGAGAAAGCGCTGTTGTACGAGATAGGCAAGAAACTCTCCAGTACACTGTCGCTCGACGAAGTGCTCAAAGAGATCGTAAATGCGCTAAGACAGGCGGTCGATTTCAAATGCGGCGGTGTGTTCATCATCAACCCGGAAAAAGAGGAGATCGATTCGGTTTATTCGGTCGGTTACGATACCAAAGCGGAGGCTGACATCCACTTGAAATTCGGACAGGGGTTGGTCGGTCATGTCGCCAGGACGGGAAAACCGATCATTGTCGACGATGTTTCGCAGGATCCGAACTACATCCACCTGAACGCGAATACGAAAAGTGAGATGGTCGTCCCGATTGAACTGAACGGCAAGATCATCGGCGTCTTCAATGTCGAGTCGGAAGAACTGAATGCCTACGATAACGATTCGCTTTCGCTGGTCTTGACGTTTGCGACACAGGCTGCGGTCTCGATCGAACGAGCCCGGCTGCACGAACAAGTCGTCGCAAGTCAGGGGCTGCTTCAGCAGCTCAACATCGCCAGACAGATCCAGATGAGCTTCCTGCCCAAATCGGATTTGAAACTGAAGGGGTATGACATCTGCGGGATCAACGTGTCATCGGGACAGGTCGGCGGTGACTATTACGATTTCATCAGGATAGTCGATCAGCAGACTGGCATTGCGATCGGCGATGTTTCCGGGAAAGGTATCCCGGCGGCGCTTCTGATGGCTTCGTTCCGCGCCTCCCTTATCGCTGAGATAAGAAACAACTACTCCATACGTACGATCTGCCGCAAGGTGAACCGTCTGTTGTGCGAGTCGATGGAACCCGGGAACTTCGTCACGGCCGTCTACGGAGTGCTCGACTCCAAGAACCACGTGCTGACTTTCAGCAACTGCGGACATAACCTCCCGGTTCTACTGAGGGCGGACGGCAAACTGGAATACTTGAGAGAGGGGGGACCGGTGATGGGAGTGACAGCCGACGCCGAGTACGAGGAGCGCCCGCTCTACCTCGGAAAGGGGGATGTGGTCGTGCTTTACACCGACGGAGTTGTCGAGGTATTCGACTCCGAAGGTGAGGAGTTCGGACTGGATCGCCTGCTGGACGTCATCAAAGCCAATCAAACTAAGACATCGGTGGAAATTCAGGATGCCATTCGCAAGGCGGTGACGGACCATGCTTCGCCCACCCATGTATTCGACGATCTCACTATGATCGTCCTGAAACGGACGGCGTAGAAAACCCTTTTCATATCCCTCCGTTTATATTATCTTCAATTATTGACCCGGGAACATATCAAATCTAAGGAGATCGGTTGCATGAAGTATATAGTTACTATTCTTATGCTTGCAGCAGTTGCCCTCATTGCCGGTTGTGGCGGTAGCGACAATGGGACGAATCCACCTCCATCGCTGCCGGTTATCACGGCCAACACCACCGCCGGATCACCGTCGGTTACCGACGCCAACGATGCGGTATGGAACGGCGTCACGGCAACCAGCATGAATGTCTCGTCAAGCATATCTCCGAAAATAGCAGCCGGCAAGACGGCGAGTGTATCGGCTACCGTCGCCATCCAGGCGATTGTCAGCGGCGACAGCCTCTTCATTCGCCTGCGGTTCGCGGACGCCACCTACTCTATCTGGCGCGACTACTACGAAGTAAGCAGCGCCGGACCTCCCGTCAATTTTACCAGCTATCAGGATCTTGAAGGCGAGGACCAGGTCTTCGTCATGTTCGATGGTGGCAGCGACTTCGGATGGGATGTCTGGAACTGGCGCGTGTTGACAACGGACGCCAGGGGTGTTGGCGGGTTGGCCGAAGGGATGAAGTTTGTCGGCGGCGCACTTGTATCCGACGCCGGTAATGCTACGCTCGCGACGCATAATCCGGGAATTGCTCAGACCCCTCAACCGACCTACGTGCATGCCGATACTACCGACTATCATGGCGCCATCCTTCCGCTCGACTCCATTCGGTCGGGCTACCCCACCAGCGGCTGGACGGTCGGTCAGAGAGTGCCCGGGTGGATTATCAACTCTGCCGTTAAGGATACCGGCTCAGTAGCCGCGACCCAGCGGGCCAGCAGATTCGATATTCGGTCGGCATCCGTCTATGACTCGACGACAAGTATGTATTCGGTGGTCATGGCGGCACCGCTGAATACGGGATTCACCGATGATCTGGATCTTTCGACAAAGACGTCGGTGACTGCGAAGGTCGGGATATTCGATGATCAGATCGCCTTCCTGACTGGTGGAAGCAGCCGCGGCTTCACCGGGAACTTTACGCTCAAGCTTAAATAGCTCCGGAACACATAAGAAGTACTAAAGCCCCGCCCTAAAGCGGGGCTTTTTCATTGCCGATTACTGAATTAACTTGTTAATTTTTTCACAATTGGTATATTGTGGAATAGAGGACAGAATATACTATCTTTGCGGAGTTTGCCATGGCGTTGAAGACCTATGACCAGTATATAGCCTCGCTTAAAAAGATGAGGCCGAATGTCTACAAATTTGATCAACTGATAGAAGATGTCACTTCTCATCCGGCCACGAAACGGACGGTCGAGGGGCACGCCTGGACTTTCCGGGGGGCATTCGACGAGAAGCTGAGAGACAAGCTCACCACCAAGTCACATCTTACCGGAGAGCCGATTAGCCGGTATCTTTCGATAATTCAGTCAGCGGAGGACATGTACGCTAACAGCGATATGAAGCGGCTCATGTTCCATCTGACCGGTACCTGCACCGGTGGCCGATGCGCCGGATGGACGGCCTTAAACGCCATGTTCGTTACGACCTACGACATGGATCAGGAACTGGGCACCAACTACCACCAGCGGCTGCTGAACTGGCTGAAGACAGCTCAGGCGAACGATATTACGATTTCCGGAGCGCTGACCGATGCCAAAGGAGATCGCACCAAGCAACCGTCGCAACAGGAAGATCCCGATATGTTTCTCCGGGTGGTGGAGAAACGGGATGACGGAATCGTAGTTCGCGGTGCGAAATTGATGATCTGCGGGGTGGCCGCAGCCAACGAGATCTTCATCCTGCCCGGCTCAGCCTACAAAGAAGATGACAAAGACTATGCCGTCTCGTTCGTTATTCCCCGGGATATCGAGGGGCTGACTATAGTCGAGACCCGGCATCCGAGTGATACTCGTGACGAAGAAGAGGGGTTCGACAATCCCGTTACCGATGGCGGTATCACGCAGGCGTTCCTTTTGTTCGAAGATGTCTTCGTGCCGAACGAACGGATCTTCATGTGCGGTGAGTTCAAGTATACCGGTCCGGCAGTAGGGTATTTCATTATGCCGTATCGCGCCGCGATCGGAGGATGCGTGGCCGGTCAGGGGGACATCAAGATCGGGTCGGCGATTCTAACCGCTCGCACGAACGGTCTGTCGTCGAAGGTATTCAAAGACAAACTGGTGCAGATGTCCATCAACAACGAGACTACTTACGGTATGGGCATTGCGGCTGCCGCTCGGGGAAGGAAGCATCCATCGGGCGCCTGGTTGTGCGATCCGCTACTTTCAAACGTGAACAAGGTTCATGTTGCCACGCTGCCATACGAAACATCGGTTCTTGCACAGGATATCGCCGGTGGAATCGCGGAAACCGGATGCATGCCGTCATACCGTGATTTCGAATCCAAGAAGTACGGACACTTGATCAAGAAATACATGAAAGCCCGCCATTCTGCCGAGGCGCGCGCCCGGGCGGCGCGCCTTGTCGAGTGGTGCACTCTCGGTTCGGGTGTTCCCGGCTGTATGCACGGAGGGGGATCGCCGGACGGGGCCAAGCTGGTGATCAGGGCGACCGCGAATCTCGAGGAAAAGGTTCAGCTTGCCCGAAGACTTGCCCGTATCCAGGAGGAGATACCCGAACCGGGAAAGTAAGCGGCGGTAGTTCCGAAAAGTAATTTTTCAAATTCAGACGGACCTGCTTCGGTGGGCCCGTCTTCTATTTGACCGCCGGCTTCAACCAGTATCCGGGACGGCCGTAGTACTTGTAGAGCTCTTCTTCGTAATCCCGATGAAGCGACTTGAGCGATTCGTAACCGGGGCTCTTTTCCACCTTCGCCCGGGTTACGTCGATGTGCACCTCCGAGTCCTCCCATTTGACTTCCTTGATCAACGGAAGGGCAATCAGGACTTTGCGCCCCGGGATCCAGTTGCGCGTATCCGCAACCATATATCGCAGCCGCCAGGTCTTGTCGTCGACAATGAAATCATCGACATGACCGATCTCGCCGTCGGTCGCATGAATGTAATACCCGATCACCTCTTTGCTGCTTCGCAGGTGAGGATCTCCCAGCGGTTTTGCGTCCTCGTGTGGCCGGTCATCATCGGGTCCGTACAGCGCCGGGTCATACATACCGGGAACCGGACCTTCAAGACCGTCGACCGCCCAGTACGGCTGCCATTTGAAGTGCTTGTGTAAGGCGATTTCCTGTTGCCGGTAGACCGGTTCGTTGGTGTCGATCGAAGGGCTGGACTGCACCTGCTGTTTGGTCAACTTCACCGGGAAGACGCTTGCGGCCCAGTCGGGCGGTTCGAGAACGGAAGTAGGGATCAGGACGTTGTCTCCGGAATGCCAGTCGCCGGTATCGACCACAAGGTACCTGACCGTCCAGCGATCGTCGTCGAAAAATATATCGCTGACAATTCCAAACTCACCGTCGGTAGCCAGCACGTTGTATCCGTGGATTTCTTTGATGGTACGAAGCATGTTCATTACCTCCAATCTGCAAGCTTCGATAAGCGAGCGCGAAGTCAATAGATTCTATTCTTTAGAACAGATCAAACCGGGCGCAAGTTCGCGCTACTTTCCTCCCGGCTAAGGCCGGAAAGCACCATGCTCCAGGCAGGTCGGACACCCGGTCTATTGACAGGGGACGGCCGGCGGGCCGGAGTTGAACATGTAGTCTACCAGATAAATCAAGTCGGCGACATCAACCGTCCCGTTGCCGTCGACATCCGCTTCTTCGGGACAAGGCGGTTCCGGACCGCTTGGATCTGCGAAGGAGTACTCGACGAAGAAGATGACATCGGCGATATCGACAGCGTCAGCCGCGTCACCGTCGACATTCCCTCTGATCCCGGTACAACAGTTTCGTTCTTCGAAGCTCATCCTGCTCAGGAAGATGTCGTACGCGCTGTTGCCCGTGCTATCGAAAGGTCTGGCGAGCGGAAAATTCGGTGAGGCCGTCGTACCCGTCACTGTGACTGCCAGGCTGTTGTCCAGAGCTATGTCGTACGGTTGGTCGAAGCCTGATCCGCCCAGAAGCGTGCTGTAAACGAGGACTGCGCCCGTGCTCTGCAGCTTGGTCAGGAAGACGTCGTCGCTCCCGTTGATCGTACTGTCCAGCGCATACAGCGTAGGGAAGTCGGAGGACATGGTAGCTCCGACCACATATGCCTCCTGCCGACTGTCGACCACTATTCCGTAAGCGTATTCATGACTGGAGCCTCCAAGAAAAGTACTATACACGAGATTCTTACCGGTAGCATCGAGCCTTGCGACAATCGCGTCGGTTCCTCCGTGAAGGGTCGACGAAAAGGCACTTTTAGTCGGGAAGTTCGACGATGTCGTGTATCCGGTTATGAAGGCTGTGGCATTGGGGCCCACCGCTATCGCGAAAGCCTGATCGATAGCCGACCCGCCGAGGTAGGTGCTGTACAGGAGAGGCTTTCCTGCCGAGGCCAATTTTGCCACGAAAATGTCATCGGAACCGTTGTAGGTTGAATCATAAGCGTTCAGTCTGGGAAAGTTAGTCGAGTTGGTGAATCCGGTCAGGTAAATATCATGAAGACCGTCAAGAGCGATGCCGCTCGCCTGTTCGTTGCCCGAACCGCCCATAAACGTGCTGAAGAGGAGGGAAGACCCGGAAGGGGAGAGCTTCGTTACGAAAACATCGTTCTGGCCGTTGTAGCCGGCGTCATAAGCGTTCAGTACCGGGAAGTTTGCTGAGGCGGTCAGGCCGGCTACATAGGCGTTGCCCGAAGGATCGACTGCAATGCCGTAGCCTTCGTCAATTACAGAACCGCCGAGAAAAGTGCTGTAAATCAGCGTTCCTGAAGATGAGAGCTTGCTTACGAAGGCGTCTCGCGTTCCCCCGAGGGTGGCGTCGTACTGGTTGAGGATGGGGAAGCCGGAGGATGAGGTTCGTCCGGTGATATAGGCGGAACCATCGGCGTCGACAGCAATATCCCTTCCTTCGTCTATCCCACCACCGCCGCCGAGAAAGGTGCTGTAGACAAGTGAGCTACCGTCCGGCGTGAACTTGCTGACGAAAACATTGGTGACGTTGGATCCGGTGAAAATGCTGTCGTACGCGTTATAGGTCGGGAATTTTATCGACTTGGTCGCCCCGGTCAGGTACATGTAGCCATCTCTGTCGACGGCCAATCCGTAGGCAAAGTCGTCACTCAGTCCGCCGAGATAGGTGCTGTATTCAAGTACCGGGTCGATTACGAGCGGCAGTTTCGGGTCATAGTCGCCGGTTATCGTGAATCCGAAAGTTGCCGGGCCAAGCAGGCGAAACTTCCCGGCAACGCATCGTCTCTTACTTTCGGCTACCTGATAGACAACCGGTGCATGCTCAACCACCTTTCCGAGGGCAGTCTGAACAATCAATTCACCTTCGGGATTCATCGAAATCTCGTTTGGCCCCTCCCATCTGAGGGCAATCAGGTTCGGGTCGGAGCCGGCATGAACGATGAAGTCATACTCAAGGCCGGAAGAGGAATAGAAGTACCTCACGTCAATACCGGGATAAAGGTCGGAATAGGATACTTCAGCATAGGTGGGGATGTTTGTTCGCCAGAGCGACGGATCGTTGCCGATGTAGTAGTTCGATACCTGATTTAGCTTTCCTACACCTTCGGCCGCGAGTGGCTGGGTCGAACCGAGGAAGATCGTCCTGATTGCCAGTTCCTCTCGCACTGCGTCCGGATCCGTATTCCCGATTCTACGGATGCCGGTAGAGGAATCAGACAGGGAAGCTGTCGATGACAGTTTCGTGAACTGGTAGTATACACCCTCGGGGGTGAACCATATCTCGCCGTTCCCAATAGCTCCGTAGAACAGGACATGGCTGTCCCACTGCCCTTGGTTACTGACGAACGCATGCGAAGCATGCAGCTTGTCGGTGACCGCGGCGGACATGTGAAGAGGCGCCTTGTCGGCGTTGATCAACCGGCCGATGAGCAGCAAGACAGCTATCGTAAGTGCAAACGTGATTTTCATCTGAACGTATCTCCTGTCGTTCCACAGGCTTAAATGTTACAGGTTCACCTCAACGATGCTCGAAGACTCGGTTGCCGTCGGACAGCCGATGAGGGATACCAATTTGAAAGATGTTTCAGAGGGATCTGTCTGAGGCGACAGACTCCGCCAGGCTCAATGAGTTAGCGGTGGTGCCGGCACGGAGATAGTGTTTACGACTCGAAAATTAGGGGCAGGGGATTGAGCGGAGCGGGTCGCTCGACGAGAACCGGTTGGAGTGGCCAGGTTGACCATACCAATTACTCCTGAACTGAATTGTTGTGCGTCGTAACTCGTGATATGTAATATCGGGATAGACGAGAATAAATATACCTCGGCGGCCCGTTTTGTCAATACGAATCCTTTGCCCCCAGGGTCCTACGCAAGCAATTTGTCTGTCAGGCGAATATCAATTCTCGGAAACAAGAGAGAGGCTTTCGGAGGACGGCGAGAAAGAGGCTAATAGATATTGGCTTTTTCCAGAGCCCGGTGAAATTTGCTCAGGGTTTGGTGAACGAACGGGATGTCCAGCGACGCAAACAGCTTCATGAGACTCGACTCGATAACCTGCAGGTTGGCTGTATCCTGAAGCTCCAGTTCGAGTTCATAATCAACCGAGCCGTCGTTGTACTCGGTCTTGTCGATCTCTAACAGGTAATTGTAGTCGCCGATCCGAAAGACCTTCTTTTGGCGGGTGTTCTCGAACAGAACAAGGCGGCTCAGGGCGGTTTCACCCACTTTGCCTCGGATGAACTCCACTGGCATCACCTGAAGGCCCAGCACGTCCTGTCTGAGGTTGATAACGTCAAGCGCCTGTCCGCGCGGAATCTCAGCCTCGATCTCCTGCCGAACCACGGCGAGCCCCTTCTCGCTCGGGATGCTCTTGATCGTTACAAGTCCGCGATTGTTCTCAGCCCTGATCCGGAGTGCCCATCCGGCCTTGGAAAGCTGCCGGTCCTCGCTGTCAAAGAAGCTGTTAATCTGCTTCTCTTCATGGTCGATCTGACCAAGAAAGCCAATGAGCTTCAGGTAGTTGGTGAAAGAGCCCAGGTCGAGTTTAATCTCGATTTCATGATGTATGTCGTTGTCAGCGTTCATACGCATTCAATATAAAGAAATGCCGTCGAGAGGAAAGCAAAAAAGGGAGAATCTCAGGGCGACCGAAGAGGATATCGGCGGATTCTTATCTCGTTTCAACCGGTAGCACCAAAAAGAAAGGCCGGACAGTTCTATACGAATCTGTCCGGCCGGAAACTCGGTATCAGGATTGGGAAATTGGCCTAGACCCTGTACAGCTCCGTGATTTCATCGTTCGATTCGCTGCTGAAAACCCGATATTCCTGCAGCGGAATTGTGGTATCGCGGATGACGTTGATCTGAAAGCTGTGGGCTTTCATCATCGTGGTCACCCGGTTAGTGCCGTTGTCCGTCATGGATTCCGCCAGCACCGGGTTGATGGCGAGGTTAAATCGGGAGAACTTACGCGCCGCGTGCGCCCGCTTGAACCAGCGCTCGATCTTGGTTGCCATCGTTTCTTTAGACAGCACCCGGCCAAGTCCTGAACAATAAGGACAAGCTTCCATGAGGGTGTGCAAGTGCGACGGTCTTACCCGCTCCCGGGTCATTTCGACGATACCGAACTCGGTAACCGGATTGATGGCGCCTTTGGCCCGATCGTTCTTGAAACAGCTCTTGAATTCTTCGTACAAGCGCCGCCGGTTCTCGCGGTTATACATATCGATAAAATCGACAATGATAAGGCCGCCGATATCCCGAAGGCGGATCTGCCGGGCCGCTTCCCGGGCCGCCTCGATGTTGGTATGGAAAATCGTCGTCTCCTGGTCGCTGCTTCCCACGAATCTCCCGGTATTGACGTCGATAGTCACCATTGCCTCGGTCTGATCGATCACAAGATAGGCGCCCTTCTTGATCCAGACTTTGCGCTCGAGCATCTTCTCTATTTCCTGCTCGACCTTGTAGAGATCGAACAGCGGGCTATCCCCTTTGTACAGCTCGATTCTGCTCTTGAGATTGGGGGCAACCTGTCGGGCGAACGAGACGACCTTCTTGTAGTCTTCCTTGGAGTCGACGACAACCCGGTGCACGTCTTCGGTAAAGATATCCCGGATCATCGAGACCACCATATCGGCTTCTTTGTGGATAAGAGCGGGGGCTTTGGACGAATCTGCCTTCTTTTTCAGCTTCGACCAGAGCTTTAACAACCGTTTGATATCGTTGCGGAAATCCGATTCTTCTTTGCCTTCGGCTTCCGTTCGGACGATCAGTCCGAACCCTTCAGGTCTGAGCGGCGAAATGACTTTCCGCAGTCGTTTCTTTTCTCCCCAGTTGGAGATCCGTTTTGACACCCGGATATGGTCATCGTCAGGGACGAGCACGACATATCGACCCGGGATGGAGATCTCCGTGGCGATCCGTGGTCCCTTGGTCGATATCGGTTCCTTGATGACCTGTACCAGGACTTCCTGGTTGCGTTTGAGGACCGTCTCGATCCCCTGGCGTCTGCGTTTTCGAATGATCTCGGCCGGCGCTTCTTCGTCGTCGTATTCGTCGCTGTCGAATCTCGGTCCGTAGTCTTTGCCGATATCGGACGAGTGCAGATAGGCCGCTTTCGGCATGCCTATTTCGACAAAAGCGGCTTGCATACCCGGAAGGACGGTCTTGATGATACCTTTGTAGATATCTCCTACCATCCGGTCATTGTCGGTACGTTCAACCTGAAGTTCTACCAGTCGATCATCCTCAAGAATCGCCACGCGGGTTTCGTAGTCGGTCGAGTTGATCAATATTTCTTTCTTCATTGCGCTATGCGCTCCCCGTGAGTAGTTTCACCGAACAATTCCCCTTCCTTCGGCCTGAACCCGTTGATGAACGAACATCCGTCCATCGGCTTCTTTCCTTCCGGTATGAGGCAGGTCAGCTCAAGCGCCGTTCGGGCACATTGAACCACGAGCTGCTTCTTCGCCCTGGTAATCGTGCCGGGTCTCGTCTGCGGGTCAGCGTGGTTGTCAGCTATCTCGCTGGAGAGAATCTTGACTTTCTTCTCGCGGAAGTAAGTATAGGCTCCCGGCTTGGTGGACAGCCCGCGAATGAAGTTGCGGACATTTGAAGCAGGGAATCCGAAATCAATCAGAGCATCAAAAGGGCCGATTTTAGGCGCGTTAGTCGCTTCAGTATCGGACTGCTGCTTTGGCTGAGCTTCGCCGTTTTCAATCTGATCCAGAGTTTCGAGAAGGAATGACCCCGCGAGCCCGGCAAGGCGGCGGTAAAGGGAATCGTAATTATCGGTATTTTCAATCGGGACACGTTTCTGGAGTATGATGTCTCCCGTGTCCACCTGTTTCTTGAGATAAAATGCAGTCAAGCCGGTTTCACTCTCTCCGTTGATCAAAGCCCACTGAATCGGGGCTGCACCCCGGTATTTGGGCAGGAGCGAGGCATGAATGTTGATTGCGCCGAGTTTTGGCAGTTCGTAGAGCCGCCGAGGGAGCAGTCGAAAGGCGACTACTACAATTAGGTCCGGCGCGAGTTGCTTGAGTTGCTCGAATAACCGGTCGTCCTTGAGCGATTCCGGTTTGACAATCGGGACACCCAGGTTAGTCGCGCTCATGCAGACTTCGCTCGCCGTTATCTTCTTACCGCGCCCCGCCGGCTTGTCGGGGGTGGTTACAACGGCCAGTAGCTCGTGTCGGCTGTGATATAGCTGTTCGAGTGGCGGGCACGCGAATTCAGGCGTACCCATAAAGACAATTTTCATCTGGTTTTACTGACCGTGACGGTGCGGATCCTGGTCAGGCAGATACGATGGGAAGAGTGGCGGCTAACTTGCCGCCGACAGTTTCTTCAGCCGCCCTCTAAGCATTGTTCGGCTCAGAGGGGAGAGATAATCGATAAACAGTTTGCCTTCGATATGGTCGTATTCATGCAGAATCGCGCGAGCGGTCAATCCATCGGCTTCAAGCTCGAACGGATTGCCATCGACATCCCAGGCACGGACTTTTACATTGGCCGGCCTGATAATTTTCTGGTAAATCCCCGGAAAAGACAAGCAGCCTTCTTCGAATTCTGCTTCGCCACCCGTCTCCAAAATCTCCGGATTTACGAATACCTTGAGGGAACCGGCAATATCCACGGCGGCCAGATCGACAATAAACACTCGCTGAAGCACACCAATTTGCGCCGCTGCCAATCCGAGTCCCTGGGCTTTTTTAAGCGTGTCGACCATATCCGACACTAAATCTTTAAGTTCCTGGTTGAAATGCTCAACCGGCTGAGATACTTCCCGTAACACCGGGTCACCGTAAATGACGATCGGTCGTACTGCCACGGTCTACGTCCTACCTTACTTGTCCACGCGAGCGGCTATGGAGCTTCTCAGAAACTCCAACTTGACGTTTTCGCCGATCTTCAATACCACCACATTGCGGTCCTCGTCGATCGCGAAAATTGTCCCAAACATGCCGCTGCTGGTCACAACTCTGTCGCCTTTTTTCAGGCTGTTTACGAGCAATTCATGCTCTTTTTGCTTTTTGCGCTGAGGCCGAATTAACAGCAGGTACATCATGACGAAAATAAGGGCGAAAAATCCCAACTGGATCATTCCGCCTCCGCCACCTTCGGCACCGCCTCCGGCCATCAGAATCGGTACGAAAAAATTCAAAATCTCTCCTTACGTTTATCGTCAGGAATGCTCAAATCCTGAACAGTCACCTCCACCGTCGTAAGCGTCTGAGCATTCGAGGTTAACCTGTAAACTCCTAACAATATAGACTTGGCTGATCGGGTTGCCAAGTTATTTATTGCACCTGTTAAACAGGTGGGTTTTGTCTAAGTTCCTCGAGGGCAGTCGGACGGACATGATTTGCGCCGACCGAATGCGCGTAAGTCAATTTAAGATTGTTGCTTAGCAAGATCATACAGGCGCCCGTGAATGAGCTTTGGATTCCCGCTTTGACTAAGCTTCCTCGTCCCTGCAGGCTGTGGATTCATTCTCGGGAAAATAGACCAGAAATTCGCTGAAACGGGCTAAAGCACAGGATTTGCGCCTGCCCGTAAGATGTGTCATGTTAATGTGTTACGTAAATTCTTGGGGGTTGACAAAAAAATCTCGAACTAAATCGAATGTAGAACGCTCTAATACTCAGGCAAGAGAATTGCCTTTCTACATTTAAACATGCCTCCCCGGGTCTCGTGCCCTCGGGGGCATATTTTTTTTCTACCACTTGTTGCCTGAAATCCCGAATCAAGAACGGGGATTCCGAGGGACTGCTATTCCCCCGACGCAGAAAGACGATTCCAGAGAATGTGGCTTGATCCAATGCGGACGAAGAACTGGTATCGCCCTACTTTTACCAGGCGATAGTATTCCAGCAGGAGAGGTTTGGCTTCATCGAGCGACTTCCAGATCGGCACGACAATGTCGGGCTTCAGTTCGCCGATCGAGTAGTTGAAGTCCCACTTCAGATGGCCGGGATAGAATTCGTAAAAATGTTCAATGTCCTTATCCACACGCATCGGTTCGTGCGCGATCTTTCTGTCTGTCTTGCCGAGCAAATCAACAGTAGAGCGATTCGCGAAATACGGAATCGAACCGGCCCAATCGACAGCGATCGACGCATCCGGATCGGAGATCTGATCAATAAGCAGGGCACGTTCGAGCATCGTCTTGTT
>CAZFOY010000029.1:0-46143 GCA_964520865.1 uncultured Ignavibacteriales bacterium | reverse complement strand
TCGTCGAGATAGTTGTTCTCGAGCGACCAGGTAGTGTAGAGAGATTCCGGTCCGGAAAGGATTGCGGAATCGAGGAAATACTGCTGGGAAAAGAAATCGTAGCCGAGGCCGGCTTTCATGGACAGATCTGACGCCGCCGTCCCGGTAACCATGCAAATGAGAAGGAAAGCAAGCAGCAGGGAGTGACGACAGATTGGAGGTATGCGCAATTTCCCCTCGAGTTATTCGGTCCCGTCTTCCTGATTCAGCATCTTCACGACGAGGTTGAGACTCAGGTCGGCCGCTTTCAGGGCAGCCGTAGCCATGTCCGTCTTCTGGTCATCGATATATTGCCGGGCGAGTCCCAGCTGTTCGTAGACCTGATCGAGCAGTCGGCGGGCCTTGTCTCCGCTCGGCGGCACCGTCTCTTTAATGAGATCGGCGTCGTTCTTTATCCGATCATAATGCTGGTTCAGAGCGTCAAAACCGGTACAAAGTCCGACCGCCTGTGAACTGAGATTCCGAGCGTTCATCAGGGCCTGTACGGCCGCCGTCAGGTGCCCGTCGGTCGAAAGGTCCTGAGCCAGCCGGAAGGCTTTCTGAGCCTGATCGAACAGCCCTCTGGCGTTCTGATTATCGCAGGAAGCAAGCTGATCTTTGGCCCGGTTCATCAACGACTCGATGTTGTCCATATGACGCTGAAAATTGGCCTCATTTGCATTACGGCGATTTGCCAGGAAGACCAGCCTATTGATGGCTCGCTCCACCTGGTTACAGAGCTTGAGGGCGGGGCGGGGCTGCCCGTTTCGATAGAACTCCCAGGCCCGGGTCAGGTTGTCATCGGCCGTGTCGAAAGTCGATTGAAGGTTTTTGTCCTGATTGCCGGACAGCGACTCTCGGGCCCGATCAAGCAGCTCGTTAGCCCGTTCGAGCTTCCGCAGCACGACATCATCGTTCTGCTCGGTGAACGGTCCGTTGGCAATTGCGTACTTGGCCCGCTCTCTCGCCTGAGCTGAGAGCATGGCCGCCTCACGGTACCCGACAACCGTTCCGTCGTTGAACTTGGTCCAGGCATTCTCCTGCAGCTTCACCGCGCTCTCCAGCGCAATCTTCGCTTTCGCTGAATTCGAATTCTGGACGACCTCCTTAGCCCGGTCGATCAAATCATCCGTCTGTTCCATCTGACGCCGAAGAGCGTCAACCATGCCGTTGCCGCTGCCCTGTGAGCCGTTGTGCTGGGCAAACGTCGCTGGCATAAGCAAAATGAAAGCACAGAATATGAGAAGGAAATTACGCGCTATGTTCTTCATACAATTACTCTCCGTACCGTAGTCCGATACGATTTCCATCAAATCCTGTGCCGTTGTCATGCGCATTGCTTAACCGGTTATAAACTAATAAGTTGACTCATTCGATCATCTTCCTTCGGGACCACGATTGTACCACACGGTACATCCGGGCGAACCTGTCCGACCATTATGGCTTTATCCCGTAGACTTTCATTCTGCTGTACAGCCGCCTTCGCGTGATTTGGAGTAAACGGGCAGCCTCGGTTTTGTTCCCTTCGGCCTTCCTCAAAGCGCCAAGGATCATCTCCTTTTCAGCTGATTCGAGACCCCGGGGACCGGCTGTTATTCCCGGCTCGTCCGCGCGGGTGATCGGCGCGATATCCATATCGAGAGAAAAATCTTCGGTGGAGAGCGGCTCTCCGCCCGCAAGGATAGTGGCCCGTTCGATTACATTCTTCAGCTCGCGAATGTTCCCCGGCCAGTCGTATGACTCGAGAAGCATCGCGACGTCCGACGGCAGTCTCCCGTGAGGATAGCTGAGCCTCTGAAGAAAATGCTCGGCTAAAGGGACGATGTCTTCCTTGCGGTCGGCCAATCCCGGGATATGGATAGGGAAGACGTTGAGGCGGAAAAACAGATCTTCGCGAAACTTGCCACTCTCCATTTCCTCTTTGAGTTGCCGGTTGGTGGCGGCCACAACACGGACGTCGATATCGATCAGATCGACCCCGCCCACTCGCACGAGCTTTCGTTCTTCGAGCACGCGGAGAAGTTTAGTTTGCATTGAAGTCGAAGTTTCGGCGATCTCGTCCAGGAAAATCGTCCCGCCGTCGGCCAGTTCAAACCGTCCTCTCTTTCTTCCGGCGGCGCCGGTAAAAGCTCCCTTCTCATGGCCGAAAAGCTCCGATTCGAGCAACGTTTCAGTCAGGGCGGCGCAGTTGACAGCGATAAACGGCTTCCTCTGGCGAGGTGACAGGTTGTGCAACATGCGGGCGGCAACCTCCTTGCCGGTGCCCGAACGACCGGTGAGCAGGACGGTTGCATCGGACGAAGCCACCTTGCGGATCATCTCTTTGACCTCGTGGGTCGCCGGAGAATCCCCTATGAAATCAGCGAATGTCTGATCGGCGATGACTGCTTCATAATGGCCGGACAGCGAAGTCAGCTTTTGTTTCTCGACCAGGCGTCGGACAAGGATCTCCAATTCGTCGAGTGGGAACGGCTTGATCAGGTAATCCGCCGCCCCTTTCTTCATCGCCTCGACGGCCGTCTCAACGGTACCGTACGCCGTCATCATGATGACATCGGTGCCGTCTTTCTCCAGTGCTTTCTCGAGAATGGTCATTCCCGAAACGCCGGGCATAGACAGGTCAGTGATTACGATATCGAACGAATGTTTGTCTATCAGCTCAAGTGCCCTGGCAGGATCTGTGCACGTCATCACAGTGTGGCCGGCGTCCTCAAGTTGGCCGCAGACCAGCGAAGTCATTTTCGGTTCATCGTCGACTACAAGTATATTCGCCATACTCATCTCATGTTTTTGGTGGGGATACTAATCGTTACGCGGGTCCCCATGCCCTTTTCGCTGGTAATATCCAGAGTTCCGCCCATCTCATCAACGATTTTCTTGCTGAGGAAAAGTCCCAGGCCGGAACCGGTTTGCTTGGTCGTATAGAATGGCGTGAAGAGCCGTTTGATCTCTTTTCGGGTCAGGCCGAGCCCGCGATCGACCACGCACAACTTTACGTTACCGTTGTCGCGACGGACTTCAACGCCTACTTCGATCCGCCTTCCGGCGGCCAGACAAGCGTCGGCGCCATTAATAAGCAGATTCAACAGGACCTGACGAAGTGATCTCGGATAGATTTCCGCATTGAGTGACGGATCGATTTCAGACGGTATCCACTCTATCGAGTCATCCTCATATCGAGCGGCAAAGTGCTTCTTCAGACTGCCGATCAGCTCTCCAAGGTTGACTGTTTCGGCGTGGTCATTGTCAAGAAATCTGGTTCGCCCACCGGCGAAATCAAGATAGCCGGTTACTATTCGATTGAGCCGATCGACTTCCTCAATGATGAAGCGGCTTTCGTCACCGCTGAATTTTTTGTGAAGTCGCTCCGCCGATGCCCTGATTATCATGAGCGGGTTCTTGATCTCGTGTGAGACAACCGCGACCATCCGGCCAAGGTAACTATGTGTCTCGTTGAGGAAGATCTGCTGTTCAGCCGCGCTCATACGACGTTGGAAAAGCAGGAATAGTCCGCCAAGAAAGATACCAGCGATAATTGAAAGCAGGGTTGAGTAATAGAGGTTGTGGCGAAGATCAGCGAGAGCATCGAAATAGTCGACGTTTGCCTCTACGCCAAGCACGGCGACCACCATACCTCGGGTATCATGAAGAGGTGCGAACGAAGTCTTGAGATAGACGTTGCCCGTCCGGTAGGAAGGTGTCGAGACCGGGTTGTCGTTGAGGGAATAGAAGACGCTATCAATGTATTTGCCGTTGAGCCCGGTGAGGAAATAGACCGAGTCCGCTTCGAGCGAGGTAGAAGCAAGGACGTGATAGTTCTGGTCCAGGATGAACAGTTCGGACAGGGAATCGGCACTGCGAATGTCTTCGAGTAACGACGTCACCTCGGCGTAGGCGTCGAAATCATCGCGCATCAGTTCCTCGATCTGGGTCGGCTTGAGCGCCACCGCTCCACTCTGGGCGACGGCAGACAGTCGACGGCTGAGCTGGCGGTCCATGAGCCGTTCGGTGCGGTCGTAATTCAACCACCAGACCAGGTTTACCAGGGCGATCATGACAACGGTAAACAGGGCGACATAGGCCAGCTTTTTCGATCCCGAAAACATGGAAGAAGTATGCCGGTATACGGTTGAATAGTCAACATATGAAACGGCAACGACGGGCGTCCACATGCACTGCGACAGCAGGTTGTGAGTCTGATTTCCTTTGACAAGAGAAGCGAAAATGCTATCTTGAGTTAAATAGGTACACGCAGTTTTTCTCTTCCGGAAGTACACGGATATCAGAGGATGCCGATATCTAAGCAAGAAACTCGGCCGATCCGGAAGGTTATCGTGGGTTTATGATTCTGGTGAAAGTTACGCGCTTATCAATACTGATCGTTGTATGCTGCCTGATGGCGTTGAGCAGCGCCTGGTCGGTGCCGAAAGGTTCTATTACACTCGATCATATCGACGGCCCGACGTTGGGTAACGAGATCGGCACCGGACCGGTCACGTTCAATCTTCGTCTCACGGTCGACCCGGCAAGCGACATTGTCAAGGGGATTGCGAACGGCTTCCGGATATATTCGCCTGATGCTGCAACCTGGGATCCGATCACGGCGGACACGGTCGGCGGAATCGGCGATCAATTTGATCTCGTTTTTTCCATTCGCTATTTCAGCGCCGATGGCGCCGTATCAGACACGATCGGGTTCGGAGGGGCGGTTGCCCAGAATCCGGGACTCCCTGCCGGATATGATCAAGTTGCGTTTTTGATTACGATAACGCCCAAAGACATTGATGACGGCAAAACGATCTGCCTCGATTCAAGCTACTATCGATCGACCGGCCAGTGGCTCTGGTCGACGACCGGTGGAATTACTTACCCTCCGGACTGGTCCGGCCCTTACTGCTTCACCATTAATCACTGCATCAATACTCCGGACACAGACGGTGATGGTTTCCGGGATATCTGCGACAACTGCCCTGACTCGGCCAATCCGCTTCAGGAAGACGGCGATGGCGATGGGGTCGGTGATGTTTGCGACAATTGCCCAACAAAGGCGAACGCCAGTCAGCTGGATGCCGATTCGGACGGAATTGGCGACCTCTGCGACAACTGCTTGTATACCATAAATCCGGACCAAATGGACAGTGACAGCGACGGTGTCGGGGATGCCTGTGATAACTGTGTCTCCGTACCAAACGCCGATCAGGCCGATGTGGACGGAGATAGTGTCGGCACGGTTTGTGACAACTGCCCCAATCGAGCGAATTACGATCAAGTCGATTTCGACGAGGACGGACGGGGAGACGCTTGTGACAACTGTCCGCAGTATTTCAATCCAACGCAGGCGGATGCTGATTTCGACGGTGTCGGAGACAGCTGTGACAACTGCCCCGGCAACTTCAATCCGAGTCAGGCCGATGCCGATTCGGATGGAATCGGAGATGTCTGCGATCCATGCACCGACTCGGACGGCGACGGATATGGCGATCCGGGTTATCCGATGAACACCTGTCCGACCGACAATTGCTATCTTACGTACAATCCCGACCAGCTCGATGCTGACAGCAATGGTGTCGGAGATATTTGCCAGACTTGTTGCGTGGGTGTGACCGGAAATGTTGACGGTGATTCACTGGAGGTCGTGGATATCAGCGATTTGATCTATCTCGTCGAGTATTTCTTCTCCGAGGGTCCGGAACCACCGTGCCTGCTGGAGGCGAACGTCAACGACGACGGCGCCATCGATATCTCTGATGTGATCTACCTTGTCGATTACATGTTCGGTGAACCGACCGGCCCGGCGCCCGCTCCCTGTCGTTACCAGTAGAACCGCCTCAAAGCAATTAGTGCATCTTTCCCTTCCGCAGGGTGTACAAATTCCCTATCTTGCCTCATCGAGTTCCGTGAATTCACTGTGGGAGAATCGGATGTGATTGCTGCGCTGAAACGATATTGGCCCGCTCTGCTCTTGCTGTTAATCCTTCGCGCCGTCTCTTTCGGCGCCGGGCAGCCGAAGAAGGTTGTAAGGATCGGCTATTTCGAAGGTGGGAAATATCCCGTTCACGATCTTCTCCGCGAGGAATACTTCAAGCAGCTCGATCTAATGCTGCCGGATAGTATCCAGGTCGTTCCAACCCCGAATGGGTACTACTCGGCTGTCTGGAATCGGGATACCTGTCGCCAGATGGCCGAAGCGCTCGCTCACAATGACGACGTTGACATTGTTCTCGCGCTGGGTCCATGGGTCGTGGAAGATCTGCTCGCCGCCGGATTCACGAAACCGATAATCGGCATGCACCAGTTTTTTCCCCTGGCGCAGAAGTTGATCGATTCGACAGGCCGACCGGTCGCACCCAATCTGACCGTGCAGGAGAGACCGGGGAAAATCATCCGCGATCTGACCATCCTCACCCGGCTGATTCCGGTCAAGCGTCTCGGCTTTCTGTACTTTCCTTCAGGGCAGGAGAAAGACAGTGTTCTCGACTACGTCAAAGCGATCGGCAAGCGGCTCGGTTTTGAGGTAGAGACAGCCGAAGGATACAACGATGTCGGTACCTATGCTTACTTCAAGGCATTCGGCGCCCTTGACAAGAATGTCGACGCTGTCTACGTGGCTCCGCTCTGGGGATTCGACATGGAGAAGATCGATGAATTCTTCCGTCGAACCAACTCTGCGAAGATCCCGACATTCGTCTCTGAGGGAAAGATCCTGATCGAGAAGGGAGCGTTCGGCACGGCCTCGTATTATGACGCCATATCGGAAGCGAGGTACAATGCTTATAAGACTCTGCGGATTATCGAAGGTGCGACTCCGGCGGATCTGAACGCAAGTTATCTCAGCGGACTTGGTCTGGCGGTGAACAACGGTACAGCTCTCAAGTGCGGTATCAATCTCACCGAACATGTGCTCGACGACTTTTACGTAGTCGGGGCACCGGTCCCGGACTCCGCTTCGCACTACTCGATTGCGGATGCGATAAACCGGGCAATGAATCAAAATCCCGATTATCTATCAAAATACGATGTCCTCGAAGCGGCCTCTCATGCGGCCGGCGAGGCTATGGCAGAATACTACCCGCAGGTGAGCGGTGTAACCGCCCTGGGTCATGTCGACAAAGATCTGTCACGCTACGCCGGGGGACCGCTTGACAAGAATCAGTTCGTGGCCGGATTGAATTTCGACCAGAAGTTGTTTTCGTACTCAACGATCAAAGCTATTCAGGCATCCTCCGAGAAGAAGAACCTGGCGAAGAACGATTTGAAACAGGCTCAGCTCGATTTGGAGCAGGCGGTAACGGAGGCCTACCTGAATTACCTTCGGGCCGAGGATACCCGCAAAGCAATCGAGAACAGCCGGAATCTGGTTGAATACAATCTGGAACTGGCAAGGGCGATGAACGCCTTGCAGGGAAAGGATACTGTCGATGTGATTCGGCTCGAAGGATTGAGATACCGACTCACCGGTCGAATTACTGAAGCGCGGAGAAACGTCAAGGTGGCAAGACTCATGTTCAACACGCTCATGAACCTTCCCGGTGACGACCCGTTTACACTCGATACCGTGTCGTATTCATCGTCGGGATTTTGGAGAGCCGATGATCAGGTGCACGACCAGATTGTCGACTTGCCTGCACAGCAGAACCTTACCGAAAGTCTGACCGATTCCGCGTTCGCTCAGAGCCCTCAGATGAGTCATTACGATCTCCTGCTCAACATCGCTCACGATCGCATAGCGCAGAATACAGGCAGTTTTCTTCCGGATGTCGGTTTCCGGGCATCGTTCGATTATGCTGACCGAATCTCGAACGATGACGGTTTCCCGACCGGAAGATCCTCCTGGACGGTAGGAGGCGTTTTGCGCTGGCCGCTATTCCTCGGTTCAAAGAGAATTTCCGAACGAAAACGATTGAAAGCGTCGCTCAGCGAGACGGAGTACCTCAGGGATTCTCAGGGGCTTGATATCAGGCGGAAGATCGCTTCAGGCATTCACAATCTGGTGTCATCGGCCAATACGATGTCATCAGTTTCACAGGAGCAGCCCAAGGCGTACCAGGCGCTTGATCTGGTGGTCGATGAGTACGGTTCGGATCGCGCGGACCTTGTCAAACTGCTTAATTTTCAAGAGAACGCCCTCGACGCCGATCTGGCGTCTATCAACGCCCGTTATGACTATTATGATGCAGTGGCAAGCCTGGTTCACGCCGTTGGTGTGACAACCAATGGCCAGGCGGGCGACTTCATGGCGCTGTTTCGCAAACTTACCGGGAAGTAGAACTCTGGCCTCCGATTGGTACACGGGCACCTTTTTTCACAAGCGGTGTTGCAAGAGTATATGGGAGCAGGGTCATCGAAACACCGGGTAGTTATAATCGGCGGCGGCTTTGGCGGGCTGTACACGGCGAAAGCGTTGAAGAACGTTGATGTCGACGTAACGCTGATCGACCGCCGAAATTTCCACCTCTTCCAACCTCTGCTCTATCAGGTTGCCACCGGCGGCCTGTCACCGGGGGATATTTCTTCACCACTTCGCGGCGTGCTCAATCGTAATAAGAACACCCGCGTCTGGCTGGCTGAAGTCACAGATATCGATGTCGACAACAAACTGGTCTATCTCGGCGAGGAGACGGTACCGTATGATTCGCTGGTAGTCGCGACCGGATCAGGACACAGCTATTTCGGACACGATGAATGGGAGAAGATCGCACCGGGGCTCAAGACCATTGAGGATGCGATCGAGATCCGGAAGAGAATTCTGTTCGCCTTCGAGGCAGCAGAGAGGGCCGAGACACCGCGGGAAGTTCGAGAGTGGCTGAACTTCGTCATTGTTGGCGCCGGACCGACCGGCGTGGAACTGGCCGGCGCAGTCGGCGAGATTTGTCATCATATTATTCCGCACGATTTTCGAGCCATCGATCCCCGCAAGGCCAGGATCCTGTTAGTTGAAGGTGCTGACCGGGTACTGCCCTCCTACCCTCAGTCGCTTTCGCTCAGGGCTTTGCAATCTCTGGCGAATCTGGGAGTCGAAACGGAATTGAATGCCCGGGTCGTCAATGTGACTGATCGTTCAGTGACTATCGACTCAGGCGAATCGAAGGAAGAGGTTCGCACGCGAACGGTTCTCTGGGCAGCAGGGGTGAAAACATCTCCGCTGGGCCGCATGCTCACTCGCGACAATCCCGAACAACTCGACCGCGCCGGTCGGGTCATGGTCGACGAGCGGCTCGGCCTGCCGGGGCATCCTGAAGTTTTCATCATCGGTGATCTCGCCAACTTCTCCCATCAGACCGGAGAGCCGCTGCCGGGCCTCGCGCCGGTAGCGATGCAGGAGGGGAAATATGTGGCTAAGTTAATTCGGCGGAGGCTCAAGGGAGATGCCGGGTCACCGTTCAGTTATTTTGACAAGGGGAGTCTCGCCACAATCGGCCGCGCAGCGGCGGTGGGGACATTCGGCAAGATCAAGGTCTCCGGATGGTTCGCCTGGATGGCCTGGCTGTTTATTCACCTGATGTACCTCGCCGAATTCGACAATCGCCTGTTGGTACTCACTCAATGGGCCTGGAATTACATTACGAAAAATCGCGGCGCCCGTCTGATCGCGCCGGAGACACTTCCTTCGGGATCTGTCGACCGGCCGTTAGAAGAGGTCACGAAAGAGCCTGAAGAAAAAGATCGCGAGAAACAGGAGAGTCCCTCCGATTCGCATTAATCTGTAAGCGTTGCGGTCTTTGAATTCCGCCGCTTTCCCCGTTCGCTTCATCCCGATAAACACTCTCGTATAGATGACCATCGACGCTCCAATCAGTACGAGCGAAAGTGCGGTGGTCAGCCAGATGCCGAATTGAAATCGAATGACGTAGCTGCCGAGGAGAAAAGCGATCGAGCCGAAAGCGTATTTCCCGGTAAGGTTTGACGAGGGTACGATCTTCCTGTTCTTCAGCAGGATGAGGCCGGCCAGGAGGATCAGTAAGTCCCGGCCGACAACAACAACGGCCAGCCAGATCGGAAACTCCCGGAAAAGGATTAGTAGGACTATCAGGGTCGCGGCGAAGATCTTGTCGGCGATCGGGTCGAGCGCCTTGCCAAGATCGCTCACCTTGTTCATTCGACGGGCAAGATAACCATCGAGACCGTCGGTCAGCCCGGCGATCATGAGAAGGATAAGACAGATTACCGACGAATGACTGTCCTGTTGCGCAAGGAAATATCCCACGAATGGCGTCAGGACGATTCGCGAGAGGCTTACGAGATTCGGTAGTTCGAATAGTTCTTTGAACATCTTATTAACGGTCCTGCCGGGGTATGAAATCGAATATAGAGGGGGAGGCGGTAGTCATCAACCGGAATCTGCGTCAGATGTTTTGAGTTTGCCTGAACTGTGCGGTTTCTCTTATACTCGGTGAGTGATGAAGACAGCCTTGCCGCAATTCGAGAAGCTCTCCGAAGAATATCTCAGGAAGACCGATCTGGCCTACCGGAAGTCGCTGGGACAGTATTTTACGCCCAGAGACATACGGGAACTGCTCCTGAGTCAACTTCCGAATCTCAAACAACCGATCATCCTCGATCCGGCCTGCGGAAGCGGTGAGTTTCTGATTTCGGCAGGATCGAAATATTCCGATTCAAAACTGTTTGGCTGGGAGATCGATGCGAAGCTCGTCCGCCTCTCCCGAAAGCAGGTTCCGACAGCGGAGATTATCAGAACCGACGCCTTGAAATGCGATGTCGCTCCCCACTTCGACTTCGTGATCGGCAACCCGCCATATTTCGAATTCAAGCCATCGGCAGAGATGCGAGCCCGCTTCGGCGATGTGGTAAGCGGGCGCGCGAATATCTTCAGCATGTTCATCAAACTGGGTCTCGATCTGCTCAAGCCGGGAGGATACCTCGCGTACGTCGTGCCACCGTCGATGAATAACGGCGCTTACTTTCGGAAGTTGAGGGAGTATATCGCATCAAATGCTAATATCGAGTATCTTAGTGTTCTCGATTCGCCGCAGCATTTCGATCGTGCCATTCAATCGGTGATGCTGCTGGTTCTCAGGAAAGCCGCCAACAATGGAGACTACATCTTCTCGCGCAACGGCCTTACCATTTTTTCAACCGAGCCGGATCGACTTCATCGATGCTTTCGAGGCAAAACTACTTTGTTCGAATCCGGCTTCACTGTCCGGACCGGGCGGATCGTGTGGAATCAACACAAAGACAAGCTCACACATTCTCCGAACGGCGCGGTGCCGCTGATCAGGCCGTTCAATATCACCTCCGAAGGGTTGAAGCTCGGGACGATTTCGGAGAAGCATCAGTATATCAGGTATCCCGATCATGACAGCGGTCCGGCAATTGTCGTGAATCGTGTGACCGGAAGTACCGGCAATGGGCGTCTTAAGGCGGCTGTAGTTCCTCCCGGGATGAAGTTCCTCGGTGAGAACCATGTCAATGTGATCTTTCCGCCCGACGATACTGTGTCATCGAGTCGCCCATTTGAGCAGCACCTGAAGCAAATCTGCGAAGCGATCAATTCCGATGAGACGCTTGAAGTTCTGCATCTTATTACCGGCAACACCCAGGTCTCCCGGACAGAACTTGAACGCCTGTTGCCGATCCCGAAACCCCGGCAAGTCCGCAACGACATGTCCGGCAACCGATAACGTCCGTCGAGAAAAAAGGTCTTGAAATCGCTCGCGGACCGATTGACTTTTTCTTCTTTTGATGTACCTTGCAGGAGTATAACAGACTAAAAAGGTACACGTAATACACGCCGCCAGCCAATGAAAATCCGGCTGATTCAGAAAAACACCAACGACAAGAACTATCTCGCTCATTTGCAGAGAACCGCTTCCGATGACGTCGACCTGGTCTGCCTGGGCGAGCTCTCGACTTCCGGTTGTCTCTACGACGGTGGACCCGGGCTTGAGCTGCCAACGTTGCTCAACCGGCTGGAAGACCTCCCGAGCGCCGTCATGCTCGGATTTCCGCAAGGAACCGAAGACGGTCTGTACAATTCGTATTTGTATTATGACAAAGGGGAATACCAGGTTTATCGAAAGATCAACCTTTTTCCGCCTATGAACGAGCACAAGGTATACCAACCGGGGAGCGAGCCGGGGCTGTTTGAGACGAGATTCGGAAAGCTGGGTGTCGCGATTTGTTATGATATCAGATTTCCGGAATTGTTCAAATCGCTGCGAGACATGGGGACTGATAGGATCTTCGTCCCGGCGGCATTTCCGCGGGTTCGAATCGATGACTGGAGACGGCTGCTCACGCAGATAGCGAAGGAGAACGGCGTGTATATTTTTGGAATCAATGCCGTCGGTGACGATGGCATCAACGAGTTTGGCGGCAGCTCCATGGTGATCGATCCGGGCGGGAAGGTACTCGAACAGGCAGATGAAACAAGCGAACGATACATTGAGGTAGACGTATGAACAGCGACTTACAGGATGTAGTATTTTCCGGAATTGTGGCGGTCAGAGATCGATTGCTCCAGCTCGACGACCCGCTTCGGCTCGAATCAGGAGAACCGAGCTTCGATACCCCGGTGCATATCAAAGAGGCGATGGCGAAAGCCTTGAAGGACAACCAGACCCACTACGCGCCGTCGACCGGCATCAAACCGCTCCGTGAGGCGATCCGAAGAAAAGTAGCGGCCCGGAACGGTATTGACTATCTGGACAGCCTCGATCAGATCGTGGTCACGAATGGTGGCATGCATGCCATCTACTGCACCCTCAAGACGATACTGAACGATGGGGACGAGGTTATCATTCAGCAGCCGAACTGGACGGCGACCGCCTGGATGGTCCACCTCGCCGGCGGAAAGCTGATGCAGGTGAAATTGCGTCCGGAGCTTGAATATCGATGGGACCTGGCCGAGCTTGAGTCGAAGATTACGCCAAAGACGAGAGCTATTCTCGTCAATACGCCGCACAACCCGACCGGGGGAGTAATGACCCGGGAGGACCTGCTCGGTCTGCTCAAGATCGCCGAAAAGCACGATCTCTATGTCGTCTCGGATGAGGCGTACGAAGATATCATATACGATGCCGAGCACGTGAGTATCGCTTCCCTCGCCGGACAGGTTTCCGCCGGAACTCGGGACAAGATCATCTCCTGCTTCACCTTTTCCAAGAGCTATGCGATGACCGGCTGGCGCCTCGGTTACACTGTGTGCACCGGCCGACCGTTTGCCGATAATATGAAGAAGATGATCTTATACACTATTAACGGCGTCTCCACACCTTCGCAATATGCCGGCGTTGCCGCCCTCGACGGTCCGCAGGAGTTTGTAGCCGAAATGCGGGATATCTATCGCCAGCGGCGCGACCTCTTGTTCGAAGGAGTAAACCAGACTGAATTCCTCCGGTGCGCCACGCCGCCCAAAGGGGCTTTCTATCTGTATGCACGGATTACCGCCGCCTGGAAAGACTCGGCCTGGGACCTCGTTAACTACCTGATTGACAACTACTCGATGGGCTCGGTGCCCGGGGACATCTTCATGGACGATGAAAAGTCAATCCGGTTCTCGTATGCGTGCAGGACTGAGATGATAGAAAAAGCGATCGTGAACCTCAAAAAGCCGGCGAAACCGATACGTGTATAAGAAATGAGACCTGTATTGGTAGAAATAGATTTTTAGGCAGTTCATTCTGAAGGAGGATGAAGGGCAGAAGATTCGGCAAAATTGTCGGCCTAAGGTGAACCGGACCGGTTTTTTGCGGTTTTAAATTTAAAGGACTTGACGCTTGGGTCAATTCGGCATAACTTGAAAGACTTTGCTGAGTTTGGGCCCTTAGCTCAGTTGGTTAGAGCAGCTGACTCATAATCAGCGGGTCGCAGGTTCGAGTCCTGCAGGGCCCACCAACTTGGAGGAGTTCGGATGGGCAATTAGCTCAGCTGGTTAGAGCGTTCGGTTCACATCCGAGAGGTCACTGGTTCGAGTCCAGTATTGCCCATATTTGAAATATGAGATGTTCTGTGAATAAAATAATGCATCGAGGCTCCGTCAAAATTCCCGGGGATCTGGTTTACGACGGCGCGCACGAGATCAAGAAAAGAAACGCATTCAACCTCAAAAGATTGAATGCGTTTTTTGTTTGGAGAGAGTACCATGACTGATTCCCCCAAAGACACCCTGCTTCGTCAGGAGCTGGACTCACTGCTTAAACTTCAGGTAATCGACTATGATCTGGGCGAACTGGAGCGCTCCAAGGAGTATCTTCCCGATATGATGGGTAATCTGAATCGGGAGATCGAGGAAGCCCAGGCCCGTTATGATACGGGCGTGAAAGACCTCGAAGAAGCCCGGGTCAGGCAGAATAACCTGGAGCTTGATATCAAGACGCGCGAGGCCAGTCTCGAAAAGTTCCAGCATCAGATGATGTCGATCAAGACAAACAAAGAATACGACGCCCTGGTCGCCGAAATCGACAATCTCAAACAGGAGAAGTCGAATCATGAGACCGAGCTGCTGGAGACGATGGAGTTGATCAGCACGCTGGAAACAAACATCGCCGAGTACAAAGAGAAGCTGGAGCAGATCAAGGAAAACAACACCCGTCAACTCGCGATTCTTCAGGAGAAGATCGGTTCGATCGGCGGAAAAGTCTCCGAGAAACAGGCTGAACGGGGCGAAGTTACCAGCGCTATTTCCCGCCAGGTCCTGTCGACGTACGAACGCGTTCGGAAGGGTAAAGGTGGTGCGGCGGTAGTCGCTGTAAAGAAGAGAGCCTGCGGAGCCTGTTACAAGGCCCTGACACCGAGAAAAGTTCAGGAAATTCGGAAGGCGGACAGAATCCTTACTTGTGACAACTGTGGCCGGATGCTATTTTGGGACGATGATGAATCGAACTAAATTACCCGCCAGAACGACTGAACAAATCAGGAAGATATGACCAAGATTCTGCAAGATACAGCCCTTACTTTCGACGATGTCCTTCTTGTCCCTGCTTATTCGCGTGTCCTGCCCAAAGATGTCGATGTTTCCACTGTGGTCGCGCCCGGAATTGAGCTGAATATTCCGATTCTGTCGGCGGCCATGGACACGGTGACGGAGTCGAGGATGGCCATTGCGCTGGCCCGCCAGGGCGGCCTTGGCGTGATTCACAAGAATATGTCGCCCGCGCAGCAGGCGGCCGAAGTGGACAAAGTCAAGCGGTCGGAGTCGGGGATGATTGTCGACCCGATCACCATGCCGCCGGACAAGACCATCGGCGACGCCCTCGAGGTAATGAAGAAGTTCGCCATTTCCGGTATCCCGATCACCGAGAACGGAAAGCTTACCGGTATCCTCACGAACAGGGACCTTCGCTTCCACAAAGACCATAGTCGCAGGATTTCCGAAGTGATGACTTCGAAAGGCCTGGTCACGGTCAAGGAAGGAACCGATCTCGAGACCGCCCAGGAACTTCTCCACCAGCATCGAATCGAAAAACTGCTCATTGTCGATGATGACTACATGCTCAAGGGTATGATTACGGTCAAAGATATCATGAAGAAGATCCAGTACCCGCAGGCGTGCAAAGACAGTCGGGGACGGCTTCGGGTCGCCGCCGCGGTTGGTGTGGGTGCCGATCTCGAAGAGCGGGCTGAACGCCTGGTTGCTTCGGGCGTCGATATACTGGCAATTGACAGCTCGCACGGTCATAGTGAAGGCGTGATAAAGGCGGTTGGGATTCTCAAAAAGAAATTCAGCTCTGTCCCGGTGATGGCCGGAAACGTGGCCACCGCAGAAGGGACGAAAGCTCTTATAGATGCCGGCGCGGACTCGGTGAAAGTGGGGATCGGGCCCGGTTCGATCTGCACCACCAGAGTCGTGACCGGGGGCGGTGTTCCGCAGGTCACTGCGATCATGAATGCGGTGAACGAAGCTGCCTCGAAGAACGTTCCGGTGATCGCCGATGGCGGTATCCGCTATTCGGGCGATGTTGTGAAGGCGATGGCGTGCGGTGCCCAGGCGGTCATGATCGGATCGCTGCTGGCAGGAGTGGAAGAATCGCCCGGTGAGACCGTCCTGTTCGAGGGCCGGTCGTTCAAAGTTTATCGCGGAATGGGATCGGTCGAGGCAATGAAGCTCGGCTCCAAAGACCGCTATTTTCAGGAGCATCAGGACGAATCGACCAAGTTCGTACCGGAAGGGATCGAGGGTCGAGTACCATTCAAGGGCCCGCTTTCCGATACTATATATCAGATGGTCGGGGGTCTTCGGTCCGGGATGGGACTTTGCGGCTCGGGCAATCTGTCCGAACTGCGCTCCAAATCGCAGATGGTGCGAATCACCTCTGCGGGGATCAGTGAATCGCATCCGCACTCGGTACCGATTACGAAAGAGGCACCGAACTATCGCCGGATGTACTGACGCCTGCGCCGGGTTCTGAATTCGAAAAGTTTGTTGTTGTTGTATATATAAAACGAAAGCTTGTGTAAGTAGGAGGAGCAGTCGCGCTTTAAATGAGAATTTAAAGTGAGGAAAGTCCGAGCTCCGCAGAGTCAGGGCGCCTGGTAACGCCAGGGCGGAGTGATCCGACGGAAAGTGTCACAGAAACTATACCGCCCGCTTGCGGGTAAGGGTGAAATCGTGGTGTAAGAGACCACGGTCGACGCAGTAATGCGTGCGACGGACAAACCCCGCCTGGAGCAAGGCCAAATAGGGGAAGAGGGGTTGACTCGCCCCGCTACCATTCCCGGGTAGGCCGCTTGAAAAGCCGGGTGACCGGCTTTCCAGACAAATGACTGGCTGGCCTCTTTGAGGTTTACAGAACTCGGCTTACTTCCTGCTTCCACAGGCCTTCAGTTATGGAGGCTTCCATGCATTGGGTCCACAAACCCGCTCAATTGAAGTGGGTTGTAGCGGCGAAGACCGACCCGGAACAGGTCGGACGGCTGACCGTCGAAACCGGCCTGCCGGAAAATGTCATAAAGATCCTCATCAATCGTCACATCGATACTCCCGAAACAATCGACCGTTTCCTCAATCCCAAGCTCAGTGACCTCAAAGATCCATTCGAATTGATGGGTATGCGCGAGGGGATAAATCGAGTGACGAAAGCGCTGTTCGAAAACGAAAAGATCACTGTGTACGGTGATTACGACGTTGACGGTATCACCGCGACCGCACTTCTGTACATGATCTTCAATAAGCTCGGTGCACAGGTCGATTTCTACTTGCCCAATCGGTTGACCGAAGGGTACGGTTTGTCGAAGGACGCGATCGATGAAGCGAAGTCGAAAGGGGTGAGCCTGATCGTGACGGTCGACACCGGCATCACCGCGGTCGAAGAAGTCCGCTATGCCAACTCTCTCGGCATGGACGTATTGATAACCGACCATCACGAGCCGGCCGAATCCCTGCCTGATGCCGTGGCGATCATCAATCCGAAGCAGCCTGCCTGCACCTATGAATCGGAACTCTCCGGCGTCGGGGTCGCATTCAAGTTTGCGCAGGCGATGTATCGTTCGTTGAACCAGGATGAACGGGAGCTTGAGGAACACCTCGACCTGGTCGCCCTCGGGACTTCGGCCGATATCGTCCCGCTCGTGGGCGAAAACCGAATCCTTACCAAGTTCGGGATCAAGCAGATCGCCCGGACGACCAAACCGGGGCTCAAATCACTGGCGTTCGTCTCCGGTCTGATGGGCAAGGAGATCAGTACGGGGCAGGTAGTGTTCATACTCGCTCCGCGCATCAATGCGCTCGGGCGTCTCGGCGACGCCGGGCAGGCGATTCGTCTGCTCGCTACCCGCGATGAGCGGCTTGCCGCTGAAATCGCGCGTAAACTGGACGATGAAAACAAGCGCCGTAAGGAGATCGATGAGACTACCTTGCACGAGGCGCTCGATCAGATCGAGGAGATCGTTGATCTCGACAACGACCGCGCGATTGTGCTGGCCGGCGAAGGCTGGCATCAGGGCGTGATCGGAATTGTCGCCAGCCGCCTGGTGGAGAAGTACCATCTTCCGACTGTCATGATCTCGATTACCAACGGCGAAGGCAAAGGTTCGGCCCGCTCGATTCCCGGTTTCCATCTTTGTGAAGCGCTCAAAGAGTGCGAACATCTGCTAATCCGATACGGTGGACACAAGTACGCCGCCGGTTTGTCGATCAAACAGGAACATATTCCGGAATTCCGCGAGAAGTTCATCAACGTGTCGAGCCAGTTCTTAAGCGACGAAGATATCATTCCGAAGCTCCATATCGATCTTGAAATCGAATTGACCGATATCGACGACGACTTCATGCAGTCGCTTGAGGCCTTCTCGCCGTTCGGTCCCCAAAACATGCGGCCGATCTTCCTGACGAGAAACTGCGAAGTGGTCGGGCAGCCGTACGTTGTCGGACGCAATCACCTCAAAATGAAAATCCGCAAGGGTGACGCGGTATTCGATGTTATCGGGTTCGGGTTCGGCGATATGGCGAGACTGATTTCATCGAAAGGTTGTCTTGTCGACGTCGTCTACGTGATCGAGTATAACACGTACAACGACGTCACCCGGAAGCAGATTCGACTCAAGGATATTAAACTGACGGTCGGCAGCATACCCAGTTACTGAGTAACCGCATGACTATCCTCGAGAAGTTCTATCAGGGAGATATCCGGGCCCTCTCGAAAGTCATTTCTTACATCGAGGACCGGGAGAACGGCTATCGCGACCTGCTCGGCAAATTGTACGAGCGGTCGGGGCGATCGGTCCGTATCGGTATCACCGGTCCGCCCGGCGCCGGGAAATCAACCATTGTCAACGCCCTCATTCATGAGTTTTTGAATCAGAAGAAGCGGGTCGGCGTAATCGCGGTAGATCCGACCTCGCCGTTTACCGGCGGGGCCCTGCTGGGAGACCGGGTACGTATGCACGATTTCCCGACCACGGGTGAAGTTTACTTCCGTTCCATGGCAACCCGCGGCGCTACCGGAGGGCTCGCTGCCGACACAGATAATATTACAGTCGTGCTCGATGCTTTCGGCTACGACGTCTCCCTGATCGAAACGGTCGGAGTCGGGCAGGTGGAACTCGATGTGATCGATGCTTGCGATACGGTCGTCGTGGCCGTTGTGCCGGAGTCGGGTGACGCCGTGCAGACAATGAAGGCCGGTCTGATGGAGATTGCGGATATTTTCGTGGTCAACAAGGCTGATCGGCCCAGTTCGGAACGGCTCGTCTCCGATTTGAAGCAGACTCTCGCCACCAAGAAGAAGCAGCCGCGTCATTGGCCGATTCCGGTCATTCCGACCGTCGCGACCGAACGAAAAAACACCGATCAGCTCTTTGCCCGGATCAATGCTCACATTGAGTTCATCAAAGGGAACGGCCAGTTCGATGAACATCGACGGCTTCAGATCAAAAAGAAGATTCTGAACATCCTCAAGAACCGATTTCAGCGGGAGTTTCTGGACCGCTTGGCAGGCGAGGCCGACCTGGACGCCCTCGCTGACAGCATTCACCGGGGCGAGGCCAACCCGTTTGCGGTCGGAAACGACCTGTTCGATCGATTTTCACGCTAATCTCACCCCAGCGCTCCGCGTGATCCCGTTCGCATTCGATTAACCTGTTGAAATGCGGATGATTATGCGTATAAACACTGTCAAGAAAAACCGGCCCCACTCTGCGCGGGGCTTGATTTTCACCTCCGAATCGTGTATGTTCCGGTCACTATCATTGTGGAGTACAGTATGTTCAGTTCGAAATTTTTGGATGATTTACAAACCCGTCTGGCCAAGTGGGACAAGGATGCTGAGAGATTCAGAAGCAAGCGATCATTACCCCGCTTCTTCACAGTCTCAGGAGTTGACATTGACGAGCTTTATACTCCCGCTTCGATTAAAGGGGCCGACGAAGACAATTATTATCAGGATCGTATAGGTCTGCCCGGAGAGTTTCCCTACACGCGCGGTGTGCATCACACGCTTTACCGGACCAAACTCTGGACGATGCGTCAGTTTGCCGGCATGGGCACCCCAAAACAGACCAACGAGCGATTCAAATACATCCTCGCTCAGGGTGGGACCGGTCTTTCCACGGCGTTTGACCTGCCTACTTTGATGGGTTACGACTCGGATCATGCCCGCGCACTCGGCGAAGTAGGCAAGTGCGGTGTCGCGGTCGACACCCTGGCCGATATGGAGATCATTTTCAGCGATATTGATCTGGCGAAAGTCTCGACATCGATGACGATCAACTCGCCGGCGTCGATATTGCTCGCCATGTATATAGTCGTCGCCGAGAAAGAGGGTGTTACGTCCGAGAAACTCCGCGGGACCCTCCAGAACGACATTCTTAAAGAATACATCGCACAAAAAGAGTTCATTTTTCCTCCGAGGCCGTCGATCCGCCTGATCACCGACATGATGGAGTACTGCACCAGGCATGTCCCTCAGTGGAATACGATCTCGATTTCTGGATATCATATTCGTGAAGCGGGTGCCACGGCGGTGCAGGAATTGGCCTTCACGCTGGCCGACGGATTCCAGTATGTAGAGTCCGCGATTGAAGCGGGGCAGGATGTAGATGAATTCGCCCCAAGACTCTCTTACTTCTTCAACGCCCACTCGGATTTCTTCGAAGAGATCGCAAAATACCGTGCGGCCCGGCGAATCTACGCCAAGCGGATGCGCGACAAATACAAAGCAAAAGATCCCAAGAGCTGGCTGATGAGATTTCACACCCAGACGGCAGGGTGCTCGCTTACAGCCCAGCAGCCGGAAAATAATATCGTGAGAACGGCCATCCAGGGTCTGTCGGCAGTGCTCGGTGGAACGCAATCGCTGCACACGAACTCGATGGACGAAACGCTGGCCCTGCCATCGGAAAAAGCAGCGCTGATAGCTCTGCGCACGCAACAGGTGATCGCGTATGAGACCGGAGTCGCCAATACGGTAGATCCGCTGGGTGGTTCGTACTTCGTCGAAGCGTTGACCGACAAGATGGAAGCTGACGTAGAGAAGTATTTCGAAGAGATCGAGAGACGCGGCGGCGTCCTGAACTGCATCGAGGAAGGTTTCTTCCAGCAGGAACTGGCCAAGTCGGCTTACGCCTTTCAGCAGGAAGTTGAGAGCAAAGAACGGATTATTGTCGGGGTCAACGATTTCGTGCTCAAAGACGAGAAGCTTGAGATCCCGGTGCTCCGCATAGACCCGCAGGTCGAACGCGATCAGGTCGCCTTTGTCAAGAAGATCAAGGCCGAGCGCGATAACGGTGCGGTGCAGGTATCCCTGGACAAGCTTCGCAAAGTAGCCGACGGCAAAGGAAACACGTTCGAGGCATTGCTTGAGTGTGTAAGGAACTATGCCTCCGTCGGGGAAATGTGCGATGTCCTGCGCGAGAGCTGGGGAGAATATGTAGAGACGCAGGCCGCGATGCTGCCATCCTAAATAGATGTATATTTTCAGAGATTAGATGAGAGAGTAAGTGAATGGTCAAAGATCCAAAAATAAGAGTTCTGCTCGCCAAACCTGGTCTCGACGGTCATGATCGGGGAATCAAAGTTATCGCCGCCGCGTTTCGTGATGCCGGGATGGAGGTTATCTACTCGGGACTTCGCCAGACGCCACAAATGATTGTCGATGCCGCTATTCAGGAAGATGTGGACGCTATCGGTGTTTCCATTCTTTCGGGGGCGCATATGACCCTCTTTCCCGCGATTCTCGATGAGATGAAGGCCAAGGGAGCTTCGGATATCATTCTGTTCGGCGGTGGAATCATCCCCGACGATGACAAGGTGGAGCTCGAGAAGCTGGGTGTGGCTCGCATTTTCACGCCCGGAGCGCCGACTGAGGATGCGATCGTGTTCTTGCGCGATACGGTCCTTAAGAAGAAGTCGGACGAGAAGATTATGTAAGTTTGCAATCACTCTTTAAACAATAAGTATGCCCGGGAGGCAATATGTCGAAAAATATCGATCCGCGTCAGCAACCTGTCAGAGACATGGTCAAGGAATTTGCCGAGAAGGAAATGTATCCGGTCTCTCGCCAATTGGACGAGATGCCGGAGCCGCGTAAATTCCCAACCGAGTTGTATCGCAAGATCGGCGCAGCCGGTTTTATCGGCTTCAACATGCCCAAGGAACTGGGCGGGCAGGGGAAATCCCATCTTGAGTATGCCACCCTTGTCGAAGAAATGTGCTATCATGACGCGGCGATCGGTCTGCTGTGTGCCGTAGCCGAGTTGGCAACCTTTCCCATGCTGCACTTCGCCAGTGAGGAACAGAAAAAGAAATATGTCCCGGACTGCGCCGGCGGCAAGCGGATTCCCGCTTTCGTCCTGACCGAGCCGAACGCCGGTTCGGACGCAGCCAATCAGAACACGGTCGCAGTCGAGAACGGCGATCACTATATCGTAAACGGCGAGAAGATCTTCATCATGCACGGCGATGTTGCTGACCTGGCGGTCTTGTTCTGCAAGATCGAAGGCAAGCCTAAAATGTCCGCCTTCATAGTTGACACCGATCAGCCCGGTTGGCAAAAGCGCACCCTCAAGAACAAGATGGGTATGCGGGCCGCGACTACCGGCGGGATCATCCTTAAGGATGTGAAAGTCCCGAAAGAGAATCTGCTCGGTGAGATCGGAAAAGGGTTCCGCTATGCCATGACTACTCTCGACAGCGCCCGTATCGGTGTCGCCGCTCAGGGAGTCGGCGTCTGTCAGCGGGCGCTGGACGAGGCCGTTGCTTACGCCAAGAAGCGCCAGGCGTTCGGCCAGCCGATCGCGAAACTTCAGGCTATCCAATGGATGATCGCCGACATGGCGACCCGCACCGAGGCGGCGCGTGCCCTCATGCACAAGGCAGTCCTGCTCCAGGATGCCGGAGAGCGGTTCAGCCTCGAAGCTTCGATGGCCAAGCTGTACGCGACCGAAGCGGCGAATTTCTGTGTCGACCGCGCCATGCAGATTCACGCCGGATACGGATTCATCGGTGAATTCTCCCAGATCGAAAAGATCTATCGTGACCAGCGCGTCCTGGAAATCTACGAGGGGACTTCCGAGGTCCAGCGCCTCGTGATTGCCGGGAATATTATAGGTCGTTAATGCAAATCGGACAATTCGAAATACATACCTTCGTCGAGCACCGTTTTAAGCTCGACGGAGGTACTATGTTTGGTGTGATTCCTCGGAGCCTCTGGCAAAAGATGATCCCGCCCGATGAAAACAACCTCATCGACATGAATATCAACCTGTTCGTGCTCAAAGCTCACGACAAAGTGATAATTTTTGACGTCGGTTTGGGAGATACGCTTTCGGAGCGGGAAAAACGAATCTACTCGCCGGTGGATAATTCGCATCTCGACGAAGGGTTGCAGGCGCTCGGGCTGAAGCCGGAAGATATCGACTACGTGATCATGACGCACCTGCACACCGATCATGCCGCCGGTGCAGTTCAGTTTTCAGATAATGGCGCCTTCGAACCGAGATTCCCCAATGCTACGTATGTAGCGTCGCGAAAAGAGTGGGAAGCGGCCACGCATCCCGATGAACGGACTTCGGCGGTGTATATCCCGGCCAGGTATCTCGCTATCGAAGAAATGGCAAAACATCGGCTGATAGATCATGACACGGAAATCCTGCCCGGGATCAAAGCCGTTTTTACCGGCGGTCATAGCCCGGGCCATTTCGCCCTGGAAATCGAGTCGGAAGGACACAAGCTGTATTATTACGCCGACATCTTCTGTACGACTCACCACATTTCTATCCCGTATATTCCGGCCACCGATATAGATCCGATGACTTCAATGGAGATCAAGCGGAAGAAACTCCCGGAGATCGTCGACAATGACGTCATCCTCGCATTCGACCACGACACGAAAGTTCCTTTCGGTCGGGTCGTTCGTGACGGCAAGCGGTTCGTTGTCGAAGAAGTTCCGGCCTGACTTCAATCACCGAGGCGGTGAAGCCGCCCGATTCGTGAGAAGAGACGGATATGTCACTGGAAGAAAAACTGAATCAGTTGGAGCGGATGCGAGCCGAGGCGAAACTCGGTGGCGGCGCCGCGCGAATCGATTCCCAGCACAAAAAGGGCAAGCTGACCGCGCGTGAGCGGATCGAATTGCTTGTCGATTCGAATTCTTTCGAGGAATTCGATATGTTCGTCACTCATCGGACTTCAGGATTCGGCCTCGAAGATCAGAAAGTGCTCGGCGATGGTGTGGTGACCGGCTGCGGACGGATCAACGGGCGACAGGTCTTCCTCTTTTCACAAGATTTCACGGTGTTCGGCGGGTCTCTTTCCGAAGCTCATGCCGAGAAGATCTGCAAGATAATGGACATGGCCATGAAAGTCGGAGCCCCGGTAATCGGATTGAACGACTCCGGCGGTGCACGTATTCAGGAGGGAGTCGTTTCATTGGGCGGATACGCCGATATCTTTCTGCGTAATACTCTCGCATCCGGTGTCGTCCCACAGATTTCGGTTATCCTCGGTCCGTGCGCTGGAGGCGCAGTCTACAGTCCCGCTATTACCGATTTTACCTTCATGACCAAGGGAACTTCGTACATGTTCGTAACGGGTCCCAACGTGGTCAAGACAGTTACTCACGAAGTCGTGACTTCCGAGGAGCTTGGCGGCGCGATGGTTCACGCCTCTAAGTCGGGGGTTGCTCACTTTGCCTGCGAGAACGAAGCCGACACCATCGCGAGATTGAAGCAGCTGCTCGAATACATCCCGCAGAATAATCTGGAAGATCCGCCGATAGCCGAGAACAATGACCCGGCCGATCGCGAGGACGAGCAGTTGAATCATATTGTGCCGGAGAATCCGAATCAGCCGTACGACATGAAAGATATTATCCGCCGGGTGGTCGATACGGGGTCTTTCCTAGAAGTTCATGAGGATTTTGCGCAGAATATCATAGTAGGTTTCGCCCATCTCGGATGCCGGTCGATTGGAATCATCGCCAATCAACCGCAGATGCTGGCCGGAGTGCTCGATATCAACTCGTCGATCAAGGCGGCGAGGTTCATTCGTTTCTGCGATGCCTTCAACATCCCGATCCTGACGTTTGAAGACGTCCCCGGATTCCTTCCGGGGGTCGATCAGGAACATGGCGGCATCATAAAGAACGGTGCCAAGCTACTGTACGCATATTGCGAAGCGACTGTCCCCAAGGTCACGGTCATCACCCGAAAGGCGTATGGCGGGGCCTACGACGTTATGAATTCCAAACATGTACGCGGCGATATGAACTATGCCTGGCCGACTGCGGAAATCGCGGTGATGGGTCCGAAAGGGGCGGTGGAGATTATCTTCAAGAAAGACATCGCGGATTCGAAGAGTCCTGAGGCGGAGGTTCAGAAGAAGACCGATGAGTATCGTGAGCGGTTCGCCAATCCGTATATCGCCGCATCGCGAGGGTATGTCGACGACATTATCGAACCCAAGACCACCCGCCCGCGGTTGATTCGTGCCTTCGAGATGCTCGAGACAAAGAAAGACAGCAACCCGCCCAAGAAGCACGGGAATATTCCACTATAACTCGTTCGTATATGGCTTCAAAAATCAAAAAGATCCTGATCGCTAATCGCGGTGAAATAGCCGTCCGCGTTATCCGAGCCTGTAGGGATATGGGGATCAAATCGGTTGTTGTCTTTTCCGATGTCGATCGCACCGCTTTTCATGTCCGGATGGCCGACGAAGCTTATCATATCGGCCCGGCACCCTCTTCACAAAGCTATCTCGTACACGAACGGATTATCGAGGCTGCAAAGAAGTCAAAGGCCGATGCGATCCACCCCGGCTATGGTTTTCTGGCCGAGAACGCATCGTTCGCGCAACATTGTATCGAAGCCGGGATCGTATTCATCGGTCCAAAACCGGAAACGATATCATTGCTCGGCGACAAGCTGGCGGCGCGCGAAGCGGCCGTGAAGGCAGGTCTTCCGGTTGTACCGGGGGGACAGTTCGCCAACGGCGATCTGAAGGCGGCGTTGAAGAAGGCCGAAGAAATCGGCTATCCCGTACTGATCAAGGCGGCGGCAGGGGGCGGCGGTAAAGGAATGCGAGTTGTGAATTCGGCCGACCAGTTCGAAGAATCCCTCACCCGGGCGGCCTCCGAAGCACAGTCGGCGTTCGGCGACGGACGCGTCTATCTCGAGAAGTATCTACCCCGCCCGCGCCATGTGGAAATACAGATCTTATGCGACCAGCACGGCAACGCCATTCATCTCGGCGAGCGTGAATGCTCGATCCAGCGGCGACATCAGAAGCTGATCGAGGAATCTCCTTCGGCGATGATGACACCGGAACTTCGAGCAAAAATGGGTAACGCCGCGGTGAACATCGCCAAACAGACCGGATATATCGGCGCGGGTACGGTTGAGTTCATGGTCGATGACCGGGACAATTCATTCTATTTTCTCGAAGTCAACACCCGCCTGCAGGTAGAGCATCCGGTTACGGAACTGGTCACCGGACTCGATCTCGTGAGGAAACAAATTCTCGTCGCCGAAGGCGAGCCGCTGCAATATCGTCAGGAGGACATTTCTCTCAAGGGACACGCGATCGAGTGTCGAATCTCGGCCGAGGATCCGGAACAGAATTTCATGCCGTCGACCGGAAAACTCAAGAACTATCGCATCCCGGCCGGACCGGGTGTCCGAGTTGACTCCGGCGTGGTAATCTTCTCCGAGGTTCCTATGTACTACGATCCGCTGATCGCCAAACTTATCGTCTGGGGAAAAGATCGGTCCGAAGCGATCAGCCGGGCGAGGCGCGCGCTCGAAGAGTACCGCGTCTCCGGCGTGATGACGACAATCGGGTTCTGCCGGGTCGTTATGGACAACCCGAGGTTTATCGAGGGTAAGCTCTCGACCCGGTTTATTGAAGAAGAGTACCCCAACCACGAGTATAATCCTCTGGACAGTACCATGAAAGAGCAGGCCGCCCTGGCGGTAGCGATCGACAAGTTCATCAAGGAACGCAAAATCGCGGTGACGCGGGCAAGCAACGGCAAAGGCGGTTCGGGTTGGCAGAGCTTTTACCGTCAACAGAACACTCGTCCGTTCACAGGAAGTAAATGATGGCGCGATATCTCGCTCAGATCGACAGCACTGATTTCGACATCGAGGTCGATTACTGCTCCGAAAAATACTGTGCCCGAATCAACGGCAAAGAAGTGGAGATCGAGTATTTCCCGCTGGCCGAAGGGCGTGCCATTGTCATTGTCGACGGGCAGTCGCTCGAAGTGGATGTACGCGCGAACTCCTATGCCTCCCGGCAGATCGTATTCATGAAGGGTCGGGATATCGTGGTAGATATCGAAGACTACAATCTTGCCCAGCTTCGCAAAACGGCGGTGATGTCTTCGGGCGAATCGGCAGACAAGCTGATCAAGGCGCCGATGCCCGGTCTTATTCTCGAAGTCAAGGTCCAGCCCGGCGATGTTGTGAAGAAGAATCAGCCGATCATGATTGTAGAAGCGATGAAGATGGAAAATATCATCAAGGCGCCGGCCGACGGGACGATCAAGACAATTCACATCGCGAACGGTCAGTCGGTGGAAAAAGATATGAAGCTGGTGGAATTCGAATAGATGACGCAATCTTCGAAGAAAACGACATCCGGCATTGAAATCCCCGCCGTCCTCAAAGCTTCGGACGTGTCTTCACACATGAGTGTCGAGTCGGCTCCCGGTGAATATCCGTTTCTGAGGGGCGTCTATCCTGATATGTATCGCGGCCGCCTCTGGACGATGCGGCAGTATGCCGGATTCGGCACCGCGGCGGAGACGAACGATCGATTCAAATACCTTCTCAAACAAGGGCAGACCGGTCTGTCGGTGGCGTTCGACCTTGCAACCCAGATTGGCTACGACTCGGATCATGAAATGGCGAAGGGGGAAGTCGGGCGCACCGGTGTGGCGATCGATTCACTCGAAGATATGGAAGTGTTGTTCGACGGCATCCCGCTTGACCAGGTGTCTACTTCGATGACGATCAACTCCACCGCGATCGTACTGCTTGCCATGTATATCACCGTCGGCAAGAAACAGGGTGTATCCTCGGAGAAGTTGATGGGCACGGTGCAGAACGACATTCTCAAGGAGTTTATCGCGCGCGGCACCTATATTTTCCCCGCGGCACCGTCGATGCGCATTATCACCGACATATTCGCTTATGCCGGAAAGCATCTGCCGAAATACAACACAATTTCGATTTCAGGCTATCATATCCGCGAGGCGGGAGCTACCGCGGCGCAAGAAGTCGCCTTCACACTTTCGAATGGCATTGCTTATGTGAAGGCTGCACAGCAGGCGGGACTCGATGTAAACGATTTCGCCCCGAGATTGTCATTCTTTTTCGCAGCGCACAACAACCTTTTCGAAGAAGTTGCTAAATTCCGAGTAGCCCGGAAGCTCTGGGCGAAAATTATGAAAGAGAAGTTCAAGGCAACGAACGAGAAGGCGATGCTCCTGCGGTTTCATACTCAGACCGGCGGTTCTACCCTTACCGCTCAACAGCCGGAAAATAATATCGTGAGAACGGCGGTGGAGGCGCTGGCGGCCGTGCTCGGGGGAACTCAGTCGCTGCATACCAACGCCTACGACGAAGCGCTCGGACTTCCCACAGAGAAGTCGGCCGAGATTGCGTTGCGCACACAGCAGATCCTTGCGTTCGAGTCGGGCGTGACCGATACTGCCGATCCGCTCGCCGGGTCCTACTACGTCGAATATCTGACCGACCAGCTCGAACAGAAGGTGACTTCGTTGATGGACGACGTAGAGGCGGCCGGGGGCTCGGTGAAAGGAATCGAGTCGGGATATTTCCGGGACGAAATCGCTCGTTCCGCATACGAGTATCAGAAGGAGATCGAGAGCAATCGCACGACCGTTGTGGGCGTCAACAAGTATACCTCGGACAGCGCTGAGATCGGTCAAATTTTGAAAGTCGATCCGAAGTTGGAGCAAGATCAAGTCGAACGGCTGAGCCTACTCCGGAACCGTCGTGATCAAGAGAAAGTCGCGATGTGTCTCGAAGCTCTGCATAAGGCGGCACAATCGAATCAGAACCTCGTCTACCCGGTGCTCGACGCGGTCGAGAACTATGTCACGGTGGGCGAAATTGCACACACACTCAGACAGGTATGGGGTGAATATCATGAACATAATGTATAGGTATCTTATTCTCTCAATCATGCTGGTCATCCTGCTCGCCGGCTGCTCGGGCAAGAAGGAACAGAACCCGGGGGCGACCTCTCAGGATGAAGTTGCGAGTGCCAACGCGAATCGACCCATGACAGTCAAAGACACGATTGAAACGATGATGAACGCGGCCATGGATCATCTCCGTTATGGAGACAAGTCCGCGCTTTACGCGAACGAATTTCCTTACGTTCGGGACGAGAATACGTTCGATCAGTATCTGAAACTCGGGCCGATCTCCTACGCCAGCACCGATTCGCTCACCCATATCGACGTAGACAGTTTGACGATGTACGCCCATGACTCTGCGCTTACGCATCTGACGGTTCATTTCGAGGGGCCGACGGGGGAAAAAAGTGAGCTCAAGGACTCCGTGGTCGTGTACTACAGCGACGGCAGATGGATAAAACCGACAGTAGGCGCAAGTTCGATGCAGGCCAACTACGACCGAATAATTCGCGCTGCTGATTCGGCGGCGGCCGCAGAGGCGCAGGGGGAGTGACCGCTTGGGACATCCGCTGATCTCGCACATTGGAATAGCCGTCTCGAATATCGAGAGTGCGGCAAAGAACTTTGGACTCCTTTGCTCAGAGGATCTGCCAAAGTTAGTGACCGTTGAGGATCAGCTCGTCCAGGTAGCCATATTTGCCGGCGAAGTTGGGGCGCCGGGCGGACGGATTGAATTGGTCGCCCCTATCTCGCAGGACAGTCCGGTAGCCCGCTTCATTGCTAAAAGGGGAGAGGGTCTGCACCATATCTGCATTTACGTTGACGATATCAAAGCGAAGCTTGCCGAACTCAAATCCGCAGGGGTCGAACTTATCGATGAGACGCCGAGAGTCGGGGCCGAGGGACATCTGATAGCGTTCGTGCACCCTTCCGGAATGAACGGCGTATTAATTGAGCTGGAACAGAGAGGCTAAGAAATAAGATCGGTCTGGCGTTTCCGACCGCATCGCCGACAGGAATCGTACTGATTGGCATTCATCCTTCCGCACTCACACCGCCAGAAATTCGAATCATCCGAGAATCCAATCCGGCTGAGCCGTTTCCTTCGGAAGAAATAGAAGATTAGCAACAACAGCCCGAACACCAACACGAGCCAGTGCCAAGACGGCCTTGAGGGGGTCTCGAAGAACTCAGCTTCGGCCGGACCATAGTAAGCAAATCCATCCTGCATCAGCCGAATGCTCGACATGACATCGGGCGGGTTGTCCTTGCCCGTTTTCCCCCAGAGGGTAAAAAGAATCTGACGCCCGTCGGGATGACGGTACATGTAGCCCTTGAGCCGGTGGGTGATCTCCAGGCCGCTCGCGGTGTCAGTCGATTCAAAGTCAAGCACGAACGATACGCGATTGGTATCGTAGTACCCGGTACTGCTCAACAGCCTGGCTTTAGGCAGTTCCAGAATGATATCGTTAACGACTTTGTCCACTGAGCCGCGAAGTTCCTGTTTGTTGCGGATAACGCCATCGCCGGTGATTTCGGAACGGAAGATCAGGAGTTCGGCTGTCCGGGGTTCATCGACAATTTGAAAGGGAAACTCGGTACTATCGGAACCGAGTTCCCAACCGTTGGGTCGGGGCAGCTTGATTTGACCGCCCAGGTCAAAAAATCCGCTGGCGAATGATCCGGTGACAAACAGAAGAGTCAGGACAAGCGAGCCAATAAGGGAGCGTTTCATACTGATAATATCGACAAATCGAGGCTTTTCTTCGGCATCGGATCGGCTCAACGCAGACTCCGTCGTCCTATTTAAACTGTTTGATACACTGAGAGATGGATTTTACCCGTTGCTTGATAAACTCATCCCGGGAAAGGGCGGGTGCGTACTCGAAGGATCTTCCTCCGGAAGCGGACTTCCTTCGGTCGAGGAGGCCCTTCTTTGCCAGACGGCTGAGTACGGTCATGACGGTAGTGTAGGCCCGATCGTCCTTCTCCCCAAGATGGAACAGCGCTTTTTTGACCGTGAGGACTCGGTGCTTCCAGGCCAGTTCCATCAATTGTGCTTCGGTCGGTCCGAGAAAAACTTCGAGCCCCTTTGCCAGGGGGTCGAAATAAAAAGAACCGGGAGTCATCGACGAATCTTCCGCTTCCTGTCGAATACGAATGAAATACCGAGGGCGATCAGAGCGACCGGGAGAAGATAGTCCCCGGCGTGGATAGGAATGAAGCCTGCCCGTTCGAGCAGCATGAAGATGCCCACTAATAATAAGAGCATGCCTACGAAGATCATTTTATCCTCCTTGCTTCAGGTCTTCCGGTGCGTCAACCTGTCCGCAATATCGAACAACCTGAAATCTCAACACAACAAATTTCTTTGCCGGATTCTTATTCGAGCGTCTTCAGCTTCTCGACGACAGCGGCCGCCACCTGTTCGAGCATGGCCCGGTCGTCAGCGGTAAAATACGAAGGGGTGTTGGAGTCGATATCGATCTCGCCGAGCACTCTGTCACCGTCCATCAGCGGAACCACTATCTCCGATCGGGTGGTAATCGAGCAGGCAAGGAACCTGGAGTCAGCCTTGACGTCATCTACGACGATCGACTGCCGCTGTGACGCCGCCGCTCCGCAGATCCCGGCATTCAGTTCGATTTTGGTGTGGGGAGTCGGTGGACCGATATACGGTCCGACTTCAAGGCTTTCGCCGCGAAGCATATAGAATCCGGACCAGTCGAACTGCTCGGAATAACCATCGATCAGCTCGATTGCCGTCTGAAGGACTTCGGTCTCGGTATTCTTGTCCGCGATTGCCTTGCGGATATTCTCGATCAACTGAATTCTCTTCTGCTCCATTTACAGGCTTTCCCGAATTGCTTTGAGGTTAGCCATCGGAACCTCGGGGGGGATTGAACAGCCGGGACCGATGATGACTCTGGAGGAGTCGTACTTCTCCTTCAGCATATCCATCTTATACTTAATTTCTTCCGGGTTACTCTTGAGCAGCCAGCCGGCGTGATCCACGCCGCCGACGAGCGCCTTGTCGCCAAAGAATTCGACTGCCTTGTCGAGCGGCATATTGGTTGGATGCTCGCAGTCCCAGTTCAACATTGCGTACGGATAATCCAGTTTGCCGATCTCCTTGAGAAAATTGTGAGAGGAGCAGACGTGCAAAAGGTTCAGCGCGTCATCGCCTGCCGCCTTGATGACCCGCAGGTCGAATGGGACGCCAAACCTCTCGTACTCTTCCCACGAGATCAGGTTACTCGAGCCCCACTGGGTGGTGGCGTAGAAAAGACCATCGGCGCCGGCGTTGCGCAGCTCGGCAGCGAATCTCTCAAACGTCTGGGTGATCGCCTCAATTGCCGGAAGCACCTTCTCGGGATGTTCGTGAATATGTCCGGCCATCAGGTTGTCGTCTTCGACCATCCGTCCGGCAATCGCCAGGGGAGTAAATACGGTCATCAGGATCGGCAGATCCTTGCCGGACTTCTTTCGGATCATCGATACGACTTTGAGATGTTCGTCGAGCGATGGTTCGGACAGGTCGAGCGGTTCGATATTCTGCCAGTCTTCCAGCTTCGTAATCGGGAAATTGGTCTTGATATGCTTGGTGAACTCGTCGTGGGAGAATTTCTGCTGCAGTCCCCACCTTTCGACGTGATAGTCCGCCCGGGGGTTGATCTTCATGAAATCCCAATCGAACCGTTCCTGAAAGGCAAGCATCGCTTCGGCCGTGCCTTCGGCATAGTGTTCTTTGTGAAAGAAGTGCCGCCAGAAAGAAGCCGCGAATCGATCCGGCTTCTCACCGTGGAGCACGTGCATCAGTCTTTCCCTGTGAGAGTACTTATCCGTCAAACCTGTTTATCCTCACGCTTTCAGTGTTAAGTTATGCCTATAACAACAAGGTGGCGTCCTGTCGGTTCATTTTGAACCGCCGCTTTCCTTCCATTGATTAAACAACTTATAGTAGTGGTCGGGGAATCTCGGGTTGTAGCGAAGGTACGACGGGGTCGGGTATCGGATGCCGCCGCGGTGAGTTCCTTCGAAGCCCTCTATCAAATCTTTCTCAGCGCCGGCCGGAACGGTGAAGGCCATTTCGTGATCCTGAGTCTGACCGAAAACGCGATCCCCGTAGCAGGGAAGAACGATCTGCGGCTTGCCCGTCAGCATCGTTTCGATACAGATATCGGCGCAGTCCAGACGACCGGAAAAACGAGAATGAACGTACCCGCCATGTTTCCATAGATATGCCGTAAGTATTCGCATCACCTGGGCGGAGTTGCCATAGATAAGATAGAGATGCGGTTCGAAGTCGGCCCGCTCGAGAGGTGCCGTAAGAATGTACTTGTATTCGGCAAAACTGAACTTCGGTACCGATGCTTCCGTCTTCGCTCCGATTTCGTTCGATTCCGTAAACATCCCTCCGCACATTTCTCCGCAGGTGAACGCCTCCGGCTCTTCCTTAAATCCAAACGCTGTGAGGGCGAGGGGACATCCGATATCCTCACCTCCGACCGCCAGCTTCCAGCCGTACCTTCGGGCTATCGAGAACGTCTGGCAGACCGCGACCTCGTGACCGAACAGCTCTTTCGGGCGGCGGGTCTTCTCAGGGAGAGGTTCGCCTCCTTTGACCATCCGTACGGCGAGGGGGAAACTGTCCGGGCGAACATGGGCGGAAATAGCGTCGGCAAATGCATGAAGAAGCGAGGATTCGGTTTGTTGTTTCACAGGTCTTTCTCCGGAATATTATTCAGGGGCTGAGTTAGTGATTATACGGATTTCCCTCCCAAATTCAAACAAAATAAAGAGTCTTCCCCATACTTACCGCTCTGCGCTGTTTAATCTTAGCGCAGATTCGGAAAGGCTCATTTAGCCTGATTTCCATCTGCCGAAAAAGTATGAAGTAACGAACAGATAAAGAACTTAAGGAAGGTGAGAGGTTGTCATGGCGGCTAAGATCCTCGTGATAGACGACGAAGATTCGATGTGCAATTTCATGGAGATCATGCTGACCAAGGAAGGGTACGCGGTCGAAACGGCCAACCGGGGGCGGGACGGCGTCAATCTGCTCAAGGACAAAAATTTCGATCTGGTCATCGCCGACCTTAATATGCCCGAGATGAGCGGTATCGATGTTCTCAAGGAGGTCCGCGGGTTCAAGAAAGACCAGGACCTGATCGTTATGACCGCCTATGCCTCGGTGGATACGGCGATTGAGGCAATGAAACAGGGGGCGGTCGACTATATCACCAAACCGTTCAAAATCGACGAAATCAAGTTAGTTATCGAGAAGAATATCAGCCGGAAAAAGCTGCTCAAGGAGAACGATCTGCTCAAGCGGCAGCTCCAGGGAGATAATTCTTTCGATAATTTCATCGGCAACTCCGAAGTGGTCGTGAAACTGAAGAAGTTTGCCCGTCGGATTGCATCCTCAGACTCAACTGTTCTGATCCGAGGAGAATCGGGTACCGGCAAGGATCTCATCGCTAAAGCGATACACCTGCACTCTCCTCGGTGCGGCGGACCGTTCGTGACGATCAATTGTGCCGCTCTTCCGGAGACATTACTGGAGTCAGAACTGTTCGGACACAAGAAGGGCTCGTTCACCGGTGCCATTAAAGACAAGGAAGGTCTGTTCAAGGTTGCCGACGGGGGGACGTTCTTCCTCGACGAAGTCGGCAATACTTCGCTGGCCATTCAGGTGAAGCTGTTGCGGGTTCTGGAAGAGAAAAAGATCACTCCGGTAGGAGACACCTGGCCGATCGATGTCGACGTACGCCTGATCGCCGCTACCAACGCCGATTTGGAAGAGGATGTCAAGCAGGGGCGGTTCAGGCCGGATTTGTTCTATCGACTGAACGTGATCCCGCTTCAAATCCCGTCGCTTCGCGAACGAAAGGAAGATATCGAACTTCTGACCCGGCATTTTATCAGCAGATTCTGCCAGAAAGCCAACGTCCCCCCCAAAGAAGTCACCCCCGAAGCTCTGACTCTGCTGACCAATTACGGTTGGCCGGGCAACGTCCGAGAACTTGAAAACACTATCGAGCGGGCGGTACTGCTCAACCGGACGGAGAGTCTCGAAGTAGCCGATTTCCCGGAACGGCTGAGTCAGCCGACCCAGATAGCCACGGTCAGCGAGGAGGTACCGGCGAACCCGACCCTTGAGTCGATCGAGAAGGCGTACATTCATTATGTGATGGCCCAGACGGGTGGTAAGAAGACCAAAGCTGCAAAAATTCTCGGTATAGATACATCGACCCTGTATCGCAAGATAGAACGCTATCATCTCAAAGATCTGACCGATCCGAAAAGGGACGGGGATTAGCAGGGAGTATTCAGTTCATTATTTGCGCAGGGCGATGGAATAGATCTTGCCGTTATTGCCGGCTAAACAGGTTTACGAGAAACGAGGGAAGATGATGAGATACAAGAGTAGAAACGATGAGGGCTTCACTCTTATAGAATTGATGATTGTGGTGGTAATCATCGGCATCCTTGCGGCCATGGCGATCCCCCGGTTCATGCAGGCGACCACCAAGACCAAACAGTCCGAAGCCAAGCTCATTTTGAAGCAGATATACGTTAATGAACGCGCCTATCGGCAGCAGTCGTTGATCAACGGCTATTATATCCCGGCAGCCACGGCGTCGGCATCCAATCCTCAGGCGTTCAGCGAGATATGGGTCGAGATCATGGTCCCCAGCAAGTACTCGTACACTATCACCGGCAATCTAACTTCGTTTGTAGCAACAGCTGCAGGGAATATCGACGATGACGCTACGCTGGACACCTGGACGATTAACCAGGATGGCGTGTTGACGAACACAATCAACGATGTAACTACATAGAAATTACCCCCTTACCTTCCGTTGTGGAGCCTCGCGTCATGCGGGGCTTTTTTTTGCCCGATATCAGTCAACCCGGTTCGGGTCGATCGGGAGTCGATTCATGGCAAATTGCGAGACTTCTGGCAATTTGCGACCGACTGTCGGCCGGATCGACCTCTATTTCATTCGGTGATTTCATCAAACGAGACCAAATTGCCCCATATTTGACTCAGGCGGGCAGTCCGACCTCCCGGGGGCGCGTGTCAACGCTGACACGGCAGTCCGGCACGAAACATGACTATATACCGGGACGAAAGTACTAAGGAATACGGACTCAACCTATCTTCCTTACCTTAGCCTACTAACTCTAAACCGGAGGCATAGAATGTCTTCTCGAATCAGGAATGGGCAGAGGGGTTTCACGCTCATCGAGCTGATGATTGTGGTTGTCATCATCGGCATACTTGCAGCCATGGCCATTCCGCGTTTCATGTCTGCTACGACCAAGTCGAAGCAGTCTGAAGCAAAGCAGCTTCTGAAGCAGATCTACACCATGCAGCGGACCTACCGCCAGGAAAACAACGCCTATGGTGACGACGGCGTCACCGCAGCGGCCGGCGGCTCGTTTCCGCAGATCGGCGTGGAGATTATGCAAAGCGCCTTGTACACGTATGTCATGACGGCGGCGCAAAACACGTTCACTTGTGTAGCCACAGCCAACCTTGACGATGACGCCACCAACGACGTGTGGCAGATCGATCAGGACGGAAACCTCCAGTGCACGACGAATGACGCAACTTCGTGACCCGAAGATATTCCGTGAGAAATCAAGCCCCGGGACGTCCCCGGGGCCTTTCTTTTTTGGGGGGGAACAATCCAAAGAAGACTGTTGCGTTTTGCCAGACCCGTGGCAATATGCCGCTATCGCAGAAGCCGTCCTGACGTCGAGAAAGAGGGACTCGTCCCATACCTTCGGAAGCACCCTCAATTTCAGCCTGATATTGCCCTTTACAGGTCGCACAGGCTGTTCAAAAAAAGACATCGAAAGGGGCACAACCTTTGCCGATATCTACGATGAAAAACGAGAGGAACTGACCGTTAACGCAAAACAAACCTGTAGGAGGTTCAAATGTTTTCAAAGTTCCATAACCGTCAAAAAGGTTTCACCCTCATCGAGTTGATGATCGTGGTTGTAATCATCGGTATCCTGGCCGCCCTGGCTATTCCGAGATTCATGCAGGCGACCGCGAAGTCCAAGCAGTCGGAAGCCAAACAGCTTCTGAAGCAGGTCTACACGATGCAGCGCACCTATCGCCAGGCCAACAACACCTACGGTGACGATGGTGTCACGGCTGCCGCCGGTGGCAGCTTCCCGCAGATAGGCGTGGAGATCATGGCCAGTGCTCTGTATTCGTACACGATGACCGCCGCGCAGAACACCTTTACCTGCGTCGCTACGGGCAACATCGACGATGACAACACCGACGATGTCTGGCAGATCGACCAGGATGGTAACCTGACCAATACGACAAACGACGTCAGCGCCTAATAGCGCCTGACAGAGTCAGCTTGTACAAGCCCCGCTTCGGCGGGGCTTTTTTTTATCCGGGGCCGCCGCGAATTTTGCCTTGAAGACCTCCGATTTTCCAAAATCCGACTCGGCCGGCTGCCGATACAAAGAGAGAACCCGTCCCGGATGGACGGGTGAAATTTGTTGATTGGCGTCTTCCTTAAAGCTATACTGAACCGATGTTGAAAATTATCTGCCTCCAATTCCTCCTGCTGACCGCCGTTTCGGCCCAGCAGGCTCCTCGAACGGCCCCTGAGACCAGGGGGCTGGAGGAGCTGACGGAGTACCTCAATCTCAAACCGGACGATATCAGCTTCCGTCCCGACTACACCGAACCCGACTCGTTCAGGCTGCAGGCGATCGCCAACCTTATGCAGCATCCGCTGGGGATGGTCAGCTATCTGGACAGCCTGAAAAATGGGCACATCGATGGTCAGCCGGAGATCCTCGCCGGCTATCTTTTCAAACAGCTGGCCGTGGAACACCAGAAAGGGAGATCTTCCGCATATCAGCCCGATGGCTCCGAGATGAAAGCGACCTACAATCTCTACTACAATGATGGCGCTCTCAACCAGTTGATGACCCGGGCGGCCGCTTATATCGATGTTATCTTCCCGAGATCCCGGGACAAGGCTCTCGCTTTCCTTACACCTGCCCAGAAGTCGTTTCTCATCACTCATTTCAAACATCTGCTTCAGATGCGGGTGGAAGATGAGTTCCTCTCCGTTGAGCAGCTTGATTCATTGGAAAAGATCGACGACAGCAACGCCGCCCAGTTCGCCGAGTTCGGCTACAAGATCGACAAAGATCCTATCCTCGATGCCGGAGTGGCCTGCCTTCGAGAACTGATGCAGGGGATCCGATCGATACAAGAAGAGCTTCGGTCGGGCCAGACAACGGTAGAGAAGATTACCGAGGGTTTAGGGTTCACTCCCAGAGGCGCCGACATGAACAGCTATTTGGGCAAGCAGGAAGGCTGGAAGATCGGCGGCCCCGGCAATGACTATTATTCCGGCGATTACAAATTCATCCTCGATTTCGGCGGAGACGATGTCTACGATTTGAGCTACGATCCCAAGAATCCCCACGGCGTGATAATCATTGATCTTGGCGGCAACGACACGTATCGATCGAAGACTGACTTTACGCTCGGCTCGGGTTGCCTTTCGGTCGGTTTCCTGCTCGATTTCGGCGGCGATGATTTCTACGACGCCAAATCATTCGGACTGGGCTCCGGATTTTTCGGCCTCGGCGTCCTGTATGACGCAGGCGGTGATGATATCTACAACGGCGACTATCATGTCGAAGGTGCTGGTTCGTTTGGCATCGGCACGCTGATCGACGAAGCGGGAAGAGACATGTACAATGCCTCCTGTTATGCCCAGGGGTTCGGATTCACCGAAGGAGCGGGAGTTGTGTACGATCTTTCCGGATCGGACAGTTACTACGCGGGCGGGAAGTACAAGGATATTCTTCGTTACGAGGACCATTATCTCTCACTGTCGCAGGGATTCGGATACGGGCTCCGGCCGTATCTATCCGGTGGACTGGGCGCGATTGTCGATCTTAAAGGGAACGATACTTACTACTCGGATATTTTCGGTCAGGCGGCCAGCTATTGGTGGTCGCTCGGAATGATCTACGACTCCAGCGGAAACGACAACTACCAGAGCTTCCAATATGCTCAGGGGGCAGCTACCCATATGACGCTCGGGTGCCTTGTCGATGACTACGGCAACGACGTTTATTCAGGCAAGGGCCTCATGCAGGGCTGCGGGCATGACTATTCCTGCGGGATGATTCTTGATCGCCACGGAGATGATACATACACCTGCTATGATCTGTCGCAGGGCGCAGGCTCGGCCAACGGCGCCGGAGTACTTATCGACAATGAAGGAGACGACCGGTATTTCTCCAAGAATCCTCTGAACACGCAGGGATATGGCAACCCGAGAAGAGATTTCGGATCGATCGGACTGTTTATCGATCTTGGCGGTACGGATCAATACAACGGAAACGGCAAGAACAACTACTACTGGCGTACCGATTCCAAATGGGGCGGTGGGATGGATATCGAGCTGGTGCCGCCCGACAGTGCCGAAACGGGGAAGAGCAAATGAAGTTGATGCTAAATACGCGAAGGAATGTGATTCTCCTTTTCTGCTTATTTGTGTTGATTGGCATAGGCGGAGGCGTTGCCGATGCGGCAACATCGCTGGAGAAGCGAGTGGATTCGCTCTTCGTAATCGCGTCTTCGGGTGAGATCAAATATCAGAAACTGGTACAGCCGGCGATAGATCAGATTGCGGCAATCGGAGTCGATGCCGTGCCGTTGCTGGTGGACAAGATGACCACGAAATCGGCCCGCGAACGGTTGACGATTACGAACATACTCAAGAAGATTGGTTCCCCGGCCGTGCCGTACCTTGTGCAATCGCTCAATAATCCGGACCCGCTTATCGTGCAGCGCGTCTGCTTCGCTCTGGGTGATATCCGGGACACAGCGGCTACCGTCCCGCTCACTCATGAGACGACAGACCCGGTCTGGCAAGTCCGCGAGCAGTCACTCGATGCTCTCGGCAAGCTGACCGATATGCGCGCTGAGAGTGCGGTCGTGGGCGGACTCACCGACACGATCGGTCAGGTCCGCAAAGCGGCTACCGTGGCGGCGGGAAGAATAGGAATCGAAAAATCAGTGGCACAGCTCGTACATATTCTGGGCGATGACTTCTACGGTGCGAGGATGTCGGCGGTGGACGCGCTGCTGAAGATGGATACATCGAAAGTCATCCCAGTGGTGCACGACTCCATGACTTCGCCGAACCCGTTTATCGGGGATCTCGGCTGTTTCATCCTCGGTAAGGTCGGTTCGGATCGTGCGCTCAATATCCTGATGGAGCAGGCCGTCAATCCTGATCCGCGACGGCGCGCTCATGCTGTGGAAGCGGTGATCTACGCTGATCCTCTGGATAATTGCGGTTTCCGCAAAGAGCTTATTGCCAATGAAACCAATCGCCTGGTTTTATTGAAAATTACTTCAGCCATACAAGCTGTGCAACATGAGTGACGAAGACCTTCAGAAGAAACTCCACCGATTCCGGAATCTGATTCAAGAGAATCAACCCAAGCCAACTGCAAGCTCTTTTCCCGAACGATATCGAACTCTCGCCGAAGCAAATAATGGAGAGCTCGTCACCAATCATGCCGGAGCCTACTGTCTCGTAAAGACACTATATCCGTTCGAACATTATCACGGTTCCTGCTGTCTTGACGATGCCGCCTCGTCGGCGACGGTACCGCTATCGGCCTTCACGCCGCTTGAAGAGCCCGGCGAACTGGAGCTCTCCTCGATGCTGTTCATAGATACGGAGACAACCGGATTAGGCGGTGCAGGTGCGGTCGCCTTTCTGGTCGGATGCGGTTCTTTAGTGGAGGATGGCTTTGAAATCCGTCAGTACCTCCTGCCTGACTACTCGGATGAATGCGCCATGCTCGAGGATTTCCAGCAGGAGCTAAGCAACGAGCAAATTCTGGTCAGCTACAACGGCGCGACTTTCGATCTTCCTCTGCTGAAGGACCGACTTGTAATCAACCGAGTCGCCAAAGACATACCGTACGGGCATCATATAGATCTTCTGCACGCGGTGCGCCGGATTTTTAGAAGAAGATTGAAAGACTGCCGGCTCACTAATATCGAGCGCGAGCTGTTCAGTTTCGAACGGAGCGAAGACATCCCCGGTTACTTGGTACCGTCGGTTTATTTCGAGTGGCTCTCTTCCGATAGCCTTGAACTGCTGCCTGATGTGCTTGAGCACAATCGACTCGATATCCTCTCATTGTTCTATCTTGTCGATCATATCGCCTCGATCCATCGATCACAGGGAGAGGTACTCGACGAAATTGACGATCTGCATTCTCTTTCTCGCGTTTATAGCCGTCGCCGGGACCAGGCGATCGTGCAGGCCATAATTGACCGAATAGACGGAAGCGGCGATTCCGCGCTGGCCGATGACATCATTCTGTTCAACGCTCTCAATTTCAAGCGAGCCAACGCCTTAGATAAGGCTGTCCCGCTCTGGCACCAACTCTCGCAGGCGGATTCACGAGAGGGCTTCTGGGCCAATATCGAGCTTGCCAAATACTACGAGCACCGGGAACATGACCCGGCCAGGGCATATTTGTTTGCCAGTCGAGCCCGGGCTGTCTGCCCCTACGGGGAGGCCCGGCAACAACAACTGGCCGTTCGGCTTGAGCGACTGCGTGCCAAGCTGCGTTCGGAAAAATGAGAGGGAAATAGGCCTTAAATCCCTGTGGTATTTTCCGATAATATGCCTAAAGGGAACTTATGAACGCAGAGTTTTATAATAAAATCATCCAGGATCATCAGGAGCTCTCGTCATTGCCCCAGACGCTCTCTGAGGTCCTTCGGGTTACCAAGAGCGACACCTCGTCGGCTCAGGATCTGGCCGGAGTGCTGAGTCATGATCCGGCTCTGACCGCTAAAATTCTGCGTATTGTCAATAGCCCTTTCTACGGGCTCTCCCGGGCTGTAACAACTCTTCCTCAAGCAGTCGTCACGCTCGGAATGCGCGCCGTGTCCGCGCTCGCTCTGTCTACTTCGGTCTATGACCTGACCGGCAAATGGGAATCGACCGTGAACCGGGTCAGATTCTGGCGGCATTCGCTCGAGACTGCGATCGCATGTCGCAATATCGCCGAGGCGGTCAGGTATCCGCGGATCGAGGAGGCGTTCGTGGCCGGACTGCTGCACGATATTGGAATTCTTGTTCTGGAGAAATCGTTCTCCGAGAAATACAAAAGCATCTGGAAACAGGTCGAAGCGGGTGGATCCCTTATCGAATTGGAGGACGGCGCCTGGGGGACCAATCACGCCCGGGTCGGACAGTTCCTCCTCGAACAGTGGAACATCCCGACCGTCATTTGCGACGCCGTCGGACAGCACCACAACCACTTCCCTCCGGATGCCACGGAACCTGACTTCGTGCTTCCGCAGATTGTACTGCTGGGAGATCTGATCTCCAAGTTTTCGATCGCCAACGCCCGGCCGCAACTTGATTTCGAGTCCGACAGCCGGGAGATCGTCAGCAAGAACCTTCGCATCCCGACCGAGCGGCTGCAGGCTATCGAAGAGCAGCTCCTGCACAACACGGTGGAAGAGGCGAAATTCCTTGAAATCGATGTCGGGACGAACGAAACCATCATGCTCGAAGCGAACAAGATGCTGTATTTCCACTATCTGACGGTGGAGACTCTGCTCAGGGAAAACCGTCAGATGCAGCGTGAGATTGCGCAGACGAAACTCGAGAAAGCTGCTCTCGAGACGCTGCGGACGATTACCGCGACGTTCAATCACTATTTGAATAACGCCGCAGCGACCATTCTTGGCCGGGCCCAGTTGATTCAGCTTGGAGTGAGCAGGGGAGAGGTGATCGATTCGAAAGATAAGATAGGTTATGCTATCGATATCATCATCTCTGGCGTCAATACGATTCAGATGGTTCTCGAAGAATTGAAGAACCTCAACGAATTCAAGACCACGATTTATCACGATGACACCTACATTATCGATATTGAGAAAAAGATGCGGGAGCGTCTTGCCGGACTCGAAGCCTCGACCAAAGCTCAGCCGGTGAGCTGATCCCTGCAAAAAAAAAACGGCCGTTCGGCCGCCTCGTCTACCTGCTCTTCCCCTTACCCCTAATCCGACTCGTTGATCACAATTGTAGAATTCGTTCCCTTCACCTGAAGCGGAATCTTGGCCGCGCCCACGGATATCTTCGCCTGTGAACTCCCCTTGCCGACTTCGACCGACTTACCATAATCCGATTTAATGACGCCGCCGTCGGCAACGGCCGTCACCAGCACATCCGAGTTTTCGCTCAGCGTAAGATTGACCATGCCATAGGTTGAAGTTATCTGCGATGCGCCGGAGAGGTATTGATTGAGTTCCACCGCAACATCGCCACGGTCGCTGGTGATTACAATCGGACCGTTGAGATATCTTCCTGAGATAGATCCGAACTTATTGTCGACCGTGAGCATGCCGCTTACGTCATCCATGTCGATACTGGAGTTCATGTTTTCGATCTTCGCGGCGCCGTCGATATTGGTAATGCTGAGCGGTTTATACGAATTCTTGACGGCAAGATTACCTACCACGTCCGATACCGATACCTGTCCATTCTGGTTGTCGATAGATATGTCGCCTCTATGGCCGTTGATGTTCACTTCGCCGCTGTTCCGAATCAGGGCCTTGCCCGAACAATCGTCGAGTTCGATCGCCGCATACGAATTCGCCAACTCGAAACTTCCGGAGCAGTCCGACAAGACAATATCACCGAGGGAATTCTGTATGTTGATCGGTCCGGAGACATCGTCAAGTTCCGTCCGGCCCATCTTGCCGGCAAGTTTGACTTCCCCGGATACTTCGCTCAGCGTTACATCGCTGTAATTCGTATTTGCCCTCAATCCTCCGTGGACTCCATTCACTTCCAGTTGACCGAAGGAGCTCTCGCAAACCAGCGGATTCGATCGGGGAACCGTTATTTCCAGACTGCTGCTGACGATACTTCGTTGCGGATCGCTGATGGCCGGGAAGTGAGAGGTGACGTAGATTCCGTTCGCGCTGCTGGACAAGTCGACCGATATCTCGTTAATGAGCCTGTTAGCCGAAGCATCGTCGGAGGCGCTTACACTGACGCTGAAAGCCACCCTGATAACCTTTTCATCGACACCCGTTATCGTGAGCGTGCCGGTCTGGTTGTTCACGTAGATAGGCAACTTCTCCGAAAAGACGCGCATCGTATCTTCGAGTTCCTTCGATGCTCCAGCCTGTCCCGACCCACTCGTAAAGGTGCGGTCCCGGCCGACGATCACAACGCGCGGAGCCACGGGTGGAGTGGGCGGAGTGGTCTTTCCATGGACTTTAGGTACGTTCGGGACTTTGGGCACCTCAGGTACGTTCCACACGATGGCACTCTCCGCCCCGGCGGCAGGCGCGGTGAAGAATGAGATGTTGGACAGGCTGTCTTTGAGCAGGTCAAGTGCCCGGAGTATGTATATATGTTGATCTTTGAGTTGTCGGCTTGCTTCAATCGCGACCTTCTGGGCATCGATCTCAGATTTCAGCTTTTCGATCAGCGTCTTGTTCTTGGCCGATACTTCTTTGAAGAACTCGCGCTGATTGCCATTGTAACTCATTTGGGATATCAAGTATGCCTGGATCTTTTCCGCCGAGGCCGTGTCCGTACGCAACTCCGGACAAACGTCCTGATTCAGGATATCTTCGTACAGTCCGAGTTGCTGGCGAAGGCTTTTCGTCAGGTGGTACAGCTTGGCATCTTTGTGCTCTTTCTGAAGTGCTATTTCATGCTCCTTGAGCATGGCGGCCAGCTCGCCGATATCCTGCTTCAGGTTTGTCGGCGCGAGATAGTAAGACCCGACATCGAAATTGACCAGCATCTTGTACAAGGCGTCGCGAGTCTTCTCGCATTCGTCGGATCCATCGCAGTCGCCCAGGTAGGTCTGATAATCGTAGGCCAGTTTTTCGACCTGCTGGATTACGTCCTGAAGATCCTTCGCCTTTTCCAGGTTGTCCCGGGTGAGTTCCGGCGGCTCCTTCTTCTGGTTCTTCAGATCCACCGAGGGGGGAAGTATTGCCTGGCTGAGGGCTGCCTGAGCCGGCAGGACTGTCAGTATTGCGGCAAAAATAATGACGCAGATTGTATGCATACCAATTGAACTACTATTCATCGTCCTCACAGCCGTGGCGGCACCATCCCACGGATTTTCCGGCAGAGGTCGTCCGCTGACCGCATCCGTAGCCGTGCGCACCGGTCGCTCATCGACCATCTTACCCATGCAATCACATCTATTCATGAAATGCAACATTTTTACGCCATATCCTTGTTTTGGGCAGAATCATCCGATTCGCCCGTCACTTTATCATACGATAACGGAGTATATAAGTTTCTTTTGGGCAAAAAGTTAGGAATTCTTTGCGCAGGCTCTTAGAAGGGTCGTAGCTTGATCGGGGCAACACTGTTTGTGAATTACTTTGCACTTAGTGAACGGCCGGGATGGGCAGCAAGACCAAAACCTGTGGCCCAATTTCGGCGAATATTGTATCTTACTTACGTCCAATTAGATAGGCGCGGCGAAAATCCTCTGGCAGAGGGGACTTCGATTTCGGATTACCGGCTCTGAGGCACCCGGTTTGCTGCCTATCACAGAGAGAAATAACCCCGGAGGGATAAATGACTCGAATATATAGCCTGATCGTCTTAATACTCCTGTTGACAGCGTCCGCGGCCTACCCGTTTGACCGGGCAGAACTACATTCCCGGCAGGTACCCCCGATTGACCGCTCGATAGGAATACCCAAAGCTCCCGTTGGCAATTTCGGGCAGGCAGCCGCCGGCACCGACTGGCTCATTTCGCAGTCCGTCTCGCCATCGACTTTCGATCAGGACAATCTGGCGATAATCCCTCTCAAATCTGGGAACTATCTGGCCGCCTGGGAAGACAATCGTCTCGGGGCGAGCAAAATATTCTGGCAGGAGGTCGATTCGACCGGACAAACGGTCGGATCCAATCAGCTGGTAGCTTCATCGTCATCGGGAGATGATCTTGTCGATCCACGGCT
>CAZFOY010000028.1:46218-47680 GCA_964520865.1 uncultured Ignavibacteriales bacterium | reverse complement strand
ACGAAGACGCAAACTCGCAACTGACTACGGACATGACCCGGCTCGAAGACGAGTCGGGCCTACGAAGAATCAAAAATCTTTCGTATACCTCAAAAAAGACTGACAGCAGCTGTCAGTCCATTTACCTATTTTGTTTTCAAACGAAATGTGATATATTTTAAAGATAAATTCGATTAGGTTCCTGCAATATGGCTAAGTCAAAGATAGAAATAAAGAAAGGTAAGGCAGACATGGCAACATCCACTATGCCGGATCGCAAGAAGGCGCTCGATGCCGCCCTGTCGCAGATCGAGAAATCGTTCGGCAAAGGCTCGATCATGCGTCTTGGCGATGCTCCGGTGCTTGAGATTGCGGTTATCCCGACCGGCTCGCTCGGTCTGGACCATGCGCTCGGCGTTGGCGGTATCCCCAGAGGTCGGGTGATCGAGATTTTCGGCCCGGAATCATCGGGGAAAACGACCATGGCGCTTCATGTTATCGCCGAAGCCCAGAAGTTGGGTGGGGTGGCGGCGTTTATCGATGCGGAGCATGCGCTCGATGCGACCTACGCCCGTAAGCTTGGTGTGGATACGGACAATCTGCTCGTGTCACAGCCGGATACCGGAGAACAGGCGCTTGAAATTGCCGAGACGCTCGTCCGTTCCGGTGCGGTCGATATTGTCGTGGTCGACTCGGTTGCCGCGCTGACGCCCAAGTCGGAAATCGAGGGGGAGATGGGTGACAGCCATATGGGTCTGCAGGCACGTTTGATGTCGCAGGCGCTCCGCAAACTGACCGCGATCGTCTCCAAATCGAGAACCTCTCTCGTGTTCATCAACCAGATCCGCATGAAAATCGGAGTCATGTTCGGCAATCCGGAAACGACCACCGGCGGCAATGCGCTAAAGTTCTATTCTACGATCCGGTTGGATATCCGAAGGATTGCGTCGATCAAAGATGGTCAGGAGATGATCGGTTCGCGCACGAGAGTCCGAGTGGTAAAGAATAAAGTTGCCCCGCCGTTCCGTGAGACCGAATTCGATATTATTTACGGCAAGGGGATTTCCTTCTCCGGCGAGTTGGTCGACACCGCGGTGAATCATAACATTATCGACAAGTCCGGTGCCTGGTTCTCGTACGGTTCGGATCGTCTCGGTCAGGGGCGTGAGAACGCCAAGAAGTTTCTCGAAGAGAATACTGATATCGCGAACGAAGTACTCGCGAAAGTGAGAGAGAAGCTCGGGATGTCGCACGATCTCGTGGTCGGCGAGACTTCCGATGAGAAAGAACCGGAAGAGTAAATCCGTTCGTTTCTTTTGTTTCGGTTTTTTGTGCCGTCGGGAGTTCACTCCTGGCGGCTTCTTTATTGAATGAATCTTCTTTGTCTGACGCCTTGCTTCGAGCCAGCCGTCCAATGTCAGGAGGGCGGGCCTCCTGACCTACGATTGGCTCTTCGTTACCTCTCTTCCGTAGGGACGCCTCG
>CAZFOY010000028.1:38561-46118 GCA_964520865.1 uncultured Ignavibacteriales bacterium | reverse complement strand
AAATCAACGTATAATCGAATTAACTGGGAGTAAAGAAAGCTCACGACGGCTGCGTGACAGGGATGTTACCGGTCGTGTGAGCTTTTCTTTTGCGGATCACTCGCGGATGTGATTGATATCTTCTTCTTTACCAAGCACGACAAGAATATCAGTCGGCTTGACGGTGTATTTCGCCCCCGGGACAAGATGGAACGCTCCGGTTTTGGAATCTTTAATCGCAATCACCTGAATATGGTAGGCGGAGCGGAGACTTAGCTCCATGAAGGTCTTGCCGAAGAACTTTTCCGGCGGCACTAACTCGGCGACATGATAGTCCTGAGCCAGGGGGAGGTAATCGATTACGTTGGGGCGGGCCAGTGAGTGCGATAGCTTGATCGCCATCTGCTCTTCCGGGATCATAGCTTCGGTCGCCCCGACTTTCAGGAGTATTTTCGCATGGTCCTGTGAGTTCGCTTTGATGATAATCCGTTTCGCATTCAGCTCGCGTAAATGAAGCGCGATCAATATCGTAGCGTGAGAATCTTTTCCGGTCGATGCAACGATAGCGTCGAACTGTTCCACGCCGAGGTTTTCGAGAAACTTTCGGTCGGTGGCATCGGCGAATATCGCCACCAGGTGCGGATGTTCTTCCAGCGCCTGGACCTTGTCCCGATCGTTGTCGATCGCCGTGACTTTGCAGCTTTGTGTGGTCAACTCCTTGACGACGCGGGCGCCGAAGTTGCCCAGACCGATGACCGCGAACTGTTTCATACTGTTCTATCCTTCATCCCACCAGGACTTCTTCTTCCCGGTATACAATCTCACCTTTGCTTTTCGGTCGCGCCATGGCGAATGCGAGCGTCAACAAACCGACTCGCCCGGCAAACATGAGCAATATTATCAGAACTTTCCCGAAGTTATGCAAGCTCGATGTCACTCCCATCGACAGTCCCACCGTCCCGAACGCCGAGAAGACCTCGAACAGATACTCCACAAACCAGCCGTAACTCACCCGGTTGCCGATGGGCGTTTCTTCGGTGAAGAGAAAGATCGCGAAAATCACGACGATCGCGATCAATGCCAACAGCAACACGGTGAGGGCGCGGGAAATCGAGTCAGGGCTGACGGTGCGTTTGAAAATCGAGACATTCCGTCGACCGCGGAACCGGTCTATCACGAGGTGCAGAATAACTGCGACGGTAGTCGTTTTGATCCCGCCACCGGTTGAGCCGGGGCAGGCGCCGATAAACATCAGGATGATCGTGATCAGAATAGTCGTATTCGAGAGACTGGCCTGACGAAGGGCGTTGAATCCGGCGGTGCGGCTGGTGGTCGACTGGAAAAAGGCGTTGACGATATCGTAGCCGAGTCCGGTGTGCTTAAACGAATTGTGATATTCAGCTACTAAGATTGCTATCGTTCCGGCTACCAGTAGAATCGCAGTTGTGCTCAGACAGAGCTTGGAGTGCAGGGACAATCGCTGTTCCTTTTTCACCAGTCTGGCGTAAACTTCTCGAATCACGGCGAAGCCGAGGCCTCCGCAAATGATCAGGAAGGCGAAAATCAGCAGAACCGGGATGTCGCCCCGGAAGCCTTCGAGACTGTTACTGAACAACGAGAACCCGGCATTGCAGAAGGCCGAGATCGCATGGAAGATCGAGAAATAGATCGCGCTTCCCACCGGCATCTGGGTGTGGAATCTTAGAAACAGCAGGATTGCGCCGACTCCCTCGACAGTCAGGGTGGTAATCACAACCGCTTTGAGGAGAACGTTGACGTGGGTCCGTATCCCGGCGTCGAGACTTTGCGAAAGCCCATAGCGGCTTTGAAAAGAGAGCCGGGAGCCCATCGATATCAAAATGACCGTGGTGAACGTCATAATTCCCAATCCGCCCAGCTGAATCAGGATCAAAATGATGATCTGTCCGAACAGGGAGAAATCCCGGCCGGTGTCTACCACCGTGAGTCCGGTGACGCAGACAGCCGAAGTCGAAGTAAACAGGGCGTTAATGAACGAGATCGGGTGCCCGTTGGCGCTGAACGGCAGGCAGAGGAGAATCGCCCCGATCAGGATGGCCAGCATGAAGTATACTGCGGCCTGTTGGGCAGGTTTCGCACCGAGGAGTTCCATAGCGGCTAAAGATACAGGTGTGGACAGTGACTGCCAAGATAAAAGAGTACTTGCTGCTGTGTGATAAGGCGAACTCCGCTAACAAGTTGCCCTTGGATGCAGCGAGCGGATAGAGAAGCGCGTGCGTGCTGTCGGTGATTCCGCCGGGGGCGAAAAAGCTTGATTTTTCATTGGCAGTCGGTATTTTGGCAGTGCCGGACTTGGACCGATTCCAAATCATGTCGCCGGTTCGGACCCAGAACAGACAATAAACTTTATAGCCAAAGGTGTTTAGATGAAGTTCGAAGACAGTCTCGAAGGAAACATTGTCTTAATCGAAGTTTCCGGCAAGATAATGGGTGGTGAGGAGACCACCATGTTTCACGGCAAGATCCACGAGTATATCCAGCTCAACAAAACGAACGTCGTTATCGATCTGGGAAAGGTCGACTGGATGAACTCGGTCGGTCTGGGTATGCTGATCTCTGCGCTGACCACAGTCAAGAACGCCGGCGGCCGGCTCGTGCTCGCCAATATCAGCAAGATCGAATCGATCCTGACAATCACTCGCCTGATCTCTGTCTTTGAACACTATGACAGCCGGCAGGAGGCAATCGATTCCTTCGCGAAGTAAGATCTGCTTCAGTGCCAAGAGCTTCAAGCCCCTCGATTGAGGGGCTTTTTTTGTATGTGGGCTCCGGTCTTCGGCTGCCTGCGCGACGTGAAACAATTTTCGGGCAAGTCCGTACCCAAATAAGAATTAACAACCCAAAACCCAGGACTCCATGTCGGATAATCGCCAATCTACTAACCACCGACTCGCGACTCACGGCAAACTTACACTAAAGGACCGCGCGACAGGACGCAACGGGCGTCTGATCTTGTTCGCGGTCGGGCTCCTTGTCTGCTATTCGCTGTCTTGGGCGCAGGCGGATACTACCTTCAAACCGAATTGGCTGCCGAAGCTTGAGGTGCCGTTGATGCACGGAGATATCACGATCGACGGAGATATGCAGGACAGTGGCTGGAAGGGAGCGGCGGTCGCCGACAATTTCGCCGAACACAGCCCGGGAGATCAGACCCGTCCGCCGGTGCAGACGAAAGTGCTGGTGACTTACGATGAGTCGAACCTCTACCTGGCTTTTATCGCCTACGATGATCCGACAACCGTGCGATATTCCTACCGGGACCGGGATGAGATCTTTCGTGATGACTACATCGGACTCCTGCTGGACACTTACAACGATGCCTCCTGGGCGTACGAGATTTTCGTCAATCCACTCGGCGTCCAGGGAGACCTTCGCATGCTCAGCAACGGGGACGAGGATGCATCGTTCGACATGGTGTTCGACTCGAAAGGACAGGTTACCGACAGCGGCTACCAGGTCGAAGTTGCCATACCGTTTGCGTCGCTTCGTTTCCCCGACAAGCCGGAGCAGGTCTGGCGGGTCAATTTCTGGCGGGACCACCAGCGCGAGCTGCGCCGCAGGTACAACTGGGCGGCATCGGACCGCAACAATCCGTGCTGGATGTGCCAGTGGGGGTATCTCACCGGCATGAAGAACATTCATGCGGGAAAAGACCTCGAGGTTATGCCGACGCTGGTTGGATTTCAGTCCGGGACGGTAAACGATAATCTCAGATTCAAGAACGACAATCCCGATGTTCAGGCGTCGGGAAACGTGCGCTACGGATTAAGTTCGAATTCATCGATCGAGGCAACGATCAATCCTGATTTCAGTCAGGTTGAATCCGATGCCGGTCAGGTTGACGTCAACACGACTTTCGGTCTGTTCTATTCGGAGACCCGCCCCTTTTTTCAGGAAGGTGGGGAACTGTTCAATACCTACATCGATGCCGTCTATACCCGTTCGATTAACGACCCGAACGCCGCCGCAAAGTTTACCGGTCAGTTCAAACGGATCTCCATCGCCTACCTGGCGGCACAGGATGCCCATTCGCCGGTCACGATTCCTCTGCGACAACAAAGCATCTTCGGTCAGGGAGAGAAGAGCACGATCAATATCCTCAGGGTTCGTCAGTCGTTTCTTGAAAATTCCTTCCTCGGATTCACGCTGACCGACCGTCGTATGCAGGATGCCCCGGGCAGCGGTATCGAGAAGGGGGGATCAGGCACCGTAGCGGGCCTGGACGGACGGGTCCGATTCATGAAGAACTATAAGCTCGCCTTTCAGGCGTTGTTGAGTCACACCGATGAGATAACCGCGCCGGATATGATCGATACCACGGTCGCGACCGGACGGGCACAGGCTACCTTTGATTACGGAAAACACACGGTGGCGCTCGATGGCGAGAAATATTCCGGTAATGCGGTCAAATGGATCTTTGAGAGATCGGCCCGACTGTGGAGTTTCGATGTCGTCTACACGGCGAACAGCCCGGGTTTTCGCGCCGACAACGGGTTTGTCGTTCGAAACGATTTCCAGACGATGGAAGCGTCCACCAACCTCGATTTCCGGCCTAATCGTGAGTGGCTGATCAGCTGGACGCCGTCGATCGACGTCGGCCGGAGTTGGATCCACAACGGGACGATGAATCTCTGGAGATTTACTGACGATGCTTACGACGAATGGGTAACCCCGAGCCTGTACTTCAGCCTGAAAGGTCAGACCGAAGTCTACCTCAAGTATGTCGCCAGCCAGGAGAGATTTTTCGGCAAGCTCTTTCCCGGTATCAGCCGCGGGACGTTCCAGATCGACAGCCGGTTCAGCGAACTGCTCAGCGGCGGGTTCTCGTACACCGAGGGAAGGACGATCTGGCGCGACCGGGTCAATCCTGAACTCGGCTACGGGCATGACTTCAACATCTACGCGAATATCAAACCGACGCGCCGACTGTTCATCCAGCCGAACTTCACGTATTCGAGACTGGACTATCGCGACGCGTATATCAAGGACCATCCGGGGACGGCGAAGAACATCTTCGACGGCTATATCTTCCGGACCCGCGCGACCTATCAGTTCACTCGTGAATGGTTCCTTCGACTGGTCATACAGTATGACGATTTCGGGAAACAGTTCGATGTCGAGCCGTTGCTGACGTACAAAATCAACCCCTTCACCAAGTTTTATATCGGCATGAATAGCAGCTATCACAGTTTCTATCGTGACGACTATCCTTCTCTTCCCACCAACTCCGAATGGAAGTTGAATTCCCGCCAGTTTTTCGCCAAATTGCAGTACCTGTTCAGAATGTAGCAGGCCCTGGGAGTCAGCAAAGCAAGGAGCGATGACAATGGCGCAGAAAATCTATCAGGTAGACTCGTTTACGAGCAAGAGATTCTCCGGCAATCCGGCCGGCGTCTGTATTCTCAATTCGGGAGCCGACGAAGAGTGGATGCGACAGATTGCGGCTGAGATGAATCTCTCGGAAACAGCTTTTCTCTTCCCGGAGAAGGACGGCTACAATCTCAGGTGGTTCACTCCGGTGACTGAAGTCGAGTTGTGCGGACACGCCACCCTCGCATCGGCGCATATTTTATGGGAACTGAATTTGTTGAAGGCATCCGAAGTGGCAAGGTTCTTCACGAAGAGCGGATTACTCGTGGCCAGCCGGGAGGGGGATCGCATCAGACTGAATTTTCCTGCCCTCCCGCCCGAACCGGGAGATATTCCGAAAGGACTACCCGAGGCGCTCGGTGCGAAACCGGTGAATATGGAGCTAAGCACGTTCGATGTTCTGGTGGAGCTTTCCTCCGAGCGAGAAGTAATCAACCTGGTTCCTGATTTCGGGTTGATGAAGAAAATCAGTGCCCGAGGCGTGATCGTGACCGCCCGCTCTGAAGGAGGACATTACGATTTCGTTTCAAGGTTTTTCGCGCCCGCTGTTGGGATCGACGAAGACCCGGTGACCGGTTCGGCTCACTGTCGTCTCGGACCCTACTGGCAGAAGCGTATCGGCAAAGACGATCTCCAGGCCTTCCAGGCTTCGCGCCGGGGCGGGGAAATGCGGGTCGTTGTGGAGGATGATCGAGTGAATCTGATTGGGCGGGCCGTTACCGTCTTCGAGATCGAACTGAAGGATTGATTCGATTTCTCATACATCCGACCGGGACAGGATATATACCCCGACACCGAATGCGAACACGCCGATACTGAGCAGGACTCCTACCGGCATCATCATTTCACCCGCGGTGAATCCCCGCCAGATCGCGCCTTCAGTTGCGAGTATTCCCCATTTAACCGGACTGAAATTGCTGACCGTAGTAAGCCACTTCGGCATGAACATCAGCGGGATCATGCCGCCTCCCGTCATCGCCATAATCAGCAGAATCGCCATGCCGGCGCCGCCCACCGCCTGCTCGGTCTTGCCGATTACTGAAATCAGCATCATCAGGCCGGAGAAACAGAAGGCTGCCGAGCCAACCGCCACTGCGAGCATCAGCGGATTGCTCAGCCTGACGCCAAAGACGATTTTTCCGAATACGAGAAGGACAAACGACACACTGATCGCGGTGAGAAAACAGGCGAGACCCTTTCCGGCAAGAATGTGCGAACGGCCGATCGGAGCCATCCGCAAGCGCAACATCGTACCGCGTGTCCGTTCGGTTACGATCGAGACGGCGAACGAAGAAGCGCAGCCGATCAGCGCCCAGAGAATCGCCGACGGAAAGGTAACTTCGTACGACGTGCGCGGACGGTCCGCCTCGCCGATCACGCTCACCGTTGAGATCTTCGGACCCTGCATCGGAGACTGTTCCCCCATCATGGTAGAGTCGGAAACGTCCATGAAATTGTCGAGGGAACTGAGGAAGCGCGTCAACCTCTTCTTCCGATCCGAATCTATAGTCGTGCTTGCATTGATCGAGTCGATCTGTGTCTTGAGGCTGCTTCGGAGTTTGGCCGGATTCATGTATTCATGCTGAAGCGTTTTAAACCATGCCTGGGCCACTAATCCCTGATAGAGCCCCGAAGCTACCTTCCGCGCCGGGTCCATGCCCATCTCGAGCATCGAGCTGTCCGAAGAAAAGAGATTGCGCGGATTGCCGAATCCCTTCTTGAGGTGAATGTAGGCGCTCATCTTTCCGAGACGAACCTGCTGGGCCGCGGAATCGAGTGGGAGCGGAACGACCGATATTGCATCGGTCTTTCCGAGTTCATCGACGAATGCTTGCGAGTAAGTCGACTTGTCGTCATCGATCACCCCGACCTTGGCTGCCGAAGTCGGTTGGTTGCTGCCAGAGAAAATGGCGCCGAAGAAAAGTGCGAGCAGAAAGGGAAAGCCGATAACCCAGAACAAGCCGCCTTTGTCGCGCCAAAGCAGGCGAATATCTTTCAAGGCGAGAGTGAAAATCGTCCGCATCAGTCGCGCAGCCTCCTTCCGGTCAGATTAAGAAAGACCTGCTCAAGATCGGCCTGCTGGATTTTCACACTTCGGAATTTGATTCCCGACCCGGCCAGTTCAGCGACCAGCTCGAAAGGCCGGTTCGATGAGACGCGAAGATGGGT
>CAZFOY010000028.1:36115-38461 GCA_964520865.1 uncultured Ignavibacteriales bacterium | reverse complement strand
TTCAACCGCCGCATCATTCCACCGGAATACGTGGACACCCGATCGGTCCGTCGTGAGGTCAACCCGGAAAGTTCGAGGCAGTACTCCACCCGTTTCTGGAGCAAGCCGCCACGAAGTCCGTAAAGTTTCCCGAAGAACTTCAGATTCTCTTCGGCGGTCAGCTCGCCGTACAAGGCGATTGCCTGCGGCGAACTTCCGATCTTCCGTCGAATGGCCGGTTGGGTTGGATCGGGCGAGTTGTCGATTTGAACATTTCCGCTGTCCGGTCTGAGCACGCCGATGAGCATGTTGATCGTAGTTGTTTTGCCGGCCCCGTTCGGTCCAAGCAGTCCGAAGGTTTCCCCCTGGGCGATCTCAAGGGATATCCCTTTCACCGCCTCAAGGCTTCCGTAGGATTTTCTGATTCTATCAAGACGAATCATCGATGTAAACAATACCGCAACAATCTTGTTTATCCGGTGAGTGCGGAGCAGGTCCGCCGTTAATTCGATAGGCTGATGGCGACGTAACCCCGGTCCCCGTTCTCGTTTGTGACAGTTATGGTTAACGCAGTCGACCGATTAAAGTTGCGTGGCGTTTCAAAATTCAATTTATTGAACCGATCGCACGGCAACAGATAAAATTATGGGAGATTCCAATATGATAAGCACAATCGAACAACTGCTCGGGGCTGATAAGAGCTTGCTCAAGCACGAATGCAAAACGATCGCAAAGTCGAAACTTCACCTGCCCGGACCGAACTTTGTCGATCAGGTGGTCAGTCATTCCGATCGCACGCCGGCCGTGATGCGGTCAATGCAGTGGCTGTTCAGCACGGGTCGGCTGGCCAATACCGGCTATGTTTCGATTCTTCCTGTGGACCAGGGGATTGAACATTCCGGCGGTGCGTCGTTTGCTCCCAACCCGGAATACTTTGACCCTGAGAAGATCGTCGAACTGGCGATTGAAGGCGGCTGCAACGGTGTAGCTTCGACCTTTGGCGTTCTCGGCTCCGTCTGCCGCAAGTATGCCCATCGTATTCCGTTCATCCTGAAGCTGAACCACAACGAACTGCTGACCTATCCGAACAAGTTCGACCAGATCATGTTTGCGTCGGTCAAAGATGCCTTCAACATGGGTGCGGTCGGCGTCGGGGCGACCGTTTACTTTGGATCAGATGGCGCCACTCGTCAGATTCAGGAAGTCACCGAGGCGTTTTCGTACGCGCACGAACTGGGTCTCTTCACCGTCCTCTGGTGCTATCTGCGCAACGATGCCTTCAAGACCGACAAAGACTACATGGTCTCCGCCGATCTGACCGGACAGGCGAACCACATTGGCGTGACGATCGAAGCTGACATTATCAAGCAGAAGCAGCCGGAGAACAACGGCGGGTACAATACGCTGAAATTCGGCAAGACGAACAAGAAAGTCTATTCCGACCTGACTTCGGACAACCCGATCGACCTGACCCGCTACCAGGTGATTAACTGTTATATGGGCCGTCAGGGACTGATCAATTCCGGCGGAGCTTCGGGCGGCGACAGCGACCTCGCCCAGGCGGTCAAGACGGCAGTCATCAACAAGCGGGCCGGCGGCATGGGTCTCATCACCGGCCGCAAGGCGTTCCAGCGCCCGATGAAGGACGGCATAGAGATCCTTCACGCGGTGCAGGACGTGTACTTGTGTAAGGAAGTAACGGTCGCGTAGAGACTGCAGTTATTTCGAATTACGAAACGGCGGGTGCTTGTTAAGATCCGCCGTTTTTTTGTGTGCGTCAAACCATGTGCGGGCCTGACCTACGATTCTGCAAAGACAGAGATGATGTTCGAATTGATCGCGACCAGTTCATCTTTCGTAGGCCCGACCATTCCTATGGCTGGGTGTGGGAGACCCACCACCGCAAGCGGTGGCGTACCCAGGTAGGTCAGGAGGCCTGCCCTACTGACTTTTGCATCGAAACATCCAATTGTGAATGTCAGGAACGCAGGGTTCCTGACCTACGATTCCACTCCTGACCTCGCATCGCGAACCGGAGTAGGTCAAAACCCTCGCGGTTTTGACCGTTGGTTGACGGCAAGCAGCCCGTCCCGTAGCCCACCTCAGTGAGAATCGGCGATAGCCGATTCGACTGCCACGTGGGCAGCAAAATCGTCCCCTCCATTTCACCGGTTGAAAACCACAGTCCGAAATTGAGCAGGTCAGGACCCTTGTAGTTTTGACCGTTAGGCAGAAAGCTGATCAACATATGAACAGGGAGTAGTCGATCTACAGTTCAATCGATTCTCTTCTAAAGAATCGGAGTAACATCGCCGAATTACTCTTCTATAGGCAAAAGGGGCTTCACTAATTCGACTTGGCAGGCCA
>CAZFOY010000028.1:0-36015 GCA_964520865.1 uncultured Ignavibacteriales bacterium | reverse complement strand
CCGGGCGGGGGCGCCTTCAGCTCAATCAGTCAATACTCGGCCGGAGTTTCGAACTTTCAGGCTCCGGCATCCGAGTCACTTTACGGTCTACCGGTCAGCAGTCCACCGAGGAAAAAGCCGAATCCGAGGATCATATCACAGTGCGGGCAGGAGTACATGATCTCCTTCTTCACCGCACCTTCGACTTCCTTATGAACTTCCAGAGAATGATCGATTGCCTGGCGATTGGATTCCTCCAGCGTTACCGTCTGCTTGCAGTAGGGGCACTTAGCCATGATGAGATTCCTTTGTTGGTTGTTTGCGTCTCATGTTAAACCCGCCGGTTGGTCAGCGGTTCTTATGAAATTCTCGTGCCGGTGCGGAACTGCCTCAAGCCCCACGGGGCGATCGATTCGGCTGCCGCCGGTTCTCACTGGTGGGGGCTACGGTGCTCCGGGCGACGTATGAAGATAATACCCAATCGCAGCAGATTTATTCATCCCGATTTTCTTTCAACATTGCCCGGCTTTATCGGTCTGATAGGGTAGCAGAGGGGTAAACTATCTGCTTGACACACAATGTGTACTGAACATAATTGATGGTTGAACGTCTGATTTCTCGGAAAAAGGAATATCCCATCTATGTCTACTAAACAAGCTTTGGTTCTGGCGGGAGTGGCTGTGCTCTTGTTGTTGGCTGCGGGTGTCTCGGCAAACGTGAGACCGGCAGGCACTATAGATTCAGCCGGGGTGGCGGCGCAGGTGGCCGAAGCGGCTGACTCAAGCGCGATGACGGCCGAGGCAGATACGGCCGCGATGCTGGCGAAGAAAGAGATCATCGAAAATGACAAGGGAGAAGTCATTTACCCGATGTCGCAGGAGCGCAAGGAAAAGCTGATCGCTTACTCCCGGTTCAACAATATCTGGCGGTTTATTTCCTTTTTCATCTCAATCGGAATTCTGCTGATTTTCCTGTTTACCGGCCTGTCGGCGAAATTGTGGAGTTGGGCCGAGGGCGTGAAAGGAAAGTTCTTCGCCATCTGGGTATTCCTTATCCTGTTCGTCGTGGTCGATTTCGTTTTCGAATTTCCTTTCTCGCTCTACCGTGATTTCCTGATCGAGAAAGAGTTCGGTTTCATGAATCAGACGTTCTGGGGCTGGTTCGGTGACAATCTGAAATCACTCGCGATCACCGCCGTCCTCGGGATTATCCCGATGTACTTCTTCTACTGGCTGATCGATCGGACCAAAAAATGGTGGCTCTGGTTTTCGATCGGCGCCATTCCGTTTGCCGTGCTCATGATCGTGATCGCGCCGGTGGTCATTTCGCCGATGTTCAACAAGTTCGGACCGATGAAGGACAAGAAGCTCGAAGCGCAGCTTCTTGCGGAGGCGCAGAAGGCGGGGATCCAGGGATCCAAAGTGTTCGAAGTCGACGCCTCGAAGCAGTCTTCGAAACTTAACGCCTACGTCACCGGGCTGTTCGGCACGAAAAGGATCGTGCTGTACGACACGATGATCAAAGATTTCACGCCTGAAGAAATCAAGTTTGTGATGGGACATGAGATGGGACACTATGTCATGCACCATATCTGGTACGGGTTGGCAATAACCCTCGCATTTATTATCGTTGCTCTCTGGCTCACCAACAAGACGATACACCGGGTGATTCATCGCTATCGGAAGAAATTTAAGTTCGATAAATTATCCAATCCGGCGTCGCTGCCCCTGGTGCTGCTGTTCATCATGATTATCTCGTTCGTGTTCGATCCGATTACCAACGGGTACAGCCGGTATATCGAACACCAGGCGGACATTTACGGCATGAACATCTCCGGCGTACCCGGGAACGTGGCGGCGACCGCGTTCGATAAGCTCGGTGTGTTCAACCTGTCCGATCCGGACCCGCACCCGTTTATCGAGTTCTGGTTCTACGATCATCCGGCGCTCAAGAAGCGGATGGATTTCGTTCGCCACTATCACCGGACTTCCAACTAAGGCTGATTAAGGATCTGCATTGCGGTTTCGCCGGTTTCTCGCAGTTACTTCCCTATTCTGTTTGGGGGTGCTGCTTTTGCAGTCGAGTTTGCGAGCGGCCGGCTCGCACCAACTCCGGCAGGTGTTCGAACAGATATGCAACGCAAAGCTCGATACGTCCACCACGCTCGATCTGCACGAGTTCATTCTCTCACACAAGGATCTGAAGGTACATTTCGACTCAGGGCGGATCGCCTTCTGTGAACCGGTCAGGCTCGATAACGATACAGTCGCATTCGCCGCATATTTCGAAGGATCGGGTTCGTTTCAATTCGCGCCGCAGTCTCCGATAGAGCGGCAGCAGCTCTTTCGTTACTTTCACACCGATTCACTCAATCGTAAATTCAGTTCGCTCACGCTTCTTTTCAGCTCGGAAGTGCGCGATTCAATCGCCTCGGCGGGAGTGCACTCCGCGAGTCCGTTTAAGATCGAGGCAAGGGAAGCGCTGGCGAACAGTATCGCAGGGATTCGTGCGAACGCCCGGCAGGGAGGATTCTTCGAGACACTTCGCAGTCTTTCCACGCCGATCGGCGGGCCGTTCCTGCTGGTCGATGTCGAGCCGAGGCTCACCGATCGACTGTATTACATATTCGATCCGTATATGAGAGAGGAAGTGAGGCTCTACAAGCGGTTGTCGCGAGACAGCAGTTGGCAGGTCGAACTGGTCTCCTCCTATTCACAGTACCTTGACAGCTCCTATCACAGTATCAACGGCCTGTCCAAAGAACAGATCGTTGTCTCGCATTACCTGATCGACGCGGCAGTGGACAAGCACGGCGTCCTCAACAGCCGGGCCGATGTTACTTTCAACGTCACCCGGGGACCATTTCAGCTTCTCCCCATGATGCTCCGGACGGGGATGCAGGTTGACAGCGTCAAAGACGCGAAGGGGAGGCAAATCGGGTTCAGCCGGTATGACGACAAATATGCCCGGACAAGTCCTTGCGACCTGTATTTCGACAACCCGCTGGCCTTCGGTGACACCCTCACCCTCAGTTTCTTCTACCACGGGAATATCGCCGATTCGCGATTGTCGGATTTCTTCGTGAGCACGCAAAGTGACTGGTATCCGAAATACGCCGGATATCGACAGCGCGCGGTGTTCGAAATAACTTTCCGCACACCGGCGAGCTACTCGCTGATAGCTTCCGGAAATCTGCTGGATCAATCGGTGGTGGAAGATACGCTGGTGTCGCGTTGGAAGGTGCTTCCACCGGTCGAAAACGTGACCTTCAGTATTGGCTCTTTCCATACCTATACGACCGACGTCGAAGGAACCGCGAAAGTTGTGCTTCACTTCTCCCGACGGCTGCACGAGGAGATGGCGACTGCTTTGAACAGCAAGCAGATCCTTCCCGACAGCGCCCTGCAGCAGCAGGTCGGATCGGATATGGTTAACTCCATCCGTTTGTTTTCGCATTACTACGGACCGTATCCTTACCGCGTCATGTCAGCTGATGAAATTCCCGCGATTTCGGCCCCCGCCTCCCCCGAACTGGTCCACCTCGGTTTTGACACCTGGAGAGAGTTCGATGGTTACGGAAAAAATCGAATGTCCCGTTTCAAGGAGGCTGCCAGGCAGTGGTGGGGAGTGGGGGTCGGATATCAAACCTATCATGACCAATGGTTGAGTGACGGCTTCGCGATGTACGGGGCGCTGTTGTATTTGCAGGCGGCGGAGGGAAACGATCAGTTTATCGACATGATCCGCGAGTACAGGAACGATATTTTCACTGCGCGAAAATATGTTCCGGGTTCCGGCGAAGAGTCGGGTCCGATCGCACTCGGCTGTCGCACAGCAAGTTCCGGCACCGCCGATGTCGGCAACTTGGTTGTTTTCAAGAAAGCTGCGCTGGTGCTTCACATGCTCCGTAATCTGTTGATCGATTTCAAAACCATGAAAGAGGATGCCTTTTTCGGCATGCTGAGCGAGTTTTACCAATCTAATCGCGGGAAAAACGTCTCGACCGCCGACTTTGAACGCCTGACCGAGAAGTACACCGGGATCAAGATGGATTGGTTCTTCCGTCAGTTCGTGTACGGCAACGATCTTCCAACTTATGATTTCTCATACGATTACGAGCCCGATAGCAGCGGGAGTGTGATCGCCCACGGTCATATCGTCACGACTGGCGTGGGAAGTGGATTTAAGATGTACGTGCCGTTGGAGATACAGATCGATGACGTCAATCGGGCCTATGTGCGCCTGTTTGTCGACACCTCCGACTATGTCTTCACTCTGCCTTCGCTGCCTAAGAAGCCGAGGAGATTGGTGCTCAATCCGTTTGAATCGGTTCTTGCGAAAGTCCGGGTGGGGCAATAGGCGACTTTTTCCGTCCATTTTTCGTCGAATTTCCGACTCAAAGCCGTAATTAGCTGTAAACTAAGGCTTTTTTGGCTTGACACCGGGACAATCGGGGTTTACATTATCTTTAGTCAGTGCACAATTCTGAACGATTTCACAAGCATCACGCTTTTAGGTAATCCAGCATTTTCGTTCGGCGCTGACGGACGCATTAGGTGAACAGAGGAGTAGGATGGACGATTGCTCATGTCTTCTGTTGTTTCTATGACATTTCAATGAACCACGTACCCATTCCGGGGACTGATCGCATTCTGTCCGTTTTTACTTCACTGCTGCCTGAGTAGTTCTAAAACTCGAAGTCAATAAACATATTCTCGGGGAGAATGTTGTGGGAAAACGGTTACTTCAGGCTATACCGGTCTTGTTACTGCTCGTTGCGTTGCCGCTGGCGGCGCAAACCGGAAAAGAGGGTGGATCCGGCGAAGCAGCTTACTACAATCCATACACGAACAACCCGCCCGGTCCTCCGCCCAACTACAACCTGGTAGATTCAAGTTACTTTCAGGGTGTGCCGGCATTGCCGGAACCACTCGAAAACCACGCCGGCGGTTATTACATTTTCAATGATACCGCGGCGGGCAAATGGTACATCTCTAACTACATCTTTTCGCGCGGATACTCCCTCGACCAGTTCCACGGCTGCATCCTCGTCACACTGGATCAGGATCCGGCGCCGAACGTAAACGTCTGGTCGCAGGGATTCGATCTGACCAACGATCTGGTGCAGAACGACCGCTGGGGCTGGGTCAAATGGCCGAGTTCGATCGCGCCGAACCTGTACGAGATCTGGTGGGATATCACGATCGACTATTCCACTCCGCATGACACCGGCGATTTCCGCGATACCCTAGGCATTTCGGTAGCCGGCTGTGCGATCGATTTCAATATTTGGTCGACGGCGCACGGTCATTCATTCGGACCCGACAAAATATTTCTTGGCGATGATATGACGCCGCTGGATGAGGTCCCCGGATTCCATGATACTTATTACGGTGTCTGGGACCAGTACCAGTGGAATAACCCGACAACCGATCCCAACTCAAGCCGCTTCACATCGAAGACTCTCCCCGGCGCCACCTACAACAAGAATGGTCTGATCGAGCCGGGGACAACTTACGGAGACAGATACTCCGGAAGCTGGGCGTACGAAGCAAACGGCGTGCAGTTCTCCACGCTATTCTGTCCGCCCGCCTATCCGCCGAGTTTTGTCACCTGCGACGAAGAAGATCAAAGTGACAACTCCGATCCTGACAACCAGGAGTGCGATCACAATCACGACGGTCATGATGACGAAGACCAGAACAACTGCGCACGTACGTACGTCGTCTGCTCCGGCACCAGCGTCATGGACACGATAACGGCTACCGACCCGAATCCGGGCGAGATGCTGACGATGAGTATTCTCTATGGTGCCGGTTCGCTGGCCGCTCCGAGCAGTGTCAGCCCGATTACCGGTATTTACACCCTGACGCCGGATACGACCGGTGAATATACGGTCGCTTTTGAGGTTGTCGATGAAACCGGTCTGGCCGACACGATGGAAGTGACTTACACCGTGACGGTGAGCAATCCTCCGACGGTCAATCTCCCCAACGATACAACCATCAATCTCTGTGGTCCCGGAGAGGTCTGTCTGCCTCTCGAGGTACTCGACTCAGAGTGCGACATTACTTCGGTCACCACCAATTTTGGTTCTTACACCGGAACACTGGCAAACTACGATCAGGTCGACCGGATCTATCAACTCGGCGGAACGATCACCCAGGTGGGTGGCGGCCAGCCGGGCAAGGTCCTTCTGGCGGCCGGCGACTTTGTCCCGCCGGTGAATTCACTGTCCGGAGTTTCCGTGACCCTTCCGAATTTCGTTTTTGGTGACCATGTGGTCGACTACGGCTCATTCCCGAATGGCGCGGAGCCGGGGAACTCGGCTACGTATCTGCTCGGTCCGCCGACCGATCTCACCTTCACCACGCCCGGCGCGGGTGGTCCCGATGGCGGCGCGGGTGACGGCTCGATCGCCTTCAGCTATGGCAAGAAGTGCACGATCGGCTTCCCGCAGGATATCACCACCTGTAACGGCGCCAATGTCGATTTCATCGTTTTCACCAATACAAACGGTGGCGGATCAGCCTACCTGCAGTTCAAAGAAGATGGTAACACCGTTTATTCACTCACCCGGACGATACCGGGTGGATCGGCTTCATCGGGTATTGGCGGCGTGACGTTCGATCTTCCCGATGGTCTGACGTTTAATGAAGTGCGCGTCAAGTGTCAGAGCGGGACGCTCGAAATCGACGCGTTCGCGGCCAGGACGGCACCCTCGACAAGTCTGTCCGACGTCTGCTTCCCGGCTGATACTTCGGGGATCTACGAGATCATCGCCACCGCCACTGATACGTGCGGTACGGCGGTCTCGGATACCTCGTATGTGACCGTTAATCTCAACCGCCCGCCGGTTGCCAACGCCGGTAGTGACATCACTCGATATCTCTGTCAAATTTCACCCGTCTGCTTCGGAGTGAGCTTCAGCGACCCGGACAATAATCTGGCGACCACCCAGTTGTATTCCGGTCCCGGGACGTTGTCGGGAAATCAGATCTGTTTCACACCGACTATTGCCGGCGCGTATACGTTCGTTATTAAGGCTACCGACACTTGCGGTCTGTCGGACTTCGACACCGTTGTGGTCAATATCGGTTTGAACGCGCCTCCGGTTGCTACCAATCCGGCGCCGTTTAATATCTCTCAATGCACTCCGACGCAGGTGTGTTATACTCTCACCGCGACCGATCCGAACGGAGGTCCGTTGACCTGGGAGCATATCTACGGAGTGGGCGCGATAAGCCCGGCCGGAGAGTTCTGTTTCACCCCCACCGGTACCGGCAGCTATAACGCGGTGGTGGCGGTATCGGACTCCTGCGGAGCAAAGGATACAACGACGATAACCTACAACGTCACCGTGGACACTCCTCCGGTGGCAATAGATCCGTCTTCGCCAGTGACCCTCTCTCTCTGTTCGAGCCAGCAGGTTTGCTATCAGTTTACCGCCTTCGATGCTGATGGCGGGACGCCTGTCTGGACGATGATAAGCGGTGACGGGAGTATCAACGCGAGCGGCTTGTGGTGTTTCACCCCGACCGCTTCGGGCAGCTATTCAGCCACGGTCGCCGTTGCCGATACTTGCGGTGGCGCCGATACTACGTCGCTTACCTACAACGTGACGCTCAACGCCGATCCCCAGATTGCGTTCGGCGCCGATACTTCCCTTGCCCTTTGCGGTCCGCAGCAAATTTGCCTGCCGTACACGGTGTCAGATCCTGACGGGGCGACCGGTCTGACCGAAGTTATGGTGTCCGGGTACGGTTCGCTCGATACCGCCGCGAATCAAATCTGCTTTACGCCGACCACGGCCGGATGCTACGATTTTGTGGTCAGCGTGATCGATTCCTGCGGTTCGGCCGACAGCGATACCATTCAGGCCTGCGTGACTTTCGGAGAAATGGCGAGCATCACCTGTCCTGAGGATACGATCGATGTCTCCCTCTGTTCGTCTGACAATGTCTGTCAGATGCTTGACATCGCTCCGTCGGGAGCGACCGTCACGACTTCGCTCGGATCTTACAGCGGCGGCAATCTCTGCTTCACCGCGGACACTTCCGGAATTTACAATGCCGAAGTGATCGCGGCTACCACCTGCTCCGCCGACACATGCAATATCGTTTTCAAAGTCATGATTTCCGAACCGGCTCAGATTACCTGTCCTCCGACAATCCAGCGGTTCATCTGTGAAGCTGACACGATTTGCGTGCCGGTCAGTGTCAACGGAACAGGGGCGGTGGTATCGGTGAGTCCGATCGGAACTTACCAGTCCGGCAGCATCTGCTTCCCGGCCGATACCTCGGGACATTACGTCCTCGATGTTACGGCGTCGACACCTTGCGGCGATGCTTCCTGTTCGATCGAAGTTAATGTCACGATTAATTCAACGCCGGTTGCGGTCGATCCTCCGTCGCCGGTAGATACATTTGCCTGTCAGTCCGGATCGGTCTGCTTCGACTTTTCGGCTTCCGATCCCGATGGCGGCGTTGTTACCTGGTCGAAACTCGCCGGCAACGGTACGATTTCCGCCGCCGGCCAGTGGTGCTTTAATGTCACGGCCAGCGGCGCCTACACGGTAACGGCCGCTGTATCCGACAGCTGCGGCGCGGCTGACACCGTGAGCATGACTTACAATATCACGCTCGACCAGAAACCTGAGATTGTGTTGAGCAATGACACGACCGTGTTCATCTGTTCCAGCGAGCGGGTCTGCGTACCTTACCAGGTTTCGGATCCGGACGGTAACATTCAGTCTATCGATGTCCTGACGGCCAATGGCGTGGTCGATACGCTCAATTCGACTATCTGCTTCATGCCGTCCTCGGCAGGAATATTCCAGTTCATCGTTCAGGTGACCGACGCCTGCATGAAGACAGACGTCGACACGGTAAATGTCACGATCCAGCTGGATTCACCTCCGGTGGCGAACGCGGGACCTGATCAGAATATTTTCCAGTGTACGCCGGCTCAGATTTGCTGGCCCGCCGGCGCGACCGATCCTGACGGTAATCTTGCCACCGTGGAACTGGTGAATGGTCCGGGGACTTTCGATGGCACCAATATCTGCTTTACACCGACTCAAAGCTGGTGCTATGAATTCATATTGAAGGCGACCGATGCTTGCGGTTTGGTTGACTTTGATACGGTCGCCGTCTGCGTGAACCTGAATCAGCCGCCGGTAGCCGATGCCGGAGACGATCAAACGCTCTTCCAGTGTACGCCGGCAGAGATCTGCTGGCCGGTATCATGCACCGATCCGGACAACAATCTTTCCTCCTGCGCCCTGATCGAGGGTCCGGGGACCTATGACGGCAACAATATTTGCTTCACACCCGGCGCCAGCGGCAGTTACACCTTCGTACTGGAGGCAACCGATGAGTGCGGCGTGACCGACCGCGATACTTCGGTGATAAACGTTACCGTCAATTCGGCTCCGGTTTGCCATGTCCCCAACGATACCGTCATCTTCCAGTGTTCGCCGACGCAGGTTTGTCTCCCTGCCTATGGTCAGGATAGTGATGGCAACCTGAGTTTCTGTCAGGTCGACGTCGGTACGTTGGCCGGTGGCAACTGGTGTTACACGCCGACCTCGAATCAGGTAGTGACGGTGACGATGCACTGTGAAGACGACTGCGGAGCAGTCTGTGAGACGCAGTTCACGGTCGAATTCCAGATCAACGAGGCGCCGCAGGTTTCATTCGGAGCGGATACTTCGCTCGCTCTCTGCGCCAGTCAGCAGATTTGTCTGCCGTATTTCCTGACCGATCCGAATTCGCCTCGTCCCATTTCGGTGGCGCTCCTTTCGGGCCCGGGAAGTCTCGATACGGCGAACACCGAAGTTTGCTTTACGCCGACGATTGACGGTGTTTATACTTTCGTCATTCGGGCCGAGGATGAATGCGGACTGGCCGATCAGGATACCATTAATGTAACGGTCGATCTGAACACGCCGCCGGTCGCCGATGTCGGCTCCGACCAGACCTTGTATCTCTGCGATACCTCGACAGAAATCTGCTGGCCGGCTTCGTGCTCCGATGACGATGGCAATCTGACTGACTGTATCTTCACTGGACCCGGCATTTACGACGGAACCCAGATATGTTTCACCCCGACCACATCGGGTGACTACGTCTTCAGTCTGCAGGCGATCGACGCCTGTGGTGCCGAGATGACGTCTACCGTCACAATCCATGTGACAATTAATTCGGCTCCGTCTATTGCGTTTGGCAACGATACGACCCTTTCGCTCTGTTCACCTCAGCAGATCTGCCTGCCGTACACCGTCTCCGATCCCGATGGTTCGGGCGGTTTGATCGAGTCGATGGTCTCCGGAAGCGGGACGATCGACACCGCGGCCAACCAGATTTGCTTCACGCCGACCACCGACGGTACCTATGACTTCATCGTGAAAGTGAAAGATTCGTGTATGGCGAGCGATCGCGACACGGTCTCGGTGACGGTTAACTTCGGTGCTTCCGCCGCTATCGTCAATTGTCCTCCGGGACCGATTGAAGTGCCGCTCTGTTCGCCGGATGAAGTCTGCTATATGCTGACTGTCCAGCCGGCCGGCGCTACCGTGACCACCTCGTTCGGTACTTTCAGCGGAGGCAGCCTCTGCTTCCAGGCCGACACCTCCGGAGTGTACAATATCCAGGTAATCGCTTCTGCTTCGTGCGGAGCGGATACCTGCAACATGACCTTCAATGTAAACATCGGTACAGTTGCGCACATCACCTGTCCCGATCCTGTGGAGGCATTCCTGTGCTCGCCGCAGGATGTCTGCATCCCGGTTCAGATCCAGAAGACCAATCTGCAGGTTACGGTCAGCCCGATCGGATCTTACAGCAACGGCTCGGTCTGCTTCCCGGCCGATACTTCGGGACATTACGTGCTGACGCTCATCGCGACCACAGACTGTGGTTCCGACACTTGCTCACTGATTGCCGATGTAGTTATAGATTCCGCTCCGGTCGCAGTCGATCCGGCCACGCCGGTTGACACCTTCCTCTGCGCCTCCGGAGACATTTGTTATCAGTTTGCAGCCGATGATGTCGACGGTGGCACGCTCACCTGGACAAGACTGAGTGGTGATGGCGCCGTGTCGGCTTCCGGACAATGGTGCTTCACGGCCGACGCCAGCGCCGATTATAGCGTGACGGTAGCGGTCGCCGACTCCTGCGGCCTGGCCGACACGACAACCCTGACGTACAAGGTCACGCTCAATTCCGCGCCGGTAGTCACGCTCGGTGCCGATCAGGTCGAAGCGCTCTGTACGGCCGGACAACTGTGCTTCCCGTATACGGTAGCCGATGACGACAACAACGTCACTCTGGAGCAGTTGCTTACTTCGGTCGGCTCACTCGATACAGCCGCCAATCAGCTCTGTTTCACGCCCGATACGGCCGGTGTGTACACCTTTGTTGTCGGTGCGACCGACGCCTGCGGGTTGAGCGATAACGATACTCTGAAAGTGACGGTCGGACTGAACTCTGCTCCCGTGGTCAATGCCGGTGCGGATCAGTCGATGTTCCTCTGTGAGCCCGTACAGGTTTGCTGGGGAGTAAGTTGCACCGATCCGGACAATAATCTCGACAGCTGTTATCTCGTAACACCTGTTGGAACTTACGCGAGCAGTCAGATCTGTTTCACCCCGGATACCGCCGGAGCTTACACCTTCGTACTCCGGGCGGTCGATTCGTGCGGCCTGGCGGATCAGGACACAGTCGTCTTTACGATCGACCTGAACTCGCCGCCGGTCTGCCAGCTGCCGGGCGACACCAATATCTTCCAGTGTACCGCCACGGAAATCAGCCTGCCGGTCGGAGCAACCGATCCCGATTCCAATTTCGATCATTGCGAGCTTCTGAGCGGCCCGGGATCGATTGTCAACGGTCAGTGGGAATACATGCCGACTAACAACGAGTCGGTCAATATAAAGGTGATGTGTGTCGATGATTGCGGGGCTTCGTGTATCGACTCGTTCCGCGTCACGATTACGCTGAACAGCGATCCGGTCGTGGATCTGGGCGCCGATCAGACCTACTTCCTGTGCGACATGCAACAAATCTGCTGGCCGATCAGTGTGACCGATGTAAACAACAACCTCGACTCGGTAATCATGCTCTCCGCGAACGGCACGATAGATCTTCCGAATTCACGCATCTGCTTCAGTCCGCCGGACGGCAACGCGACATACACGTTTATCGTGAAGGCAACCGATTCGTGCGGTGGAGTCGATGTCGATACATCGAAAGTGACCATTCAGTACAATAATCCGCCCGAACTGGACGTCCCGACGAGCATCGTAGCTTATCTCGATGAGCCGGGTCAGTTCTGTTTCGATCCTCAAGCCTCCGATCCTGACGACAATCTTACCGGCGTGACGGTGACTCCGCCGGAAATGTACAATAGCGGATCGGGAGAGATCTGTTTCGCTGCTGATACGACCGGCACCTACTGCATGACGGTGACGGCCACCGATTCGTGCGGAGAACAGGCCGTCAAGGACGTCTGTGTACGGATCGAGATCGATGAATGCATCCATGTGCAGATTGAGAAGTCGCACAACTCCTTCCAGGGCCAGAACGACAATCTCAGTATCTATCTGAATGGCTCGGGCCGTGAGCTCGGCGGTTATGATCTGTTGCTCGCGTACGATGCTTCGGCGATCGGCGTCTCGAGTGTATCCCCCGGCTCCCTGTTCGAAGACTGTCAGTGGGAGTACTTCACATATCGGTTCGGCGCCGACGGCAATTGCGGATCCGGCTGTCCGTCGGGTGTCCTTCGCATTGTTGCGCTTGCCGATATGAACAACGGAGCGTACCATCCGACCTGCTTCCTGCAGAACATGTACGGGTCGTTGGCGGAGATTTCCTTCCTGGTGAGTAATTATCGCGGCCTCGAATGCCAGTATGTCCCGGTGAGGTTCTACTGGCTCGATTGCGGCGACAACAGCTTCTCCTCCCGGAGCGGTGACACCCTGTGGATCGAGCGCGATGTGTACGATTTCGAAGGCAACGCGATCACCGACAATTCTCACCCGTTCCCGAGCTATCAGGGCGCGAACGAAAGCTGCCTGATCAGCGATCCGGGCAAACCGACCGCGCTCAGGTGCGTGGACTTCACCAACGGTGGTATCGATATCGCCTGTGCCGACTCCCTCGACGGTCCGGGGGACATCAATTTGAATCAGATACCTTTCGAAGTTGCCGATGCGGTGCTGTTGTCGAATTACTTCGTCTACGGCCTGCAGGTGTTTACCATAAATATAGAGGGACAGATTGCAGCCACGGATGTCAACGGTGACGGTCTTACTTTGTCGGTGGCCGATCTTGTCTATCTGATCCGGGTCCTGTCGGGGGACGCCCAACGCATTCCGAAACTCAACCCGGATCTACACTACACAGCTGACCTGCGTGTTTCAGGAGATGTTCTCTCGATTGCGCAGTCCGATGCTCGAATTGGAGCTATCAGCTTTACGATTGACGGCGATGCCAGGCCGGAACTCACCGACAACGCCTCAAATATGGATATCAGGTACAATTTCGATGGCAAGGTCACGAATGTCCTGGTGTTCGATTTGAAAGGCAAGTCATATCTTGAAGCCGGAAAAGTCTTAAAACTGAACGGCACGGGAAGAGTCAAGAATGTCGAAGTCGGTAGTTACGACGGCTACGTCGTTTCCGCGAAATTGAGCGACCTGCCCGAGAAGTTCTCACTTTCGCAGAACTATCCGAATCCGTTCAACCCGACGACAACGATTGAATTTGCCCTGCCAGTAGCGGCTGAATGGAACCTTGTTGTTTACAACATCCTCGGACAGGAAGTCGAGAGCTGGAGCGACAAGAGCGAGCCGGGCTATGTGAAAATCGAGTGGGATGCCCAGAAGTACGCTTCAGGTGTGTATTTCTACCGTCTGAAGGCTGGAGAGTTCAGCAGCACCAAGAAAATGGTATTGCTGAAGTAGAAACTTCAGACTCCCTAACAAGAAGCCCTCAGCAATGAGGGCTTTGTTTTTGCATCGGATTAAGGTGATCGGTATGACTATGGTTTGAGATCGACCACGGTGGCTCCCCAGCTGCCGCCGCTCCCCTCTTCGTGACGATAGGAGACGACCTGCGGATGCTCATCCAAGAGAGCGTGCACGATCCGTCGCTTCACACCGACCCCTTTGCCGTGCACGATTCTTATCTGGTAGATCTTTTTTTCGAGGCAGACCCGGATGTATTCGAGCACCGCCTCTTTCGTGTCACGGGGATCGAACATATGCAGGTCGAGCGTGCCGTCAATCGGGTACTCAACCGGAGAGTCTTCGGGTTCCGTCATATCAATTCAAATATATTCGCTTTTCGATCAAACGGCAACCGGCATCGGATTCACGAGTACGCTGCCTCCGCTGATGTTAAATAATCTCAGCCAGTTTTCCCTTGTATAAGAAAATCAGCCTTGCTAAACATTGTCCGCAATGCGACTATACCGGTACCCGAAAGGGTCCAAGGGCAAGAATATGAAGAGATTGCTATCCACCCTGATATTTCTGATCGTGTCAAGTGCGATGTCGGCCGCGGCGCCGGCGCACCGGACGCTCAACGAAATCGCAAACCTGTTTCGGCAGGGGGATACGTCCATAGTCACCGATGACAGCATCTATATAGGTTCCTATCCCTACAAAAACGACAGCTTCAACGTAGAGGCGATTCTGGTGAAACCACCGCACGTGGTGAAAGCGCCGGCGGTGATCCTGATTCCCGGCTACGATCTGACAGCGGCCGATTTCGTGCCGAAAGCGGTACGGTTCGCCCAGGCGGGACTCGTCTGCCTCACGATCAGTGAGCCCGGTTTCGGGCGTTCCGAAGGTAAACCTGATTTCTGCGGTCCGAACACTCTCAAAGCGATCTCAATCGGAATCAGGAAACTGTTAAAGGAAACGTGGATAGACGACAACCGACTCGGTATCATGGGATATTCACGGGGGGCGACCACCGCATCCCTCCTCGCCACGCGAAGAAACTGGTTTCGGGCGGCTGCTTTTGTCGGCGGGATCTACGATTTGAAGCAGATGTTCGATAACTGCCCGGTGCCGGACATAAAGGCGGCGATCGCCGGCGAAATGGATACCACCGACGCCGAATTCAAGAAACGCTCTTCACTTCTTGATATGGACAAATTGAATTGCCCGGTATTGATCGTACACGGAGCCAGTGACATCAACTCTCCTCCCACCCAGGCGCTCTCGCTTCGGGCATTGCTCGACAAGCTCCACAAACCGTACGAGTTTCATCTTCTTGGCGTGAAGAGCGATCCGGGGACAGTCAAATCGCCGCTGGAGCTGGCGGTTGCCTTCTTTCAGAAGATACTGATAGCTGTCAACTGATACTCCAAAGTACGTCAGAGTCCTGCTTTGGCTCTCTTGCTATTCCCACGTGATATGCTTATCTTCAATTCACAAAACAAAAACAGTAATCTACGGAGAGACCAATGACCATGACACAGACGATTCCCGCTGCCCCGCGATGGGACCTCGAATCAATTTTCCCGGGCGGTAGCAGCTCCCCGCAGTTCAAACAGCATCGCCAGAAAACAGCCGCCACACTTGAGCAGCTTGAAGGAAGACTCGATGATATCCGCAAGCCGGTTACCGATGTTTCACTCGACAACTGGGTTAGCTTCATCCTGGACCTTGAATCGCTGGCTGAAGATATCGAAGTTGTGCTGTCGTTTGGAGGTTGCCTGACCGCGCAGAATGTTGAAGATACACTGGCGGATGCGATTACAAGCGAAGGTACGGAATATTCCTCGCGCTGGCAGAAGCTCAGCGCGGTTCTCGAAGCTGAAGCGGTGCGGCAGACTGATGACCAATGGAAGTTGCTGCTCGGTGACAAGCGGCTTGCCGGTATCGAGTATTATCTCAACGAGCGCCGCGACTGGGCGAAGTCCAAAATGTCGGTCGAGATGGAATCGCTGGCCCTCGACCTCTCCGTGAACGGTTATCACTCCTGGAATCAGCTTTACGATAAGATGGCCGGGGAACTTAAGATCGAGTTTTCCGACAACGGTAAATCGTCGATGCTATCGATGGGTCAGCTGGCGACAAAAATGTCCGATCCGCGACGCGATATCCGCCGCCAGGCGTTTGAGAAGCTCAACGAGAGCTGGCGGACCCGTACCGATCTGGCGGCGATGGCGCTGAATTTCCAGGCCGGCTACCGGCTTACGCTCTATCGGAATAGAAAGTGGGATTCACCTCTCTACGAACCGCTGAAGCTTGCCCGGATGCAGGAGTCAACGCTTGATGCGATGTGGAGTGCGGTCGGCAAGAGCATGCCGAAACTCCAGAAATATGTGGATGCGAAAAAGAAGCTGCTCGGGATCGACAAGTTCTCCTGGTACGACCAGTTCGCGCCGTGCGGAACGGTCGATAAGCTGTACTCATTCGAGGAAGCGGGAGATTTTATAGTTGAAAACATGGCCCGCTTTTCGCATGACATGGCTGATTTCGCGCGCATGGCTCTCGATAAGAGATGGGTGGAAGCTGAAGACCGCCCCGGCAAACGAGGCGGCGGATTCTGCACCGGCCTCGGTTCGTTCAAGCAGTCACGCATATTCATGACTTATGCCGGCACCTATGAGAATCTGCTGACGCTGGCCCACGAACTCGGTCATGCCTATCATAGCTGGGTGCTCAATGAGAAGCCGGTGTACGCTACCTTCTACCCGATGAACCTCGCCGAAACAGCTTCGACCTTCGCCGAGGCGATCGTCACCGACGCTGCCCTGGCGAATAGCAGTGATCCTCAGGAGAGGCTGATGTTGATCGAGCAGAAGCTTCAGGGAGCGTACACGATGTTCACCGACATCCGGTCCCGCTTTCTGTTCGACAAGGCGTTTTACGGGAAGAGAAAAAGCGGTATGCTGAACAAAGAGGAGCTAAGCGAGTTGATGGTAAACGCGCAGAAGGAAGCGTTCGGCCCGCTGCTCGATCCGTCGGGTTACCATCCGCTCTTCTGGTGTACGAAACTCCATTTCTACATCACCGACGCTCCGTTCTATAATTTCCCGTATGCTTTCGGTTTCCTCTTCTCGGCCGGCGTCTATGCCCGGGCCAAGAAGGAAGGAAGTTCGTTCGCCGACAAGTACCGGGCCTTGCTTGCCGACACGGGCAGTATGTCGACCGAGGATGTGGCGAAGAAGCATCTCGGTGCTGACCTGTCAAAGGAGCAGTTCTGGAACGAAGCGGTCGAGAGCACGCTGGTCGACGTCGATGAGTTCGTCAGACTGGCGGCGAAAGGATAAGCCGCATGCCTCAAGGCGTGGAAGCGGTTCCGGAGTCGGGTCTCTGGAAGGACTATCTGAACAAAAACACGCTCGGTCTTCTGGCCACCGAGATCCAGGCGGTACACAAGAAGTTCGATGGCGATGGTTTCCTGAAAGCGGTACTGGCGAACGATTTCACCGCGCTTGAACTCAAAGAGCGGATCGCCCGAGTGGCACAGGTCCTTCGAGAGTTCCTGCCCTCGAATTACCCCGCGACTACCAGGATCTTCGTGAAGGCGGCTCCCCGACTGCGAACTTTTCTCAACCTCTGTCTCATGTCTTACATCGAGCAGTTCGGACTCGAAGACTTCGACACCTCGATAGAAGCGATGGAGGCGCTTACGGGTTACAGTTCGGCCGAGTTCGCGATAAGACCGTTCATGAACCGGTATACCAAGGAGATGATCCCGGTTCTTCGCCGATGGGCCGCGAGTCCGAACGAACACGTGCGAAGACTGGCGGCGGAGGGATCGCGCCCGAGAGGCGTCTGGACGGCGCATATCGACGCCTTCCGCAAGGATCCGACACCGGTGGTGAAACTGCTGGAGAGTCTCAAGGCAGATCCTTCGCTGTACGTCAGGAAAGCGGTCGCCAATAATCTGAACGATATCTCTAAGGACCATCCCGATGTCGTCATTAAAGTCGCCGGCAAGTGGAAGAAGGACGGCGACAAGCATACCGACTGGATTGTTCGCCATGCCTGCCGGTCGCTGATCAAGCTGGGAGATCCTCGGGTCTTTCCGCTGCTCGGATTCACGACATCGCCGAAAGTCGAACTTGTCGAGTTCCGAATGAAACCGAAGAAGGCGGAAATAGGTGCGAAAGTCGAACTGAACGGCGAAATCCGTTCGGCCGCCAAGACAGTCCAGAAGCTGGCGATTGATTACCGGGTGCACTATGTTACGAAACGTGGCGGGACGACATCCCGCGTATTCAAACTCAGTGAGAAAAAACTGCCGGCCGGCGGATCCCTGCCGATCAGGACCCAACATTCCTTCAAGAACACGAGCACCCGCACCCACTACGCCGGTAAACACAGGCTGGAGCTGATCGTCAACGGCCTTGTCGTTCACTCTCTCGAATTCAATCTCAGATAATCTTAACCGACTATATATCAGCAACATAGAGCCCTCGAATCATTCCTGCAGGAACCGGCTTTTGTTCCCGATGTTAGAGGAGTAACAGGAATGAAGGGAATACTATGGTACATAGAGTTATAAAGTCGATGTTACTGCTCGGGTTGGCCGCGCTCGCCCTGGCGGCGATTATGTGGAGCAACTCCCGAACGGCCGATTCCGGCGCAAAGCAGGAGGGGATGTCGAACGAAGGAGGAAGGAAGGATACCATGACGTTCAAAATACAGAAGACCGACGATGAGTGGCGGAAGGAACTTACGCCGGAAGAATATGACGTCACCCGACAAAAGGGAACGGAGCCGGCGTTCACCGGCAAGTATTACAATTTTCACGGCAACGGGGTCTACACCTGCGTCTGTTGCGGCAATCCATTGTTCGATTCAAAGACTAAGTTCGAGTCCGGCTCCGGCTGGCCGAGCTTCTATGAGCCGATTGCAGACAGCGATATTGTCGAGCTTACAGACAACAGTTGGATGATGCACCGAACCGAGATTGAGTGCTCCAAATGCGGTGCGCACCTCGGACATGTTTTCGATGATGGTCCCAACCCGACCGGACTCCGCTACTGCATAAACTCGGCCGCACTTAAATTCGTGGATCGGAAGACAGAAGACTCTACTGTAAGAGCGGACGAGAAGTAGTCAACGTCCTCAGAATATACCACAGAAGCAGTCTTCGAGTGTGTCGCCGTACCACGAGAGCGATATCAATTCAATTGTCTCCATTCGGGTTGCCCACCGCTTGCGGTGGGAAACCAGACCGCAGCCCCTTTTGACTCGACATACAATATCAAGAGCGCACCTGACGTGCGATGTGAATGACATGCCCGACGGCCCGTCTGGTACGGCGGGCCCGAAGCGGGTCCACGCTACAACCAGGAGCTCTCTTCTGTACGGCAGATTTGCCTCGAACCTGCCATCGGAGCGCGCCTTCAGGTGTGCATCTCATACGTCCGGCCATAAGAATGGTCGGACCTACAACCACGGGAAATACCTGCGTATTCAAACGATCGTACAAATGTCGACACCCAAGAGGGTATCGACTACTGTTCGGGGGATGGAATGACTTCGAAAGAGGTTTTCCCGGTTTGGAGCATCAACCGGACATAGGGCAGGCAAAGTCCGCAGTTCTTTCCGAACTCGACATGGGACTGCAACTGCTCGACCGACTTTGCGCCTGTTCGCGCTGCTATCTCGCGCAGTTCGCGAAACGTTTTATCGAAACAGACACATCGAGTTACCATTGGGAAAGAAATGTCCAGGAGCTTACAGCTCGTTGATTCTGCGCAGTTTGTCGAGAAACTCGTCCGCTTCTCGCTTGGACAGACCCTTCTCAACCAGTTCTTCTTGGGTGAATTCGCAACCGGCGAATTTGTCCTTCAGCACCTTCAGCTCGTTAGCCGAAAAGTACGATGCATTCACCGAATAGTCCATGAACGCTTCGAATGCCATCGGACAGACGGTTTTCACCATCTCCGCCATGACCTCGGCGTAGACGCGAATCTCCTGCTGTGCGTGCGGGTCCATACGAAGACGGAGAAAGTGGAAAAGATTGTGCAGATCGATTTTCCAGTACCACTCGGTATACAATGAGAGCGGGAGGTTGATGCGGGCCAGTTCGCGGGCAAGGCCGGTGTCGACAAATTCCGAATAGTGGTCGTAGGCTTCTTTCTGCGATGATTGCAGATAGTCCAGAAGCTTCCGCTTGAGATCCTCCGGGACTTCCTCCTCCGAACGCCCCTGCTTGTTGACCGTCGACTGAAACCGTATATCCTCTGCTTCAGGGAGATAGAATTCCTCTTTCATGACGGAATAGCGTCCCGAGTATTCGTTTACGTTGGCCGAACGATGACGGATCCACTGCCGGGCGACGAAGATCGGGAGTTTGACATGGAACTTGAATTCGACCATCTCGAACGGCGTAGTATGCTTGTGACGCATAAGGTAACGAATAAGCCCCCAGTCCTGGGATACTTTCTTCGTCCCTTTGCCGTAACTAACCCTTGCCGCCTGAACTATAGACTCATCGGACCCCATGTAATCGATCAGACGCACGAATCCATGATCCAGGACCTTGAATTCCTTGTCCAGCAGGGCATCCGCTTCACTGTTTTCCGTGTGTGCCACTTTTCTCCTCTGGTATGAATCTGAAGGCGGGAAATATAACAATCGACAGGAGAGGAAACAAGGATTTAGAAATCACAAAAAAGCCCCGAACCGGGTCGGGGCTTTCTTTCACTGTGGAGCTAAGATAAAATAGCTTTAGTTATTCCACGGATTCAACACTGCCGGTGCATTTAACGGATTGGCCAGCAGCGATGTCGGCAGATCTTCGTACGTGAACAGGTTGTCCAGGTTGGTGATCGAATCCCAGCTGCTCGCGAGAGTCGTTCCGAGATCGGCGTAGTTCGGACCGAACAGTTGATCGTACGAATTGTCCGGATCGTAATCCTGAGAGGTCGCCGGTCTGAACTGACGGAACTTCAATGCGAATTGAGTCGTCTTGTTGCCGCCGCCGATAATGCAGGCGACTGCGCTCTCACCGCCGAAATCATCGTCGTACCACGACATCCGATAGGTGAAACTCGAATCCTGAGCAGCCTGGAAATCATACACCCAGATTGCTTTGGTCTGATCGCCGTAATCCTTCAGGAAGACTCCCTTGATATCGACAGCGCCGGTAGCCAGATCTCTCTGAGCGAAGAAAACGAGAGATTCCTGGGTGTTGGGATGACTTGAATCATCGGTCTGCGGCGCTTTGAAATAGGTCAGGAAAGTTTCGGATGTATCGGTGACCTTGAATCCGGCCTGATTGACCAGCCCTTCGACTTCCGTGAAAGCGAAATCGACTTTGTAGTCGAGATCGACCGAAGCTGTGCCCAGAACCGGCTGGCATTCGGTCGGGATGGCGGTGGGAGCGGTCAGCGTATCGATCGAGGCGCTAACATGATACGTACCATCGTCGCCGGTATAGCCGAAACTGCCGCTTCCGGAATCAAGGACCATATTTATGTTCTCGACCAGCATGTCGAGGCGATCGATATTCCAGTACAGCGACATCGGTTCATTCTCGCCGAAGACCTTGCCCAGCAACGGATAATCGCCGCTGGTCCAATCGCTGAAGGCCAGAGCCTGACTTGCGCTGGCATTCGTATACACCGGCGGAGCAATTGCTCTGACGAGCGCCGAGTAGGTCGAAAGGGTGATATCGAGGCCGCTTCCGTGAGTCGGGGCAGTGGTGGTGTTGTCATCGCCGCACCCGGCCGCCATGAGCACTAAAATCGCGAATAGAAGTAGAAATACCCTGGATGTCGAGGTCATCGAGTCCTCCTTTTAGATTGAATGTGGGTTTCGCCTGCTTGGTAATAATGTCGGGATTTGTCTATTATTACTTTATTGACCCGAAGCTGTCCGAAACGACGGCCAAAGGATTGGTCAGTAATTGACCAGACCGAGCGCCCCGGTCAACGCATTTTTTCCGTCCCGGATTGCTTTTGCCGGCAAATGCATTATCTTGGCTATTCCCTGGAAGCAAAAACTGCAATATGTCTATAAGGAGGAATCGATGTCTCCGCAAGAAACCTACACTCAACTTACCAAACAGATCCGCGAGATAGCCCTGCTGTCTTCGGCAGGATCGATCCTGGGCTGGGATGAGCGAACCTACATGCCGCGTGGCGGCGCCGCTCTTCGCGCCGACCAGATTTCCCTGTTGAGCGGAATGATTCACGAGCAGTTCACCTCGCCGAAAATGGGAGAAATGCTCGATGAACTTCAGGCCTCAGACCTGATGAAAGATCCGGAATCGGCCGAAGCGGTCAACGTCCGTGAACTTCGGCATGCTTACGACAAGCATTCAAAACTTCCCAAGGAGCTGGTCGAAGAACTGAGCAAGGTCACGACCCTCGCCCAGGGGGAGTGGGTGGTTGCCCGCAAGAACTCCGATTTCAAACATTTTCTTCCCTGGCTGGAGAAGGTCGTTGACCTGACCCGGCGCAAAGGGGAAGCGTACCAGATGCCCGGCGAGCCGTACGACGCTCTGCTTGATGACTACGAACCGGGAGCGAAGACTACCGACGTTGAAGAGGTCTTTACGAATCTCCGGCGCGAACTCGTGACCCTGTTGGAGAAGATCACGAACGGTCCGAAAAAACCGAACGTGAGCATTGTCGAGCGTGATTACGATGTAGATCTGCAGCGGGTGTTTTCCGAATCGGTTGCGGCGGCGATGGGCTTTGACTTCACATTTGGCCGTCTCGACGTTACCACCCACCCGTTCTGCTCCGGGATGGGCCCGGGGGATACCCGGATCACCACCCGCTACAATCCGAAGCGGCTGAACGACGCTCTGTTCGGCGTTATGCACGAAGCCGGGCACGGTCTGTACGAGATGGGATTGGACAAAGCAAACCATTTCGGCGAGCCTATGGGTGAATCGGTCTCGCTGGGGATCCATGAATCGCAGTCTCGGATGTGGGAGAACCAGGTGGGACGGTCCAAACCGTTCTGGAAGTACTTTTTCCCGCAGGCGCAGCGTATTTTCAAGGACTCGCTGGCCGGAGTAGGGATCGATGATTTCTACGCCGCGATCAACGATGTCCGGCCGTCGTACATCCGGGTCGAAGCGGACGAAGCGACCTACAACCTTCATATCGCTCTCCGTTTCGAGCTGGAGCGGGCGATCCTCAAAGGGGATCTCAAGCCGGCCGATGTTCAGGGAGAATGGAACAGCCGGTTTAAGAAGTATTTCGGTATCGAAGTTGACAAAGATGCTAACGGATGCCTGCAAGATGTCCACTGGTCGGCCGGTCTGATCGGGTATTTCCCGACCTACACGCTGGGGAATCTGTATTCGGCCCAGTTCTTCGCCCAGGCTCAGAAAGAGATGCCCGACCTCCATCAGCAGTTCGAGCGTGGAGATCTGCTGACTCTTCGCAAGTGGCTCAAGGGTAAGATCCATTCGCACGGTCAGCGGTACCGGGCGGCGGATCTGGTGAAGAAAGTTACCGGCCAGCCGCTTTCATATAAACCGTTGATCGAGTACATGAACGCCAAGTACGGCGAGATCTACGGTTTCTAAAGCACTGCATTAGCGCGTTGAAAGGCCGGCCTTGTCCGGCCTTTCTTTGTTGCAGAACCTTCGCGCGTTGATTACGTTATAGGAGATAGCGACATCTATTATCGAAAGTCCGGGTATGACGCTGGAAGATTACTCAAAACAGATCGCCGAGTTGCTTCGACTGCTCAAGAAAGAGGAAGAGGAATTTCTTGCTCGATCACGTCAGATGCGAATTGACGATTCCTACTTGCTCCAGGCCCACCAGATTACGCTTACCCGTACCGGTCCGGTCCAATCGCACGAGCGAATGCGGCACGTGCACGAGGCGATGTTCAAGGTTCACAGGAAAATCAAGAACGAGCATGATGAAGCGATCCGCCGAAGTATCGCCGTGCTCAAGCAGGTCGAGCAGGGCAAATATTCGCCGGACGAATGCGGAATGGTTCTGGACCGGCTGGAGCAGCAACTCGAGACTATCCGTCGCGAGCATCAACTGATGGAACGGGAGAGGAAACAGATTCTACGGGAGCATGCGGCCTGGGTCGCACAACTTGATAAGGGGATCAATAACTGATCACACCCTGATAGATAAGATAGGGCAGAAGTACGTAGAGAATCAAATCGCGGACAAGATAGAAGAGGATGAACGCGGCGATGAATTTCCAGCCGAGCGATTTCACCTCTTTCCACGTCCGGGGAAACTTCCATAAGCGGGCGAATTTAGAAGCCACGATCGTATCCTTTTCGCTGTTAACCCCGGTATTGGGGCCTGCAATACAAACAATCGTCCGGCAAATTGGTTCGGTCAAAGCTCCCGGTTCTGACCTTTGAGCGTTTCGGTGCCCCGCCATTTACTCTTGCTTTGGGCAGCCGCTTAACTTACCCTTAGGGCGGTCAGGCAATGGGAGAAAAGACGCAGGAGAGAGGCCCCGAATGCGGATTGTAATCGTCGGAGGAGGGGTGGTAGGCTACAGCCTCGCCGAACAACTTCTCAAAGACAATCATGAGCTTTCACTTGTCGAACTCGACACAACGCTGTGCCATAGTATTGCCGAGAAACTCGATCTGCAGGTAATTAACGGTTCCGGGTCGTCTCCATCGGTCCTCCGGGAGGCGGGAATAGTCGGTGCCGACATGGTTCTGGCCGTGACCCCCAACGACGAAGTCAACCTGGTTGTCTGTGCTCTTGCCGGTCAATACGGCGTCAGAGAGCGCATTGCCCGTCTTCGGGGAGCGGAATTCGTCGAGTCGGGCGACCAGCTCGATCTGAAACAGCTCGGCGTGTCTTCGGTGATCCGTCCCGAGAAGGTACTCGTCGGGCAGGTGCTTCAGTATGTCGACACCCCGCACTCTATAGAATCGGCCAATTTCGAGGAGGGTCGAATCCTTCTTCGCGGCTATCAGGTGACCGAATCGATGCCGATTGCCAATCGCACCCCGCGCGAGATCCGCGAAAGTATCGCGCCGGAAATCGTCCTGTTCGCCGCGATTATTCGAAAGCGGGAAGGGATGATCCCGGACGGCGAGACGACAATTCTCCCCGGCGATATCGTCTATTCCCTATTTCCCCAGGAGTCGCGCGATCGGTTTCTTCAGCTGGTGGGAGCGGATAAGACGGGCAGGAAAATCATCATCACCGGTGATTCCTACGCCACCCTGGAACTTGCCCAGGCGCTTGACCGGGAAGCAAAATACCATGTCACATTCGCCAATCCGGACGCCGCTCATGCCGAGAGGGCGGCCGCGCTTTGCCCCAATATCGAAGTTCTCCACGGTGACTGTACCGAAGAGGATTTTCTTCGTGAACTGAACGTGGGCAACGCCTCTTTCTTTATCAGTGTCTCCGACAGCGCCGATTACAACATCCTTACGGCACTTCTCGCCAAAGCGGAAGGAGCGCACGAAGTGATCGCTACCACGACTGATATGAGCCACAACCGGCTCTACAAGTCGATCGGGGTCGATCACGTGATCAATCCCCGGCTGACTACGGCACGGGAGATTCTGGAGATGATCTCGCGCGGTCATATCGGCGCGGTGGTGCGGCTATCCGATGTCGATATCGAGGCGGTTCGTATGGTCGTGCAACCGGACAGCGAGGTGGCCGGGATGAAGGTTCGCAAGATCGCCACCCGCCTGAAACGCGGGACTATCATCGGCGTGATCGTTCGGGACAACAAGATGATCCTGCCGGAGGGGGAGACAGTCATTGACGCGAATGACCATGTCATTATAATCACTCACCATCGAAACCTCCCTACCATATCGAAACTATTCAAGCCGCGCGGCTTTCTAAGACGGAGCTGAGCCATGCATAAGACCGCAGTAGCCTATGCAGTGGGGAAAATGATGCAGCTCGTCGGGCTTTGTCTGGTCATTCCGCTGGCGATCGGCCTGTACGACCTCAGGGCCGAGTCGCTCGGATCAATGCTTGGCGCTCCGGATGCGACCGGGTTTATCGCCGCTATCATTATTGCCATACTCGTTGGCACAGCCTTGGTCGTTCGGTATCGCTCCGGAAAGGACCTGCAGGGGATCAAGGAAGGGTATGCGATTGTGACGTTCGGGTGGCTCGCCCTTACGTTCGTTGGAGCTGTACCTTTTACCATCTATTTCATATCGGGACAGTCTTTCGGATTCGGTAGTTTGCTTGGGGCCTTCACCAACTCATATTTCGAGATCATGTCCGGGTTCACGACTACCGGAGCGACCATCTTGACGAACATAGAAGCGGTGCCGCGATCACTGCTCTTCCTGAGAGCACTCACCCACTGGCTCGGTGGGATGGGTATTATCACTCTGGCGATCGCGATTTTCCCGGCAATGGGAGTATCGGGTTACCAGATGTTCCGCGGCGAAGTCCCCGGTCCTACCACCGAACGTCTTCAGCCGAGGCTGGCCCAGACCGCTTCGGTCCTCTGGGGAGTCTATTTTCTGTTCTCGCTGGCCGAGACAATTCTCCTGATGATCGGCGGGATGAACCTGTTCGATGCCGTCTGTCACACGTTCGCGACTATGGCGACAGGCGGATTCTCGACCAAGAATGCTTCGATCGCTGCCTTCCATTCCGATTTCATCGAATGGGTCATCGTCGTCTTCATGTACCTTGCCGGTGTCAATTTCATGGTCCATTTCCGGGTGCTGCGAGGCGAGTTGAAGAACCCTTTCAAAAACCGTGAATTCGCATTCTATACCGGCGTGGTGGTCGTTGCGGTGGTGATCGTCACCGGGATACTCTATTTCAAGGGGATGGAAACGATAGATCGCGCCAGCGAGCATTTCCGTGCCCGGGAGATTACCTGGGCAGAGTTCGATGAGCACTACTATCATCAGCAAGAGCAAGTGAAGGGGCTTTACAACTCTTTCAAGGCAGCTTCGTTTCAGACCGTCTCGATAGTAACCACCACCGGATTCGTGACCGCGGACTTCGACATCTGGCCCGATATCATCCGGTTCATACTCGTGCTCCTGATGTTCTTCGGTGGCTGTGCCGGTTCGACAGGGGGAGGATTGAAGATGACCCGGATTGTCATGATCGCCAAAATTGCGGTCAACGAGGTCAGAAAACTCGCGCAACCGCGTCTCGTCTCTCCGGTAAGGGTAGAAGATAAAGCTATTAATGACAAGCTGGTGATCAATGTTGCGTCATTCGCTCTGTTGTATATCGGCCTGTTCGTGCTCACCGCCGGGGTGATGACGTTGTTCGTCCCTGATCTGACGACGGCAGTGACGGCGTCGAGCGCCACTATCGGCAATATCGGCCCCGGCCTGGCCGGTGTCGGCGCCGTCGAACATTACGCCTGGATCCCCATTCCGGGCAAGTGGGTGCTGATTCTCTCGATGTTGCTCGGACGACTTGAGATCTTCACCGTACTCATCGTGCTGCGCCCCGCCGTATGGCGCAAGTAGGCGGGATCACGCCAAGCGCAGCTTCCCCTCCCAAAAGTAGAAAACTCTTTTGACATCCCCGTGTTTAATACGTACGATTCACGAGAGTACAAGAATGGTTTTGACAGGGTAAAATGCGCAGTCTTTTCGTTATAGTATTCGCCAGTATTCTCATGTCCTTCTTCGGGGTGGTGCAGGTGCTGTTCTTTCGCCTGTTCAGTCCGCAATGGTGGAAGAGAAGATGGCTCCGTCGCGCTTCATGGCTTCTCCCCGCTGCAGGCCTCTTGACCGTCTTGGCCTGGGGGACGGGCGAGTGGTATGCGGTCGACTGGCTTGCTTACCCGGGCGCCTTGCTCACCGTGCTCCTGTTTGTTCTCGAAGTCGCTTTGTTTCTCTCGCTGCCGATCACCGGCATCATACACTTCGTGAACTGGGGACTGGATAAGATTGCCGGACGCAAGCACAAGGAAGTTCAATCAGAAGTTTCGGATAAGCGACGACGCTTCCTGAGAGCGGCTGCGGCTGCCGTTCCCATGGCGGCGCTGACCGCCGGCGGGACCGGTGTGGTCGGTTCGTTCCGCGAGGTGAAGGTACATCTTTTGCCGATGTACTTTCGCGATCTTCCGTCCGGCCTCGACGGCATGCGCCTGTTGCATATCTCGGATCTTCACCTGCGACACTATGTCACCCTGGACGATCTGTCCCAGCTTGTCGAGAACGCCGAACCGTTCAAGCCGGACCTTACGCTCGTGATCGGGGACATATCCGATGACCTGAGTATTCTGCTCGATTCACTGAAGCTGATCGATCAGCTTCATCCCCCTATGGGGACGTTCGCCAGTCTTGGCAACCACGAGTACTATCGGGGGATAGGAGAGGTCCTCCGGATCTTCAAGAGTTCCCCTTTTCCGCTGATGGTCGACAAGGGAGTTCATTTGAATCGCGGGGGGAGTCCGCTCTATCTGGCCGCTATCGACGACCCGCGGGCGGTCGGCGGAGATCACCGACAGTTCTTCGTGAACCGGATAGATAAAGCGCTCGGCGACCAGAACGGAGACGACTTCACGGTGTTGATGAGTCACCGCCCCGATGCGTTCGACCATGCCGCCGCAAGGGACATTCCCCTCACCCTTTCGGGTCACACGCACGGGGGGCAGATCGGTGTAGGGGGGCGATCCGTTTTTGATCCTATCTGGCCGAACCGTTATCTCTGGGGAGAGTACCGGAAGAACGAGAGTCAACTGTACACATCGTCGGGTGCGGGGCATTGGTTCCCGTTCCGTCTCGGATGTCCGACCGAAGCACCCGTGATCGAGTTGCGACGGGGTGATTTCCCCTCGTGAATTCATCCCGAAGAGGCATGTTTTCAGAGTGAAAAAAAGATTGCAAAACCTGTAAATCCGCTAAATTTTCCTTGCTAAAAATTTCAACAAAGGAGTATTTTGTCGGCGTAAAGAATGAAAATGCAATGCGCTATTTGATAACTGAACAACTAACCGAACCAACCCTTAATGCTAAGGAGCAACAGAATGGCAGTAGCAAAGAAGAAAACCGCTGCTAAGAAGACCACCAAGAAGGTCGCCAAGAAGACGACCCGGAAAGCAGCACCGAAGAAGAAAGCCGCCAAGAAGACGGTAAAGAAAGCCACCAAGAAGGCTGCCCCGAAGAAGAAAGCGGCTGCGAAGAAGAAACCGGCCAAGAAAGCTGCGAAGCGGAAACCGGCGAAGAAGGCTGCGAAGCGGAAACCGGCAAAAAAGGTAGCGAAGAAGAAAGCGGCAAAGAAACCAGCGAGGAAAGCTGCGAAGCGGAAACCGAATCCGGCTTTCATGCGTCCGATGACGCTTTCAGCGGACCTCGGCGCTATCGTCGGCAATCGTCCGATGCCGCGGACCGAAGTTACCAAGAAACTGTGGGACTATATCAAAAAGAATAGACTGCAGGACAACGCCAATCGTCGCATGATCAATGCCGACGACAAGCTGAAGAAGGTCTTCGGTGGCAAGAAGCAGGTCTCGATGTTCGACATGACGAAGCTCGTGTCGAAGCACATGAAATAAGCGAGATCGCAAGCTCAACGAATTGCGGGCCGGCACACGCCGGCCCGTTTTCGTTGCACCTCCATCCTTCGCCAAACCGCTTTGAATCTCTGTGCGGATTTTCTATATTGCGGCCGAGTTCTCTGCAACCTGCTCTCGAACATGGAAGGTGAGACTATGTGGAAATCAATCCGCTTTGTGACCATACTCTTCGTTTCGGCAATCCTGTCAACACAGGTCGGATGCGGTCAGACCGGCCGGGCGAGTCTCCCCCCGACTCCGGTCGACAGCGTCATCGATACGATCTTCGGGGTACCGGTGGCCGATCCGTACCGATGGCTCGAGGACGGTAAGTCTGAGAAGGTGCGTGAGTGGACCGAAGCGGAGAACGCCTACTATCGGCAGTATGTCGAAGGTTATACCGGCTATCAAAAGGTACTTAAGCGCCTCGGTCAGCTCTGGTCTATCGGTTCGATCGGAGCCCCGGCAAAGCACGGAGATTTCTATTTCTATTTTCGGAGAGAGGTCGGCCAGAATCATTCGGTACTCTACATGAAAAAGGGTTTGACCGGGCAGGAGCAGGTCGCGATCGATCCGAACGGCTTTTCCGAGGACGGCACGGTCGCGATGGACTGGACCGCCGTTTCCGATTCGGGAAAGCTGATCGCGTACGGCAAATCATCCTCCGGATCGGAGCGCACGACGCTCTACATAATGGAGACTGACACTCGGAAACTTCTTCCCGACACCATTCCCTATACCCGTTCCTGCGGGCTCGCCTGGATGCCGGATGCGAAAGGTTTCTACTATACCCGCTTTCCCGCCCCCGGGTCGGTCCCGGCCGGCGATGAGAACTACTATCGGTCGGTCTACTTCCATCACATCGGCGATGACTGGCATAATGATTCCCTGATCTTTTCCACACCTTCGGACAAGACCTCCTGGTCGAACCCCTTTCTTTCGCCGGACGGCCGTTATCTCTTTATCAGTATCTGGTACAGCGGCAGTATCAAGTATGTCTATCTCAAGGATCTCCACGATCCTTCGTCGCAACTGCAACCGATCGTCGACAATGTCGACGCAAGGTTCTCGATCTCGTCGATGAACGACCGATTCTACATACTCACCGATTATGGCGCGCCACGGTATCGCGTCATGGAGGCGACCTACGACAAGCCATCGCTCGCCGACTGGAAAGAAGTAATCCCCGAAGGAACCGATATCCTGCAGGATGTCTCACTTATAGACAGCAGCCTGGTTGTGCGAGCGATGCGAAATGCTTGCTCCAGTATCGACATTTACGACCTTTCCGGCAGACATCTTCGGTCGATATCTTTGCCTACGCTCGGAAGTGCCGGTTCCCTGTCCGGTGAGATTGACGGAAAGGAGATGTACTTTGAGTTCGATTCGTTCACGATGCCGTCGACTATTTACAGGTATGACTTCGACTCGGATTCGCTGGCCGTTGTGGGCAGTCTGAAGGCGCCGGTCGATCTCTCCAATATCGAAGTAAGGCAGGTCTGGTATCCGTCGAAAGACGGCACACCCGTTTCCATGTTCATAGTGGCCCGCAAGGGGCTCAAGCGGGATGGTACGAATCCGGCCTATCTGTACGGTTACGGCGGGTTCAATATCAGCATGACGCCGTACTACTCGTCTAACGTTGCCTTCTGGCTCGATGCCGGAGGTGTCTATGCCCTGCCGAATATCCGCGGCGGCGGCGAGTACGGCAAAGAATGGCACGACAACGGGAAACTGGAGAAGAAGCAGAATTCGTTCGATGATTTCATCGCTGCCGCGCAGTACCTGATCGACAGTGGCTATACGAATACCAACAAACTCGCTATCTCCGGCGGTTCGAACGGCGGGCTGCTGGTCGGGGCCGTGCTGACTCAAAGACCCGATTTGTTCAAGGCTGTTGTCTGTGCCGTTCCCCTGCTCGACATGCTCCGCTACCAGGACTTCCAGGTTGCCCGCCTCTGGATTCCGGAATACGGCTCGAGTGAAGACTCCTCTCAGTTTCAGTACCTGTTGAAGTACTCCCCTTACCAGCACGTCACGAAGGGCGTCGCCTATCCGGCGGTGCTCCTGACGGCCGGCGAGTCGGACAGCCGGGTCGATCCGCTCCACGCCCGTAAGATGGCTGCGGAGCTTCAGGCCGCCACTTCGTCGGACAACCCGATTCTCCTCTATGTGGAGATGAATGCAGGACACGGGCAGGGAAAGCCGGTCAGTAAGCGGATCGAAGACGCGGCCGGAACCTGGAGTTTTGTCTTCCGAGCGCTCGGAATCAAGTACGGAGAATAGCTGCCCGCTGCTCTCTGAAACAGGCCAAACCGGAGCCCGCTTGTCCGGACAATTCCCTTGAAATGCACGGGAAAGATTATTATAATCCCGTTGTGAAATAGTTCACATAATTTCGCTCTATTTCGAAAGAGAGGTGCGTTAGTGGCTGTCATTCGTCCGTTCCGGGGTGTGAGACCGAAACCTGAATTTGCGCAGAAGGTCGCCTCCCCTCCCTATGATGTTCTCAGCAGCGACGAAGCCAGGGAGCTGGTGAAAGATAACCCGCTTTCGTTTCTCAGGGTGAATAAATCGGAAGTCGATTTCCCTCCCGAGACCGATATTTACTGCCGCGAGGTCTATGAAAAAGGTAAGCAGAATCTACAGGCCCTGATCGCCGACAAGGTGATGATCCGGGATGAGCAGCCCTGCTTCTATCTCTATCGCTTGACGATGAACGGCCGTGCCCAGACCGGACTCGTGGCGCTGACTTCGGTCGATGAATACGACCAGGGGATCATCAAGAAACACGAACATACCCGGCCGGAAAAGGTAAGCGACCGTGCCGATCACATCCAGATTCTGGAGGCTCAGGTCGGGCCGGTTTTTTCCATTTTCAAGCACAACGAAGAGCTGACCAGCCTGTTCGCACGGTTGGTTTCCGGGGAAAAATCGCTTGATTTCGTTGCCGAAGACGGTATTCGGCATGAACTCTGGGTAATTGCCGATCAGAGCGCCGTAGAGGGGCTTGTGGCTGCGTTCGGGCGGTTGGGAGTGATCTACATCGCCGACGGACATCATCGCTCACAGGCCGCCTCAGAGGTCGCCAGACGGCTTCGCGAAGCCAATCCGAATCACACCGGAAATGAGCACTATAACTTCTTCCTGAATGTGATCTTCCCGGACAACGAGGTTCACATCATGCCCTACAACCGGGTCGTGAAGGACACGAACGGGCTTTCACTGAGTGATCTGCTGGGAAAGGCGACACAGTCGTACGATGTCATCCCGCGCGAATCCCCGGTCGAACCGCGCCAGAATCACCAGGTCGGGCTGTATGCCGGCCGAAACTGGTACGCCCTGGCCTCGAAAGAGGGGACGTACGATGAATCGCAGCCGGCCGAGTCGATCGATGCCGCCATTCTCACCCGTAATTTCCTGAGCCCCCTGCTCGGAATCACCAACATCCGCACGGATCAACGTATAGATTTCGTAGGAGGTATTCGGGGAGTGTCGGAACTTGTGAAACTCGTCGACTCCAACCAATATGAATTAGCATTCTCCCTGTATCCGGTCTCGGTCGAACAACTCATAAGTGTAGCCGACGCCGGAGAAGTCATGCCGCCGAAATCGACCTGGTTCGAACCGAAACTCCGCGACGGCGTGGTGATAAATCTATTGAACGAATAACCGAGGAAGGTGAGACGATGTTGATACTCATTTCCGATTCATTCGATGCTTCGTTGCCGGGGGTGCTGGAAAGATACGGCGAGGTTACGCAGGATAAGGGACGTCAGGCCGAGGCGGAAATCATTCTCATTCGCAGCAAGACCAAATGCACCAAAGAGTATATCGATGCTTCGCCGAAGCTGAAGTATATCATTCGCGGAGGGGTAGGACTGGATAATGTCGATGTAGCGTATGCCCGTACCAAGGGGATACAGGTCCAGAATACCGCCGAAGCTTCGACTATCGCGGTCGCCGAACTGGCTTTCGCCCTGATGATCGCCTTACCGAATCATATCACCCAGGCGGACAGCTCCATGCGCGAAGGGAAGTGGCTGAAGAAAGAACTCCAGCGCACCGAACTCATGGGAAAGACGCTTGGCATTTTAGGAATGGGAAGGATCGGAACGGCGCTGGCCTTGCGGGCCCGGGCGTTTCGCATGAAGGTCCTCGCCTGGCATCCCGATGTTTACTTCTCGGATTTCGCGGAGATCCGTTCGAGCATGGACGAGGTGCTGGCGGAGTCGGACTTCATCTCCATTCACATGCCGCTTCTCGACGCTACCCGTGGCATCATCAACAAAGATACGCTTAAGCGCTGCAAGCGGGGGCAATATATGATTAACACCGGACGGGGGAAGTGCGTGGTCGAACAGGATATCGTCGATGCCATCAATTCAGGGCAGCTCGGCGGCTATGCGACCGACGTCTATTATTCGGACCCGCCGGAGAACACTCCGCTCGCGACTTGCCCCGGGACGATCCTGACGCCGCATATCGGGGCGTCGTCGAAAGAAAACATGCTTCGCATCGGACACATTGTCGATCGGCTGATCGAAGAGTACGTCCAGCACAAGAAGCGCGAAGCGGTTCACGCCAAATAGGAAAACTGACAAGAGGCAAAAAGAATGTCAAAACGCGTGTTTAATTTCAATCCGGGACCGGCCTGTCTGCCGTTCGAAGTGCTCAAGAAAGTCCAGGACGAACTTCTGGATTACAAGAGCACCGGTATGTCGGTCATGGAAATTTCGCATCGCTCCAAAGAATACGACGAAATAAACGATAACGCCATCGCGCTCACCCGGGAACTGCTCGGGCTCGACGACAGCTATCATGTCCTGTTTCTCGGCGGCGGCGCTTCGACCCAGTTCGCCGTCATCCCGATGAACTTCCTGCACTCGGGGAAGACGGCTGCATATGTAGACACCGGCGCCTGGTCGGCGAAAGCGATCAAAGAAGCGCAACGGATCGGCAATGTTCATGTCGCGGCTTCCTCGAAAGAGACCAAGTACGATCATATTCCGGACAAGTTCGATCTCCCCGGCGATGCCGCCTACCTGCACGTGACGTCGAACAACACGATCTACGGAACGCAGTATCAGAGCTTTCCCGATCCGGGTAAGGTCCCGTATATCTGCGATATGTCGTCAGATATTTTGTCCCGTCGTCGGGAGTTTGGTGTTTTCGACATGATCTACGCCGGTGCGCAGAAGAATCTCGGACCGGCCGGGGTGACCCTGATCGTTTTGAAGCAGGGGATGCTGGACAAATGTTCGGATAAAATCCCGGCCATTTTCGACTATCGCACCCACGCAAAGAAGAAATCGCTGTACAATACACCGCCCGTTTTTGCGGTGTATATCTACAAGTTGATTCTCGAGTGGATCAAACTGCGCGGCGGCCTGACCGCGGTCGAGAAAGTCAATATGGCCAAGCAGGAGCGGATCTATCAGATGATCGACCTGTATCCTGATTTCTACCGGGGGACCGTCAAGCCGGACAGCCGGAGCTGGATGAACATCACTTTCCGCCTCCCTTCCGAAGAGCTTGAACAGAAATTCGTGCTCGAAGCGAAGGGGGCGGGCATGGTCGGCCTGAAGGGGCATCGCGATGTCGGCGGTATCAGGGTATCGCTGTACAACGCCGTTCCGCTTGAAGCGGTCGACAAACTCGTCAGCTTCATGGAGACGTTCAAGAAAGAGAATTGAACAGTTCTCGCACATAGACCTGAGTACATAAGCCGCACCTCAGGGTGCGGCTTATCTCTTGCACCGTCATATAGGAATCGCACGGATATGGATCGAAAAGAGGCCATTCGCAAATACAAAGAGACGCCCCGGCCGGCCGGAGTATACCGAATACACAATGCGGCACAGGGGAAGTCTCTCATTGGCACCAGCCTGAATCTTCCCGGCGCGCTCAATCGAGAGCGCTTCCAACTCGAAAACGGTTCGCACCCGGACCGGGAACTGCAGAAAGACTGGAAGGAGCTCGGACCGGATGCGTTCGCGTTAGAGATCCTCGATCAGCTTGAACCGAAGCAGGAAGCAAGTTCGGACGTGACCGACGATCTTCAGACCCTTTTGCAGATGTGGATCGACAAGCTGGTTGAATCAGGGGAGCAGCTTTATCCGATGACGAGAAGCATGTTGAAGAAGTAGCCGCCAATGGGTGCCCCACAGCTCCGCTGTGGGTACGTCGCGACAGAATCCCATCTGCCGTAGGCCCGACCATTCCTATGGCCGGGTGTGTCACGCATGCCGAAAGGCATGCATCTTACCGTAGGTCGGTGTTCCGACGGAGCGAGCCCCATTCATGGGGTGTGCGACGGAGAAACCCGACATTTGTCTTGTAGGGAAGCCTCGTCTTCGAGCCTGCCGTTCAATGTCAGGAACGCAGGGTTCCTGACCTACGACGCCGTCGGAATTTGCCGCATGTGATCTATCTTCAGTAGCCCACCTCAGTGAGAATCGACGATAGTCGATTCGAATGCCCGGTGGGTGGTAACCCAAACTTCGTTCGGCCGACGCCGAACATATCTTCCCCACGTGGCGCTCCGGATGGCTGCCGCCACCCGTCGCTGACGTGGGCTACAA
>CAZFOY010000027.1:3111-48620 GCA_964520865.1 uncultured Ignavibacteriales bacterium | reverse complement strand
TCAAGAAGCAGGGTGTGACGATTCTCGTTTCGACGCCTTATATGGATGAAGTTGCACGTGCCGATCGCGCCTGCTTTATCTTTCGTGGCAAGAAACTGACCGAAGGATCTCCGGCCGATCTCCCGAAGCTCTTCGAGCGACAGGTCTTCTTCCTCGAGACGCAGTCGGCGTTAACTTCAGTCGACGCGCTGAACCAGATACCCGGAATCGAGGCCCGTCGATTCGGTTCAGGAGTACACGTTTATCTGGCAAAAAACGACAGCCCCGAAAACTACACCCAACAGTTCAACCAGCTTGGATTCTTCGCCTCCGACCTCAAGCCGATCGAACCCGACCTCGAGGATGTATTCATCCAGATGATGGGAAGTGAAAATGAATAGTCAGGCAGTAATTATAGAGCAGTTGACTCGGAAGTTCGGGGATTTCACCGCGGTCGATAATATTTCTCTCAGTGTCGATCAGGGTGAGATTTTCGGATTCCTCGGAGCCAATGGAGCCGGAAAGACAACAACCATACGGATGCTTTGCGGCCTCCTGCTGCCCACCTCAGGAAAAGGAACGGTGGCCGGCTTCGACGTCTTCAAGCAGTCCGAGGAGATCAAACGGAGTATCGGCTACATGTCGCAAAAGTTCTCGCTCTATCCGGACCTTACCGGGCGGGAGAATCTGAATTTCTACGGCGCCGCTTATGATCTTGACCGAAAGCATGTCAAAGAACGGATCAGCGAGTTGAGCGACCGATTGACTCTCGGTGAATTCATCGACCGCCGGACCAGCTCTCTTCCGGTCGGCTGGCGTCAGCGTCTTGCCCTGGGAGCAGCTCTGCTTCACAAGCCACGTCTCCTGTTTCTCGATGAACCGACCAGCGGTGTCGATCCGGTGTATCGGCGAAAGTTCTGGGAACTTCTGTACGACCTCGCCGAGGAGGGCGTGACGATCTTCGTCACAACTCACTACATGGACGAAGCGGAGTTCTGCGGAAGAATCTCCATCATGCACCAGGGCAAGATCGTTGAGATCGGCAAACCGCACGAGATGGTGACCCGATACGGCGCACCGAATCTGGAAGAGCTGTTTATCGAGCTGATCAGCGGGAAGGAGCGGGCCAATGCGTAAGATCAAATTCATCGCCCTCAAAGAATTCTATCATATTTTGCGCGACCCGAGATCTCTGATGATAGTTATCGTCATGCCGATTATGATGACCTTTCTCTATGGTTACGCGATAAACCTCGACATCAAACAGATAGTCATATCGGTGATAGATAACGATCAGACGCTCGCATCACACGACCTCCAGGATGCGTTCTATAAGTCAGGATATTTCGCTAAGCCGAAGGACATCGTGAGCGAGCTGGATCCGGACAAGCTGCTCAAAGAATCCGGAGCGACCGCAGTGCTGGTCATTAAACCGGGATTCTCCGACGCTCTCAAACGCGGCGACAAGTTCTCCCTCGGAATGATCGTTGACGGGTCCGACAATACGCTGAGCGCGGCCGTCCAGAACTATGCCAACGTTATTGTGAATCGGTTCATGCTTGACCGCCTTCCGCCCGGCATCAAACTCCCCGGTATCGAGATTTCCCGACAGGTGCTTTACAATCCGGATCTCAAATCACCGAACTTCTTCGTGCCCGGACTGGTGGCGATCATATTGCTCATGATCTCCGCATTGCTCACCTCGATTACGATCGCCCGCGAGAAGGAAACCGGCACGATGGAGCAGCTGCTTACCACGCCGGTTACCCCCTTTCAAATCTTATCCGGAAAGGTCCTTCCGTATGTGGCCATCGCGTTTCTCGACGGTATCTTAGTCCTGCTGTTGGCAAGATTCATGTTCCGAGTTCCGTTTGAAGGATCATATCTCCTTCTGCTCGGGTTCGGGTTCATCTATATCGCGACCTCACTTTCGCTCGGGATACTGATATCATCGCTGGTCAAGACGCAGCAGGTAGCCATGATGTTCGCTTTGATTACCACCCTTCTGCCATCGGTCATGCTTACCGGATTTGTATTTCCGATCAGGAACATGCCGGTCTTTCTGCAGGCCCTTACCCATATTGTACCCGCGCGCTATTTCGTTACCATAATCCGAGGCATCCTCCTGAAGGGCGCCGGCCTTCACATCCTGGCGATTCAGGGAGTCTATCTGCTGATTCTGATGGGGATCATCATGCTGATAGCATCGAAAACTTTCAAAACGAGGGTAGGTTAGCCATGAACAGAGCATTCTGGGGCCTCGTAAAAAAGGAATTCATACAGGTCTTTCGCGATATAAATATGCTCCGCCTCATCTTTGCGGTGCCGATCATCCAGCTGCTACTCTTCGGTTACGTCGTCAATCTCGATGTGAAGAAGATCCGCCTGGACGTCTACGATTTCGATCACACACAGCTTTCCCGCGATTTCATTGCCTCGGCCGGGGCGGGAGACTACTTTTTGCCCGATCCGGCCACGACGCCGATCTTTGAACTGAGTCAGCGGTTTCAGAGCTTTTCGAGTGACATGGCGCTGATAATCCCGCACGGGTTCTCGGACAAGCTGTCGACGAACGACCGCATCAAGATCGGCCTCATTGCCGACGGAACCGACGCCAATCAGACATCAATCGGATCGGGCTATCTGGCCCGGATTGTCCAGCAGTATGCGTCGCGGGTGACCGGTTACAAATCTCCGGTCGATCTGCGCTTTCAGGTGCTGTACAACCCGGAAGCCGAGTCGGTCTATTTCATGGTGCCGGGAATTGTGGCCACCCTGCTAACGATGATTACGATAATGCTGACCTCGATGGCGGTAGTTCGTGAGCGCGAAGGGGGAACATTGGAGCAGCTTCTGGTGACTCCGATGTCGAGCCGCACGTTGTTGTTCGGCAAGCTCTTCCCCTTTGCGGTGCTTGGCCTTATCGAAATGATCCTGGCCCTGGTTTTCGGTACCCTCTGGTTCAAAATCCCCTTTGCCGGATCGCCTGTGCTCCTGTTCTCGCTTTCCGGGCTCTACCTGTTGACGACGCTCGGGCTCGGGCTGTTCATTTCAACGGTTACATCGACCCAGCAGCAGGCAATGTTCTTCGCCTGGTTCTTCTCGGTGTTTGCGATTATGACCTCGGGGTTTTTCGCGCCGATCGCCAATATGCCGCAGTGGATGCAGTATGTCACCTGCATCAATCCGATGCGTTATTTTCTGGTGATTGTCCGGAGTATCATGATGAAAGGATCCGGGTTCATGGAGCTGCTGCCGCAGGTGTATGCCCTGATCGCATTCGGCGTGATTGTATTCAGCTTTGCGGTACTGAGATTCCACAAGCGGACGGCCTGAGCAGTCTCAGTACGTCGCCTCAATTCTAATTGGCGGTGCCTTGAGATAAAATGTGGAATCTTCAGATACGAGGCTGACCACCACCCGTATCACATCGCCCGTCTTCCACATTGGGCCGTTACGAATTGCCACGCCAAGCTTGTTGCCTGTCGCTTTCTGATCTTCATCACTCAGTTCAGTTTTCCAGCCGGTGTCTCCGTTGACAATCCAGAGGGAATTGGCGCGAACTCCGGCGGGAAACGGGAGTGTATCCTGAGCTATAACCGCCACTGAAGTTATCAGGTTGCGATTCATGGCACCGGGTGGACCGGGCATAAAATCGCGCCAGGCGTGCCCTTCAAGTGTAAACCGACGCCCCTCGATCAATATGCCGGTGGCGGCAATAGCAAGGGGATCATCCCCATGCTTGCTTTCGCCATCCAGTCCAATCTGGCCCGAGCACGAACAAATCAAAACAACATTGAATCCGGCCAGGACAAACCGCAGCCACTTCGACACCGTGAGCATGCCCATCTCCCCAAGTTTAATGTTTTCCCCTACTTTATAATAACGTATATACTTCTCTTAGAAAAGTAGAGAACGGAAGAACAGTCGCAACTTCGCCTTCCCGCATCGGGGACACGCCTCTTCAGAAGGAGTAAGGCGGAGAATCTTGCTGTGCAGGACACCGGGCGCGATCTGTGAGACATAAGGATATGCTTCAGGGAAGTGCGCTCCGCCGGACCGCACAGCGAGTTACGGGAAAGAGACAGGGGCGCCACAATCGGCATTGGACGGGTTCGATCTGCTTCGGCGACCGAGGAGGGGCAAATTCGCCGCCGTGGATCGAGGATGCCGCAAGACGGACGACTGCTCTGAAGAAAGCCAAGGAATGGACGCCTTAGACAACAAAATCCCGCCTCACGATATGCCCGCGAGCGGCGGGCGGTTCTCCAACCGCCTGCTGGCCAAAAACACCGCCTACAATCTGGCCGGCCAGATCTCCCCGTTTATCGTCGCCGTAGTGGCCGTGCCTTTCCTCATCAAAGGGGCCGGAACCGAACGATTCGGCGTGCTTTCAATGGCCTGGATGGTGATGGGGTACTTCAACCTGTTCGATCTGGGAGTCGGCCTGGCTACCACGAAATTTGTGGCCGAATTCATCATGCTCGGTAAACGGAGAGAATTAGGGCCGCTGGTACTGACCTCTCTGCTGATTCTTCTCGGTTTCGGATTGTGCGGAGGGATTCTGGCGGCGGCGCTTTCCCCCTGGCTCGTGCACTCCGTGCTGAACATCACGCCGGAGCTTCAATCCGAAGCTTTGGTATCGTTCTTCCTGATGTCCGCTTCGGTACCGATAGTCATTCTGGCCGCCGGGGCAAGAGGGATTCTTGAGGCTGATCAGCGCTTCGGGGTCATAAATGCAATTCGCATCCCGGCCGGCTCAGCGACATTCCTGGCCCCGCTCTTCGTCATGCTGTTTTCACACAGCCTGGTTCCGATGATCGCCGTTCTGGTACTTTGTCGCATGACCGCGTTGGTTCTCTATCTGATATTCGGATTCAGGATTCTGGAGATACGGTTGAAAGATATGGGATTTTCCCGCCCCTACTTCCGGCGACTTCTTAGTTTTGGCGGGTGGATTACGGTAGGCAATCTCATCGCCCCGTTGATGGGCAACATGGACAGGTTCTTTATCGGATCGATTCTCACCCTGACCGCGGTCACTTACTACGTCACTCCGTTCGATACGATAACGAAGCTCTTCATCATTCCGATCGGGTTGGTCGGCGTATTATTTCCCGCGTTCAGCGCCTACAGCGCGAGCGGCAGCGATCGACTGCCGAAACTCCATGACACGGCGATACGATATATTTTACTTTTCATGTCACCGATCGTGATCGTTCTTGTTGCCCTGGCCCGCCCGATATTCGACCTCTGGCTGGGACATGAAATCGCACGACACAGCGCCGTGATTCTCCAGATTCTCGGTGCAGGGATTCTGTTTTCATCGGTCGGACGGGTTCCTCAGAACGCAATACAAGCGGTCGGACGCCCGGATCTTGCGTCAAAACGGTTCCTTATAGAATTGCCGATTTACATACCGGCGCTGCTTCTGGCCACTCGCACCTATGGAATTGTCGGTGCAGCCTCCGTCTGGACTCTCCGCCTGGCGGTCGATACCACCATCCTCTTCTATCTGGCGCATCCACTGGTCGGCTACCGCGAGGGAACGCGCCACATGAGCGCGACGGCAGTGATGGTCTGGTCGGCGATGGTTCCCTTGGTCGGATATGGAATATCTTTACTTCCAGCACTTGAGGTAAGAATCGGGCTAACCTCGCTGGCGGTAGCAACACTCGGCTTCGCCGGCTACCGACTGATGCTCCGCAAGAGCGAACGCGAAAAGTTATCGCAAATAATTCGCCGGATGTTACCCGGGGAAAAGGAGTTCTCTTACCTGAATGAGTAAGCGGATTCTGATACTGACATTTGAGTTTCCCCCCTATCGCGCCGGGATTGGCCGGTATACCGCGCAACTTGCCCTTGGCGCGCACAAACTCGGCTGCGATGTAACGGTAGTCGCGCCCGATTTCAAACAGCAGCAAAGAGAAGATGAAGAAGATCAATTCCCTTTCGAAGTCAGGCGGTTCAAAGGCACGGTCTACACAACCCGTCAGTTCCCGGCACTGGTGCAACGAATTCGGAAGTTGGTCAGCAAGGAATCGTATGATATCATTCATGCCGTCGACTGGCCCAACTGCCTTGCCCTGACGCTACTCAACAGATTCAAAGACATTCCGTTCATAGCGACTGTCTATGGCACGGAGGTTCTTGGCGTAGCTGGGTCGCGGCAGGTCAGATATCTGTCAGGAGGCAAACTGTTCGTCGCGCCATCGAGACTCCTCGCCATAAGTCAGTTCACCAAAACTCTCCTGCTAAGTCGTCATTCCGAGGTCGATGCCGCGAAAGTGCAAGTGACGCCGCTTGGTGTCGATGATAGTTTCTTCGATCCACCCGGTGGTCCGAACGGAATCAGAACGAAATTCAACATACCGCCTGAGAAGAAAATCCTGCTTACCGTCTCACGTCTGGACGAGCGGAAGGGGCATCGAGTGGTGCTTCAGAGCCTCGCCTCCCTGCCTGCTGACATCCGATCATCGGTCGCCTATGTAGCGACCGGCGAAGCACAAAACCCCGGATACCTCGAAGAGCTTCGTCAACTCGCTTCGAAAGTCGATGTTCCCGTGGTCTTCACGGGGATGGTTTCCGAAAACGAGCTTCGATCACTCTACGCCAATGCTTATCTGTTTTGCATGCCGGGCGAACCGAATCCGGGCAAGGTCGAAGGGTTCGGTCTGGTTTATCTTGAGGCTGCGGCGCAGGGCCTTCCCTCAGTCGCTTCTTCGATTGGCGCCATTCCCGAAGTTGTGGTGCACGATCAGACCGGCGTGTTGGTTGAACCGATGAATGTCCCTGCCTACAGCGAAGCGCTGACCGACTTATTGATCCATCCTGATCGGACCAGACAGCTCGGACAAAAGGCCAAAGAACGTGCTGCGACATTCACCTGGGAAAACTGTGTCCGCCTCAGCTATGAGTTGTAGTCGATATGAACGTCTTACTTGTAAATTCTCTCTACTCTCCCAATATCGTCGGCGGTGCCGAACGGTCCACACAGATTCTTGCCGAAGGGCTCGCGGCGGCGGGAGTACGGACCTCCGTGGTTTGCACCTCCGACAAGAGTTCCACCAGCACCGTCAACGGAGTCACGGTTCATTATCTCAAGGTTCCAAACCTATACTGGGTCAAGAATGCAAGGAGCGCATCTGCCTTACTAAAACCGATCTGGCACACCATAGACACCGACAATCCGTTTACACCTTCGCTGCTGGCGCCGGTGCTGAAGGTCGAGAAGCCTGATATCGTCCATACCGCCAATCTCAGCGGCTTCTCACCTGCCGTGTGGAGAGCGGCAAAGGCGGCGAACATTCCGATTGTTCACACAATCCGCGACATGTATTTGGGCTGCGTGAGATCGGCCATGTTCCGAAACGGCAAAGGATGCGTCTCGCAGTGCTTGTCATGTAAGTTGTATTCGGTTGTGCGAAAGCGGTTATCCGGTCTGGTGACCGGAGTGACCGGGGTAAGCGAATATGTCCTCAAATGGCATCTTGACCACGGTTATTTTGAAAAGGCGGGGGTGAAACAGTGCATCTATAACCCGGTTGTCACGAACGACAACGGACCCTCCGACCGGCCGAAAGACGGGTATCTCACGTTCGGATTTGTAGGTGAAATTTCCCCGCATAAAGGGGTCGAACTCCTGCTCCGTGCATTCCGATCCCTCAATCACAAAAACGCTCGTTTGAAGATTTACGGCAAGCCGTTCGATGATACGTACGAGAAACGCCTTCGCGATAAATACAACGATCCCCGGATCGAGTTTGCCGGATTCGCCGATCCGAAAGAGATCTTTGCATCGATCGACCTCAATGTTCTGCCATCACTCTGTCACGAAGCGTTTCCAAGAGCGGTGATCGAAGGGTATTCTTATGGAGTACCTGCAATCGTCTCGAGTCAGGGAGGAATTCCCGAAGCTGTTGTTGAAAACGAAACGGGGACAGTGTTCAATCCGGGACGCCCGGGCGACCTGAGCGAACGTATGATACGATATCTTGACCACCCGGAACTTGTCGGCCAAATGCGTTCTAACTGCATTCAGCGCGCTCAAAATTACGCAACCGAAAAAATTGTAAGTCAGTATGTCGATGTTTACGAGAAGGTGTTGAAATGAAACGCGCCGCCGAACTGCTCATAGTCGTTTGGTTCCTGCTGCAGGCTACTGATGGAGCCTTGCGTTACTTGTGCGCAGTTGCCGGTGTGCCGTTTCTTGTCTACGCCAAGGACACGATCCTCCTCGCTATCTTCGCTTATTTCGTCCTCCTGACGATTGCGCGTTTCGCTGCCAATCGCACGCTCATGATCCTGCTCGTGCTGTTGTTCTTCGGACTGATAGTCGGCATCGCCAATGGATTGTCGTTCGGCCAGGTTGCTTTCGGCGCAAAGATCTATCTTCCGTTTCTTGTCGGGTTCATGGCAATGCTGCTGCTTGAAGTCAAGCAGTCGTCATTCTCACGACTGTTTCACATTGTCGTGCCGGTCATTTTGCTCGGCCTGGTACTCGATCTCGTGATCACGGTTCCCTGGAGCGGATTCGCATACGAGCTGGCCGGAACCTCGATCGAAGGCTCCCGGCAGTGGGGGACGTTCGGACTTTCGCGTCTGGCCGGATTCGGGCGCAGTTCGTTCGGAACAGCTACCGACCTTTATGTAATCGTCATGCTCTATCTCGTTTCGATCAGTTCGGGCCTTATCTCGCGCACAAGATTGGTTCGAGTCGTTGACGTTTTGTTGATGATTCTCGCAACTATCGGTATCATTGTCACGACCTCGAAATCAACAATCTTCGCCATTCTGATTCTGTTGATTGTCTACGGTCTGGTACGGGCTGCCAGGTCGCGGCTGAAAAATGCCATCAGAGTCGGAGTGAAGATCCTGTTGTTGTTCCTGCTATTGTATGGAATCTTGCCGCCGATTGTTTCCCTGATCTCTCCCTCATTTATCACCGATCACCTGCAATCCGACAACCTGATAGTCAACGCGCTGTCATTGTCCTACATCGACCGGATGGAGAATATGTGGCCGGCCGCCTACGACCTCATGCGGAGCGGAGTCATGTTCCTCACCGGGCGCGGCCTGGGAGGCATTGGCACCGCTCAACTTTATTTTGAACTGCCCGCTTATAACTCGGCCGACAATGTATACCTGTATCTGTTTGTGCAATTCGGATTGATTGTACTGGTCGGTTTTGTCATATGGCTCTTGGTGCGGATATTCCGGCTAAACGCGGCCCGTGCGGATCGGCTTGTCCCCACATTCTTTTTGCTGAGTTTGCTGGCCTTCGGAGCGACCATGAATGTCGTAGAATCCTCGCCTCTTACCATGTCACTCGGCATGTTGCTGGCGATCGAACAACGAGAACCGCGAGATGATCGTTAACGCAAGGTTTCTTTCCCAGCCGGTGACCGGCGTACAGCGTCATGCGATCGAGATAAGCAGAGCCCTTAAGACAATTCATCCGAACATAACGTTTGTCGCACCCCGCAAGATCGTCAATCACGAGATTGCAGAGATTCTGAATCCAACAATATTCGGCGCACGAACCGGATATTACTGGGAACAGATCGAGTTGCCGCGATACTTAAGAAAGCGTCATCGCGGAGAACTGCTCATCAGCCTCGCCAATATGGCTCCGCTCTACTATGGTCCGCAAATAGTAACGATCCACGACACCGCGCCACTCCGACACCCGGAATGGTACTCTCTTCGATTCAGCACAGTATACCGACTGCTGATCCCGATGATCGCCAGGCGCGCCGAGGTCATTCTCACGGACAGCTTGTTCGCCCGTGATGAAATAGCGCAGATGACCCTCGTCGACAGATCCAAGATCGAGGTGGTGCCTTGCGCGGTTCCATCCGATCTGGCCGGCGATGAGACTGAAGCGGTGAGAGATGCTGACGGACCGTACATTCTAACGGTCGCCTCGTTCGATCCACGAAAGAATCTGAATCGACTTGTCCAAGCATTTCTTAAGCTGAACCGATCCGATCTCAAACTTGTGGTGGTGGGAGCGGACAATTCCGCAGTTTTCAACCGATCGGGGCTTGGAGCGATCCTCAAATCGCATCAAAATGTGGTGCTGGCCGGAAGTGTCGACGATCATCGTCTTCGCGGACTGTACGCGAACGCCGAGCTGTTTGTCTATCCTTCTTTGTACGAAGGGTTTGGCCTTCCGCCGCTGGAAGCAATGGCAGCCGGGTGCCCCTGTCTCGTGTCGCATGCGGCATCGCTGCCCGAAGTGTGCGGCGATGCGGCCGAGTACTGCGATCCGACTGATATAGATGATATCGCGGGTAAAATGCGAACGCTCCTTGCCGATAAGTCTAAAATGAACGATCTTCGCACACGAGGCAGGATGCGGGCCGGAGAGTTCTCGTGGGAGAAGTCGGCCGAGATAATTATTGAAATCGCGAAGGGAATCGCGCAAAGATGAAAATAGCAGTCGTTCATGACTGGCTGATCACCTATGGCGGGGCGGAACGCACGCTCGAGCAGATCCTCAAAGTTTATCCCGAAGCCGATCTGTTCGCTCTTTACGATTTCATACCAGAGAACGCACGTGCTTTCATCCAGAACAAACGGGTGACGACTTCCTTCCTTCAGCGGTTTCCGTTCGCGCGATCCAAGTATCGAAGTTATCTCCCGCTCATGCCGCTGGCGGTCGAACAGCTTGATTTATCCGGATACGATGTCGTTATTTCAAGTTCTTATGCCTGTGCCAAGGGTGTCATCACCGGACCGGATCAGCTGCATATATCGTACGTCTATTCTCCGATTCGCTATGCCTGGGACATGATGCACCAGTATCTTCGCCAATCCGATCTCGAGCGCGGCCCAAAGAGCTGGTTCGTCCGCTACGTGCTTCATCGCATTCGCCTGTGGGACTATCGCACCGCCGCCGGGGTGGATGAATTTATTGCGATTTCGGATTATATTGCCCGGCGCATACAAAAGGTCTATCGAAGACATGCATCGGTCATTTATCCGCCGGTCGACGTCGACGCCATCCAACTGCAGGAGCAGAAAGAAGACTTTTATCTGACCGCTTCACGCATGGTACCATATAAACGGATGGACCTTATCGCCGAAGCATTCTCGCACCTTCCTGACAAGCGTCTCGTGATAATCGGGGATGGTCCGGAATTCAAACGAGTGAAGGCCAAGGCCGGACCGAACGTCACCCTCCTTGGCTACCAAACCTCTGATATTCTGAAATCGTACATGCGACGTGCCCGGGCCTTCGTCTTTGCCGCCGAAGAAGATTTCGGGATAGTGCCGCTTGAAGCTCAGGCCAGCGGAACACCTGTGATCGCATTCGGCAAAGGTGGCTGCATGGAAACAGTCAGGGAGCTTGAGACGGGCATGTTTTTCGACCGGCAGGAACCGGAAGCGATTGCGGAGACCATTCGGCAGTTCGAAGCGAGGCTTGATCGGTTTGATCCCGCCGAAATCCGTCAGCACGCGCTCAAGTTCTCCGCCGATCGGTTCCGTAGGGAGTTCAAACAGTTCGTGGATCGGGCAATTCACGCTCACCTGGTTGAAATCGACGGACGGAGGAAACAGAGCCGGTCAGTTGACGCCGACATTCTTCAGGCCATCACCTCCGACCAGACCGATTCCCCGGAGAACGATTAGGGGCTTTCCCGCAAGCGATCACATCGGAATTTATTTCCCGGCAAAACGGAAAGAAATTCGACAAACTTCAAGTCAAGGTTGGTCGGCCTCGACTGACGGGTTGTAATGCGCTGTATTGTATGATCTTATAGCACTCGCTTTGTAGAGGCGGTGGGCACGCCGTTTGTATTACGTAAAGTGATTACCTATAAGGAGAATGCATGCGTAACAGACTCGCATCTGACAGTGGCGATGACTCCCCGGAGATGAAACGATCTGTGGTCACGAATCATCGCACATCCCGAGAAATAAATCTTTTTGAGCTTGGATCATCCCTGTTGCGATACAAGCGGGTGATCGGCTATACGGTCGGCATCGTGATCCTCCTGACCGCAGGAATTCTTCTGATGCTGCCCAACCGGTATACATCACGGGCATCGATCCTCCCCTCCGGCTCGCAGGACAAACTGGCTGATTTGAAATCGCTCGCCGGATTGGGTACAGCCATGACGGCCGATGAAAACTCGTCCGAACTGTATCCGAGCATTCTGGTCTCACGAACGGTTGCCGACGGTGTACTGGATGCGAAGTATCGTTTTCTGATGGGAGACAAACAGGTTGATACATCGCTTGCTTCCTATCTGAATAAATCCGACCGGGATAAAGAGTATCAGGCCCTGGATGGACTGTTTTCGGTCGATCTCGACAAGAAGACCGGCATCATCAAGGTTGCCGTGGAGACCGAGTATCCTACTCTGTCCCAGGCGGTCTTATCGAGATACCTGACCGAGCTGGAGAACTTCAATATGTACAAACGCCGCTCGCAGGCGAAAGAAAACACCCGCTATCTCTCGACTCAGCTTGCCCAACAGGCGCAGCAGTTGAAAGACGCAGAAGACGCTCTTCAGCAGTTTCAATCCAAGAACCAGAACTGGTTCGGCTCTACTAACGGTGAGATGGTCAAGGAACTCACAAGACTCCAGCGCGAAGTGGAGATCAGGACCAAGGCTTACGGTTATCTGACACAACAGTACGAGATTGCCAAGCTCGATGCTCAGAAAGACGTACCGATTGTTCGCACACTCGATACCCCTTCGCTGCCGATACGCAAGTCAGGGCCGTTTCGGACCCGAATGCTCTTTCTGGTCGCCTTTCTCTCTACATTAATGATGAGCCTGGGGTGTTTGGTGGCCGACAGTCTTCGGCGCAGACGCGACAACAAGATCGACCCCGCTTTCGACAGCTTCCGCGAGGATCTTACACAGGCCTTCCCACGAGTACACAGGTTCGTGTTCAAGCGCAGCCGCGAACAGATAACTGCCGTCTGACAAGGATACAATTTACCTTTTCCTACAACACGGATCCATCGAAAAGGTTGCAATGAAAAACGGAACGACAAATCCTATGTCGTTCCGTTTTTTGTTGGGCGCTCTATGTCTCGAAAAGAGCTTCATGAGAGCTTGAAGGCTTAATTATTATTTACGCGATAGATCTTTCTGGCGTCCCCTTTGTTCTTCTTGAATCTGTCGACCACTGCTTTCGGGCTGGTAAGAATACCGACCAGGGTCTCACCGCTCGGCACGATCGCGAAAAACGGCGACGACTTCTTACTTCTCTTCTTAGGGTGTTTCATCCGGTACATGTTGAATTCCTTTTCTTCCTTCGTTTGCATGTACCTATATCAAGCCGTGTGCCGACCCTCGAAGGTCTCACGTAACACGTTAATAATCAAGGTGATATGGTGATTACGAACAGTCTCGTCGGGGCCTGTTTCAGATTGAAACGGGAAAACTGTTCCCACCTGACCGGAAAAGTCCGGCCGGGTCTGCCATCAGGGCACAGCAAAAAAAACGCCTTCGCGGAAAGCAGGCTTTTATTATCCACTTTCACCTTACCGGCAAGCGGTTCATTGATTTTGGCGGCCGAACGCCCGCGGGTGTGACTATTAATGTCGCCGGGTTTGATGATTGAGAGAACCGGTCCGGGGAACAGTTGCGGAAAAATCGTTGTATAAGTACTTACGATTCAGCAAAACCTAAGGAGGTTGACGCAAGTGAACAAATTGAATCTCAAACTGGTGATCCTGATGCTCGGCCTGATGGTACTGGCGTATGTATTCCTCCCGGACATCCACTCGACCCACAGACAGACCTCTAGCACCGTGAACGCAACGACAGCGATGTCCGTCCCCGCTTCGCAGCGGCCGATCGGCAGCCTCGCCGATCTCAACAACGCGTTTGTCGCTATCGCGGCCGAAGTTAAGCCGACCGTGGTAACGGTATTCACCGAAAAGACGTACGAGGTGCAGCAGAATCCGATGATGAATCCCTTCTTCAACTTCTTCGGGGACCAACAGGGAAACGGTCCCGCGCAGCAGTATAAGCAGGAAGGGATGGGATCCGGCGTTATCGTCAGCTCTGACGGACGCATTCTGACCAATAACCACGTTATTGCGAACGCCGACAGTATCTACGTTCGCACGTCGGACAAGAAGCAGTATACCGCCAAGATTATAGGTGCCGATCCGAAGACCGATGTCGCGGTGATCAAAATCGACGCTATGGATCTTCCGGTAATCAAGATCGGTAATTCCGACAGCCTTCGCGTAGGCGAAATGGTAATGGCTGTCGGCAGCCCGTTGAGTGAGAATCTGGCGCAGACGGTGACTCAGGGAATCGTCAGTGCGACCGGACGTTCAAATATCGGACTTACCGATTCAGGTTACGAAGACTTCATTCAGACCGATGCGGCTATCAATCCGGGGAATTCCGGAGGAGCGCTCGTCAACATGAACGGCGAACTCGTTGGACTCAACAGTGCAATTGCAACACGCAGCGGCGGTTTCCAGGGCATAAGTTTCGCGGTCCCGTCGAACATGGCGGTCGCTATTATGAATTCGCTGCTCAAAAACGGCAAGGTCGTTCGCGGCTGGCTCGGTGTGACTATTCAGGACATCAGCAACAAGATCGGCAAAGCCATGGATCTCAAGAGCCTGAATGGCGCGCTGATCGGCGATGTGCTCAAGGACAGCCCGGCATCCAAGGCGGGACTTCAGGCCGGTGATGTTGTCGAGACCCTCAACGGCAACACGATCGACAATTCCTCCACTTTCAGAAGTGCTATCAGCTCGATGCAGCCCGGTACGGAAGTGAAGCTCGGCGTCGTACGTGATGGCAAGCCGATGGATATCACGGTGAAGCTCGGCGAAATGCCTTCGGAAGGTGCTCTGGCCGCTCTTGGCGGGAACTATCAGCAGCTTCTGGGCTTCAAAGTGAGTAATTCAACCAGCGATCTGGCCAGGAAGTACGGACTCAGTTCGAGCCTGCGCGGAGTCATCGTCACTTCAATCGACAAGAAGAGCTCGGCAGCCCTGGCCGGTCTCGAAGAAGGCGACATGATCTTCTCGATCAACAGACAACGGATTGAGAACGTGGATGAATTTGCCGCTACCCTGAAGGGCATCAAGAAGGGTGATACTCTCCTGATGCGCATTCAGCGTGGGGATCAAGGATTTTTCCTCGCTTTTACCCTATAAACTGACAGTAGCAGCTGCAGTTGACAGGCCCGTTGCAAGAACGGGCCTGTTTGTTTTGTCTATCTGTCGCGGGGAGAATTGTCGGTGTGACCGTTGTCGTATAGCCCGACCAACTCGGTGGGATTGCCGTCCGAGTCGGTGACTACTTTCAACTTGAAATAGTCAAGATCGTCGAAGCGAAAGAGATCGTTCGCCATCGGAATCATCTGCATTTTCGGACGATTCACTCTCTGATAGAAGAGCTTTCCATCCTCGTATGTGATCGTCCGTTCCCCGTACGTTCCGACATAGGTCTTCAGCAAGGTCGTATCGACTTGCACCGGATTCAGGATCGACGCTAACATCGATTCGTTCCATTTGAGCAAACGCAGCCTCTCCTCGTCGGTAGTTCTCGCTTCGATCTTCTTGAGCGCGTCAAGCTTAGCAGCATCCAGCGCATTATCCGCGGGTACTTTAATATCCGGCTCAACACCGGTCCCCTCCCAGTTCGTCCCGGAGACAGGGTTGATCGCCCGGCCGAACGGGACCCGCAAGCCGACGTGAAGATTCGGATAGACGGTGGCTTCAACCGGGTGCGCTCCCCCGCCGGTGGTCTCACCCACTATCGTCGCGCGTTTGAGGTTCTTCATATCGTAGGTGAACTCTTCGGCCGCCGAGAAGGTGTAAGAACTGGTGAGGACGTACAGGTCAACATCGTACATAGGTTTCCCCGGCACCCAGGCAGAACTCCAGAATTGCCTGATGGAATCGGTCTGGCGAATGTAGAAGCTGTTCAGGTGCTGTGGCTCTTTCAGAAAATAACTGGAGATCAACTGAATCATCGAGGGTGAACCTCCGCCGTTCTGCCGAAGGTCGATTATCACGGCGTCGCTGTTGGCGAGCAAATTCATAGCCGCGACCGCGGTCGGTCCGGCATTGGCCGCGTCATAGAAGTTGCGAAGGTCAAGATAGCCGATATTTCCCGGAAGGTGTTCCACTTTGTAGAAGCCGAAATTACGCCGCTCCAGTTCCGTCAGATACTTCTGATGCTCCTCCGGAGTCAAGGAATCCGGCTGCAGGCTGGCTATCTCTTCGTCGGTCACGTACCTCGTGGACAGATGCTTGTCGTGGCTAATTGATCGCATGTCGTCCGTGAGTTGACGCGTGAAGCTTTGCAGATCCTTGAGCGTGTCGTAGGCGTGATCTTTGTACTGCTTCCGCATCAGTTTTTCCATCTCTTTCGCAACTTTCGGGAAGACATAGATCTCATTCAGCGATGCGGATATGCTGTCTATTATTTCACCCTGCGTTTTGTGATCCACCGGTACCGGCTTGTCGTCGGGCCCGGACGTCCCCTGGGCGTGCGCCGTCAACGGCAAGAACGCGAGGCCGACCGCCACAAATAGGAATAGCCATACGGCCACGACATGAATTGTCTCCAGGTTTGTTTTTGGACTGAAGTTCGTGTTGAAATGAACATTCCTCTTCATCTCTTCCTCCTCTTGTTTCCGATACCCTGATTTGTCTTCTGTTTGGCTCCGGGATTCACGAGATCAGTTACCCGATCGTACATCTCTCGACGATCGAGCGCCTGCTCGAGAGAACGGAGTTGTTTTAGAAACCCGCCCCCTGCTTCGGCAAGCAGATCTTCGTTCGCCTTCCGGATCGTTTCCCAGACCGGCTGCAGACGCTTGACTATAGTTCGCCCCTTCGGGCTCAAACTTAGCAGGCGTCTTCGGCCGTCCGAAGCATCGCCTGAGATCTTGAGCAGTCCGTGCCGGGTCATCTGACCGGCAATCTGATTGACCGAGGGATGCGTCATGCCGAGTTTCTCTGCAATCTCGGTTACGGCCAGGCGCGGGGTATCCCGAAGCAGATACATCAGCGGAAACCAGCGGGCATGGAATTCGATTTCGTGCTCATCGTATACTCGCGATACATCCCGGCCGAGCCGCTCGGCAAGCCGCTTCAATCGACTCGCCAGGGCCAGCCCGCCCAGTTGTTCTATCATATCCATATTCGTTACTCCAATCTCGATTCAACTCAACCTACATAACTACGTAAGCACTTACATAAATGTTTCAAGCGCTCTGGTCGGGTCATTCAACGAATTTCGTTGAAATACGTTCCTCTTTTGGGTTTATTTCCGCCGTGAACCGAATCACGCTGGGGAGTCTCACTGCTTCAGAGGACAGGGAATGCGAAATCGAATCGACCGCATCGCGAAACGGCTATCCGGTGGTCAAACCCGCCGACTTCAGGCACTCCTTGCCGGCTTTATCCTGATTATCTCTGTCCAGGGTGGTTGGGCCGATAGTGGGAGCATATCAGGGAAGATAATCGAGGATTCCTCGTACACACCTCTTCCCTCCGTCAGCGTATCGATGCCGGGAAGAAACGAAGGTACGGTTTCCGATAGCTCCGGAAGGTTCCTCCTCGGCAATCTTGCTCCGGGAAAGTATTGGCTTCGCTTCAGCCATGTCGGCTACGATAACGCAGTCGTCGGCCCGATTGATCTTGCAGCCGGGGCCGATACGAGCATGGTCGTTTCACTTCACCCGCATCCTGTCTCAGTTCGGGATATCACCGTCACACCCGGTACTTTCTCGATTATGGGAACGGAGCCGGTTTCCGGTCAGACGTTGACGCGGGAGGACATACAGAGCATCCCCCATTTCGGCGAGGACATTTATCGCGCTGTGACACGCCTTCCCGGGGTTACCGCCAATGACTTCTCTGCTCGGTTCAGCGTTCGAGGGAGCGAGCACGAACAGATTTTGGGGTTGTTCGACGGCCTTCAGCTGTACGAACCGTTTCATCTGAGAGATGTCGATGGTGGCGCCCTATCGATAATCGACATCGATTTGATTCAAGGGGTTGAACTCATGACGGGCGGCTTTTCCGCAGCGTACGGAGACCGTCTCGGCGGAGTCTTCAGTATCACGCCAAGGGCTCCCTCACCGGCCCGGCATCGCGTGACAGGAGGGGTAAGTTTTACCGACGCCCATGTCTCGGCCGAAGGGCCGATTGCGTCAGGCCGAGGGGGATGGCTCGTGTCGGCTCGGCGCGGCTATGTGGATCTCGTCCAGAAGCTGATGGATGAGGACACCGCCACGGTTTCGCCTGTCTACTATGACACCTATGCGAGTGTGCAGTACCGTCTGACAAGACGGCATATGCTCTCACTCAATTTTCTGTACGGAAACGATAAATTGATATTCAGCGACGAGCAAAGGGATAGCGCCAATACCCGGTACTCGAACGGCAATTTTTGGGTCAAGCTGCGCTCGGGATTCAGTCGTCGTCTGGCCGCTACATCGATTCTACGGACCGGCAGCCTGACACATCATCGAATCGGCATCTCCTATGATACGCCTTACGGCAGCCTTCAGTACAAAATCAACGACTACCGGAACTTTCGTTATCAGCAGATCAAGGAGGATGTTGAAGTCGAAATGAGCCGGGCGGTGTTGTTGCAAGGAGGAGTCGATCTGAAGGCGGTCAAGTCCGATTACGATTATCGGGCTCTTGTCTATGTTGACTTTCTTGGCTTGTATCGCAGGTATAATCGTTTGTTGAGTCCGGCGGCTGACGGCCGTCAATTTGGTTCCTATCTCTCGGCCAGAGTTTCGCCGGTCTCGTCGCTGACACTGGAACTCGGAATGCGGTACGATACCCGGTCGTATGCGGGGGATCGGCTGCTTAGTCCGCGGAGCAGTCTGGTGCTTCGCCTGAGCCCGAACAGCTCCCTTAGATTTGCCTGGGGTCGCTACGCCCAGAGCCAGGAGCTGTACGCACTTGATATACCCGACGGCGATTCGACTTTCCATCCAGCCGACATCGCCGAGCATCGAGTGCTCGGATTCGAGCACGAGTTTTCCAACAAGTTGCGATTGAGAATCGAGGCCTACTACCGCGGATTGAAAAACCTGCGCCCTCGCTATCGTAACCTGTCTATTCCACTCAACGACTTCGTCGAAGCGCAACCCGATCGCTCGAAGTTGCTTATCTCACGAGAGACAGCCCGGGGAATCGAGATTTACGCTAAGTCCGATCCATCGCGAAGATTCTCCTGGTGGGTGAGCTACGCTTATGCGAAGATTACGGACCACATTCAGACATACACGTTCAACGGTCGGACAGTTTTGTACGACCAGGACGCTCCCGGTCCATATGACCAACGGCATACTATCTACACCGATATCGGTTACAAACCCGGCCGGGCATGGCGCCTCAACGCCGCCTGGCAATATCACTCCGGCACACCGTACACCGATTACGGCATTCAGGAAGAGCGGTACTCACGGGGCAACGTATATTACTATCCTACCCTCGATACCCCTTACTCGTCGCGATTGCTCGCGTATCACCGCCTCGATATTCGGATCAGCAGGGCTTTTGACATCAGTCACGGAACTCTTTCGTTTTTTGCCGAGGTCGTGAATCTGTACAACCATCACAATATGCGGACGTTCGACTGGCGTTATCGCCGCACCGGCTCAAGCTACGATCTCATCAGAACGCCGTACTACTGGTTTCGGCTGTTACCGTCGCTCGGCATCAAATGGGAATGGGAGTTCTGATCTCCCCCCGACTGCCCGAGAGGGCGATCTGAAGCCTCCAAAAGAATAGACTAATGCGATCCGGGAATTCTTGTTTGTCTGTGGACAGGAAACCACCGCCTTGCATTTTGGTTATAGGAAATCGTAAGTAACTGCCGATAAACTATAACGACTCCAGGAACAAACAGTTTAGAGCTGAGGATTGGTATGGCTAACATAAATGATCACAAAGGGGTTATTGGCATTCTGACGGGTGGCGGCGATGTTCCGGGACTTAACCCGGCAATTCGCGCGGTGACCGTCCGAGCACTTCGAGAAGGATATCGGGTCGTTGGCATCCGTCGCGGATGGGCCGGTCTTATGAGCGTCATCCGGGACCACCAAGCTGACAACAGCGAGAATTTCCAGGTGCTGACCGAAGAGATCGTGAACAAGGCCGCCCGAACCGGCGGGACTTTTCTGCACAGCTCCCGGACCCATCCGGGGAAAGTCGCCCGGGCGAAAGTCCCGGAGCACCTCCAGGACAAGTACAAAGATGACATGAACGATTTGACCGAAGAAGTCACGCAGAACCTTGATTTCCTCGGCATCGATCACCTTATCCCGATCGGCGGTGACGATACCCTCAGTTACGCCGTGCGCCTGTACAAGGAAGGCGTCAAGGTTATTGCGATTCCCAAGACGATGGACAACGACGTCCCCGGGACCGACTACTGCATCGGCTTCAGCACCTGCGTTACCCGCACGATCCAGATGATCAACAGTCTCCGAACCTCCGCCGGTTCGCACGAGCGGTTTCTTGTCGTGGAAGTATTCGGAAGGTACGCCGGATTCACCGCGATGCTTCCGACCATGGCCGGCGCTGCCCACCGTTGCCTGATCCCCGAGTACAAGTTCAATGTCGAACTGCTGACGGAACTACTGACCTACGATCGCAACCATAATCCGAGCCACTATTCGGTCGTTCTCGTTTCTGAGGGGGCGATGTTCGATGGTGGCGAGATGGTGTTCTCAAATACGGAGAAGGACGATTACGGTCATGCCAAACTCGGCGGGATCGGAGAGATGGTGTCGGCACGATTGAAAGAGCTCTCTCCCAAATACAACAACGGCAAGCCGACCAATGTGATCACGCAGAAGTTGGGCTACCTGGTTCGAGGCGGCGATCCGGATGCAATCGATGCTATCGTGCCGATGGCATACGGCAACCTTGCTTTCGATCTGGTGCTCAAAGGAGTCCACGGCAGATTGGTCGTACTCAAGAATGGACGATATGACAACACGCCGATCGATGTGGTGACGAGCAAGAAGAAACTGGTCAATGTCCAGAAGCACTACAAGACCGACCGTCTCCGGCCGATTTACAGCTCGTTCGAGATGCAGCCGCTGTTTATCATGACCAGCGACTGAGCCGGCGGACCGTGATATGTCGATACCCTCTCGGGTGTCGACCCGCCACAACCCAATCATCTTCCTAATATTGACACCCAAGCGGGTGTCAACCTGCCAATTGCGCTCCATTTTTCTTACAATGTTATGTGACAACAAGATCAGGCTATTGCGCCTGAGACTTACCCATGTCCCCCGTGAAATAAATCAATAATATTGGTATTATTTCTTCATTTTTACAATATTTTGCTTGTTCTTGTGTAACTATTTTAATATCTGTGCGTATCAAAATTAAGAAACTCAAGCTAAAGGCGAAAACGATGAAGAAAGACTGGACATATCTGACGAAATTGACCGGGGGAAAGTCGATCACGGTGCGCAAAGTCGAGGTTGAGGGGGAGGATATCGCCATTGAAGGCCGGTTTGAGCTGCCGCCGTTGGCGAAGTTGTCGGCCGAAGATCAGGTGTTTGCTGCCGTTTTCATCAAGTCCCACGGTTCAATCAAGCAAATGGAAAAGCATTTTGGGATAAGTTATCCCACAGTGAAGAGCCGGCTGAACCGGATCTCGGAGCAACTCGATTTCGTGCACGTCGAGGAAATTCCGCAAAAATCCGATGCTCTCGACCGGCTGGAACGAGGAGAAATCAACGTTGAAGAAGCAATTCGAAGATTAAAAGAAGGAGATAGCGATGAATGATTCAAGAAGGCAGATTCTGCAGATGCTTGCCGACGGCAAGATCAACGCCGATGAGGCCGAACGGCTTCTGGCGGCTCTGGAAGAATCCGGACCGAAGCCTGAGAAGGCGGCTGCCGGCAGCTACGCGGACGGCAAAGCCAAATACCTTTGCGTCCAGGTAAAAGCAGATCCGGATTCCGAACATCGACACAAAAATGTCGATATCAAGATTCCGCTCGTCCTGCTCAAGGCCGGCATCAAGATCGGCTCACTCATGCCGGAAGGGGCGAAGGGAAAGCTCAGCGAACATCTGTCCTCCCACGGCGTCGATCTCGACCTGGGTAAGCTGGATGCGGAGAAGATCGATCAGCTTATCGAGGCCCTCCGCGAGAACTCGATCGATATCGACAGCGACCAGGAGAAGGTCCGGATTCACTGCTGTTAGGCTTCCGTACTATCCTACTGACAGGCCGGGTGGAGATCGTCCGCCCGGCCTTCTTTGTTCCCCAACTCCTACCTTCTCCCCTCTCTTGTTCTGCTAAAAAATTAGCATTTATCACTTGACTAAAGCACAAATTAATGCTAATTTTTTAGCAGAAAGGGATGCACGGGCCGACCGGCCAATCCGTCGCTTATCAGGAGATCGAACAATGAAGAAACAGAATCTTAAGCGGCTCAGCCGACGCGAAGGACAGATAATGGATATTCTGTATCGCTCGGGCGAGGCCAAAGCAGCGGAGGTTCATGCCGCCCTTTCGGACCCGCCGAGCTACTCGTCGGTGCGGGCGCTGCTTGTTGTGCTCGAAGAAAAGGGGCTGGTGAAACATCGGCGCGACGGCAAAGCGTACCTCTACTCGCCCACCATCAGTCACACGGCCGCAAGTCGGTCGGCGCTTATGCATCTGGCAAAGACGTTTTTTGAAGATTCGGTCGAACAGGTGGTAGCCACTTTGTTGAGCATGTCCGGAACGAAAATATCCGATGCCGAATACGAGCGGCTTCGCAAACTGCTCGACTCGGCGCGCGATCGCGGAGAGAAAAAATGATCAGCCTGGTACAGGATATATATGGTCCGTTGCTTGACCTCGGTATCCGCGGTAGTACAGCAGGATACTTTGTGAAGGCAGCCCTGATATTCGGGCTGGTGCTGGGCGTACTGGCGCTACTCCGAAGCAAGAGTCCGGCTGTTCGGAGCCTTGTCGTTCGGGCAGGTCTCGCCGGGGTTATCGCACTTACCATTCTGACTCTGACGGTACCAACCTGGTCAGTTGCCTATCCTGAATTTGTCAATATGCTGGTGTTGAAAGCACAGGCTGCAACCGCAACGACGAGCGAACTTGCATTGACAGAAAAGGGATCGCACTGGTACCAGCTCCTTTTCGCCGTCTGGCTGTCGGGAATCCTGCTGTTCGGACTGAGGTACCTGTTCGGTATCGTTCGGACGCGCAATATCGTGAAAGGAGCGGACAGGTGTACTGATAATACCGTCCTCTTAGCAGTTGACCAGACAGCCTCTCAACTTGGGATAAGTTCAAGGGTCGAGTGCCGGATCTCGCAATCTGCGACTGTACCGATGGCGTGGTGGCTTATGCATCCAATTGTCATCCTCCCGACCGCATTGCGTAATGATATGCCTGCGCTGAAAATGGTGGTCGCCCACGAACTGGCTCACGTGAAGCGGAACGATATATTCTGGCTCAATATCGCCTCCGTCCTGGCCGTGTTCCATTGGTTCAATCCACTCGTGTGGATCGTCCGGCAGCTACTTATGAAGGAATCCGAATTTGCGTGCGATGATTTCGTTCTGACAACCGGAGCAAGCGCGCGAGACTATGCGAGCCACCTGCTCGAATCGGCGCTTCAGTCTCGCCGGTCGCGTCCGCTTGTCCAGACGAGCACCGCTTACACAACTCAATTGGAGGGAAGAATCATGTCGATTCTTACGAACAGAACTCGAAACCCCTTTACCGACGGAAGATCCGTCGCCCTGGCCGCACTATCTGCAATGGTAGTGATGTTGCCGTTGGCGCTTTTCACCTTCCAGATCAGTTATGCGGAGAAAAGTGACTCCGGCAAAGTTCACGAAGCAGTCGTTGATACGACCGGCGACTCGGTCCCTTCGCCGAATGACTTCATCGTAGTCGATTCCATGCCTGAGATGACGTACGAGGAACCGGTCAAGTATCCGGACGAGGCAAGAAAAGCCGGTGTAGAAGGCAACGTCATGATCAGAGCCTTCGTTACAGAGAAGGGCGTACCGTTGAAAGTGAGTGTCCTCAAGTCGTCCGGTGACAGTCGGCTTGACCGCGCCGCAGTGTTCGCCGCTAAGAGAAACGAATACAGGCCTGCGTACAAAGACAACAAACCGATTGGGGTATGGATATCCTACAAAGTCAAGTTTGTGTTCAGCGATAAGAAGTAGCGGCCGACTCTCTCAGGGAATAAATCCTCAGCTCTCAAACAGGTTCGCACGGGCTATTCTTTTGACGGCAAGTCGATCTGTTCGCGGTTGATTTGTCGAGTACTCTCATTCCATACCAATATAGTCGCAATTTCCTTGCGGGGTAGGCAAGGCTTTGCTTCGCCGGAAAAAAATCGACACCAATATTTGAATACCCTATATTTATCGCAGGTATACTCAATGGTCTCGAGTAGACAAAAACGAGAGGGTGTAAGATCGTGGTAATTTTCGCAACAATCTTCGGCGTGGGCTTTCTGGTGCTGCTGATCAGCATCATTTTCGGACACGATACCGACGTGCATGTCGATGCCGACGCGTCCGGCGTGGATACGCACGGACCGGGCGTGGTGAGCGTCAAGATGATCGCTTTGATGATGGTCGGATTCGGCGCCTTCGGGTTCGGGACCCGGGCGACGACCGACTGGTCGATGTTCAAGTCTTCGATGGCCGGTCTGGTCGGTGCTGCGGCGGTAGGAGTGGCCGGGTATCTGATTCTCCGGCTGTTCTATTCATCGCAGGAATCATCGACCATATCGGACGAAGACATCGTCGGCCAGCAGGCCAACCTTATCGATGCAGTCGCCGGGTCTGATTATGGACAGGCGGCCTGCGTCATTCGGGGTCGGGAGATAACGTTCCTGGCCAGATCGGTCAACGGCGAGTCTATTTCGAAGCACACGCCGGTGAGAATTGTCCGTAAGTCCGGCAATGTTGTCACGGTCGAACCGTACGAACAATCGTAACACGCAATCACATAGTTCAGGAGGGATCAATCTATGCCGCAGGCATTTGAGTATCTAATCTGGCCGTTTATCGGTCTCGCCGTTGTCATCTCGCTTCTTGTCCTGGTCAGGGCGCTTACCGCTTTCTACGTCCGCGTCCCCCCAAACAAGGCGGCCTACTTCTACGGAGCACGAAGCGGCAAGAAGGGTGTCCAACGGGTTGTCCAGTCCGATCTGCCCGGAGCACCGGCCGTGACCGTGCTTCCTCCCGGTACGGTGGTAGTCACGGGCGGTGGACGGATACGTAAGCCGATTATTGAAGAAGTCCAGTTTCTGGATCTCACAGAGATCACTCTTCCTCAGCTTCGCGTTGAAAACATGCCGAATACTGACGGCGTGCTTGTCACGGTGGAAGCAGTGGCAAACATTCGTTTCAAAGATGATGCCCAATCCCTTCTTGCTGCTGGCTCCCGTTTTCTGGGGATGCAGCCGCAACAAGTACAAAGTGTAGCTCGTGAAACACTTGAAGCGAATCTCCGTGGTGTGGTCGGCACTTTGACGGTCGACCAGCTCATCAAAGACCGCGATGCTTTCCGGCAGCAGGTGCTGCGCGAGGCGGCGGACGATCTGGCACGATTGGGAATGCAGATCGACGTGTTCAACCCCCAGTCGATCACCGACATTCAGGGGTATATCGAGGCACTCGGAAAGAAGCGAACGGCCGAAGTAAAGCGCGACGCCACGATCGGTGAAGCGGAAGCACTGGCCGAGGCGAAGAAACGCTCAACCGACGCTGAACGGGCGGCTGAAGTTGTCGCCCAGGAGAACGAACGGCTCAAACTTGAGGCTCAGAAGAATACCAAAGTAGCCGGTCAATCGTATGCTGCCGAAATTGCCAAGCAGACGGCAATCACCGAACAGGCCGGACCGCTCTCAACCGCGAGTGAACGTCAGAAGGTTATCGTGGCCGAAGTGAAAGTCGAGGAAGAACGTTCACGTGCTCAGATTTCGGTGGAAGAGCAGAATATTCTGCGCGAGCAAAAGGCCCAGGAAGCCGAAGTTGTCGTACCGGCAAAAGCAAAGGCCGATGCTCAGGTGCGCGAGGCCGAAGGCTATAAGTTGGCCGAGATCTCCCGCGCCGATGGTGATAAATACGGGACAATCGCACGAGCCGATGCCGAGCAGCACAAAAGATCAGCCGAGGGGCTTGGCCAGGCCGAAGCTCTGAAGGCAACCGGATTGGCGGAAGCCGACGTAATAGAGAGACAGGGACTGGCTAAGGCAGTCTCGGTCTCGGAGCTGGCCAAGGCGTACCAGCAGTTCAACCAAGCGGCGTTGACGCTCGAATTGCTGAAAGTACTGCCGAATGTGGTCGATTCGCTCGGATCCGTTTTCGGCGCAATTGCCGCCCCGATGGGGAATATCGATAAACTGGTGGTGGTCGATAGCGGCGGCGACGGAGATGGCAAAGGAGCGCTGAATCGTTTCACCAAGACCGGACCGCTGATGCTTTTCCAGTTGTTGGAACAGGCCAAGGCGGCCGGAATCGATGTCACCGGATTGATTTCCAAGCTGGGAATCGAGACCGAAAGCGCGATGCAGGCGACGGCGGCCAAACAGGAAACCGCTCAACCGGGCAGAAAGCGTGGCGATGCATAAGTGAAACTCCTATACGAACATGACGGCGGCGGGAACAATTCCTCCCGCCGTCGAGAAATCGACAATTCAGATATTCCGGTCGTCGAACCTGATGTGATCAAGGCTGACGGCCGGACACTCTATCCTCTGGAAACAAATCCGCCGGAAGCTATAGTTGTGCACTGTGCCGATGCGAGATTCCAGACGGCGTTTCGGAGGTTTGTCACCGAAGAGCTCGGTATTCGCAGTTACATGCCGGTAGTAATCGGCGGCGGCGTGCACGCTCTCGGCGCGCAAAGTTTTTTCCCGAAGAATTTCAAGATCCTCTGGGAGCAGATCAAATTCGGACACCAGCTGGCAAAACCGCGTCAGATTATCATTATCAATCATGAAGACTGTAAATGGTACGAGAAGATGCGCGGATATCATCCGAAAATCGGATTGCCTGAGAAGGGCAAGCAGGATCTCGGTTATGCCGCCCGACTTCTGCTGAAAGACTTCGCCGGCGTAGATGTCCGAGCGTATTGGGCGTCGATTGTCAACGGCAAGGTTCTCTTTACGCCGGTGACATCCTAAAAGGCAGCGCGGTGCATCGTACGCCTTCGCAATAATTGTCGACTGAAATTCAGCAAGCTGCTTTTGATGTTTTCGGATATTCACGCTACAGCTACGTTCGATTCTCCTTGACAGCTCGTCGCATAACATGGTATGTTTTGTCTATGACGAGTCAAGCGATCGTGGGCGCTTGAGTTCACCCTAAAACATAGGAGATCCTATGCGCGTAGCTGTCGTCCTTTTGTTTATATCCGTCGTCTTGATCCTCCCGATCCATGCTCAAGACGAGGTAGCGCCGCCGGTTACATCGGTGGATGTTCATTCTTCCGGACCGGTACGGGTCGGAGAGCTTTCGGCCGTCCCGGTTCCTCCCGGCAACACGCAAACCGCCGCCAAGATTCTTCTTGGGAAAAAGCTGTATTTCGATACTCGTCTCTCCAAGGACAACACAGTCAGTTGTGCCACCTGTCATGATCCGGCGATGGGTTGGTCGGATGCCGGTCCGACCAGCAAAGGCATCGACGATCAGCGCGGAGGCAGAAGAGCGCCGCCGGTCTGTAACGCGGCGTACAATGCTCTTCAGTTCTGGGATGGTCGTGCTCCGAGTCTCGAGGAGCAGGCTAAGGGACCGATCGAAAACCCGGTCGAGATGGGCAATACGCATACCGCGATGCTCAAGACAATCACGGGTATTCCCGGTTATGACGAGGAGTTCCTCGCCGTATTCGGCACCTCGCCGATCACGATTGACCAGGTGGCCGATGCGATTGCCGCGTTCGAGCGAACCGTTGTAACGACCGATTCTCCCTTTGATCGTTATGTCCGTGGCGACAAGAGCGCCCTGACTCCACTCGAGAAGAAGGGACTGGAGATTTTTAACGGAAAGGGTCACTGCACTGCGTGCCACTGGGGTGGTCATTTCAGTGATGGTCGTTTCCACAATCTTGGTGTCGCCTCAATTGATCCGTCGAAGCCGGATGAGGGAAGGTACGCCATCACGAAAAACCCGACCGACATGGGCGCCTTCAAAACGCCGACAGTCCGTGACGCCGAGAAGCGTCCGCCCTTCATGCACACCGGTGGAGAGAAAACACTGGAAGACGTCGTCAGACTCTACAATAGAGGCGGCGGACCGGACGATGCGAATCTTGATCCGCTCATGGTCCCGTTGGGACTTTCCGAAGGCGAGATCCAGGCGCTCGTAGCGTTCATGAGTCGGGCTATGAACAGCCTCAACCCCGAAGTGGCCGACGTCAAGCCGATACCTACGTCGCAACTTCCCGGAATGGAGGACGGCCAATGAAGAAGCTCATTCTCGCATTAGCGATCATCATAGGTACACTCTCCGTTATTCCGCCCTCGGTGTCGGCGATTCCGGCCTTTGCGCGCAAGTACGGATTCAACTGCAACATGTGTCACACTTCGTTCACGAAATTGAACGATTTCGGTCAGCGGATCCGCGATGACGGTTATCAGATTCCCGGTCAGGAAGGGAAAGAAGAAAACGTCTTTGAGACTGCGCCGCCGATCTCTATGCGTACGGCGGCCGGTTTGATGGTCACGCACAATTCCGACCGGAACAGCACGACCTCCGGATTCCACCTGAACGGGCTGGATCTCCTGGCCGCCGGTGTGATGCACAAGAATGTATCGTTCCTGATAATCTACACGCCTCGGATCGATGAACCTACGGCCGAGTACACGGCAGGGCCGGACAGCAGCAACCCAAGCCAGCTCGGTGCGTTGGAATCGGCGAATATTGTTTTCAGCAATCTCGTCCCCAATGCGCTTAACGTCCGGGTTGGTCGGTTCGAGCCGGCTTACCATCTGTTCAGCTCAAAACGTTCGCTGTATCTGGTGCAGCCGTACGAGGTGTATGCGTTCGGCACGCCGGGGAACTCGTTCGTATTCGACGATAACCAAATCGGCGTCGAAGCGACAGGGCATTTCCGGAGCGGATGCAAGTATGCGCTCGGCATTGTCAACGGTACCGGTCCGAAACCGGACAACAATAATGCCAAGGATCTCTACGCCGTAGCATCGCGTACGTTCGGGCGCGGCGATGGTCAGTCGGCCGGACAGCGAGTCAGCGGGTTCGCTTATCTCGGCTGGCAACCGACGTCGTTTGGAGATTTCTATCTCGGCAGTGCGGGGGATGCCGATGGCAAGAAGAATAAGTCGTTCTATCGGGTTGGCGGAAGCGTAAGCATGAATTACACCACCGTCAATCTGATGGGATTGTTCATGTACGGCGTTGACAACAAGGACCTTAACCCCGAGAAGCCGGCCGTCAAAGACTATAAGTACTCGGGTGGATTCGTGCGGGCGGACTATGCCGCGACGGCGAACAACCGACTGATTACCTCCGCAATGTTCAATTGGGTGACACCACCGACGGAGTACAAGGAAGATAAGATCAGCGCGTTTTCGCTGCTTGCACGCTATTATCTTGGCGACTGGACGGCGGTAAATGTTGCCCTGCACGGCGAGTATACATATCGTCAGGTGGGCAGTGACACCAAAGTCAAGCAGCACGATTTCGCCGCCTTGATAGATTTCGATTTCTGATCTGACTCCTTTCTGTTGTTTCGGCCGCCTCTCGTGGGGCGGCCGTTTTTTTTGCCTGAGCCTCTCCCCCGGCAGTATATTGTCCCTGGACGGCCGGTTCTACGATCCGCAAGTTTTCCACTTCTCTGCCTCAATACCGGATGCATGTCTTGTCAGACGAGACATATTGGAGAAGAAACAAAGAACTCAAGCAAGGATGTGATCGTATGAACCTACAACTGGCCACTATCGATGCAAGGAACAGAGAAGAAGAACGAACCGTGACGAAACTTCCACCAACATCGGTGATGTATCGAGCCCTGGTCGAACGGGACTCGACTTTCGAAGGTATTTTCTACGTTGGCGTGACTTCCACCGGTATCTTTTGTCGGCCAACCTGCCCCGCCCGTAAACCGAAGCCGGAGAATGTCGAATTTTTTCACACATCACAGGAGGCGCTTTACGCCGGGTACCGGCCGTGCAGCCGGTGCAAACCGCTTGAGAAAGATCGCAAGCCGCCGGAACTGGTAACCAGGCTGCTGGAATTAGTGGAACAATCTCCGTCGGGACGCATCACCGGTCGGGAATTGCGCGACGTGGGAATCGATCCGTCGACCGCCCGTCGTCAATTCCAACGGCACTACGGTATGACTTTTCAGGCATATCATCGCGCCCGCCGCATGGGGCGTGCCCTTCACGAGATTCGCAAAGGTGAGAGTGTGATCGGCGCCCAGATCGATCACGGCTATGAGTCGGCCAGCGGCTTCTGGGAAGCGTTCAAACAGCTCTTTGGCACACCACCGAGCAAAGCGGAACAGGTAGAGATCCTTTTTGCCCGATGGATCGAAACACCGCTCGGCGCCATGCTGGCGCTGGCCAACGACCGGGGATTGTACCTCCTGGAATTCGTCGACCGGAGAGGACTCGAAAACGAGATCGTGCACCTGCGCAAGCGTACCGGAGCGGTCATCGTCCCGGGGAATCACAAACATCTTGATTCGATCGCGCAAGAGATCAAAGCATATTTCGACGGAGAGTTGACGGAATTTATTACGCCGATAGCACAGATTGGATCGGATTTCGAGAAGTCGGTTTGGGCGCTTCTTCGGACCATTCCGCCCGGTCAGACTCGTTCGTATGCCTGGATGGCAAAGCGACTCAGCAATCCGAATGCTACTCGCGCAGTCGGACGGGCGAACGGAAGAAACCCGTTAGCCATTATCGTACCGTGTCACCGGGTGATTCGGTCCGACGGATCCCTCTGTGGATACGGCGGCGGAATCTGGCGCAAGCAATGGCTGCTGGAGCATGAAAGAAGAGTTGGATAGGGCGGCATCCGTTCGGACATTCAGGCATGATCTCAAAGAATTCGGACAACGCATCTTTCTTTGTAGCCCACGTCAGTGAGGAGGGCGATAGCCCGAACGACCGCCACGTGGGGTCTCGATGTTCGGCATTGGCCGAACCAAGTCGGATGTCGGGTTTCTCCATCGCACCCGGCGTGATGGACGCCTCGTGATGACTACATTTCAACTCGCGTGGGACAAGAGTATGAGTAGGTCAAAACCCTTGCGGTTTTGACCGGGTGCATGTTCGTTGTCGAATCGTCGAATGCCCGTCGGCATGCGCACGACACCCGGCCATAAGAATGGACGGGGCTACGAAGATTTTGTCACGAGTTCTCAAGACTTTGGCTTGAATAGCACATTGGGGGAGTCGGCCAGCCGCTCGGAGGAATAGCCGAGGGAAGTTACGCTGTCGATAACCTCGTCGTTGCGCGTCTCAACTATGAGTACCGGGTGATAATTCGTTATCAGCTTCTGCATCCCGGCAATGACGAGTGCTTCATAACCTTCGGCATCGATCTTGACCAGCTTGACTCTCCGATTAATGTTCAACGAATCGATCGATAGTGTCAGCACTGAGAGATCGCCGTTCGACGCGGGAAGGCAGTGAGCCTCGTAATAATTAAACATGCCGTTGGAGGCGTGTGGAATGGCCATCCCGACCAGCTCTACCTTGTCACCGACGGCCGCATTGAAGAGAGTCACATTCATATGTTTGAAAAGCTGGGCGTTGGCCGATAGCAGTGAGAAAGTCGTGGGGACCGGTTCAATCGCGATCACCCGCCCTTCGGCTCCCACAATCTCCGACAGCCGCTTGGTGTAATGCCCGATATTGGCCCCGATATCGATCACCCAGTCTCCCGCCGCAATGAGCGTGGAAAGTATCCTGACTTCGGGTTCCGGGGTCTCGAATGTCCCGCGTTTGATCTGCCGTCGATAGAGCATCCGTTTCAGTTCAGACTGCCAACGAACGGGCAATCGAGCGGCAAGCCGCTTAAACGGCGACATAGAAGTTATTTCCTTTATCTGTTATCGGGCATTTCAACGCGGGCCGGAACCGAAATGATCCGGGATCTCCTCTATAGACTGAAAGAGTCGGCATTTACAACCCGTACTTTAGAGCGAGTTCGTTTGTGAGCCAGCCAAGAATCCCGTTTTCCCGCATATGACAAACTATACGTTGCCAGGAGATTTTCCGCAACATTTCCGGTTTCAGCAGGGCTCTTTTGGTCTCGAGATAGGCTTGTCCGCCGGGGCCGTTCGGTCTGAACGCGGGATTTCTTTCGTCGTAGATCAATAAGGCGTGCCCTTTACGAGAAATCTCACCGTTAGAGCGCACAACGGCGGCCAGGACGTTTCTTACAAGTTGATAGTTGTCACGCAGCGGACAGGGGTTCAAATCGCCGTTCGAATTCCAGTTGAACAGGTTCGGAACGAATTCCCAATAGCGCACCCCTCTTTCGGCCAGCGCGCAACGCTCTTTCCGTTTGCGTTGAATGCTAAAGGATCCGTTGCAGGAGTCTTGTTCATAATTGGACGCTGATTTGGCGAGGCGGGGTCGTGAACAGGTGCCTATATCCGGCTCGGTGAATTTACACTCAATCGCCGCCCGATAATCTCCATCGATCAAAGCATCCAAACTGGTTGCTCTCGGTTCGCCAAGGCTCTTAATCTCATGCTCCATGCTGAAATTTGTCGAATCAAGCCTGGCGTTGCCGAGAATTGGCAGGTTGTCATCATCTTTGAGTCCGGTCAGACATTCGAGATTCCCGCTGACCCAGAGATTTCCTAAGACCGATTGTGCCAGCGCCTGCGAGCTTCTCATGCTTCCAAACCAGCGGTGTCTCGCGCTGTTGGGAATCAGATTCAGAAGTTGCTTTTCTTCCTTATCCGAAGTATCCGGCTTTACGATCACATTCTTGTCAGCATTGTCCTTACTAAAGACAGGCGGTCGAGCGCTATTGGGATCCCATTTGTCAAAGAGGTCGGGTGGATTTGAGAAATGATCGTTGGCGTATTTCCAGAGTTGCTGAACCACTCGCGACTCATAAACGCTCATCTTAGCCTCCCATTCATGATTTAGTTATTTTGTTACCGCAGCCACCATCAAGGCACATACCGCCATTAGCGCCGACAACGGACCGAACACCAGCCGTTCGAATCCGGAAGCGGCGGCGAAATTCGTTATCGCATTGAACACCAGATACAGAAACACTATCCAACTGCCGATTGCCTTGGTCTTTTGCAGCCTTCCCGGAGCCAGCAAGTCTATCCGAGCTGCTACGATCACGGCAAAGAGAATCGTGCCGAGTAGAGCAGACAATTCAAGTTGCAACAGGGTAACGGTTGAGCCGGCCGCATGCCCCGCCCAGACGACATCGGTCGGCACAAAACCGATCAGCACGAGCAGGTGAAAGACTGACAGGCATCCGAACAGGATCAGTAATATCTTTCCCGCAATGACCGGGCTAGAACGACTCATCTTTACAATACCCTACAAAGATTGGCAAGAGCAAGGCGCATGCGCACTCCCTCTCAAAGACTGTAGTCTTCGGGGGAGACTCTTATACTCAGCACCGAGACGCCGTTCATGTCATAATAATCGTAGTGCATCGTGACTTCGTTTTCCCTGAAGGCTTTCATATCCTCGCTGGTTTTGACGTTGTTGAGAATCCGCGGCAACAAGTATGCTTTCATGGCACTGGTATCAACGTCATCGAACGACAGACCAACCAGGGTGTACCTGTACACCAGTATTTTTCCCGGTCCCGCGATAGTCCCGTCCAAACGGGTAGTCTGGTCGAGCATGACCGGGCAGTTCTTGTTGATCTCCTCGGATGCCTTGACGAGTTGTTTTTCGATTGAACCACCGCCCCCGAAGGCGGCCAAGCCGATTTTGGTGCCGATGGCTGCGGCTATTATCGTAATGACTACAATGACGAGCTCTCTCGATTTCTTAGTCATAACCACCTCTCTGCCTTACTGCTTTGGTCGTACAGATGTCTGACTGAAAAGAAATGTGAATCGGCCGAGCCGCCCCGAAGATCCGCTGTCTGAAACCGCCCGTTGTTAGTGACCACCTCTTCACATTCCGTCGTTCTGTCCAGCTGCGTTGTCTGCATAAAATACACAATCGCACCGTTGGATACAAGCGTGATTCAAGGGGAAGCTTAACCTCCGTAACCGCTTACATATTTTTCCCAAAACCGGTAACTAACCGAACCCGGGATGCGTATATTGGGTTGTTGGAAGAATCCGTACAGAACCGATCGAAAGGGAGAATTCGTCGTGTACAGCAAGTTGCTTTCTCTTGTAGCGTTGATCCTGATCGCAGCATCGGCGGCGGCCGCCTCGCCCGATTCCTCGTTCACCTTACCCGACACCCCGACCGGCGAGTGCGTGCAAGCGTATTTCAGCGCGTTTGCGGCCGGCGAGGACGCCATGCGCGAGTTTTCGCTCAAATGCGTTGCCGAAGAGGCCCTGAACCAGCGCCCGATGGACGAGCGGCTGCAGATGTACACCCGGATGAAGCAGCAGATAGGAGAGATCCATCCTGTACGACTGCTCACGAGTGACAGTGCCTCGATGGACGTTCTGGTCAGGAGCGCGGCCGACCAATGGTACTCTTTCTCCTTCATGTTCGAGCCGATCCCACCGCACAAGTTGATGGGCATACGAATCGAGATGGCGGACTCGACGATGGCCAATGAGTTGACAACTCCAATGTCTCAACAGGAATTTTCTGACTCCCTCAAAGACCGTCTCAGGCTGATGGCAAACGAAGACAAGTTTTCGGGTGTAGTGCTGGTCGCCCGCGACGGGATTATCATATTCGAACTGGCGTACGGGATGGCGGACAAGTCGTTCAGCGTTCCGAACCGCCTCGATACGAAATTCAACCTCGGATCCATAAACAAGTTCTTCACCAAGATCGCGATCGGTCAGCTGGTGCAGGAAGGAAAGCTGCATTTCGATGACACCCTCGGCGGCTTTCTCCCCGACTATCCGAACGCGGATGCGCGAAGCAAAGTTACCGTGCTGCAATTGCTCAATATGACTTCGGGGATCGGCGACTTTTTCGGCAAGAAGTTCGACATGACTCCCAAGACTTTGTTTCGGTCCAATGACGATTTTCTTCCGATGTTCGACAGCCTCCCGCTTGCGTTTCCCCCCGGCTCGCAGCAGCGGTATTCGAACGGAGGGTATGTCGTTCTCGGAGCGATCGTTGAGAAGGTTTCCGGAATGCCCTATTACGATTATGTCAGACAGCACATCTATTCCCCCTGTGGCATGCACAATACTGACTGGTATGCCGCCGACAGTCCGGTCGAGAACCTTGCGCTGGGATACACGCATCCGAACGACAGCACTGACGAATACATAAGCAATATCTATACCCGTCCCGCCCGGGGCAGCGCGGCCGGAGGGGGATACTCGACCGCCGAGGATCTGCTCAAGTTCACGATCGCATTGGACAACAACCAGCTTCTCTGGGATGAATATACCAACTGGGTGTTTGGCGGCCCGGAACCATCGCCGACCGCTTCGTCCCAGGATCTCGAATCGGAACCCCCTCGTTCAATGGGAATCGCGGGAGGAGCTCCCGGTATCAACGCCGATATCGAAGCGGATTTCGATGCCGGCTGGACGGTGATCGTTCTCGGCAACTACGATCCGCCGAATGCGAGTCGGGTCGCCCGATTCGTGGCACGGTGGGCCGATCGCATCATGGATAAGTGACCTCAAGATCGAACTCGATATATTCGGCGAGATAAAACGGACTTGCTCGTCCTCTTTCGTCCTGCTATACTTGGTGTAGCAAGCAGAAACGGAAAGGAGGGTCCGATGATTCGCACAGCATTCCTGCTGATCGTATTGCTCGCACTCGGTAATCTCGCGTATCCTCAGAATATTCCAGGCGATGTAGATCTTGACGCCTACGTTCAACCGCATCTGAATGAAGTTAACAAGCTGTGGAAAGAAAAGGCGTATGAGGATGCCCTGGCGATCCTGCGCGGCCTGCACGAAATCCCCGGCATTGACACCACCGCCTACGCTTGGTCATCGATTCTCTACAACATGGCCTGTGCCCATTCGCTGCTCGGTGCTTATGACAGCGCGATGTTCTACCTGAAAGGAGTTGTCGACGCCGGGTATCAGAATTACGATCACCTGATGAAAGATTCGGACCTTGATCCGCTCAGGACAGATCCTGAATTCGCGATACTGGCGCAGCGGGTTAAACATGCCTCGGAGTTCTGGGACGACCCCGCTATCGCTACGAAGTACAGTGAGAACATATCGGAGGACGAGAAGCTGGCAGGACTCGCAAAGTTCTGGATGGAAGTGAAAATGAATTTCGTCTATTTCGATCATGTACCGGAACTCGACTGGGACAGCCTGTACGTTGCGTACATTCCGAAAGTCCGGCGGACCGGCTCGACGTTGGAGTACTACAACACCCTTAGAGAAATGTGTGCACAATTGAGAGACGGGCACACAGGGATCAATCCGCCGCGCGAACTCTGGCCGGTTGTCTGGGCATCGCCCGACATCTTCACTAAACTCATCGAAAACAAAGTGATTGTGACTAAAGTCACTTCTGACAGCCTCAAGGCGCTGCCAATCAAGGCTGGAATGGAAGTTCTTAAGATCGACGGCATGGATGTAAAGGACTATGCGGCGAAGTATGTTGAACCGTATATGTTCGCATCCACGCCCCAGGGATTGACGGTGCAGACGTACTCGTACTGGTTGTTGAGTGGCGCAAAGGACAAACCGATAGCACTTGAGTTGGCCGATGAGTCCGGCGAACTGGTCGAGGTGTCCGTTCCCAGAACGACCGACTTCACGCGAGGACCGGATGTGGAATACCGGGAGCTGCCCGGTGGGATCGCATATGTATCGTTGAATACCTTCTCGAACGACGGCGTCTTCAAGACTTTCGATTCCTTGTTTGCCACGATCTCAAAAGCGAAGGGGTTGATTCTCGACGTTCGCAGAAACGGTGGGGGGAACTCCACGGTCGGCTGGAACGTCCTCGGATGTCTTACCGACAGCACCTTCCCCGCGCTGCTGACTGAGACGATCAACTATTCCGCTCATCGGAGAGTGGAAGGCAGACCGCAGAGGTACGTTCGGGAAGATTGGACAGCGAAGGCGAATGGAAAGCTTCTCTACACCGGGCCGGTCGTGGCTCTCGGCGGACCTTCCACCGGTTCCGCCGCCGAGGACTTTCTGGTGGCTTTCAGGGCGATGGGGCGAGGGAAGATATTAGGCGAGCCTACCTATGGATCGACCGGCCAGCCGCTGACATTCAAGTTGGCCGGCGGCATCTCCGGTCGGGTTTGCACCAATCGATGTTTCTATCCCGATGGTAAGCCGTTCGAGGGAATCGGTGTCATACCCGATATTGCGGTGCCGCTCACGATTGAGGACATTCGTCAGGATCGGGACCCGGTGCTTGATGCGGCGGTCAAGTATCTCGAAACGCAGATGAAATAGTGTTTGAGATTGAAGCACGCGAACGGCCGGAAGGTATTTCGCCCTTGACAATTTGTTGCTTGATCGTATTCTTACGATGTTATGCCGATTGAGACGTGATGATGCGAAAAACGATTCCCACCATACCTCCCGCCTGCTGCTCGCTGGAAATATCCGGCGCGCAACAGAAGCGGTTCGTCCGGATGGCCCGAAGTCTGGGTAATCCGGTCAGGTTTGAAATACTCAAGTTCCTGGTGACGCATCCCGGATGTATCACAGGGGATATCGTGGACTTTCTCCCGATCGCTCAGGCGACTGTTTCTCAACATCTTAAAGTCCTTCGGGAAGCGGGATGGATTCAGGGAACGGTCGAAGGAAAAGCGGTCTGCTACTGCCTGAACGCAGAGAACGTAGCCTGGTTTCGATCGATCGTCGGTGAGATTTTCTGAGTCCGCACGGCGCCCGGCCGCAATGTGAAACTTTTTATCCACTTTTCCGGTAATACTGCTTACATTCCGGAAACCAAGCGGAGGAACTATGATGAAAGCTATACGACTGTACCTTGCGGCAATCGGAATAATCTTGCTGTGCGCGTCCCTTTCGAGCGGCGATGCGCTGTCCGGACGCCACCAGGTCGGACTCAACGTTGGTTTCTGGAGTCAGGTCACCAGCTCGCGCACGGAGATCGGCATCGAAGGTGTGACGACTTCCGTTAAGAGCGGTGGCACGTTGGGGGGATTCATTTACGGACACTGGATGAACGAGAAGTCTGAGGTTACGCTTGGCGTCAGCACGCTGCGGGCAACCGTTCGGGCGGAGACGAACATATCGGGAGTATCGAGCGAAACCGCGGTGGTGGCGCCGGTTCTTATCGGCCTGAAGCACTATGTCTTCGCGACTCAGCAGGCTTCTTCGACACGACCCTTTCTCTCTGCCTCGGTGGGCATGTACATCGGAAATCAGACGACCACTCAGGTGGGAAATCAGATCGTGACCGAGTCACGTACCGAAGCCGCGTTTGGCGGCCTCGCCGGTGGTGGAGTCGACTTCATACTCAGCCACAGATTAATTGCGAACGTAGCCGTCGGCTATAATCTGATTACCGACTTTCAAAATCCCATCGGCGGAAGTAAGAACTACAGCGGGCCGCAGATGACTTTTGGTCTGAGTCTGCTTCTTGGCAGCGCACAATCAGACTGAAAATCAATCTCGTTCCTTCACGACGCGAAGGATCTGGCGAATCGCACCAAGGTGGTAAGCAGAATGCACGGCCGCTGATATAGTGTCCAGCAAGTTCCCCTGTTTGGTCCAGTCCTCGAAGTTATTCAGCAGCTCCACGAATCTATCGCGTTCCTCGCGCAGGTTTACGATAAGTTGTTGCCATTCCTCCGGCGAAACTTCGTTATCCCGCCAGCTCTGCTTCCAGTCGATCTTTCCTCGATCGACTCCCCGGATATAGTCTCGATTCGCCTCAAGATAAAAGCGTATATGGTCCACCTGCGCCGCGATACTGGTGCCTGAAGCGGTGATCGGAATCGAGGCCTCCTCGGCGGAAACTGACGACAGCGTCTCGAACAGCGAGGTCCCACCATCGAGATAAATCCCCTTTACTTTGTCGAAGGTTTCTTCGAGAAGTTCTACGATCTCTTTCTGCGCTACCTCAGATGGAATTTGCTTCGTCATGTACGGACCTTTCTCTCAGGCGAACCGATGGACGGCCGTCGTGTTGCCCTGGTGATTGACCGGTGAATCCGCGCCGTACGCGTGATTCAACTCGAGCTTGTTCTCGATAGCTGTGCGGATCTACTCTCCGGAGTGAACGCCCTCGATCCACTTCCTCACTTCTTCTTCGGTCTCAAACATCTTCACGGCTATCAGGTTTTCGAAAGCGTCGTTCAGCGCGATGAAAATGCGCGCGGTCGACGTATCCTTACCTTTCGGAAATACGATTCCCCATTTGCACTTCCCGGTCCGGTGTTTGATTTTCGAAATGTAGGCTCGAAACCTGTCGACGTCGGCGAGGCTCCAGTTGACCGAAGCGTCCGAGAAATCGCATACCGCGTTCATGCCCTTTCGATAGGTCGGATCGGCGAGGATTCTATTCAGCAAGTCAATCTCATCGTCGACCGAAACTACCCCCTTGTGTGTCTTTCTGAAGAGGTTCCCTTCCGGAAAGATTTCATACGTACTCTTCATACACCACTCCCTGATCGGGGTTATTCCACCTTGCTATATATTAAATGGACCAATTCAGTCTGACAAGCGTTTTGTAACGCACACGCCATCACATTCTGCGGCCTATCCGCTCCGATCTCGGTAACCCTCGGTCGCTGCCGGTCAATAGATTGATATTCAATATGTTGTGGCGAGCCGTCTCGGGCCAAACGGTCACGGCCGCGCGGCAGCCAAATGGGTGATCAACCAGTCGAGGATGTCCGGTGGTCCGTCGAGAAGCTTGTGCCAGTCAGGACCTATCCTGTCCAGAGATACGACCGTTCGCAAAACGGCAACGTCTTTCAATGAACGAAACGATCGTTCGGCATCGTACTGCTGTTCGAACAAGATCGGGTAATTGTATCTTGCTGACAACTCGCGCATCGATTCACGATTGACCCGGTGCAAAATCGCTCCGGTGAGAACATGCTGGTGCAGAAACACTTTCCCTGTGCGGTCGTTCTCACACATCTCAACAATCGCCGGGTCGCTGCTTACTCGCTCAAACTCCTCCGCCCATGCTTTCATAATCTCCGTCTCCGGTCGCAACGCCAGCAACCCACAATGGAAATAGGCTCGGATCTTCCGGCGATCGGCAGGAGTTATCATCGGAAAAAGCATGTCTTCGGTTAGCGCCTGTAATTTATAAATGCGACGCCAGAGTTCATCCGGCGGCGATTCTATCAGTGAACCGGCCCGGTTGTGCATTACCGGTACATAGGCGAGTTCTTCTCCTTCAGAAAGTAACAACTCGCCCGGTTCACCGATAACTACCGAATCATTGTCCATCCAGATCAGAATGGAAGCGCGATTCTGATCTCGTAAATAGCTCTCGGCCGTCGCGGCCGCGAATGGCTTGGCTCCATAGGACCACTTCTCTGCTATCTCGGGCGTCGAAAAGAACTGAGGTTTAATTGAGAGCTTGTCAAGCGCCGCGGTATAGTTCTCCACGACATGGCGAGAGTTTTCCGGCGCCGTGACCAGAAACTCCGATTGGGCAAGGCGGCCGGCGTATTTTCTGATACTTTTGGCCAGAGTAGTGGCATTCGCGAGACCATTGATGGAATCGCAATAGGTAGCAAAACAAATATGCTCCGGATTCATACCTTCGTTCCAAGCTTGCGTAGCTCTTCCTACGAGTTCATTCGGACCAATGTTTCCCTGAAGTGAACGATTTTGATAAGTATGTTTGGAGATTCAATGAGCCGATGGTGAATCGATTTTGGAGGCGTGCGGCTCATCGATTGACCCGCTTCCGGCATGATGATCGAGAACTTCACGGATTGTCTGCAGTAGTTTTTCCCGACGGAACGGCTTCTGGATGAGAGCGGTATTCGGATTTTCGTTTAGATTCATTTCCAGCGTTTCCTTGCTGAAACCGCTCGCGAAAATCGCCGGAATTCCCGGGCGGATCTGCTGGACAGTCTGATACACCTCTCGTCCGCCTTTCCTGGGCATCATGAGATCGAGAAGGAGCAGATTGATTTTGTCGACATGGCCCCGAAACAGCTCGATTGCCTCGATGCCGTCTTTGGCCTCAAGAATCGAGTATCCTGCTTTGGTCAGAATGCGCCGGGTCAGATTGCGAATGACCTCGTCGTCTTCGGCCACCAGAATAGTCTCCTGTCCGCCCTCGACTGCACCATCCCGTACAACTGCCGGTTCCACGGTTTCTCCGATGTCGGCAACCGGCAACAGAACGTCGAAGCGGGTGCCTTCTCCCGGACGGCTGTGTACCTCGATTGATCCGTTGTGCTGCTTGATCGCGCCGAATGCGGACGCCAACCCGAGCCCGGTTCCCTTGCCGACTCCCTTGGTTGTAAAGAACGGTTCAAATATGTGCTTCAGGGTATCTTCATCCATGCCGCATCCGGTATCGCTGATACGCATCCGCACCACTTTGCAGACATCCCCTTTTTCTTTACTCTTCCGAATCCTTGACATACACCTTGTTTCGATCGTCAACGTCCCACCATCGGTCATGGCGTCGCGTGCATTTACACACAAATTCAAAATCACCTGCTCAATCAGTATGCGGTCGGCTTCGACCCGGCAACGAGGCGCTCCTGGTTTGAAGACAAGTTCGATGTTTTCTCCAATGAGTCGACTGACCATCCTGGACAGACGAGCGACGGCGCCATCGAGTTCGAATCGCTCTACGTTCAGCGGTCTCCGTCGGCTGAATGTCAGCAATTGTCCCACGAGTCCGCGCGCCTGCTGTATGGCTGATTCCACCTGGCCCAGCGAGGAGGCCACTTTGCTGCTCTCGACAGTCTCCTCCTTGGCACACTCGGTGTACCCGAGCATGATTTGGAGAAGATTGTTGAAGTCGTGGGCTACGCCGCCTGCCAGTTGTCCGATCGCTTCCATTTTCTGTGCCTGGAAGTATTGGTCTCGAAGTTGTTCCCGTTCTTCCTCCGCTCGTACTCTGGCCGTGACATCACGGAAGCTCCAGACACGGCCGACAATCTTATCGCCGATTCGTTGCGGGGTGGAATAACGCTCAAACACCCGGTTATCTTTGAAACGGAGGACATCGAAACTTTCTTCCAGAGGGGCATCGTAGAGCTGTTTCACCCGCTCCAGGAACGCATCAGGATCGGCCAGCTGATCGAGAACAGTATTGATTAATTGCCTGTCGTCTCCTCTGGAGGCTACGTGATCCGGAATCAGCCACATTTCCATGAATCTCCGGTTGATCGTTGCCACTCTTCCTTTTTGATCGACAACCAGGATGCCGTCGGCCGTCGACTCCAACGTAGCGCGGAGCAGCGAGTTGGAGACAGCCAGTTCTTCCTCGCTCCGTTTGCGATCGCTTATATCGTGGCAGACGCAGAAAATCAGATTCTTGCCGTCGAAGGTGGCGCGGTTGGCACCAATGTCGACAGCTATGATTTCGCCACTGCTCGTACGGAACTTTGTCTCCATCTGACGATTCGTCATCTCTGTATCTTCGAGCAGACTTTCGAGTTGCTCGCGACTGAAGACGGCGTCCCAATCCCACACGTGAAGTTTGAGTACCTCTTCATGGGTGTAGCCAAGCATATCGGCGAAACTCTGGTTGGCCTCTACGATTCCTCCCGACTGATCGAGTATTACCACACCATCCATAGACTGGTCCAGGAGGATACGACGGCGCATGGCTTCTTCAGCCTTGGCCTGTTCGGCTCGTTTTCGTTCGGAGATATTCAAATGGGTGCCACAAACTCGAATCGGATCGCCAGCGGAATCTCTCTCCGTGATCTTTCCTTTTGCCAGAACACACAGGTAATGACCGGACTTGTGACGCAACCGGTATTCGACCTCGAACTGAGACGTGTCCCCTTTGAGATGGATGGCTACTGCTTCTGTGGCCCGCTCTACATCTTCCGGATGAATAATGCCTTTGAAATCTTCGACGCCCATCGTCATTTCACGCTGTTCGTAACCCAGCATCCTGGCCCAGTGTTTGTCGAAGGTAATGGTCCGGGATCGAATATCCCAGTCGAGCGTCCCCAGATCGCCGGCCTCGAGCGCGAGGGCGAGGCGTTGTTCGCTCTTTCTCAGCGCTTCCGACGCATTCTTGCGCGTGGTAATGTCTTGAGTCGTGCCTGTTATCAGGACGACCTTGCCATCGGCATCTACCTTGCCCGCGGCTCTCTTGCGGGCCCAGATGATTCGACCACCGACAAGCAGGCGGAACTCGATATCGATCGTTTGCCCTTTCAGCAGTAAATTCCATTGCGAGAGAACGAACTCCCTGTCCTCAGGATGTGTGCTGTCCAGGATCGTTTGCGGCGTCGGTACGGTATCACGGCCCAGTCCGAAAATGCGGTACATCTCGGTCGACCAATTGATTTTTTGGGCGAGAAGATCCACCTCCCAGCTTCCCACCTGGGCAATTCGCTGGGCCTGTCTGAGACGGGCTTCACTGAGTGCAAGTTCGTTGTAATCGGCTCGATTCCTCCGTTCTCTTTCGCTGACCGCCCGAAACGACCAGAACAATCCGAGAATGCCGAGCAGCCAGAAGGCTATCCGCCAGAGCAGAGCTTCGGTACCGTGCCGACTGGCTATCTCCATATATGGTTGAATCGGAACCGTTACGCTTACACCACCCATTGTCTTTCCGGCGTTGAATTCACTTGGTACGTGACAATTTAAACAGCCATCCGACACGCCGATCGGCCGCATGAGTCGGTAATAGGGACGTGAGTCGATGCTGGTGTAGGAACCGATCTCTTTGGCTCCTTTAGCCAGCGCCCGAAGGGCCGAGTCTTCCCAAACATCCGGAACATCGCCCGCTTGCAACGGTCTGAAACCTGAGTCGACGGCGGCGGTCCATTCGGCGCGCGGCATACCGCATCTAAAACAGACACTATCGGCCGAACCTGTTTTGCCTACCCAGGTTAGGTTGTGAGATGTGCAGCCCAAGGAGTGCGCCGGCGGGGCTGCAGTATCGAGAATCGGATGGTAATGCCCGTCCCCCGTTTTGGCCCAGGCTCTGAGGGTCTGTCCGGTTGCGAGGCGAAACCGCGCTTCGGCGAGAATCAGACCCATTGTCGAATCATCGTGCTGCCGAACACTCCAGAACAGCGAAGCGATTGTCAAGAGAGTCCAGCCCACACCAAGAAAGCAAGTCAGGAGAACGAGCTTGCGATACCAGGTCATAGATTTATAGAGACGAGAAATGAAGGTCCTGCCTCGGGAGATTATTTCCTGAATCTGATCAGTAGAACGTACCATACGATTAAGTCGGGTTAGAACTAACGGTGCAAACCTGTCAACCTATTATGTTTCAGCTTCTTGTCTTATATCGGCAGTTCTTTCCGGTTCTGCACTGAGCGTGGATGGTTATCTCCGGAATAGACTCAGTACGCCTGAGGAGTTTTATGCGACGACACCAACATATTGCCTAACAATGAATTAGGGGAACACAAAGGGCTCGTCAATCTGGCCGGGTAGTTAGAACAGTCGGCTAACCGATCGCTTCCGGTTGTTCAACTTCGCATTTGCAGTAGCGGACTTTGCCGGACGGCTCGCGCGGAAGATCATCGACCGGTTCGATCGTGATCTCCACCTCGGGAGAAATGAGGTAATGCATCGTATTCTGTATGTGCGCTCTGATCTCGTCGGTAACCGGAGGGTCGTTGGTCACGAACAGGTGGAAATGGGTCAGGGATTTTTGAACGAATTGGATCTGGCCGACATCGGGACCTTCTTCGGCTATGGTCGCGGAAAGTGCCAGCGCAGAATGTCGAGTCCCGTCCGGGGCGACATATCGATCCATCAACCTGCCGACTCCGGAGCTCATCAGCGGCAGAGTCCGGCCGCAGCTGCAGTTTTCGGCCAGGCTGCAGCCATGATCCTCAAGAGCATATCGAATCAAGGGGAACCCGTAGTTGGTAAGATCCGTCACGATGATCTCACCTTCGGTGCCATGAGGGGCAGGCTTGCCTTTATTTATGAATTCAACGACCGAAGTTTCCATGGCAATATGCAACCCACGCCTTAGTTCACACTCGCAGGCCGTATTCCCCACCTCCCGTGAGCCGTACATATTGAAAGTCGGGGCTCCGAATACCTCCCGGAATTTCTTTTCATGAAACAGGTGGAGCGCCTCTCCGGTTGAGATAATTGCCCGGATCCGGGGAGCCGAGTAGTTGTTCGACCTGATATACTCGGCAAACCGGTCGAGCGCATTCGGAAACGCCTTAAGGAACCTCGGCTTGAACGATTCTGCGATTCGATAGAATTTCTCGAGCGTTTCTTCCGAGGCCGCCCCGGCCGAAAGCATCAGCTCCCGATTGAGATAGCGATTCTTGAAAAG
>CAZFOY010000027.1:0-3011 GCA_964520865.1 uncultured Ignavibacteriales bacterium | reverse complement strand
GTCAGCCGCTGCCATTGATAATCCTCAAGCCGCTGTCTCGGCCAATACTGACTCCGTTCGAGAAAACGCCAGTGGGACAGAGCCGACTCGCGATGATCTCTCCGCAGCACCAGGGGGAGGGCAGTGTGACGTAAGATGTAGGATGATAGGCTCATCGATGTCAGTTCTCACAGTTCAGCCGAAAGCCGGTCTTAACCGGCTCAACTGGCGGCAATCATCTGCTAATTCTGTAATCAGACCAAGATACACTATTCAATCCACTTGCCCAAGTCCGGATAATCGGTCATTCGACCGGGTCATCGATATCTCCTTGACAATCAAGACAATTCCGGTATATTATCGAAAAGCGCAAAAAATCCTATGCATTTGAACCAAACCGACAACAGAATGGTCGAACCGATCGATCGATCGAATTATTACCGCAGCTATTATTACGCCTGCTCCTGCGGTGGTGGGTCCGGTATGGATGTAATGAAGCCATAACTGAGAGATCGAGAAGATTTCAAACCCACTGCCGGAATCAGGCAGTGGGTTTTTTGTTTTCAGTCGACAATTAAGGAACGGAGCGGACGAACATATACCTGCCCGAAGTGCGGGTACTTTGAGAGGAGAGCGTCATGAGAAGCGTACGCGGCATACGGGGCGCCATCAAGATCAGCGCAAACAGCCGGGAGGCAATCCTGAACGGCGCGAAAGAGCTGGTAGCAGCTATGACTTCGGCAAACGATATCGAGCTCGACGAAGTCGCGGCGGCTTATTTCACCGTGACCACCGATCTCGATGCTGAGTTCCCCGCCCTGGCCGCGCGTCAGTTGGGATGGCTGGAGGTCCCGATGCTGTGCGCGCGGGAAATCGATGTTCCGGGGTCGATGAAAAGCGTCCTGCGAATCCTGGTGCTCGTGAACACAGACAAATCGCAATCGGAGATTGTTCACCAGTTTCTCGGCGAAGCGGCCGGGCTCAGACCTGACCTTCACAACGGAGGCGGAGCATGACGAGGCTGGAGGATGCTACCGTATTGATTATCGGACTCGGACAGATCGGCGGATCGATCGCGCTTACTCTCCGGAAGAGGAGAGTCGTACGGCGCGTGATCGGTTTCGACAGGGATCGACGGGTGATGGAGAAGGTGCTGAAGTTGCGAATTGTCGATGAAATCGCGGCGTCAGCGACCGAGGCGATGAACCGGGCCGACTTGATTATCCTGGCCGCTCCGATCCGGGAAATCCTTCGACTCATTCCGAAATTGCCCCGGAAGATACGGGCCGATGCTGTCTGTATCGATGTTGCCAGTACCAAGACCGAGATCATGACTACTGCGGGAAAAGCAGGATTGACAAACTTCATCGGCGGACACCCGATCGCGGGCAACGAGCAGATCGGATTGGACGCAGCCGCCGACGACAAGTTCGTCGTAAAGACGTTTGTCCTGACTCCTTCGGAATCTGCATCGAAAGGCTCAAGGAAGCTGGCAAATCAGTTTGTCAGGGGGCTTGGCGCTACGCCGCTCGTCATGTCAGCAGAACGACACGATGAAACGCTGGCGTTAACAAGCGGTCTGCCTCATATCGTAGCCCTCGCGCTGACCCAGTTGTTGCAGAGAGACGGCAATCGGAACTCAAAAACGAAGAAGCTGATCGGCGGAAGCTTCACAAGCGCTACCCGGGTGGCACAATCGCCGGCTCACCTCATCACGGATCTCCTTCTGAGCAACAAGCAGGCGGTTATATCGAGCCTCGACGAGTTCATAGCAGAGCTAACGGCATTCAGAAGAATGCTGGACGATTCCAACAAAGCTGCCGCTGTCAGATATATCAAGTCGGCGCATGCCTCTGCCGCCAAGCAAGCTCGAAGATCTCGACCTACGACGGGAGGCGGGCGATGAAACTTGCGCAAAGGTTAAACGGCCTGGAACTGAGCGCAATTCGACGGTTCTCAGAGGGTGCACCTGAAAATGCAATCCCTCTTGCGATCGGACAGCCCACCTGGGATCTTCCCGCCGAAGGACGCGAAGCTCTTCAGAAGTTTTCCGGTGTATGTGGCTATGGTCCGGGAGCCGGACGAAAAGATCTTCGCGAGGCGCTGGCCTCGCTCTATCAGGCACCATTCGATGAAGTGATGATCTCAAGCGGCTCCGAGGGTGCACTCTTCTCGCTGCTTCAGGCATTCGTCGATCCGGGGGATACGGTCCTTATCCCCGATCCCGGTTTCGTCACCTACCGGAATCTGGTCTTGTATTGCGGAGGAGTTCCCTTCATGTATTCTCTTGCACCTGAGCACGGATTCCGACTTGACAAAGACTCTGTTGTGAAGGCTCTCGACGAGGCTAACGCCAAAGTGGTCATTATCAATCATCCGGCAAACCCTACGGGAGCCGGGATGGCAGCCGGAGATCTCTCCGTGATAGCCGATGAATGTCTGAAGCGGGATATTTTGCTGATTTCCGACGAAGTTTACCGGGAGCTTTATTTAGACGAACGCCCACCGAGCCTTCGCGATGTCACCCGCTCAGGCGTCGTGGTAAGTTCCGTGAGCAAGGCCTGGGGAGCGCCTGGGCTCAGGGTGGGCTGGGCAATCGGTAATCCGCGATGGTTGGATCCGGCGCGCCTCGTGCATGCCTACAGCGTCACGAGCGCCGCGACAACTTCGCAGATCGCCGCCACGGCGTTGATTCGGGCGTCCGAGTCGATCCATCTCGCCGCACGAGGAGAATTGAAAAGCCGATGGGATGCTTTGTCGACGGCGCTTTCTGAATATCTACACCACGAGGCTTCGCGGCCGGAAGGTGCGTTTTACTATTGGCTGGCGTTACCTGAAACCGCGCACGCCGATCCGTTCGCATTCTGCCTTCACGTCCGTGATGAGGCAAGAGTCCTGCTCGTACCGGGACTCGTCTTCGGCGGGGGCGGCAGAGGATACGTCCGTCTGAGTTATGCCGCAACGCCTGAACAGATAACCGAAGGTGTGCACAGGTTGGCGCCGTATTGGCGAGGATGACGAACGTTGTAGAA
>CAZFOY010000026.1:36996-50468 GCA_964520865.1 uncultured Ignavibacteriales bacterium | reverse complement strand
GCTACCTCACTAAGACCCGCTGGGCGGCTTTCACCGCCGACCAAGGTTACCGGTACCTGTTTGGTGCCGCATGCACTCACGCTGAAGTTCTTCGTGTCCTCATAAAATCTGAACACCACTCTTCCGCACTCAAGATCGGAGGCATAGAATCCTCCCGAACCTCGCGGTTGGCCGGCCACGGGGGAAGACATGACCGAAAGTTTAATATGGTAGTCATTGGCGACAGCACTTACCGCTGCCAACAGCAAGAAACCGCACAGGATGACCGTAAGACTATTTCGCATGATCTTTCTCCTCTAATCTCAATGTTTGTCCTCCGCAACCCGGGTATAGCTGGCGACCACGTCCCGGTCGGTCAGGACAATATGCTGGACAGTCGGGGCACCACCGCGGATGGCTTCCGTCTGTTGCGATGTCGATTCACTTCGCATGAACTGCACGCCGCTGTTGACAATGAGCAGCGCCAGTACGGCCGCTACCGCCCAGGCGAGTTTTTTCGGAACGGCATAGCTGCCGCGCCAGAATCCTGACTGGTCCTTCGTGCCCGCGCCGGACCCAACGGTTGCATCGAGGATGCGATGTTCAGTATCCAATGGGAGTTTGTCCGGTTCGAGCTTTGTCAGCATCTTCGAGGTATCGGCAAGCTGGGTGGCGAAATCCCGGCAGGCGTCGCAGGCGCGCAGATGCTCGGCCAGCCTGAGTTCTTCGTCTTTGGTCAGCTCCCCGTCTTTCATCGCCGACAACAGTTCCTGAAAATATGTGCAGTCCATGGTCAGTTCCTCGCTATTGAATGTGACAGAAATTTCTCGCGCAGGGCAACCCGCGCTTTGTAGAGGCGGTTTCGCACCGCGGCCGCGGTTATATCCAGCATCCCGGCTATTTCCTCGTAAGAGAACCGTTCGTATTCACGGAGAATGAGTACTTCGCGATGAGCAAGATCGAGATCGGCCAGCGCTTTCCGCACAATTCGGGCCTGGTCGGCTCCCGATTCGATTGCTTCGTCAACGGAATCATCTTCGTCGTTAAGCAGCCGGGTGATCCTTGCGGATCGAAGAACATTCAGACAGAGGTTGCGGGCGCTGACTATCAGCCAGGCGGCCGGATTGTCGATTCGGATCGACTCGCGCAACTGTTCGAACAGACGGATGAACACTTCCTGGGTAACATCGGCGGCGCGGTCACGGTCACCGAGCATGCGTAGGGCGAAATTGTATACCCGATTCTTTTCGGTCTGGAAGATATCTTTGAATTGCTCGATATGCCGGTGTTCTGCCTTCACGTTCCTCCCTGCCGGTTTCTTACAGTATTTACCTCTATGACACACCAGCCAAGGAAAAATCTCCGGTTTTTTTTGTTTACCCTCCTCCTGCCGGACCCCGTTCAAGCCCGCCGTTTCAAACATGCTTCCAGGCATGTCCTTTTTGCGCAGGCAGGAATCCATCTTCAATCCGGACCTCTACCTCGCGGGGGTGACGGTCCGTAGGTCAGGAACCCTGCGTTCCTGACATTGAACGGCAGGCTCGAAGACGAGGCCGCCCTACATCGGAATCAATACCAACTCGCCGCTTGTAAACCGCGCTTTGACTGCGTATCATATGCGCAATGGGAATGATTCGTGAGGAGATCTAATGCGGTCATGCATCTATTCGATAATTATGGGAGCGATCGTGTGCCTTGCTGCGGCTTCATCGTCGCTGGCGGCGTTCAACGATTCCGGGTGGACGAAAGTCTATCAGGAGAATTTCAGCACGCCGTATGAGGCGGCCGACGGTCAAACGTTCGGCACTAACGGCTGGCTGACCTACCGTCTGATCAACGGCGGGGCGATGACAATCGCGAATGGCTATGCTCATTTGAACGCACCTGACTACTGGAATGCCGGTCTGATCCGCTCGACCGAGAGCCTCCCGGCCGAGTACAAGGTTCGCACGAAAATCGGATACATCAATTATGATCTGACCAACTACGATGCCGCCGACTACGCCGACTCCAGTTTTGACCACCATCGCGGCCTCTACGAGAACGGTATGTATTTTCTCACGATCACCAATGACACTTGCACCGGAACCCAGTGCGCTGAGAACTGGTGGCACTATCATCGGAAGATGGTGATCGACGTTGACAATCATCTCGACGAGGGGGGCGGCGAGACGTTCCACCCGATCTTTATGGTCTACATGGCGCCGGAAACGAACTCGGGCGGCAATCTTCTCCGCACCTGGACGGGGAATTCATGGGATTCATCCGCCTGGAATTGGAATGTCGCCTACACCTATCAATACGACAGCTGGTATTACGCGGAACTTGAAAAAAAGGACGGCTTCCTCACCCTGCGGCTGTACGACGGCAACCAGAATTTGCTCGAAGAAACCACGCCGGTGAGTTTCGACAAGATCTTCGCGATCAACGACCCGACCGAGTATCTGTTCGTGGGAGAACCGCATACCGACGATTACGAAGGGGACGTGCGGATTGATGAAATCACCCTGCTTGAACCGTCGTCGCAATGCTGTCTCGGCATGCGCGGCAACGCCGACAACAGCCCGGACAATGTTGTTGACATCTCCGACATCATCTACCTCGTCGACTATGCTTTCGGCTCGGGTCCGGCCCCGGCGTGCGAACTTGCGGCTGATGTTAATGGCGACGGGTCAGTGGATATCAGTGATTTGATTTACCTGGTCGACTTCATGTTTGGAGACCCCGCCGGCCCGGCCCCGGAATCGTGCCCATAAGTCACTGTCATTTAACTGAGTAGTTATTTTTTTGAAAAAGTCTGTGGCCTTTTTGGGGAAATCTCCGTTATATATGATATTGACCGACTGGTCGGTCATAAACGAAAGGCAAATGAAGTGGCACCGAAGATAGTCGACAAGCAGGCAAAGAAACTCGAGATCGTCAAGGCGGCCATGCGGGTGTTCGCACAGCGAGGAGTGGTCAAGACCAAGATGGCTGATATCGCCGAGGCGGCCGGGATCGGCAAAGGGACTGTCTACGAGTATTTCCGAAGCAAAGAAGACATTTTTGCCGAGACATATCGACTTGTCTTTGAAGGAACGACAGAGAAGGTTAGTGCGGTGCTGGCAAGCGGCCTCGACCCTGAAACCAAACTGCGTCAGTTGATGACCATAACGGCGGAAGGGTTCCTCGGCGACGGCGGGGATTTTGCCGGCATTATGATGTCGTTCTGGTCGGAAGGGGTTCGAAACAAAGATGACCGGATAATCGATATCATCAACCTCGAACAGATCTATGCCGACTACCGAGCCATGATTTCGGGGATTATCGAAGAAGGGGTGCGCGACGGTGAGTTTAGGGCGACCAACACTTTCATGACCGCTTCGGTCCTCATCGGCGCTATGGACGGAATCCTCCTGCAGTGTATCATGGATCCGAATGTGTTCACGCCGGCCGAGGCGGTAGAGGCGTTGCTTGACAGCTATCTCAACGGAATCAAAAAATAGTAGTAGTTTACAATGGAAAGTACAGACGCGAAGTTATCTGGAGGGAATGAACATATCATGAAGAAACTCACGAAGAAAAGCTCTGTATTCGATAATCGAGTAACACGGGCAATCCTGTTGGCGGTTGGTCTGGCACTCGTGACGGCGTCAGCTTCCTCGTCCGCCGAACTGACCGCGAAAGAGATCGTCGTCAAAGCGAACGATCTGCTTCGCGGAAAGAGCAGCACCGCAACAGCAACTATGACGGTGGTAAAGCCGGATTGGTCGCGGAAGATGTCGATGAAAATGTGGATGCTCGAGCCGAGCTACGCCATGATTCTCATCACCGAACCGGCCAAAGACAAAGGCACGGTCACGCTCAAGCGGAAGAACGAGATCTGGAACTGGGTCCCGGCGATCCAGCGAGTGATCAAAATACCACCGTCGATGATGATGCAGCCGTGGATGGGATCGGATTTCACCAACGATGATCTCGTGCGGGAATCCTCGATCATCAACGACTACACCCAGGATCTGATCGGCGATGACACCGTGAGCGGCTACGACTGCTACAAGATCCGCCTGATTCCGACGCCCGAGGCCGGTGTCGTGTGGGGCAAGGTGATCATGTGGATTTCCAAGAAGGGTTATCTGGAACTCAAAACCGAGTATTACGACGAGGACAGTACGCTCGTCAAATATATGATCGGAAGCGATATCAAAGTTATGGGCGGACGGACCCTTCCCTCTCACTGGGAGATGATCCCGGTCGATAAGCCGGACGAGAAGACGATTCTTGATTATTCCGACCTGCAGTTCAATGTCGATATCAAACCGTCGTACTTTTCCGAACAGAATATGAAACGAGTCAGGTAGGTGGCCCATGTATCTATCCTTAAGCTGGCGCAATTTATGGCGCAATAAGAGACGGACGATAATCGCGTCGGCGTCGGTATTCTTCGCGGTCCTGCTCGCAGTGCTGATGCGGTCCGGTGAGAACGGATCCTACGCCTACATGATCGATTCTTCGGCAAAGCTGTTCACCGGCTATCTGCAGATCCAGGGAATCGGCTACTGGGAGAACCATTCGCTGGACAAGAGTATCGCCGTCAGCAAGTCGCAGTTTGACTCCCTTTCGCAGATTCCGCACCTGACTTCGGTGACGCAGAGACTCGAGGCATTCGCCCTGGTTTCGCGGGGAGTGAACACCAAGGTGGCGCAAATCATAGGAATCAACCCGGAATCGGAAACTCGGATGACCGGACTCAAGAACCGGCTGATCGAAGGAAGTTATCTTACTGACAGGTCCGACGGCGTTCTGATTGCCCAGGGACTCGCCGACATACTCGGAATCAGTCTTGGCGACAGCCTGATAATCTATGGTCAGGGGTACCACGGACAGATGGCGGCGGCGCGTCTTCCCGTTGTCGGAATCATCAAACTCCCCTTCCCCACTCTCAACAACGGCATGGTCTATATGACACTGCCAAACGCGCAAAATGTCTTCTCTGCCTTCGGACTGATCACTTCGGCCGCCGTGATGGTCGACAATGTGAACAATCTCCCGGCCGTCGAAAGCGGAGTGCATTCAGTGATGGGAGCAAACTATGCGATCATGACCTGGGACGAGATGATGCCGGATCTGGTTCAGGGTATCGAACTGGACAACGCCAGCGGGATCATCATGCTGATCATCCTGTATATCGTTATTGCGTTCGGCGTTTTCGGCACCGTCATGATGATGACTTCGGAGCGCGTCAGGGAATTCGGCATTCTCATCTCGGTCGGGATGAAGAAGGCGAGACTTGTACTTGTCACAACGCTGGAGACGATTCTCATTTCCTTCCTTGGGGTGGCGGCAGGTTTTGTCGGTAGCATCCCACTGATCTATTACCTGCACTACAACCCGATTCACATGACCGGCGAAGCGGCGAAAGCGTACGAAGCGTTCGGCGTGGAACCGATCATGAATTTCAGCACCGATCCGCACATCTTCTTCTCGCAATCGATTGTGGTGCTGGTCATTGCCCTGGCCACTGCGCTTTATCCAGTGCTCTTCATCAATCGTCTGAAACCGGCCAAAGCGATTCACGGGTGAGAAAGGAGTGGCAGCATGTTAACATCTTTAGCCTGGAAAAATATCTGGCGAAGCCGTAAACGGAGCCTGATTGTCATTGTCGCCATAACTTTCGGCCTGTGGGGAGGACTGCTGGCCGGGGCCGTGATGATGGGCTGGGGAGAGTCGATGGTCGACACCGCGATCGACCGGGATCTCGCCCACATCCAGATCCATCAACCGCACTTCACCCGCGACCGCGACATCAACGAATACATTCCGGACGGCGCGGCGATGCTCGACCAGATACGGTCGATTCCCGGAGTGTTTGCGGTGTCGGGCCGGACGGTTATCGACGGCATGGCGGCATCGCCGACCTCAACCTACGGCGTGCATATTATCGGTGTCGATCCACAGGAAGCGGAGAAGGTGACCAATATCAAGCAGTTGCTCATAGACGGATCTTATTTTGACAACGGAGGCAAGAACCCGATAGTAATCGGGAAGAAGCTGGCTGATCGTTTGAATCTGAAGCTCCATTCGAAAATCGTTCTGAGCCTTCAGGCGATGGATAGCTCGCTGATCTACGCCGCCTTCCGGGTGAACGGGATATTCAAGAGCGAGTCATCCCCTTTCGATGAATCGCATGTGTTCGTCAACCGAGCCGATCTCACGCGTCTGCTTGGCGGCACAACTCTCATCCATGAAATAGCAATTCGAACGGAATCCTCCAAGCTCATTCCTGAAGTCATGGCGGCACTTCAAACAAAGTACCCTCATCTTTCTGTCCAGAGCTGGAAGGAAATCGCGCCTGAGATCGCCGTCACCGCTTCGAGCATGCAGTTCTGGTCTTACATTTTCGTCGGCATCATTCTCATGGCTCTGATCTTTGGCATCACGAATACGATGCTCATGGCAGTAATGGAACGCACCCGGGAGCTGGGCATCCTGATTGCCGTTGGCATGAAGCGGGGACGGGTGTTTGTGATGATTTTGCTCGAGACTATCATGCTTTCCTTGACCGGCGGCGCCGGGGGACTGGTATTCGGAGCTACGACCATTTACATCCTCTCTCACACCGGGATAAACTTCTCGGCGTTTGCGTCGAGCCTGGAAAGCTTCGGAGCCAGCACCATCCTCTACCCGTTCCTTCCGATCGATATGTATATAGCGCTGGTCGTGATGATCATAGTGGCCGCGAGCGTGGCCGCTACCATGCCGGCGTGGAAAGCAATACACTTGAGACCCTCACAGGCAATAAGAAGCTGATAAGGAGATGTTGATATGCCACTGATACAGACAATCGATTTAGGAAAGACCTACAATCCGAAAACAGTTCCGGTCGAGGCGGTCAAACACGTAGACCTCACGATCGACAAGGGCGAATTTACGGCGATTGTAGGACCCTCCGGTTCTGGCAAGACGACTCTGCTCAATTTGATCGGAGGACTGGACTCCCCGACTTACGGCAAGATTATGATCGATGGAACCAACGTTGCCGATTTGAGTGCAAGCGCGCTCGTTGAGTACCGGCTGCATCATATTGGATTCGTCTTTCAGGCGTACAACCTGATTCCCGTGTTCAACGCCCGAGAAAATGTCGAATTCATCATGTTGCTGCAGGGGGTCAAGAAATCCGAACGGGAACAACGAGCGGCTGAGCTGCTTGAAGCTGTCGGGCTCGGTGAACGAATGGAAAGTCGCCCGAACCAGCTCTCCGGAGGACAGCAACAGCGGGTGGCCGTTGCCCGAGCGCTTGCTTCACACCCTGCCTTCGTACTTGCCGATGAGCCGACCGCCAATCTTGACTCGGAGTCGACCGCTGCCCTCCTTGACCTGATGGCCCAACTGAATGCAAAGTACGAGATGACGTTCGTATTTTCAACCCATGACGCCCGGGTCATTCAGCGTGCCCGAAGAGTGGTGACGCTGGAAGACGGCATGATCAAATCGGACGCGGCTGCGGCAGCCTGAGGATCGATTCGATGAACCTTCGAATAGCTCTCTTCATTCTGTTGGCTCCGGTCCTTGCGAACGCCCAGCAATCGAGCTACGAGATTTCGGGATACCTGAAATACCTGTCGAGCAGTTCGACGTATCCGTCGATCGACGGAAGGCTTTACGACCAACTCCTGCACGCTCGGTTGAACACCTCGTGGTATCCGACGGAATCTATTCGCGGTGAATTAGATATGCGGGCACGGGCATATTACGGTCAGTCGGTTGAAAAGATCCCTCACTTTTCCGACCTGATAAAAACGCGCTATGATTTTGCGAGCCTTGATGCCGTACTATGGAGTGCAAGAAGATCCGTTGCCTACGCACAAATTGATCGCGTATGGCTCGACTACTCGGCGGGCAAACTCGAAGCTACCCTGGGGCGCCAACGGATCGCCTGGGGAACCGCGCTGGTTTGGAATGTGATCGATTTGTACAATCCAAAATCGGTACTTGATTTCGACTATGAAGAAAAGCCAGGGGCCGATGCTCTGAGGCTGCAATATTACACCGGGGCGGTGTCAAAAGTCGAGTTCGCGGCCCAGCCGGCAAAGTCCGCGAAGAAAGCGATTGTCGCCGGACTCTATTCGATCAATGCCTTCGAATATGACTTCTACGGTATTGCAGGAGTGCGGGACAACCGATGGGTGGCCGGTGGCGCCTGGGCCGGGTCTATCTTGAAAGGCGGGTTCAGAGGGGAATTCCTCTTCAGTGGAGCTCCAGATAAGTCCGTGCGACCAGTTGCTCCCCCTCCCGCGATATTCGGAAACTCGCTCACCGGCTATGACAAACCAGTCTTCAGCATGGTCCTCTCCGGCGACTACACCCTGCCCAACTCCTTTTACATTCACACCGAGTGCCTTTACAACAGCATCGGGAGGACCAGCAACGCAGGATTGTTTCAGCAGGATGCGCTCGATGCCGGGATGCTCTCCCCCGCCCGCTGGTCGCTCTATCAGGAGTTTGCTTACAATGTCACACCGCTCATGCGGGCGACTCTTTTCGGCATCTGGAATCCGAACGACAAATCCGGCATCGTGGTCCCGATGGTGACCCGATCGCTTAAGACCAACCTTGACCTGTTGGTAATCGCCCTTCTCGGATCGGGCAAGCAGTACAGCGAATACGGCGACGCCGGGAAGTCGGTGTACTTGAGATTGAAGTACTCTTATTAGGGCCTGACAAGGGACTACTTATAATCGCTGATCTGTCTAATCTCGATTCTGTCGCCGTAGTGAAGGCCGGGGCACTCGCGGGCAATCTGGGTCGCCTCAGCGTAGTCATCCGCCTCGATCAGGAAATACCCTGCGACTGAATCCCGCGATGGGACAAACGGGCTTTCAACGATATTTCCGTCCGGCATCGACAGAATCCGGCCGTTCGACTGAACTTCGTCGCCACCTTTGAATTTTCCCCGCTCGCGAAGCTTCCCGGCCCAGGCCATGAACTTCTCCACGATCTCTTTCCCCTGCTCCGGTGAAGACTGCTTCGTGGCGTCTTCCCTGATGAGAAACATGAATTCCGGCATGACTTCCTCCTCTTTTGCCTTAAGATAACTATAATGTGCCGACTAAGTCAACGATTGTCACTCGCATCCTTAGTTCGGGATGGTTGAAAGAGCGATCACTTTCGAAACTCTCCGTTGAACAGAATCATGGTGCCATACTCAGGATATCGCAGAAGGCCGGTTCTAAGAAGGACCATACCCTACAAGAGCTTTGCCAGCAAACTCGTTGCTTCGGGACACTCGAAGAGCGATCGGCGCAAACTTTTCTTCCCCGGACCTGTTATACGGGTACGTTTATAACTGCAGACTGTTTCACAAAACGAGGAGATAGACAATGAGCGACGTGAAGAAAGTCGAGGCCGGCGATAAAGCTCCGGCATTTACGCTTCCCGACCAGTCGGGGAATAAAGTTAAACGGTCGGATTTCGAAGGCAAGTGGCTGGTTCTTTATTTTTACCCCAAAGATGATACTCCCGGTTGCACCACCGAAGCCTGCGATTTCACCGACGGCCTCAAGAGTTTTGAAAAGCTTAACGCTAGCGTGCTCGGTGTGTCGCGCGATTCGCTGGAGAGTCATAAGAAATTCATCGCCAAATATAAGCTGAAAGTCACCCTTCTGTCCGACCCGGATCACAAGGTGATGGAGAAGTACGGAGCTTTTGGTATCAAGAAGATGTACGGCAAGGAGGTCGAAGGAGTGATTCGTTCCACTTTCCTGATCGATCCCAAAGGCAAGATAGCCTACGCCTGGCGCAGCGTGAAAGCGACCGGGCATGCCGACAAGGTTCGCGAAAAACTGGAGCAGCTCACCAAGTAGCCGGCGAGATATTCTCAATATACAAATCAATCGAATGGAGCGTATGACATGATAAAGAGATCACTGGGACTGCTGTTGATCCTCATGCTGCTTGGGGCCGGATGGAGTCTTGGCAGCGATATGCAGATGCAGAAAAGCAAGGAGGCAAAGAAAATGAATGACGAAAAAGCGACTATGACCGACTACCGGGATATCCCGTTCAAGACGATCACCGGCGAAGAGACCGATCTTCGCAAGTTTGACGGCAAGGTCCTCCTGCTCGTCAACACGGCGAGCGAGTGCGGATACACACCGCAATACGAGGGTTTGGAGAAGCTCTACGAGACGTACAAGGACAGCGGTCTGGTGATAATCGGATTCCCCGCGAACAATTTCGGCGGGCAGGAACCGGGTACGGATTCGCAGATCCTCAAGTTCTGTCAGTCCAAATATAACGTGACGTTCCCGATGATGTCAAAAGTCAGCGTCAAAGGCGCCGATAAGCATCCGCTCTTCGTTTACCTGACCGAGAAATCGAACATTCCGGGAGAGATCAAGTGGAATTTCTCGAAGTTCCTCTTGAATCGAAAAGGTGAACTTATCGCGAGATTCGATTCGCCGGTGACGCCGATGTCCGACACCCTGGTTGAGGCGGTCAAGAAGCTGCTGTAGTTCGGTCCGTTTAGCGTCCGAACCGGTCTCCGGATCTTCGCCTGCCCCGCACGATTCCGCTTTCGGTCAGAGATGCGGAGAATTCGTTCTGATCGATATACGAAGCTATCAGGGGAATAAGCAGATCGGCGGAAGCGGGTGTAAACCCGGGAGATTGGCAAAGAACTATGAAGTCAAACGGTTCTTCGTTGCGATAGTCGGCTCCCGGAATCTGAACGAACGGAATCTCCGGTTCACACGCTATCGGCTCGGCCAACGTTAGATCGTCGCTCAACTCCTCAGGTTCGTAGCTCTTCAGTTGGATGGATCCGCAGGAAGTATCGAATCCCTTGAAATGAATCGCCGGAAAATCGTTCGTCTGGTTGGGGTGACGGACGTAGGTCAGGCGGGAAATCCAGCGACAGGCACAGGCGAAAGCAAGGTAGTTACTCAAATTCAGGGCGGTGAACCCAACCTCGGGGAAGTATCGCCGTCCTACCGGTCGATGAAGCAGATCCCCGGCAATGTATGCCCAGCCCGACTCCCCCACTCCGAGATCCGCATGAGCGTCGACGTGAACCACCTCGAATGGAATCGTCAGGAGTCCCTGCGCGATCAATCGTCGCCAGTAGAAAAACGCTTCGTGATGGTCGACTAATATTTTGCCGGAAATAGGCTGTTCCGCCGACAGACCACAGTTCTGTTCGAGATAAAGTGCGACGTCGGACGACGTCCACGGAATACATTTGTCATCGTCAGGTCGTTGACTGCCACGGTACGAACGCGCGATGCCTTTGACGAAGAAATCAAGATCCAGGTCCAGGATACGCATATCCTCTTCCTCACCATCTTCCTTCTACGGTCTATCGACATTTGAACCGGTGTTGAGTCAATGCTGCGCTTGTCATGGAGCGGCTGGTAACCCCGCCTGCTCCTGCAGAATGTATACGGCAGATGGATTGACAGATGCAATAGAAAAACAGGCGACCGTAAAATCCCCGTCCGGCGCGGTCTTCCTGCATTTTTATGTTGCATAAATCTGATTACGATTCATATTAGGGGTACACAGGAAAGGAGGTGGTCCAGTTTTGAAACCATATTTATGTGAGGTGACTGCTACTTAGTCACTGCCTCAACCAAATTACGTTGGGGTCATACTAAGTAAATCCCAACAGTTTTACCGACCCGGCTCTGTGCAAACAGGGCCGGGTTTTCTCTTGCCTCGATTCCCATTTCGGATTCGAACAAAATAAACGCCCACCGGTGGGAGTCGCCGGTGGGAGTCGCTGCTGATCTCAGAGTTGCTGAGCGGCAGCTATTTCAACAGGAGCATCTTCTTGGACTGAACGTAAGTCCCGGCCTCGATTCGATACAGATAGAAGCCACTTCCCACCTGACGTCCCGATTGATCGCGACCATCCCAGGTGATTTGGTACGAACCGGCCGACTGCTGATCGTCCACAAGTCTCCGTACGACCTGGCCGAGCGCGTTGTAGACCGTCAGATCGACATGCGACGCGCTCGGGAGATTGTATCCGATCACCGTGCTCGGGTTAAACGGATTCGGATAATTCTGGTCGAGCGCAAAGTCGGTCGGCAACGAACCGTTGTCGTTATTGTTCACGCCGAGACCCTGGATGTAGGCGACATTCGGCGTATTCGGATCCACGAGTCCGTCGGGCAGCAGGACGCCGTTGTTAATGTCGTACGTGATCTCCTCGGCCGTGCTGTCATTGGCGTCATCACTATCGACAAGCAGCTGGTTGGCGTAGACTACCGCCTGCCATATCGTTATCACGTCGCCGTCGCTCGGAGACATACCGGCTCCGGACGGCGCGCCGCCATGATGATGACCTTCGTTTACCTGTTCTCCCGGCTGGATTCTGCCGGAGACGATATTGAGAAGCATCACGATATAGTTGGCGCGGGCGCGGTGCCAGTGACGTTCCCATCGGTGCGTTGCTATCAATGAATAGAGTCGCTTGATGGCGTGCATGCAATCCTCGTTAGGATCGACGTTGAATATCCGTATCGGACTCCACGGATGTTCGTTGAAATAGAGGCGGATCATATCGATATAGCTGCACATCTCATCATAAGAGATGTCGGAATGACCATGCCCGTGGATAAGCGCGCGGAGTTGCGCCAGCCAATAGCCACGGCCTCTGTGATTGCAGTACCAGTTGATTCGCACGAGGTGGAAATCGATCTGGGTCCTCAGACCGGTCAACTCGACTCGCTTGATGCTTCGATCTCCGATATACCCCCGGGGTACTTCAAGGCCGATCTTATAGCTGGTCTCGTGCAGATTCTCGAAACTATAGTAACCTGAATCATCGCTCTGGGTTTCGTCGATCGGCCGACACGACCCGCCATACAGCTTGACGGTCACGTCCGGCATACCGAGCGAGTCATCGTACACGTACCCGAATATTTGCGCCTGGTCGCCCTGTCCTGATGTCTCGCACACGTCGCCCACACCATCCGAGTTGCTGTCAGCCTGATCCGGATTATAGACCGAGGGACAGTTGTCACAGGCATCGCCGATACCGTCGCTGTCCGAATCGAGCTGATCCGGATTGGCAATATCAGGGCAGAGATCACAGAGGTCGCCTACTCCATCGCCGTCCTTGTCCGACTGGTCCGGGTTGTAGGTCGACGAACAGTTATCGCAGACGTCGCCGATACCGTCGGCATCTGCATCAGCCTGATCGGCATTGGCTACCGAAGCACAGTTGTCACACGCATCACCGATACCATCAGCATCTGCGTCAGCCTGATCGGCATTGGCAACCGAAGCACAGTTGTCACACGCATCACCTATGCCATCTCCATCCGCATCAGCCTGATCAGCGTTCGCTACTGAAGCACAGTTATCACACGCATCACCTATGCCATCTCCATCCGCATCAGCCTGATCAGCGTTCGCTACTGAAGCACAGTTATCACACGCATCACCTATGCCATCTCCATCCGCATCAGCCTGATCAGCGTTCGCTACTGAAGCACAGTTATCACACG
>CAZFOY010000026.1:29297-36896 GCA_964520865.1 uncultured Ignavibacteriales bacterium | reverse complement strand
TCTCCATCCGCATCAGCCTGATCAGCGTTCGCTACTGAAGCACAGTTATCACACGCATCACCTATGCCATCTCCATCCGCATCAGCCTGATCGGGATTGTAGGTCGCAATACAATTATCGATAGTATCGCAGATACCATCTTCATCGGTGTCGTCGCACGCAGTTACGACACAACCGACATCGAGTGCACCTACCAGCACATGGCCGCTCGTATTTGCCGGGGCACAGGGAGACGTATCCTGCAGATGGAAGTCGTACGATGAAGGATTACATATCTGCGGATCGGCATTGAACGTTCCCGTGCCGACGCCCGTCCAGCCACCTTCGATATCGCACTGGTTGGCGAACACCATCCCGCCGCTTTCCGATTGAATCTCCGCGCCGGTGACCGAGGTATCCTGCCAGAAAATGCACTTCGCCGCCGTCACCAGAGAGTTCGAGGAGTACAACCCGCCACCTTTTTGTTCGGCACCGTTGGCGTAGATCGTGCAATTGCTGATCGCCAGATACTGGCTGCTCTGATTGACGCTGGCAATACCGCCGCCGTACGAGGTAGCGTGGTTTCCTGAGAAGACGTTGTAGGTAACGGCCGGATACGAGAAACTATAGATATCAAGACCGCCGCCTCGGAAGGCTGTGTTGCGATAGAAGAAATTGTTCTTCACGGTGGCGTTGGAATTGATATGTATTGCCAGGCCGCCGCCCCAGCTACCGGTATTTCCGGTGAACGTATTGTCGGTAATGACAGGTACACTTGACTTGACGAAAACACCGCCGCCGTTGCCGGTGCAGTTGTTGTCATGAATCTTGTTGAACCTGATAATCGCCCGTGATGAGCCCTGACAGGAGATACCGCCGCCATCGGAAGCATTAAAGCAGGAGCCGATATCGCAGTTCTGGATTACCGGCGATGCTCCGTTGATCGATACACCGGGAGCAGAAGTTGTATTACGGATAGCAAATCCGTCGACTACCGAAGTTGTGTCTTCGCCCGAGGAGAAAGTGAAGATCGGAGAGGCACCGTCAGACGGTTCTACCGCCGTCTGCAGGGCGCCTGCGCTCGATTTGACGACGAGGTTCTTTCCCGCGAAATCCAGATTTTCCTGATACACACCAGGAGCGACCCAGACAGTGTCGTGGGCAACTGCCTGTGAAATCGCAAACCCGATCGTCTGATACGGATTCCCGGAAGAACCGTCGCCGGCGGCATCACTGCCGCTCGTGGCAACATACCAGCGAGCGGCAGTCGCTGACGAGGCAACGGACAAAAGCGTTATTACGCTGACAAGGATGAGCTTTCTCATATCTTCTCCTTTCCCGCGCATCGGCCCCGAATCACAGCTGCTCCGAGCTCGGCCGAGGAGGTAATATTGTGGATATTTGAAGTAGACTATACATGCCGCGTGCCGGATCGGAATATTTTGCCGGGTCCACGATCCAGCCTGAAACCGCTTGCGCCCCACCCCACTAACATTTCTCATCCCTCAAGTTCACGCCCCCTTCAAATCAAAAACACCCTTGGGGTGTTTCAATCCGGAACAAGCCTGTGCGCTAACTGAACAACCGGGGGCTTTCGAAGATCGATTCGGCCGTTCTTTCTTGCCGATTCCGACCGAATGGCGTATAATAGATGCGGACGAAAATGAGGCGAATGTTCATACCCAGTAGTCGAAAAGCCCCTGAATTTATCCTACGAATAACTGCCCTCCTGGCGGCAGGTCTTCTGTTGCTTAGTTGTGGCGGAAGTGACCCGCCTACCAAATCGGACGGGGACACCACTCCTCCCACTGTAAAAGCTACTATCCCGGCAGATAACGCCGCGGATATCGCCAGGGATGTTTCGATCTCTGTCGTCTTCTCGGAGCCGGTGGACACTTTGACCGTCACGTCGGGCAGCTTCAGCGTCGACGGTGGTATCACTGGCAGCTACAGCTTTGTCGGAGATACCGTTCGCCTGACCCCTTCGAGCAATCTCGCGTATGGAACGACCTACACGGCGACGATATCAACGTCAATTGCCGACACAGCCGGCAACAAACTGCAAGCCGTCTACTCGTGGTCGTTCACAACTGTACCCGATCCATCGACCACTCCACCCGTTGTCGTCGCTACTGCGCCCGGCAGCAATACATTCGATGCTGTCGCGACCGACCCGATTCAGGCTACATTTTCCAAGGAACTCGACTCGACCACTCTGACCACTTCCTCATTCACCCTTGACAACGGAGCTACCGGAACTGTCACCTACGCAAACAAAGTCGCCACCTTCACTCCATCCGATACTTTGATGTACAGCACTCGGTATACGGCAACAATCTCGACAGCGGTCACTGACACGTTCGGCAACCACCTTGCCGCGCCGTATCAATGGTCCTTCACGACGCAGCAGGATCCGCTGATTCCGCTTGTTTACTTCGACACGCCTGCCGACAGCGCGATCATTGGTGACACTGCACATATTTCTATTCTTACGGTACATCCGGTGGGTGTTACGAGAATTGAGATCTACGTCGACGGAAGCCACGTCGGTGACGGGAGTATCGCCGGTGCCCTCGGTTCGTTCGACTGGGACGCGACCTCTGCCGAGATCGGAACACCTCATCGGATCTATGCCAAGGCGTACGACGCTATTGGGCATGAAGGGATCTCGGATACGCTGATTCTCTACCATCGCTGGCAGACGCTGGCCGAAGATATCAACGATCCCTGGCCGACCGATATCAAACGGGTCCTTGGCCGAAGTACCGATTCGTTGTTGGAACTTCGATACGAATTCTGGGGAAGCTGGGCAGATGCGTTCAACGACACAAGTTTCGATTTGGGCGTCTATCTCGACGTCGACAACTTCTCGATGACCGGCCGGACCGATTTTGCCGGCACTCCGCTTAACGGAATCGGCGCCGACTATCTGATGATTGTCGGAGTGCACGGTGATACTGCACTCTCAAGTTACAATCAGGCCACCGGGAAGTGGGACTTTGTCTTCAATCCCAACGGCTTTGCCTACCTCAATATTGCGGACAGCTCCGATTTCTTTGAAGTCGGGATCAGATGGTCTGATTTGTCGAATCCGGACGCCGTTCAGTTCGTCAGCATCAACGTCCTGCTCGTAGACCAGGTTGGCTCTTTCCTCGCCGACTGGGCTCCCGATCAGGGGAATGGACATTCGGAAGTGATTCATTCAAACAGATACATTGGCCCGCCTTACACCCCGCCACCGGTCTCGGCGGTGCCGTCGACTCGGCTCCTCTTCAAGCCGGGTTCGCTCGTTCCGCCGAATCCTTTCAAATAGAAAACCGGCCCTTCGCAGAAGGACCGGCTTTGATTGTCTCGCGGTGGTTATCGAGTCTTATTCTAATCGCTTGATCGTATCCAACAAGGAGCCGTCGCGCCACTCGATCAGATGCACTACTTCGTCTGTCGTTCTGACGTCGGGCGGGATCTTACCGAACGATTCCGCCTTCTCGACCGACTTCGCCCGCAACTCTTCAATCGTCACGAGCTTGACCCCGAATTCCTTCGCGCGTTCCAGAATCGCGTCCTTGTAGCTGCTTTTGCTCTTCGGATTCACGGCTGCATACTCTTCGGTAACGATGACATCGATCACCTCGCCCGGAGTTGTCCGGGTGAACACCTTCTCCACGACCTTTGGGAAGCCTTTGCCGTCCTTTCCCGTTGCGAGCGGCATGAAAATAATCGTCAGGTCCGCTCCGGCCGCGACATCCTGACCGCCGCCGATTCCGCCTATGATGCGTCCACCGGCACACACTGTATTCAGGTTGAACCCGAGATCAACTTCGAGCGTCGAGAGCACCGCCAGATCGAGCATATTCACCGCTGCTTCTTTGTTAGCCACGGATGCATAGTATGCGGTGGTAATCTCGTGATGATTGTGATTCTTGAGTAACGACTCAAACACGTGCGGGCTCGGCTCGAATAGCTGCCCATGCATAAGTCTCCGGATTGTCCCTTCGTCAAGCATATCGACATGCAACGAAGTAATCCCGCCGATCGAGAAGTTCGCTCGAGTCCCCGTCTCCTTGAGCATCGCTCTGATATTCTCAAGAATAATCAGTCCGGCGCCACTGCCGACCTGGAAGGCAAAATTGTCTTTGACGACGCCCGAAGCTTTGATCACACGAGTTACATTCTCCGCAACTTGCGCATTGAACGGGTTCTCCCTCGCCTTGTTCATATCGAGCGTACCGGAACCGATGCCGGCCGCCAGACCGGGCGTGTCGACTTTCACCACGAAGTCGACTTGCTCCATCGAAAGAGGTGTCGGCATAACAAGTGAGTCACTCACCGTTCCGGCCAGCAGACAGACATGCTCGGCGTATTCGGCATCGGCTGAGAACAATCCGACCGGTCCGCACAGATGTTCCGGCTTTCCCATGAGTCCGTTGGCATTGCCGTACACATCCGCAATCGGCACCGGCCCGAAGGCGACTTTGATAGTAACCTCACCTGTCTGCATCTTTCGCACCCGATTGCCGTGCGAAAATCCGACCGACACCCAGGGAAGGAACTCCCCTTTGACCACGCTCGCACCAAGCTTCCGGTAAACGTTACCGTAGATTCCGCCGATCGTACCTTCTTTCACCGCTTCCATAAACCACGGATCGACATTGTCAAAGAACGCGTTGCCGTACACTTTGATATTCTTCTTGCCGGTCTGGCGAAGTTTTTCGACAATCAACCGCAGTCCCTGATCGCCGGTGCGATAGTAATGCGGATAGGAAATCGTATCGCCGTCGTTGATGACTTCCATCACACGATCCAGCGACACCACTTTGTTGTGTCGATGCGGGATACGGGAAACTATCGGACGGCCGACCAGCCTGCCCGTCTGCACCTTCTCGCTGAACGCCGATGTAAACGGCTCGTAGACTTTATCGTTGAATTTCACATTACCTCTCTTCATTCAAAACGCTTGCGGAGAGTATAATTCGAACGGAAGAAAAGTCAAGTGGGCAGACAGGTCGATCTTCCGATTCCTCTTTTCGCTCCTGCAAACAGGCGGTACAATTACCTTGCCGCGCAACCGGCCCGGTCATATCTTTCGACCGCATATCCGATCCATAAGCCAGAAAGGAGTTGAGCATGGCGGAGCAATATATCTTCACAATGCTCGGTTTGAATAAACATTACGGTCAGAAACATGTCCTGAATAATATCAACCTTTGCTTCTTCCCCGGCGCCAAAATCGGCATCGTGGGAGAAAACGGCTCCGGCAAGTCGACCGTCCTGCGGATTATGGGCGGACTCGACGAGGAATACAAGGGCCAGGCCGACCTCAGTCAGGGGTACCGCTCCGGCGTCGTTCTACAGGAACCGCACCTCGACAGCGACCTGACCGTCCGGGCGACCCTGGAGCAGGCCTTCGCCCAGTCGATGGCGATGTTGAAGGAGTACGATGAAGTCACCGCCCGCATGGCAGAACCGATGTCGGACGACGAGATGCAGAAGCTTATGGATCGGATGGGTGAGCTGCAGGACAAACTGGACAGTTCCGATGCCTGGAATCTCGATCAGAAATTGAAAGTTGCGGCCGATGCCCTCTGTCTGCCCGGTGACGAACGAATAATCAGCACCCTTTCCGGCGGGGAACGGAGGCGGGTGGCCCTCTGCAAGGCGCTGTTGGAACAGCCCGATCTGCTGCTTCTCGATGAACCGACAAATCATCTCGATGCCGAGACGATCGACTGGCTCGAATCGCAGCTCCGCGAATATCCCGGAACGGTAATTATCGTAACCCACGACCGCTATTTCCTCGACAACATTACCAAATGGATCCTTGAACTTCAGGACGGCCGAGGCATTCCCTGGGAAGGGAACTATAGCTCGTGGATCGAACAAAAGCTCGCGCAGCTTGCCGCCGAACAAAAGAAAGACTCGGCACGAGGGCGTGCACTCGGGCATGAGCTTGCCTGGATAAAGATGAGCAACAAGGAACGGCATGAGATGTCGCGCAACCGGCTCCTCGAATATGAGCAGCTCGTGGCGAAAGAAAAATCGGCCCGCGACGACGCCACTTCGATTCAAATCGCCCCCGGCCCTGAACTCGGCGAGAAAGTCATCGAATTCAAAAGCGTGAGCAAACAATTCGGCGACGCGCCGCTGTTCGAGGATCTCTCATTCAGCATTCCCCGCTCTGCAGTAGTAGGAGTTATCGGTCCCAATGGTACCGGGAAGACGACCATGTTCCGGATGATAGTCGGCGAAGAGAAGCCTGACAGCGGCGAAGTGACGCTTGGTCAGACGGCCAGCCTGGCGTACGTCAATCAGGAGAGAGACGCCCTCAAGGGAGGGCATTCGTTGGTCGAAGAAATCGGCGGAGGAGCCGACGAGATTCCGTTTGGCAAAAAGTCGGTCCCGGTTCGGCAGTATCTTTCACGGTTCGGCTTCCGCGGTTCGGATCAGCAAAAAACGGTCGACGAACTCTCCGGCGGAGAGAGAAATCGATGTAACCTCGCCAAGATCCTCAAGATCGGCGGGAATGTGCTGCTGCTCGACGAACCGACCAACGATCTGGATGTCAACACGCTTCGCATGCTTGAAGAAGCGATTCTTGATTTTCCCGGCTCCGCTCTGGTGATCAGTCACGATCGGTTCTTCCTCAACCGCATTTGCACTCACTTGCTGGTATTTGAAGGTGAGGGTGTAGTACGCTGGTTTGAAGGTAACTATGAGGAGTACGAAAACTGGCGGGTCAAAGAACTCGGCAGCCGGTTATTCGAGAATCGGCGCAACCGGTACCGCAAGCTCGTCAAGGCGTGACGGGCTGAAGCATCCTCGAAATAGACGATCACACAAAAATCCCCCGAACCTTGCGGTCCGGGGGATTCTTCTTACTGCCCACTAACTGCGCCCCGAAGGATATTACTGTATGAGCGACAGATAGCTTAGCTGCAGCCCGCTGTCAGGCTGAACAATCGTCCTGAGTGCGGTGCGACTTCTCTGCAGGACACCTTCGTACTCGGTACCGGCGATGATCTTGTTCTTGTAGCGGCGAATCGCCGTGACTCCTTTGTCATCGAGCCGGCTTACCGGCATAAGCTCATCGTTGAAATAAGAAACAACTCCCTGATCGGTGCCTACCAGAACGACCCAATCGGAGGCATCGATACTTGTCACGCAATCCGACGGCAGCCCCTCCCCGGTGGTCATCGTCGCCCACTTACCGCCATCGAATACATGAAATCCGTTGCTGCTGCCGACATAGAGATGGTTGTGATTGTAGGCAAGCGTACGGACGGTGTCGAAGATGCTGGTGTCGCGGAGCAGGTACCGGCGCGCGAACTCAGAGCCATCCCAACGGTACAGCCCCTGACCGTCGGTACCGACCCAAAGCCCGCCTTCGTCAGCGACCAGCGCCGACACCGTGACATCGTCCATCAGCTTCTCTTTCCCAAAAATGCTCTGGGAGTAGAGGCCGTTCGAGGTCCCGATAATCAGTCTCGGGCCGAATTCGCAAAGGGCCGTGACCGTACCCTCGAATTCGCTGTCCACTTTCTGGAGTTCCAGGCTGTCGTCGAGCGTATACAGATCGTTTCCACCGACATACAGCTTTCCTTCGTGCCAGGCGACAGCATCGAA
>CAZFOY010000026.1:0-29197 GCA_964520865.1 uncultured Ignavibacteriales bacterium | reverse complement strand
GACCCACACGCGGTCACCAGTCCGACCAGCGCCACCACGAGGGCGCTTCCGATCATGATTCTCATTCTTGTTTTCATGTCTTTCTCCTTCGGTTAAGGGGTTTGTAGACTCATCGAGGATGATATCAAGAATGATGCCAACCACCTAACACTAAGGAATCGAACAACTTACGTCGCCACAGCCGGATCGTACCGTGTCCCTCTTGACACATAAACGCAAAAGCATGTCACAACATACTGTAATTCAATAAATTATAATGTGTCATAAATGACACGACAGAGCCTACAGGGGAGACCCGAGCCCGGCAGGGAGATTCATGATTAGTATATTACATTGAATGACAATTGATTACGGTTGCTGGTAAGATCCACCAGGCTGGTCTGAGAAGACTGGCTCATTTCGAACGGCAAAGAACTGTGTCAATTTTTACACTTGTATCCGCTTTTTACCCCGGATTTATTGTATAAGACGCAGGAGATTTTCATGCTAATACGATCACTGCTAGTTCTCGCCGCCTCACTCGTCTGCCTTGCCACCATCGACTCTTCCGACGCGGCGGCCGGGGAATTGACCTGTCGCATCCTGCAGTTCCAGCACAACCGCTTCTACTTCAATGCCGGTGAAGATGAAAATATATTCCGGGGAAGCCGATTCGTCGTGTACTATGGAGCCGATTCTTTGTTGAGCGGCGTGATTGATCAGTCATTCCTCGGCGTCTCCTACAGCGAACCGCTCAAGGTGAGTCCGGTGCAACCGAATCTTGATTCACTGACTGTCACGATGGAAACTGCGGACATCGACTCAACTTCGACGATTCTCCTCGGCAGTCTGAATATCGATCCGGTATCACTCCTGACCGGGGACTCGATACCGGTGCACCGGACCGATGACGGTAATCCGATCGACATCGCCATATGGCGTGACAGTTATCAGGTGATCGATCATTTCGAGTATGGGCAGTCCGACGGAGTATTTTCCCTGAGCCGTCTTCCCTGGATCAATACCAAAGTACAATCCTATTCGACGCCGGCGCCGTTTATTGCAGCGATCGTGCCGAATCTGTCAAGCAAGTTGAATCGCGACGGTTATCTGACCACTTCGCTGTATTACCGATTCGGGCCGTCGTCGCTGGGTCACCTGTTCGATGGCGAGCAGCCGGAGCAGTTCAACAGTTTCTACCTGGACGACTCTACGGCCGTTCGGGCCTATCCCTACGACCGGGCACGCGGGAGACAATTGCTGGAGACGATGGGACGTCCGACAACCATTCGGATCTCTTACCTCAATCGATGTCTCGAGCCGCTGGCCGATTATTTTGCCGATATTCTTTCGCGCGACAAGGTTCATATTGAAATCGAATATGGCAATCCGGACGCAGACGTGCTTCTCGAACTTCTGCCTTTTCGAGGAAATGAATCAGTGGCTACCCTCACCTACCTTCGGGATCAACTCAAACAAATGAAATCCCCCGGCAAAGCTCACGCAGAGGCACTCACAATATTGAGCAACTATGTCGATGCCGCTCGCGACACCGACAGCCTTCGCACCCGTCGCTATTACTCCGATCTTGCCGACCGGAGTTTCAAGCGCGATCTCGGCGTTTTTCCTTTGTTTCGTCCCAGGTTGTTCTTCATTTCGCGCGATCGTTTAAGAGATTTTTCGTTCGCCCCCAGCGGTCTGCCGAGACTTGACAGTATCGATATTGTCGACCTCCCCGTTCGACCGGGAGGCCGGCGATGAGTTTCTCGGGTCGGATCCGCCTCTATCTCATTCTCGTCGCAATCGTGCCGCCACTGCTGATACTCACTGTCATCTATCTCCACTCGGCCAGACAGCTCGAAGAATTGAATCAGCAGAATATTGCCGGTGATTTGAAGAAATTCGATAGCTTCTACGCCTCCATGCAGAACGAAATGCAGATCAGCATCAACCAGATGCTCGCGTCCGCCGATTTCCGGTATGCCCTGGTATCGCTCGATTCGAGCCGGGGTCACACGGTTAATCTCGATCCGAGACCGTACGGGATGGACTTCATGGAGGTCCTCGACAGTTCCTATACCGTTCTCGCTTCCTATGACCGCCCCGGGCTGATCGGGGAGCCGATTCAGGAGTCTCTGCCGCGTTCTGATTCGGGCGATGCCGGATTCGTCGAAACGGTGGAATACGACCGGAACGGTCCACATGCCGCTCTTACCTATATCAGTCCGCTTGACGACGGGAACATCCTGTACACCGGTCGATATCTCAACACGTTTTATCAGCAGCGTCTCGGCGAACTGCTTGGAGCCGCAATTCAGGTATACACCGACACCGACACCCTTCCCCTCTACCAGAGCATGAAACCGGGAAGCATTTACAAAACCGACAATGGATATCAGTCGGTATTGGTCGGCGGACCGGACTCCCGCTACTTGATCCTGGCCGACTTTCGCTCCAGCGACCAGCGTCCGATCTTTCTCTCCCTGCTTGGCCTGACCGGACTTGTCGCGGTGCTCTCCGCGCTCGCGGCGATCGTACTTGGATTCATCATAACCGGGCGCGCCAAACGCGAGATCGATAACCTCGTGGTAGCCTCATCGCGAATCGCCAGCGGTGATTTTTCCACGCCTGTGATGGCGTACGAAGAAGGGGAGTTCTCGCACCTCGCCGATTCCCTTACCGACACGATGGAAAAACTGAAAAAGCTGCAGCAGGATCTCGCCACGGCAGAGAAGATTGCTGTCTGGCAAAGCATGGGACGGAAAATAGCTCACGAAATCAAGAATCCGCTGACACCGATCGCCGTGAGTGCGGACGATCTCAGAAGATCCTACTACGAGCAGCTTCCCAATTTCGGCGCAATTCTGGAGGAGACGACAACCACTATCAAAACGGAGCTGCGCCGGGTCACCAAACTGCTCGACCAGTTTTCGAGTTTCGCCCGTATGGCTCCTCCTGAAATAAGGGAAGTCCCGCTCGATCAATTTCTCGAATCGGTGAATTCTCTCTATAATCGTGAAGCGAGCGGAAGGAAATTCAAGATCCTGAATACAAGTCACCGTAAGACGGTCACAATCGATCCCGACACAATCAAGCAGGTGCTTATCAATCTCGTCAAGAACGGATTCGAGGCGGGCGACAACCCGACAGTGACGGTGAACGTGTACGACGATAAAGAGTTTCTCGATATTTCCGTCGAAGATACCGGTCCGGGATTCAGCAAAGAGAAGCTGGCCGACCCGTTTCAACCTTACCTGACTACGAAAAAAGGGGGGTCCGGTCTCGGACTTGTGGTTGCGTATCGTATAGTACACGACCACGGCGGTAGCATCGAACTGAAGAATCGGCAGCAAGGAGGCGGGGTCGTCCGCATAAGACTCCCGCAATAATATGGCACGAATACTGATTGTCGACGATGAAGAACAGATCCGGGCATCCCTTAAAGGGGCGCTGGAACGGAGGGAACACGAGGTCGTCACGGCGGAATCGCTGGCTGAAGGACGCGAGTTCTCAAGAGCAGGTTTCGACCTCATCTTTCTCGATATCATGCTTCCCGACGGCAGCGGATTGGATCTGCTGAAGGAACTTCTCCTGCAGGACAGCCGCCAGCTCATTGTGATGATCTCAGGCCACGCGGATATCCAGACAGCGGTCGACGCTATCAAGAGCGGCGCCTACGATTTTATCGAAAAGCCGATCTCGCTCGATCGGGTCCTTATCACAGTCGACAACGCCTCCCGGGCAAAGAGTCTTCTCTTTGAAAAGGAACGCCTGACCGACGCTCTCTACGGTGAGTTCATCGGAGAGTCGTCGGCCGTAGTGCATCTCAAAGACAACATCATCCGCTCCGCCGACAAGACCACTCGCTTTCTCATTCTTGGTGAAAACGGTACCGGCAAAGAACTTGTGGCCAACATGATTCATCGCAACAGTCGCTTCTCTTCCGGGCCGTTCGTGGCCGTCAACTGCGCCGCTCTGCCGGCCGACCTCGTCGAATCGGAGTTATTCGGTCATGTCGCGGGCGCGTTCACCGGAGCCGGCAAAGCGCGCAAAGGGAGATTTGTCGAAGCCGATCGGGGGACTATTTTTCTTGACGAGATTAGCGAGATGTCGCCCGATGCTCAGGCTAAGATTCTGAGAGTGGTTGAGTACAAAGCGATTACACCGGTCGGTTCAGACAAAACAGTCAGCGTAGACTGTAACATCATCGCCGCTTCGAACCGCGACCTCGCGAGCATGGTCACCGACGGAACCTTCCGCCAGGATCTTCTGTATCGCCTCAATGTCGTGCAGTTTCAACTTCCTCCGCTCCGGGAACGACGAGGCGACATCCCCCTTCTGGTCGACTACTTTCTCGGGAAATTCTCTCGAGAGACCAAGACGCCGGTCAAGAAACTGGCTCCGGAGGCACTCTCGTATCTGAGGTCGCTGAAGTATCCGGGGAATATTCGCGAATTGAAGAACCTCGTCGAGCGGCTCAATATCTACTGCACCGACGATACGGTTCGACTGACCGATGTAAAGGTCCTGATGCCCTCCTACGGAACCTCGGCGGCACAATCTCTGAAAGAAGCGGTGGGTGCTTTCGAGCAGGAATACATTGAGGCGGCGATTGCGCGCAACGACGGTAACATGGCCCAGGCCGCGCGTGAGCTTGGCCTTGAGCGGTCTCACCTGTACAAGAAGGTCCGGAAATTCAATTAGTGGCACACCAGCGCGTCAAATCTCCGAATCTGTTCCTTCTCACGGTTTCTTGAGAAGTTTGTAGACAACACTGAAGTCCTGGTTTTCCATTCCGTGGGCCATAGCCAACCCAAACAGCTCTTTCGCCACTGACCCGGTAAACAACGGCCGCTTGAGATCGCGGGCGAGATCCTGAAGGAAGTGCAGGTCTTTGTATATAGCGTCTACCGCGAAGTGCGGGTCAAAATTGTCTTTGAGCATTCGGTCCTTCTTCGCACTGAACACACCGGAATTCCCTGCACCGGACGAGAGCATCTCTATCAGTTCCTCTTTCGGAATACCCGCTTTCTCGCCAAGCGCTACCGCTTCGCCGATCGAGGCCATGAAACTGCCGAGAAGCAGATTATTGATCAGTTTCATTTTGGTCGCCAATGTCGGCTTCTCGAGATAATAGATGTTCTTCCCGAATCGGGAGATGTAAGGATAAGCGGTGTCGTACGCTGCCCGCGGACCGCTGACGAATACGGTCAAATTTCCTTCTGAAGCCGGTATCACACTTCCTGCAACCGGAGCTTCGAGATACAGCGCTCCAAGTTTGGTCACATAGTTGCGGATCTCGTCGACTTCCTTGAAATGATTGGTTGTCAGGTCAACAACCGTCTTGCCGATGAATCCGCCGCGCATCAGCCCTTTCGCACCGGAGACGACTTCGTTCACAGCCTCCGAATCGAAAAGGCATATGAACACCAGGTCGACCTTCTCTCCCAGCTCCTTCGGAGATGACGCCACTTCTGCTCTCAACCCTTTCGCCTTCTCAATAGAGCGATTCCACACGGTCAGTTTGATCCCCTGATCGATTAGCCGTTGGGCGATAGCCCGACCGAGATTTCCGAGTCCGATGAATCCTATTTCCACTTCAAATTCCTTTCAAACTGCGCTGTGGCGGGTTTAGACATTCTTTGATATGAATCACTCTCTTCAAAAAGTCAATACGATATCGGTTCACCTATCCGTGGTTCGCGCCGCATTTCTTGGTGAGGCATTCAAGCACGTGGCTCCATGCTTTGTCGAAATAATCGTACAATTTCTCCCATTCTTCCCCCTCACCCCAGCCGTGCTGCGTCAAACTGACTTTGGTCGATTGATCGTTCAGCTTCTCAAACTGCAGGACCACCTGGGTCCGTTTATCGCGCAGCGGTCCAAATTCCGGCGGCGCGTTCCATTCGAATGAGAGCATCCGCATCGGCAGGTATCCAAGCACTTTACAGTCTTCCGAACCGCGCTGTCCTTCGGGAGCATCGGCCGAAAAATACCATTCATACGCTCCGCCCGGACGAAGCTCGATTTTGGCATCGGTGGCCATAAACGACTTCACGCCATCGGCCGTCGTCCACATCGTCCAGACGCTCTCCACCGGGGCCGGTACCACCGCCTCCTTGCGAAGGATCTTGTCACTCGGCTTGTCAACATAACGTACTGCCGGAGAATGATGGGCGAAAATAGATACTCGGAGTTCGGACAGTTCGTACGTGTGCAATCCTTGCGTCACGGAGGGCTCGTTATCCATAATTCCTCTTGCTTCGGACTCGTCGGCAACCTGCAAAATCACGAGCCCGAATCCGGGATCGAAATGCGGACCGGCCACAAGGACCTTTTTTTGAAGCATCAAATTCTGGAGGTAAACAAAATGCTCGTGCATCACTTTCATTTCCACGTCCGTGACGTCTTCGGGCCAGGTCGGCCGGGTGCCGAGCAACTTTACCAAATAATGTTTCTTCTGCGCCATGGTACGAGCACCTCACATATCAGTTCCTGAGTGAACCGGTCTGTTCGAAAACAACCAAAAATCGTAGTAGTGAATCAAAACCGGCAAATGACGGAATTGTTCAGGCAGATTCTCGGCCGTTCCGCTCCGATCAAGAACGTAAAAGGCAGGCAGACTATCATCAAGAAACCTCTGGTAATCGTCCGTCGATTCGATCCGCTTCCCCATATAGAAGTTGAGCGGGTAGAGATCGTTGCGGTTGGAGTACAAAACGGGATTTTCCAACTTGGCCGTTCTCATCCTCTGCACGATCGGATAGAGATTCTGCCGCGACGGATAATACGAAGCGCCGACCTGCAGTCCCATCAACACGACCGACATAACTACGGCAATCCACACCGCTTTCCTCCGACCGTTCGGCTTTCCGGACAGGTTTGCGAGAAAATCGCCGGCGAGAATTGCCATCGGGACAAAGAGCGGCAACACATAAAGTGGCAGTCTCGATCTGACAATGCTGAAGAAAACAAGCGGCAGAAGGATCCAGCTAAGAAGAAACGCGTGATGCAATTCGATCTTTCTCTCGCGAAACTTTTTCCACGGTAACGCCTTGATCCACCCTCGTACGAAATGTATCGTCCAGGGAAGCAGCCCACCGAGCAGGACGGCGGGATAGATGACAAAACTGTTGTTGCGGTGGTGTATAGTCGTGAACATCCGGTCGGCGAGTTCATGACCAAGGAAATAATCCCACAATTCGGGATGCCTGATCACAAGCACGACATACCAGGTCAGTCCAATGAAAAGACAAAGGATCCATCCTCGAAGTGAGGCAAAGGCGCGCAGGATTCGCCAATCCCGCGAATAAGCGGCATAGCCGAAGAATGCAAGAAAGGGAATCAGCAGTCCGACCGGTCCTTTGGTCAGGAAAGCGAGTCCGAGAAAGAGATAGGCGATAAGTAGACTGCCGATTGACTTCTGATCTCGCCTATGCCACCGCCAGATGAAATAGATCGCTCCCAGTTCGCAACAGGTCAGGAGCATATCAGGTGTGATTATATTCGCGGCTACGAATGGAATGGGCGATGTCATCAGCACAAGCCCGGCGATAAATCCGGTTTGCCGGTCCCTGAATTCGGCGGCGAGAAGGAACGTCAGCAGAACGCAGGCGACAAAGGGTAACGCCACCGCCAGGCGCACGGCAAACTCATTCTTCCCGAACAGCTTCATTGCGCCTGCGCTGATCCAGTAGGTCAGCGGCGGCTTGGAATAGTGCGGGGTGAAATCAAGTTGCGGCGTGATCCAGTCTCCGGTCACGACCATCTCTCTCGCTACCTCGGCATACCTCCCGTCATCCGGCAGCCAGAGCGGACGCATCCCCACAAAGAAAAGCGCCATGACGGCGCTCCATAGAAGCAGCTTCAACCAATCCGGAAATCCCTGCTTACGCCTGTCTATCGTCTCCACCATTACCGATAATTACTTCGATTCCTGTCTTCTCAGCTCACAGCATCGTTAGCCGAGAGTCTCTTCCGCTCTTTGAAGATAAAATAGAGGTTGCGCGTATAGACGATAAAGCCGAATAGCTGGCCGACTATGAACACCGGGTCCTTCCGGTAAATGGCGTACGAAAGAAGCAACGCCGCTCCCGCTATACTCAACCACCAAAATGCGATCGGCACCACACTTTTCTTGGCCTTCTCCGATGCCAGCCATTGCCAGAGGAAACGGGCGCTGAAGACAATCTGCCCGCCGAATCCGATTGCCAGCCAGAATGTACGCATATCAACCTCTCTCTTTTATCCGATACTTGAGATACCTTCGCTGCATCCAGTGAACCGCGAACAGATCGGCGATCCCCTTCCACAGACGATTCGAAATCCCGTATTTGGTGCGTCCGTGCTGCCTCGGGCGATGATTCACCGGGACCTGCACCATCTTGAATCCGTTAAGCTTGACCAGGGTCGGGAAAAACCGATGCATCCCATTGTAGAGCTTGACCTGCTCGATGCACTCCCGGCGCATCACCTTGAGGGAACAGCCGACATCGATAATATCTTCGTTGGTGATCTTATTGCGAACGCCGTTAGCAATTTTGCTGGAGATCTTCCGCACGATCGAGTCCTTACGGGTCGCCCGGTATCCGCACACGATATCCGCCTCGCCGATCCGCCCGGCCATTTTGGGAATGTCGGCCGGATCATTCTGCAGATCGCCGTCAATCATCACCAGCAGCTCCCCTTCGGCGGCCCGAAGGCCGGCGTCGAATGCAGCCGTCTGTCCGGCATTTCGTTCGAACGACAAATATCGCACGACCGGAAACTCGGCCGCCACCCGTTTGATTTCGTCGAGCGTTCCATCGCTCGACCCGTCATCGACAAAAATCACTTCAACCTGATTCGATTGATTCCCGAGCGCCTCCGTGATTTCTTTCACCATCGGGGCAATATTGTCGATTTCATCCTTGACCGGGATGACGATCGAGTATTTCGGACGGTCCATCTATTTCCAACTCCTGATGCCGGTATCTGCTCTGCGATAACGAGGTCGCGAATGACCGAATATAAGCGAGCCGACCGCTCGGTTCAATCTTTATCTCGTAATCGGACTACTTGCCGGCCTGTTCCGATTTCAGCTAAACTTCGGTCGTTAATAGGGATAGAAAATGAAGAAGAGAAGCGAGATGGCAGCCAGAAACCACATACCGGTTTTTACTTCGCCGAGCCGCCCGGCAAACAGCTTCATCAGAGGATAAGCAACGAATCCGGCTGTCACGCCGATTCCGAGGTTGTAAGTGAAGCTCATCAGGACAATTACCGCAAACGCCGGGATCGCTTCTGAGAGATCCTTGAAATCGAGTTCGGTGATGGTGGTCATCATCAGAAGGCCGACTATGATAAGCGCCGGCCCATAGGCGGCCGGAGGTACCACAGTTAGAAACGGTGAAAAGAATAATGCGAGCAGAAACAGCAGCGATGTCACTACCGCGCTGAATCCGGACCGACCGCCCGCTTCAATCCCGGCTGCCGACTCGATAAAGACGCCGGCTGTCGTTGTCCCGAGCAGTGCAGCCAGAACAGTCGCACCCGAATCACACAACATCGGCTTTTCCATCTCAGGCAGATCCCCCTTTTCATCGAGGAAACCGGACTTGTAGGCCAATCCGAGCAGCGTCCCGGTCGTGTCGACAAAATCCATCACGAACACCGTGAGGATGACTGAGAGAAATCCCCAGGTCAGCGCTCCGGTAATATCCAGCTTGAGAAAAATCGGGGCAAGCGATGGCGGCGAAGAAATCCACCCTTGAGGAGGGTTTGCCACTCCGAGGAAGAAAGCGACAAAAGTAGTCGCGAGAATCCCTAACAGCAGCGCCCCTTTCACTTTTCTGATCATCAGCAGACTTATCAAGAGGAAACAGCCAACCGCCAGCAATATGCTCGTCTGTCCGAAATCGCCTACGTGCACCGGTGCGCCTTCGACTCCCACACTCACGATTCCGGTCTCGTTCAATCCGATAAAGGTCAGGAATAGTCCGATACCGACAGCGAACGATATCTTCAGCGACTGCGGAATCGAGCTGGCCAGCCAGTTACGAATCTTCAGCGCGCTGACGATCGTGAAAAGCACCCCGCCGATGAAGATCGCTCCAAGAGCCGTCTGCCAGCTGTAGCCAAGAACCTTGACCACGGTAAAGGCGACAAAAGCGTTTTCCCCCATGTACGGTGCGATCGCGAACGGCCGCCGGGCGTAGACTCCCATCACAAACGTCCCGATAAACGCAGTCAGGACAGTAGCCACCATCGAGGCCCCGAATGGAAAGCCGGCCGCTTCAAGGATCTTTGGATTTACGATGATAATGTACGACATCGTCACGAATGTCGTGATGCCGCCGACCGTCTCCTGTCTGAAGGAAGTCTCGAGCTGGTCGAATCGAAAATATCTTCTAAGCCAATTAGTCATTCGGCAAATCCCTGCATTTTCGTCGGACAATTTACTCACTCCGGAGCTGTTTGTCAGCGTTAAACTTCTGTTCGGTTTTTGTGCTGGCGAAAAGCAGACATTTCCCGTATATCCTCAGAATGGCAGGACCGGAAGACCACAACGAGACTGGCGCCCCAATCAGTCCGTCCGAACTCCACAATCGAGCACTGGTCGCCGATCTACACTGCGACACGGTTCTTCAGATGCGGCGCGGCTACGACCTGTTCTCCCGCCACAATCGATACCATATCGACTATCCGCGCCTGATCGAAGGCGGCGTGAATTTGCAGGTCTTCGCGGTTTTTTTGAATTCGAAATTGACCGGTCAAGAGGCTTACGACCGGGCGAACAAGAATATTGGCATTATCCAAAGCCAGACAGCGATGCACGCCGACAAAACCGAAATATGCCTCACCGCGGAACATGCGAAGCGCATCATCGACGACGGGAAGCTCGCCGTGTTCATCGGAATCGAGAACGGCCTGGCGATCGACAACTCTCTCGAGAACCTTGCGCACTTCTTCAATCAGGGGGTGAGATACATCACCCTTACGCATACCGGCTCTCATGACTGGTGTATCTCTTCGGGCGATCAATCGCCGCGCTTTCAAGGGCTGACCGATTTCGGCCGGGAAGTGATCCGCGAAATGAACCGCCTCGGGATCATTGTCGATGTCTCCCATATTTCAGTTTCTGCGTTCGAGGAAGTCATGAAAGTCGCCTCGCGGCCGATTATCGCATCTCATTCCTGCGTCTATTCACTCTGCGCTCACGACCGGAATCTGACCGATGCTCAGATCGAGGCGATTGCCGAGTGCGGCGGGATGATCGGTATCAACTTCTGTCCGGAGTTTCTTTATGAGGACTTCAAGGCGAACTCGCACGATTTCCCTCAGCACAAAGCGGCGTTCCGGCGTATGGAGGAGCTGTTTATCTCGGAGTCGCCCGAGCCTGACGTTCAAGCAGAGTTGGCGAGCCTGCAGAGATCATTCGATGAATGGCGGGAAGAAATGCGGCCGCACATGCCCGATGTCGGGACGGTCGTCGATCATATTGACTATATCGTCAAGCTGGTTGGGGCTGACTTTGTCGGATTGGGGTCGGATTACGACGGTATTCTGCTCGCTCCGAACGGTCTTGAAGATTGCTCCAGGATGCCTTCGATCACTGCGGAGCTGGTTCATCGAGGCTACAGTGAGTCTGATATCGTGAAGATCCTCGGCGGCAATTTCATGCGGGTCTTTGCCGACGCCGGCCCAGGATGATCTCTCTTTGACGGATATCCTGTGCTTCTTTCGTAGGCCCGACCATTCTTATGGCCGGGTGTTTTGTGCATGTCTTCGGGCATGTCCTCAAGTGTATCGAGCATCTTGAACTCAACGGTCACCATCCCTTTTGGGCAATGGAATCGGAAGCGGTCTATTTACTATCCCAAAGTTCTTGCCAGTTAACGCATTCACTAAGATGCTCGCGTGCTGATACGTCCCTGGCGGTTGGGGCATGGTCTCCAAGAGCTGCGTACCTCTCATATAGACGAACCAAGCTGGAAAAGTGTCTGCTTTCTGCGAAAGCTGCATGCTGGCTATTAAGTAGTGGACTCTGGTATGCTTGGAATCTTCAACATACACTCCCGCCTTCCTGAGCGCATCGATAAAGCTAATCTTAGGTGATACAGCGGGCAACCCATAGAATCTTTCCATACATCCGCCTATTTGCCACTCTGCACTTTCCGCCGTCGGCATCGGAAAGCCAACAACTGAGTCCGGGACTCCATAGAGATCTACTTGCAGCAATTGCCCTGTGGCACTATCAAGCGAAGCGGTAACCAGTTTGGTACAGGTATCTGCTTCTCTGTTGCCATTTAAGTCCACCTGGAGACAGACCTGACCATAACTAACAAACCACGATGGTCTTCCGTTAAGAAGGGCATGAACGAATGGTGTAGTGGTATCGACGAAAACCTGAGGTCTGGCAGTTGCCAATATCTGTGAAGATGTAAGACTCTGAATATCAAGGATTCTGTTGCATGCAGCAACCGCAGCCTCAGGCGTGGATATACTCGTGTGAGTTTCCGACGAATCACCCGGCACGCCTTGCCCGGACGCAACGACGGGAACACGGCATAACGCGACAACACACATTACAGGAACTGCCCATTTGATGATTACTCGACCAATCTTCACACACCCACCTCTTGTTTAGGCCTCCTGCACTACTGTGTACTAGGGTCGACCAGCTCTTACGAATTTGATCTCACCAGTTATGGCATCCACACCGGAGCGAATCCGTCCCACCATCCGGTTGGCGTTCGGATCTTGCCAGCCAGGCGGAGCACCAAGCACGGGGAATGGTATGACGCCTCGAACTATGACCATCCAATACGGGTGAGGAGGCAGAGACATATCTGAATACTCTACCAGATACACTATGATTTCATGAGCGGTAGACGCCGGACCGACCGCCACGTCGATAGCTTGCGTCAGCGTTGTAGGTACAGCCTTCTCAACCAGGCCAAGGTACCTTTCGCCCGCCATTCGGCTCTCCGCGAGAGTGGCAGACACCTCCGGGCGTAGGCCTTTATCCGCCTTGTCGTAACATGTCAATATACCTTTGACGAATTCACCTGAGGCGGAATCGATGAAGAGATCGACGTGTTTCGGTTTTTCCGCGGGTAGTCCGTTGAGGGGCCCGCGTTGCCGCCTCATATAGAAGCTATCCAGCGAGACTCTCCAACAAGCCTTCCCGCTGACCTGATCGGCAAGAAATGGAAACGTCGAATCTTCGTATTTCACCAGAGCTGCATTTCGAGAGATGTCTTCTGATCCGGTGCCATCCTGCAACTGCTTAATACCGGTTAGCCGGTAAGCGCGACCAATCGCCGCCTCGGGACTTGATATACTCGTGAGCGGCTCAAGCGAATCACCCGGCGTGCCTTGCCCAGAGGCCACATTGGAAACACAGTACATCCCCACGACAAACATCGCACCAACGACCCATTTCATGATTCTACTACCGACCTTCACACACCCACCTCTTGTTTGGACTTCCCAAGCCGCTACCCTAATGACGCATGATCTCGCAGTCATGTCAAATGGATGGAACACGCCTGATATCTACGCAACAGATCTTCAGTACACCTTCGCAGAAATGACGAAACTCAGTAGCTGATGCGAGACATTGTCCCCTAAGTACTTGGTTCTTCCATACGTGTACCGTACTGCCACTTCAGCATGCTCCACAAACTCATAACCGCCGCCGACAAGAAACGCCGGGCCGACCGAACTATAGTCATCGTCAGCCACATAAAGACTGAGTGCGCCCAATCCAGCCGTCACGTACATCCGATTCAAGCTGCCTGACAAATACCTCTGGGCTGTCAGTCCGGTAAAATCATAGAACGCGCGGCTGTTCCCAAGTACTTTGGATCGTAGCGTTGAATGCTCGAATTCCGCAAGTACAAGGAGTTTCGGCGTGATGCCATAGCCCACCAGGATTGACCGTCCAACTCCTGAAGAATGTCTCTCACTTGATTCTCCAGTAACGGATATCTGTCGGACCGGGTACATGACCGTACCAAACTGCCATACCGGACCACGTCTTGAGCCGGCGGCAAGAAGGGAGGCACTGAGCAGAGTGAGGCTCAAAACTGTAGCTGAAAAGAATGATTTTGTCATCGCATCGCTTGTCCTATGGATAATTCATAAAGGTCAACAATTTGCCAGTTCGTGCATCTATTACACATCGTGCTCTTTGTCCAATCTTGTCTACCTTGGGAAATCCATTACCCGTTATCATCCATACGGGCCTAGGTTCTTCCTGGAGATTGATCCAATTGACACACACAGCGTGGATTTCCGTGGCCATCAACGGGCTTGAAGGAACCGCCACCTCTAGCGCGCGACTTAGAGGTATGATCGCCACATTGTCGGGGCATACGGACCAAACCTCTCCACACCCCCTTAAAAGACGCTCTAAAGACTCCGGATCCGCCTTGTCATAAAAGAAAGTACTCAAGGTATCTACCTGACCGATAATCCTGATAAGCCGTCCAGACCGAGCGTCAATGGTTACGGTAAAAGTCTTGAGTTTCTGTCCGCTTACATACGAATCTGCCCAACCGGAAATATCCAATCTATGACTTGGAAACCTCACCACCCAAACCTGATCACTGTCACTTAAATGTCCCTCGAATGGTGTTCTGTCGTGTACCAGGGTGTCAAGCGTGACCACTCTATCAATTTCGATGCCAGACTTCAGGTCCTGGGCAAATCCTGTGATAGCGACGGCAGTGTTGTAGGCATCTTCTTTGTCCCGAACAGAGAAGGAATCCGGCAATGCCTGTCCGAACGCACCAGAGGCACTGACCAGCAGCACCGTGATCACCAGACTAAAATACAAAGCACCCGGCGTGCGCGTTATCTGTAAAAGGGAAGTCTTTCCGGAGCCCATTGACCCTCCTCTTAAAATCGTTTCCTCAGCCACTACCCTAATGACGCCTGATCTCGCGGTATTGTCAAACGGAACGTGATGTGCGAAATGCGTGGGGCGGCCGGGTGGCCCATCCGCTTGCGGTGGGTTTCTTCTTCGATTCATCTTCTGTTCATTACCCTCGCATTTCTCCACCTGTCAAGTGCATATCTGTCACCCCTGCGAAGGCAGGGGTCCAGATTGAAGATAGTTTCCTGCCTGCGCAGGAATGACATGCCTGAGGGCATGTGGTATATGGCGGGCCCGAAGCGGGTCCACCCAACGTCAGAGAGCCTTCTCATAGTAGGGCAGATTCGCTTCGAACCTGTCGTCCTCTCTACCGGTCTTCACACACCCACCTCTTGTATGGACTTCCTCAGCCACTACCCTTATGACGCATGATTACACGGTCTTGTCAAATGGAACGTGATGTACGAAATGCATAGTGCGGATTCGCTTCGAACCTGCTGTCCTCAAATGCCTCAGGCCTATCTCTCACGTCCGGCGATAAGAATCGTCGGACCTACAAATTCGCCAAGCAGCCCTCCCCCCCCACATTCTTGACTTTTGTCATTGTCTGGCGGCTCCTCTTTGTTATCTTAGCGTTGTATAACAAAATGCAACTGAAAGAGGATCAAATCAGTCCCTGCCAGAACATTCCTGACGCCGGGCGGTTGTATTAGGGTTAATGAATCGGAAATTCGGTGCGTAAAGTCTGATGCGGGCGGCTTCAATCCCGGTCAGACCCGGCCCGGAAACAGCAAAGCAATGAACTGAGGAATAGAGCATGTCTACAAGCAATCAGCAGTCCCCGTTCGCAAGCACCGCACAACAGGGCTTGAGCGGAGTCAAACATATAATAGCCGTCGCCAGCGGCAAAGGGGGGGTCGGGAAATCGACCGTCTCGACCAACCTGGCGGTCGCCCTGCAAAAGACCGGCGCCACAGTCGGCCTTATGGACGCCGACATCTACGGTCCCAGCCAGCCGGGGATGCTCGGATCGGGAAACACGCGGCCGGATATCGAAGGGAATCAACTTCGTCCGATCAACAAATACGGCATCGACTTCATCTCGATGGGTCTGCTGGTCGACGACGACACCCCGGTCATCTGGCGCGCCCCGATCGCCATGAAAATGATCCACCAGTTTATCGGCTCAGTCATCTGGGGTGAGCTGGACTATCTGTTGATCGATCTTCCGCCCGGAACCGGCGACGTTCAGTTGACGATTGCCCAGCAGGCGAAATTGTCCGGCGCGATTATCGTGACCACTCCCCAGCAGGTCGCCCTCGGTGTGGCCCGCAAAGGACTCCGCATGTTCGAGCAGGTCAATGTGCCGATAGTCGGCATTATCGAAAATATGAGCGGCTTCACCTGCAAGCACTGCGGCAAAGAAACGGCCGTCTTCAAGGAGGGCGGCGGCATGGAAATGGCTTCGCGGCTCGGCATTCCGTACCTCGGCTCCATTCCGCTCGATCCGGAGATCATGATGAGCGGCGACGACGGCGTCCCGGTCCTGACGAACGGCGACAGTTCCGCAGCGGCTCAGGCATTCCTGGGTGTAGCATCAGCCGTCACCAAAAGCGTTGAAAAGATCAGCGCGGCGATCCGGGAGATCGAGCCGGAAGAAATCCATATGCTCCAGGACGGAAGCCTGCATATGAGCTGGGCTGACGGCACGACGTTCGATTTTACCGCCTACAATCTTCGGGTCAACTGCGCCTGTGCATCGTGCGTCGACGAAGACACCGGAAAGCGCATTCTCGACACACGCAAAGTCCCGCTCGATATCAAAATTACCGGCGTCAACGCGGTCGGTCGTTACGGTGTGGCGATTTCGTTCTCCGACGGCCACAATACCGGCATTTACACTTTTCAGCATCTGAAGGAATTGGGCGCCAGCGAGAAAAACAGCAAAGACGATTCTTTTTCCGTATAATAGATATAACACAGGAGTAAGCGAATGACTCAAGATACACAACAGATCAAAATAACCGGTGAACCATCGCTCGATCCCCAGGTCTGCAAATTCCATGTGGATCATCCAATCTTCCCCGATGGATCCTACAACTGCCGCGACAAGGATATGGCCGAAGGCTCCCCCTTGTTGCAGGCGCTGTTCGAGATCGACGGCGTCACTCAGGTGATGGTGTCGGGAAGCACACTGACGATTGCGAAGAACAACCCGCAGCCCTGGCCGGCAATGGGCAAGCAGATCGGCGCCATTATCCGTGAACAGATTCGTTCCGGCCGTCAGTTGATCGATCCGAATGTCCAGAAGAAGCTTCCTTCCGAAGAAAAGATCCGTCAGCAGATCGAGGAGCTGTTCGAGCAGGAGATCAACCCGCAGATTGCCTCGCACGGCGGGAAGGTGGAACTTGTCGATGTCGAAGGCACGACCGTTTATCTCCGCCTTGGCGGCGGCTGTCAGGGATGTGCCTCGGCCAACGTGACGTTGAAAAACGGTATCGAAAAGGCGATCCGGGCGATAATACCGGAAGTCACGAATATCGTCGACGCCACCGATCATGCTTCCGGCGCGAACCCGTACTATTGATCTCTTAGCGACTTACCATCTTGCCGGCTTGCCCCGTCAAGCCGGCCGGCAGGGTGCAGAAATTACGCTCTATCTCTCTTCTGCCGTTTCAATTGACAACTGCCAAATTTTACTTATCTTATCCATTATCGTATTACTTCTGTGGCCGGTCTGGCGGTTGCACGCAAGTTTCCCGCGACCGGACCGATAAGCCTGTAAGGTGGATTTACTCTTAAACATGGATATGTTATGAAATTAGCCCGTCTTCTCCTGCTTGCTGTTGCTATCTGTTCGGCGGCAACTGTTTCCACAATGGCCCAGATAAGTCAGGGCGGCAGCCCGGTGAGTTTCCTGAGAGCGACCAAATCGACCGTGCCGACAGTTACAATGGGCGCGATCGATACCCAAGAATTACTGGCCGAAGATCAGCAGCAGGAAAAGCTCGGCGTGCCGTACCGATTCGGCTATCCTTTCGATGTTCAGTACGACTTGACTAACTCGGGCATCTGGGAGGATCTGCCTGATGGCACCAAGCTCTGGCGGCTGAAGATCTCCTGCCCCGGAGCATACTCGATCAACCTGATATTCGACCGGTTCCATCTACCCGATGGCGCGAGACTGTACATCTACAATCAAGATCACAGCCAGGTGATCGGCGCCTTCACCAGCGCCAACAACAAACCGTACAATAAATTCGCCACCGCTCCGGTCAAGGGTGACGTTTCCATTCTGGAATACACCGTACCGTCAAATGTCGGCTACCCGGGCGAGTTGCGAGTGTCGCGTATTGTCCACGCATACAAAGATGTCTTTTTCGATCGAAATGTCGCCAAGCAGGCGCTTGATTTCGGCGGCTCCGGCTCGTGCAACAACAACGTGAATTGTCCGGTAGGTCTCCCCTGGGCCGATCAGGTCCGTTCGGTTGCCATGATCACGACAAGCGGCGGCTTTCGACTTTGTTCGGGCGCGCTCGTGAACAACGTGCGGCAGGATTTCACCCCATATTTTCTCACGGCGAATCACTGCCTCGGCGGCGAAGAGACCTGGGTGTTTATATTCAATTACGAAAGCCCCACCTGCGCGAATATCGATGGTCCGACAAATATGTCGGTATCGGGTTCTACTCTTTTGGCGACGAACACATATTCTGATTTCGCGCTGCTTCAACTCAGCGCAGAACCTCCCGACTCATACAACGTCTACTATGCCGGTTGGTCGGCGGTCGATGTCGCGCCCCAGAACGGAACCTGCATCCACCATCCCGAAGGGGATATCAAGAAGATTTCGTTCGATTACGATCCGCTCACCTCGACGGATTATCTTGCGTCGTCAGGCGTCACCCATTGGAGAATCGGCAGCTGGGACGACGGAACCACCGAACCCGGATCTTCCGGCTCTCCCCTGTTCGACCAGAATCATCATATTGTCGGTCAGCTCCACGGCGGCTATGCTTCCTGCAGCAGCCTTACCTCCGATTGGTTCGGCAAATTCGCTCAGTCCTGGAATCACGGGAGCAACTCGGCCAGTAGACTCAGAGACTGGCTCGACCCGGACAATACCGGTTTGACGATCCTCGACGGTATTGATCAGAACGGGCTGTCGTTTACGTCGGACGTGACAAACGGATGGGAGCCTCTTTCGGTTGACTTCTCGGGGACTTCGCGCTACACCGCCGACACCTGGACCTGGGATTTCGGCGATGGTGATTCGGCGTTCGTGCAGGCTCCTTCGCATGTCTACACCGTCCCCGGACCACACACCGTAACCGTCCAGATTACTTCCGATACTTCCACCTACACCCACTCTAAAGAGAATTACATTTCCGTCTTTGCTGACACACTTGTAGCTGACTCCGTTCTCGGTACGCAGAATACCGAAGTTGAGGTGTCGGTATACGCCCGCAACAATTTCCCGGTAGGAACCATCAGGATCCCGGTTGAATACGGCGGACCGGTACCGCTCACGTTCGATTCACTTTCAACCGTCGGCTGCAGGACTGATTATTTTACGGTAAAGAATTTTGCGCACTACGATCCTTTTAATTCACGGCTGACTGTCAAACTGCAGAATGCTACTGATGGATCCGTTGCCGAGCTGACGGCCGGAAGCGGGTTGGTCGCAAAGCTGTATTTCAAGATTAGTTCCTCCGCCACCCCGAATCAGGTGACGCCGATCCTGCTCGACGGCTACCTGTCGTACCTTCCTGAGTTCAGCGGAAGTATCGTCACTTTCAATCCAGCCTTCGTATCCGGCAAGATTGCCGTTGGCGGATGTTGTGTCGGGCTCCGGGGAAATGTCGACAATGATCCAAACGACACGATCGACATTTCGGATCTGATCTATCTTGTCGATTACTCGTTCAACGACGGACCGGCGCCGGTTTGTACCGAGGAAGCCGATGTCAACGGCGATGGCATCCTCGATATCACCGACCTGATCTATTTGACCGATTATTCCTTCTCAGACGGCCCTGCCCCGGTGGCGTGTCCGTAAGCGAGAGACCGTCCTGAACTTGAACGGCCCTCGGAGAATTCTTCGAGGGCTTTTTGATTAGCCATACCAGAAACTCAGCCGTATATTTTGACCAGGTGAGAGACAGAAAACAAAAACTTCATTTGCATGTAATCAGCGACAGTGACCTCTGGCAGTGTATTTCTGCGGGAAATGCCGACGCTTGGGAAGAACTGGTGCGACGTTACCAACCGCTGGTCTATACGGTGGCCACCCGTGCCGGGCTTTCTGTTGCCGACGCAGCTGACTGCTTCCAGCAAACCTGGGTAGCCCTGTATACCAATCGCAAGCGGATTACCGATCCCACACGTATATCTGCATGGTTGGTTACCACGGCCAAACGCGAGGCCATCAGGCTCCTGAAGCGCAACTCCAGGCATAGCGATCTTGACGATGGGCCGGAATTGGCCGACCAAACTCTCCTTCCAGATGAGGAGATGGAGACGCTGGAAACCCAGGGACGGCTCGAATCGGGGCTCAAGCGGCTCGACGACAGATGCCGTAAGCTGTTGACAGCCTTATTCTTTGAGCCTGAGGAGCGATCCTATGACGAAATCGCGGCCGATCTTGGCATTGCCCCGAATAGCGTCGGCCCGATTCGGGGACGCTGTCTCAAACGGCTGAAAGCGTTGCTCGGCGAAATCTGCTGACCGACCCGTACTAATCTATACTTTCGACGCTCTGTCGTTCGGTTAACACCGGATATAACATACGAGGATACAAGGAGATGAGTAGACATCCGAATCGGCGGGAGTTGCTCGACGCAGCTCGATCAAACGGACATGATTTCGACGATCACCTGCGGACTTGCGAGCAGTGCAAAGAATTGTTTGAGCTTTTCAGAGCTTATCAGGTGGCCGGCAACCTTCCTCTCGCGGAGGCGCCGGAAGCATGGATACTGAAAGCGGTCGACCTTGCGCGGCAGTCCAGGGCGCTTGCCGGCATCAAGAACCTGCTGGCCCGGCTCTCTTTTGATTCATGGGCTATGCCAGTCTCCGTTGGCGTCCGTGGCGGCGAAGCTCAGCAGGAACGGCGGCTCAGATTCGAAGTCGATGATCTTCTTCTCGACCTGCGTGCCGAGAAACGCAAACAGGGATGGGATTTCATCGCTCAACTCACCGGCAGCCGAGTTACGGAAGGAGAATTTCGACTTTTGGTCTCGAATCAGGAACTTAGAGTCAATGATGAAGGTTTTTATCAATGGTCAAGCAAAAGGCCGCCCAGACAAATTCGTCTTCGTTCTGACAATTACGTAGTGGCAATCCCGGACATTTCATGGAAAGCAGCCCACAAACAATAGAGCGTGCAGCTCAGCGATTTCTTGCGGTAGGCAAGGTCAACGGAATCGATGGCCCTGTCTTGGCCGATGCGTGCAATCGCTTCATAAACCGACAGGCGAGCACTTCGCTCAAATCGGCCCTCGTCTCTGCAAAAAGGTTCGTGAGACATGCCGAGGGGCGTGAAGGTGAACTTCCTCTCACGGCGTATCGTGCACTCGCTCGCATTACCCATATGGGTGGTGGCTATGTCGATGCCGAGTCGGCATATCTGAAAGCTCGTCGTCTCGCCTCAGGCGACAATCGTGTCAAAGCGCTTATAGACCGGGCACTCATCGATGTGTATATGTACCTCGGCAATCAAAACGAGGCCCGTCGCCGTGCCCGTTTGGCTCTGAAAACCTTCCAGAATCTCAAGAGTGAGTCCGATGTAGCCAAGACCCGGGTCAATTTCGGCAACCTGCTGCATCGCCAGGATCGTCATCGTGAAGCTGAAAAGTTGTATCGTCAGGCGGCAGAATATTTCGAGTCTGTCTCCGATGACCTGGCCGTCGCAAGGTGCAACTACAATCGCGCGAACACTCTCGTTCAGTTGTTCGAGTTCGATAAGGCTGAACCGCTCTACGACCTGGCGGAACAGACGTACGCGGCAAGCGACATGCAGCTCGACGCGACCGATGCCCGCTACGGCAAAGCGTGGCTGCAGATGCTCAAAGGTTCGTTCCACACGGCACTTCGGGAACTCGGCGAATGCGAACGGATCTATCGGGAATCCGGCCAACCCAAAGGCGCGGCGCTGTGCGAACTGGATCGGGCCGAGGTGTTTCTCGGATTGAACCTGTTTATCGATGCCAGAGATTCGGCCAAGCGTTCACGGCAGAAGTTCGACAAACTGGGAATTTCGTATGAGTCATCAAAAGCCTCATACTTTCTCGCTCGCGCCGAAGCTTCGCTGGAAAATCCGGATTCGGCAATCAAAGCCCTGGACAGAGCACTGGAAGGATTCACCGCAGAGAAGAACGCCGGATTCGTCGGCGCCTGCTACCTGCTTCGGGCTCAACTGTCCGAAGATTCGAAGGAGATCAGCGGACATCTCGCGAGAGCACGGCGAGGATTCGCCAAAGCACAACTGCCGTTATGGGAAGCGATCGCCGATCTCCATCTCGCCGCGTCGAACACGCGTAATCAGGCGGCTTTGATCCGACTAAACAAGAGCGGCGCAGTGAAGCGGGTCCCGCATCTGTACGCCTGGTGGCAGACGGTTCTCGGCGACCGCGCGGCGCTGAAAGGATCGCACGCGTCCGCCGTGGGTCACTGGACGAGAGCGGCCGACCGACTTGACACCGTCCGAGCACAGCTCCCTCCGGTCGAGATGCGTTCACATTTCGGAAGACAGGAAAGCTCGCCACACCGTAAGCTCATAGAAAGCACCGCTTCGGCAGACCCGATAACAGCAGCAGTATGGGCCGAGAGGTATCAGACTGCCGGCGTATGGGCTCCGGTGAATCCGGTACTGATCTCAGATACGGCCCGCCGCCGGGTTGAGCAATCGCTTAACGAACTGGCGGCGCAGGTAGCTTCTTTCTCCCGGGCGCTTCCTGGTGACTCCGGAGAACGAGGCGGATTCAGCCCGCAGGCACAGGTGACGGTCAATCGCCTGCAACAGAAAGTCAGACGGGAGCTGGCGGATCTCGAACAGACCGATGGCAGAATCGATGAAGTTGCTGAACTGAGAGACAAATTCGGCTACATGTCGCAGGATATGCCGATAGTCCAGTTCCATTTCGGCGATTCGGCACTCTACGCTTTTGTCCATTTCAACGGAAAGACAAGATGCTGCCAATATGCCGACGGCAAGCGAAGAATCTTCCGAATCGTTCGTCAATGGAGATTTCTGCTCGAGCGCGAACTGCTGACGCACCATTTGAAAAGCGCCTCCGACATAGCATCGGAGGAAAGGTTCTTCCGCTCGGTCGGCGATTGGCTCTGGAAGCCGCTCGAGATTCCCGCCTCTGCTCCGCGAGTTCTGATAATTCCGCAGGGAGATCTGGCAAATATTCCCTGGGAAGCTCTGATAGTCGATTCCCTCGAGCTCGGACGACACCATCACTTCACCGTGACACCAAGTTTGAGACACTTCGTGCGAGCTAACGAAATCGAGTCAGATTCTTCAGATGTCGACGTGTTCGTCGGCGAATCCTCGAATCTCCCGGCCGTCACTCTTGAACTCAACGCTCTTCTCGCGTCGTGCGGGAAATCCGGTCGTCTGCACGAACCGGCCTCGCGCGGGGCCTGGCCGACTACCGGCGGGGCACGGCTATGGCACTTCGCCGGTCATGCGCACCTGCGAGCCGACAACCCGTTCTACTCGTATCTGTCGCTATCCGACGGCCCCTTGTTCGCGGCTGATTTTCGTATTCGGGATGTCCGGGTTGGCCTGGTCACGCTGGCTGCTTGTCGTTCAGGTGAGCAGGTCGCTCTTTCCGGCGAAGAATCGACCGGCCTGGTCCGGTCGCTGCTGGAGATGGGTGCAAGAAACGTGATCGCCGGCCGCTGGCCGGTTTCCGATATATCTACCGCGATCTGGATGAGCAGATTCTACAGGGCTTTCTTCGAGGGCGAGTCGATCGCCAAAGCCGCCCGTCTGGCATCGCAGCAAGTCCGGGAAAAATATCCTTCTGCGTATCACTGGGCCGCCTTCTCAGTGTTCGGAGCGGGTAGTTAGGGAGACAGAAAGATGAAAATATGCGTCCAATTCAAGATTGCACTCGTCGCTGCGAGCCTGGCTTTACTTCTGGCAATGAATTCGTTCGCCCAGGTGGTCGACGATTTCGTTCCGGGACAGATGGTCTGCCAGGTCCTCCCCGGTTATAATATCGACGATATCAACAACCAATACGGCACGACTATGGGTAGTTATATCTCGGAAATGGGCGCGTACCTGCTCATTACCGAGCCGGGTCAGGATGCCGACAGCCTCGCCGCCGTCATTTCTGAGAATCCTTCCGTCGTTTTCTGCACTCCAAACTATATCCTCGACGCCCCCGAGGCGGTGCAGTCCAGCCAGCCTTTTCTCGACGAGAACGTTGTCAGCAACCCCCACATCCAATCAGCCCTCACCAGCCTTGGAGTTGACGAGGCGCATACTGTTTCCAACGGCGCCGGTGTGAAAGTAGCCGTTGTCGATGTCGGCGTCAATTTGACCCACCCGATGCTTGCCGGAGCGGTGACCTCCGGTCATGATTACGTTTCAAGCGATGAGATCTCAAACGATGAACCGGGTGGAAGAAGCAGCGGACACGGGACCTTTGTGGCCGGCGTCATAAGCCTCGTAGCCCCCGAGGCACAAATTGTAGCTTATCGCGTGCTTGACACCACCGGCAGAGGGGACGGATTTTCCGTTGCCCGGGCGGTGATAGACGCGGTCAACGACGGCTGCAAAGTTGTCAACCTGAGCATGGTAATGAACACCAGACACCCTGTGCTCGACGACGCAATCATGTACGCACGAGAGCATGACGTCATGGTTGTCGCGGCCGCCGGAAACGACTCTTCCGATATCGACAGGTTCCCGGCCGATGACTCATACACGTTGAGCGTCGCAGCGGTAGACTCGATGAATCACAAAGCCGATTTCTCCAACTATGGCAGCAAAGTTGACGTTTGCGCGCCGGGCACACAGATCTACGCTCCGTTCCTCGACACCATGTATGCTCGCTGGGATGGCACCAGCTTTGCCGCCCCGTTCGTGGCGGGCGAGGCAGCATTGTTGTTCTCGATGAATCCGTATGCATCGTGGAATGACATTAGAGACGCAATTGAAGAGAACTCGCACAGCGTCGACTCGCTTAACCCCGGCCTCGAAGGCCAGCTCGGGTTCGGTGTCATCGACCCGCGCGCAGCTGTCCAGGGCTTCAGTCCGTTCGTCTGCGGCGATATGGACGGCAACGGCTTCGGTCCTGATATCTCCGATGTGGTCTACTTCGTCGAGTATGTATTCGGAAGCGGGCCGGCACCGGCCAACCTGGCCGTAGGCGACCTGAATGGCGACGGCAGCGATGCGGATATCACTGACTTGATCTACCTGGTAGATTTCTCCTTCGCTCGCGGCCCCAAACCTACCTGCGGTCTATAGACTTCGCTGACCGACTTCAAACAAGACCCCGTTTCCTTTTCAGAGGCGGGGTTTCTTTGTATCCGCTTCGCCGCGTACCATTCATGGTGGATTCAATTCTCTTCCGTTATTCCGGGCAGTTGTCCGGTCCTGCGTGTACTAATTGGATGTATTTACTCTCTGTTGGACAAAGATAGTACGCGCTCGTTCCCGCCCGTTGTGCCGGGTTTGAGGCGGTGACACAAGTTTCAATGCCATAGGAGGTTACTAAGATGAAACGCTGGGCTCTAAGCTCTCTGGGAGTGATCCTTGCCGTCCTGGCCGTGGGCCGGGCTTCGGCCACCATCCACACGGTAAACGTCGCCAATTTCTCGTTTTCCCCCCCGAATACGGTGGTACAACCGGGCGATACCGTCCGGTGGGTACTCGTTAGCGGCTTTCACACGACAACCTCCGACGTATCCTCTCCGAAAGCCTGGGACTCCGGAAACATGAGCACCGTGGGACAGCATTTCGATGTCCAGTTCACGATGGCTGATGGCCCCGGTCCGTTCCCGTACCACTGCACCATACACTTTTCCACGATGAAGGACACCATCTTCGTCGCCCCCCCGGCCAGCTGTTGTATCGGTCAGCGCGGCGATGTAAATGGTGACGGCACGCTTGATATCACCGACCTGATCTTCCTGGTCGATTACTCGTTCGGCTCCGGTCCGGCTCCGGCCTGTTCGGAAGAAGCGGATGTAAACGGCGATGGTGCGGTCGATATCACCGACCTGATCTATCTGGTCGATTACTCGTTCGGCACCGGTCCGGCCCCCGTAGCCTGCCCGTAAAGATTACCCCACCCCTTGTTGTTCATACACGCAACTACGGCCGTCCTCGGACGGCCGTAGTTATATTTGCTTCTGATCATTGCGGATATTGGACTCATAATACCTACGATGCCGGCCCGCAAGGGGCCGATTAACATTTTGCCTGACAATCCGACAATTAAAGTGTAAAATACCCCAAAGCAAATCAACGCCTGGAATCGGTTTCAGAAAGAGCGGACAGCATAAATTATGTGCGGCATAGCAGGTTACTTTCAGATAGCGGGCAGGTCGACGCCGGAACGGGAGCTGGTTGGTCGAATGGTCCACAGTATCAAGCACCGCGGCCCGGATGAATTCGGCGCTTATTTTGACAATGTCTGTGGCCTCGGCCAGGCAAGATTATCGATCATCGATCTTTCCACCGGCTCGCAGCCGCTAAGCAACGAAGATGGCTCGATCTGGATTACCTTTAACGGCGAAATTTTCAATTACATCGAACTCCGGCCGGAACTTGAAAAACTCGGGCACAAATTCCGGACTCATTCCGACACCGAAGTAATCGTCCACGCCTACGAGCAATGGGGCAAGGATTGTCTGCAGAGATTCAACGGTCAGTTTGCCTTCGCGATTTACGACAAAAAAGCCGGAAGCCTGTTTGTCGCTCGTGATCGCCTCGGAATTCGCCCCCTCTTTTATGCTGTCCACAACAACCGACTTTATTTTGCATCGGAAATCAAAGCGATCTTCTGCGAGAAGAGCATCCCGAGACGCATCGATCTCGAAGGCCTCGATCAGATCTTTACGTGGTGGACTACCGCGCCGCCGAAGACGGCGTTCGAGGGGATCAACGAACTTGAAGCCGGTTCGTATCTGGAAATCGGCAACGGAAAAGTAAGAACCGGCCGCTACTGGAATATGCTCTATCCGGAAACGTTTGATCGAGAGCGCTCAGTCGATTCGTGGGCTGAAGAGCTACACGCTCTGCTGGTCGACTCCGTCCGGCTCCGTCTTCGGGCCGATGTACCGGTCGGTGCCTACCTGTCGGGAGGGCTGGATTCATCGGTAACCACCGCGCTCGTGCGCCACTTCACCGAGAACCGACTGGAGACGTTCTCGATAGCGTTTAAGGACAAGGCGTTCGATGAATCAGGCTATCAGCAACAGATGGCCGATTACCTGGGCACGAGTCACCACCAGATACTGTGCGGTTATCAGGATATCGCAGAGAGTTTCCCCCGTGTTATCTGGCACACCGAGCGCCCGATTGTCCGCACCGCGCCGACACCTTTGCTGATGCTGTCCGGGCTGGTTCGCGACAATGATTTCAAGGTCGTACTGACAGGCGAAGGATCGGATGAGATTCTGGGCGGTTATGATATTTTCAAAGAAACGCTCATTCGTAGCTTCTGGTCACGCAATCCTGAGTCAACCTGGCGGCCTGCCCTTCTGCGTAAACTCTACCCCACCCTGCCGGTCTCGCAGGCTCAGGCCGGAGCGTATTTGTATGAATTCTACCGGATAGGTATCTCCGACCCTCGCGCGATTTATTATTTTTCGCACCAGCCCCGAATGAGCACAACCACCAAAGTGAAGGATTTCTTCTCTCCCGACGTTCGCAACTCGCTTTCTTCGACCGATTCCACCCAGGCCTTCGGCGTCGATCTTCCGGATAATTTCTCCCGCTGGCACCACCTCGCTCGTGCCCAATATGTCGAAGCCCGTTCGCTGCTGGCCGGTTATATCCTGTCGTCTCAAGGCGATCGCGTAGCAGCCGCCAACTCGATCGAATGTCGCTTTCCTTTCCTCGATCACCGGGTTGCGGAGTTTGCCGCTACCGTCCCGCCGTGGCACAAGATTTTCGGACTCAACGAGAAGTACTTGCTCAAGCGGGCTATGCGGACCGAGTTGCCGAAGAATATCCTCGCCCGAGTCAAGCAGCCGTATATGGCGCCGGACTCGAACAGCTTTGTGCAGCCCGACTCACCCGAATACGTGAGAGAAATACTGTCTTCGGAAGCTCTGAAACGAACCGGTATTTTCAACCCGCTGGCCGTGGGAAGGCTGTACAACAAGTGCCTGAAGCTTTCCGGGACTCATCTGTCCTTCAAAGACAATATGTCGTTTATCAGCATTCTCTCGACACAACTTCTCGCCGATATGTACCTCGACAAGTTCGAGATTCCCGAGCCCCTGAAGCGGGAGTCATTCAGCGTCTGGCACGACTTCTCTCAGACTACTTCGGTCTGAGTCCCCATCTCCTCCCAAAAAATCTACTACGTCGCCCGCATCCGTCGCCGAAACTGCGCCGAAAAGAAGTGCGTGCCTCGATAGCAGTTAGGCGCCGTATTTTTCGCGCCCAATTTTGGATCTTTCACCCGAAGTCTTTTGAAAGGGGGCAGCCCATTGAGTCGCATTGAATTGCCTTCTTTCGTGGGCCAACTGTCCCGGTTTCCCTCTGAACGCAGGGAAGTTTCTCTTGACTACGTATTGACTTATCGTATATTGTGGCGGGTTTAGATAGAGCATCTCCCCACCCTTATTTACTGCTTTTTTTGGTAGATGCGTGACACAAGTTGTCTGCATAATTGAGACAATAGTCTGGTTTTAGTCATTGAGGAGTCGTACCGGGTAAACTCCAGCTCTTGACACGGGTCTTCCGAGTCTCCATCAGTTCGCGTTACCCATACGAAATTGATCTTTCGCATAATTACTTAGTTAAACTGTGACTTCAAATGCACACTAACGAGGCATCGAAACATCTGTACGGTCAGGGAAGGCGGCGTCACGCTCCGACCCGGCCGACAATCCTGAAGGGAGGTGTATCCGCGGATTAGAGTATTGCAGGAGTATCTCTCTCTCGATCATGGACAGAGGTGAGTGCTCCGAAACTTTCCAATTACGTATGAACATCTTCTTATTTCCGGGAACGTGAAATAAGTTGGGAACTAAAAACTCTCTAAAGGAGCATTGAATGTTAAGGAGATCGTTATTCATCGCTGGTCTCTCCTTACTGGTGGTTGCCGCTCTGACGATGACGGCTTTCGCTGCCAAATCTCCGGTCACTGAGAAACG
>CAZFOY010000025.1:26344-51455 GCA_964520865.1 uncultured Ignavibacteriales bacterium | reverse complement strand
CGGCCTCCCTCTTTGTGAACAATTTCCCAATATCCGCTTTTCCTATCTGAGCCAAAATGGTATATTCTCCCCTGTATAACAAAGAACAGATTTCGAATTAAGCGAATTACGGAGGTATTATGGAATACCGCATCGAAACAGACTCCATGGGGGAGATCAAGGTCCCGGCCGACAAGTACTACGGCGCGCAAACGGCCCGTTCACTCATGAATTTCCGCATCGGCGGTGAGAGGATGCCGCGCGAACTGCTCCGAGCGTTCGGCATACTCAAAAAATCAGCGGCGCTGGTCAATGTCGAACTGGGGATCCTGCCGAAGGAGAAGGGGGATTTGATCGTCAAGGCTGCCGACGAGGTTATCGAAGGCAAGCTCGACGAACATTTCCCGCTGGTTATCTGGCAAACCGGCTCGGGGACGCAGACGAACATGAACGTCAACGAGGTCATTTCGAACCGGTGCATCGAAATGGCCGGCGGAGAGATGGGATCGAAAAAGCCGGTTCATCCGAACGACGACGTCAACAAGGCACAGTCTTCGAACGACACTTTCCCGACCGCGATGCACATCGCGGCGGTCGAAGAGATCCATCGCCGGTTGATCCCGATGGTCAAACAGCTCCGCGACACGTTTGCGACAAAATCCGAGGAGTTCAAGGACGTCATCAAGATCGGACGCACCCACCTGATGGACGCTGTCCCGCTGACACTTGGTCAGGAATTCTCCGGCTACGTTCAGCAGCTAACACTGGGACTCGATCGGATCGAAGACAGTTTGAAGCGACTCTATCCCCTCGCGCTCGGCGGAACCGCTGTAGGCACCGGTTTGAATACACATCCTGAATTTGCCGTGAAGGCCGCGGCCAAGATTGCCGAACTGACCGGGAGGAAATTCGTGACCGCGCCGAACAAATTCGAATCGCTTGCGGCTCACGACGCCCTGGTAGAATTCTCCGGCGTTACGAAAACGTTAGCCTGTTCACTGATGAAGATAGCCAACGATGTTCGTTGGCTGGCCAGCGGTCCGCGCTGCGGCATAGGCGAAATCAACATTCCGGCAAACGAACCGGGATCATCGATCATGCCGGGCAAAGTCAACCCGACTCAGTCTGAGGCGTTGACGATGGTTTGTGCGCAGGTGATCGGCAACGATGTATCAGTTAATGTCGGCGGATCTTCCGGCAATTTCGAACTGAACGTTTTCAAGCCGGTCATGATCTACAATCTGCTGCAGTCGATTCGATTGATCTCGGATTCCTGCGAGATGTTCAACGAACACTGCGCTTCGGGTATCACGCCGAATAAAGAGAAGATCGCATACTACCTGGGCAACTCGCTCATGCTGGTGACGGCGTTGAATCCGCACGTCGGTTATGACAACGCGGCGAAGATTGCGAAGAAAGCGCACAAGGAAGGAACGACTCTTAAAGAAGCGGCGGTCACCCTCGGCCTGTTGACAGCCGAGGAGTTCGACCAGAAGGTCCGTCCTGAAAAAATGATCGGACCCAAGTCGTAAGGGTGCAACCCCGGCGACCGCAGAAGCCTTTGAATGCAAACTTCAACGGCGGAGCTTCCATGCTCCGCCGTTTGACATACTACATATGGAGTTCGGACAAATGGTGCCTACAGGGACCCTCAATCCCCTTCCATGAGGGTCAATCAGTTAAACAATATGCTTGCACAAAAGTTCCCGTGCGATGCGATTAGCCGATTGAATACGCGCCCAGTCCGTTGTATATTAACGAGATGCAAACAGCCTTTCACATTCTCTCTTTGACCAAGGAATTGACCGACACTGCAGTGGGTGGAACCATTGTAAGTACGGAATTCTACAAGAAAGAACGCACTGCCCTTTTGTTTGTTAAACAGTCACAACGGGTTGCACTCTCCTTCCAGTTTCATCCGGCCAAGGCGGGTGTCTTTGTGGTCCCGGCGTCTAAGATCAAGATGGAGACAAGGGAAAAACCATGGCCGGTCTTCAAGCTGGAGGGTGCAAAAGTGCTGTCGGTCAAACAAGTCGGATTCGATCGGATCTTCCGACTTGATCTCGAACACGAAGGCAAACATTTCGGACTGATATTCGAGGCGCTCGGTCCCAACGGCAATCTCTGGCTGGCCGACGAAGAAAATAAAATACAAGCAACGCTGCGCAATCGGGAATACGATGCGAAAGTCCCGTATCAACCGTTTGAGATCACGGGCAAATTGAACCCGCTGACAATTGCCGCTTCCGAGATTCGCGAACTCGCCGAAGACAAACCGGATTCATCGATTACGTTTCTTCTCGAAAAGAGCCTGCTCGGGTGCACCCGTTTGCTGGCTGCCGAGATTGTCAAGCGATCGGGACTTGATGAAGATATTGAGGCGAACGAACTCGACGATACGATGATCGCGAATCTCATGAAAGGAATTGAACAGGTCGTGTCGTTTTTTCAGAATCCTGAGATCGGATATGTCTATCAGATTCGCGGATCGTCGGAAGCATTTCCGTTCAAGTTGTCGAGCACCGAGAAACAGCCGGAGAAATTCAAGACGCTGTCGCTGGCTGTCATGATGTCGACAGAAATCAGACAGGAGCAAGTCGAGAAAAGAGACGAAGAAAAAACGGTCAAGGAAGCAGTGGCACGCGCTGTCAAGCGTCTCGACCGGAGGCTGGTCCGTCTCGATCAGGATATTGCGCAGGCATCCGATTTCGATTCGTATCGCAAGCAGGCGGAACTCCTGCAAATAAACTTCGACAAACTCAAGCGGGGAATGGCTTCGATAGAACTCGAAGATGTCTATTCGAATTCCGAAGCAACCATAACGATCCAGATCGATCCGGCGTTGACACCTAACGAGAATGTCGAGCAGTATTTCAAGAAATACCGCAAGGGGCGGGAAGGACTTGAGTTGCTCGAACGTCGCCGTGAAATCACTCTCGCCGAGGTCGGGGAGCTAAAGGAAATCCAAAAGGAACTTGACACAAACTTCGCCGCCGCGCGTCAACGGTTTGCCGGCGAGTTGGCGTCGTTGCTTCCATCCGAAGGGGTCAGGCAGGAAACGGTGGAACGACTGCCCTATAAGGAATATAAGCTTTCGACCGGACTGACGATTTTTGTCGGTCGCGATGGGTCCGACAACGATCGAACGACTTTCGATTTCGCCAGACCTTATGAACTCTGGTTTCACACTCAGCAGTGTCCGGGCTCGCATGTCGTGATGAAATATCCGAACAAATCGTTTGAGCCTTCGAAACGGGAGATCGAAGAGACTGCCGCGATAGCAGCTTTCTTCAGCAAGGCAAAGAACGACTCCCTTGTGCCGGTAGTCTATACCGAAAAGCGGTACGTCCGCAAACCGCGTAAGGCTAAACCCGGGCTGGTGACGGTGGAGCGAGAGAAATCCGTCATGGTGGAGCCGACCAAACCGAGGGAATGACACTCAGTTAAAGCGCCGTCTCGACAGCCAAAATCCCCCTTGCGCCTCCGCCCGGTATCCGCTATTATGTACCGTCATTCTTTAGAGTACGAAGCACTTAGCAGTATATGAACGACCTTTTAGAGCGCAAATTCTTTCCCTATGTCATAAAGCCCGGGCGGTATGCCGGGGGTGAACCGGGACAGATCGTCAAGGATCCACAAGGACGAACAAACTACCTCCACGCCTTTCCCGACAAATACGAACTCGGTCAATCTTACCTCGGATTGCAGACTATCTATCATCTCTTGAACGGCGATGAACGATTCCTCTGCGAGCGGGTGTTTGCGGTTGACAATGATGCCCGAGAGCAGCTGAAGAAGGAGGATCTGTCGCTGTTCTCGCTTGAGTCAAGAAGACCGGTGAAAGAGTTCGACGCGATCGGGTTTACGCTCACCTATGAGCTGATGTACACGACTGTACTCGATATGCTGGAGTTAGGCAAGATTCCGCTCCTTTCAAGCGATCGATCCGAAGAAGACCCTGTCATCATGGCCGGCGGACCGGCAGTCTACAACCCGGAACCGATGGCGCCGTTTATCGATCTGTTCTTCATAGGTGACGCGGAAGAAGGGTTACCGGAAATACTCGGGATCCTGCACGAGATGCGCGGCGCATCCAAGCTGGAGAAACTTCAGGCAATCGTTGAAAAAGTGCAGTCTGTCTATGTCCCGGTATTCTACGACGAATTGAGGAAACCGAAAATTCCGTCTGCTCCGGAGAAGATAACCGGCCGGATCATCCCTGTGCTCAAGCCATCGTTTTATCCCGATCAGCCGCTCGTGCCGTTGATCGACACCGTACATCGACACCTGTCAGCCGAAATCATGCGGGGATGCCCCCAGGGATGCCGCTTCTGTCAGGCGGGACCGATTTACCGACCTGTTCGCCTTCGACCGCGCCATGAGGTCAGCAACCAGATCGAGCGGCAGTGGAGCAACAGCGGATACGAAGAAATCACTCTGCTTTCGCTCTCTTCTTCGGACTATCCGGAGATAGAACAACTCGCTTCGTCGCTGGCCCGGAAATATGAGCGTGATCGCGTATCGGTCGGACTGCCTTCGCTTCGTCCCGGGAGCATAAGTCCGGCCCTTCTCGACGCCGTCAGCAGAGTACGCAGAGCCGGGTTGACCATCTCCCCGGAGGCCGGCACCGAACGCCTCCGCCTGTTCCTGCGCAAGGATTTTCCTGACGCTGCGATTTTCGATACGGCAAAACTTGCATTCGAACGGGGATGGACGACGATCAAGCTCTACTTCATGATCGGACTGCCGACGGAAACCGAAGAGGATCTCCGGGGAATCGCGCATATCGTGAAACAGATCTATCAGTTGGGACAGGCGTATCCGGGCAAGACGACCATCAATGTAACGCTGTCGCCGTTCGTTCCGAAACCGCACACACCATTTCAATGGGACGAACTTGTTGACCCGACGACAATCCTGCACAAGATCCGATTCATCCAGAAAAACATCCGCATCAATCAAGTCAATCTCAAGCATCCCTTAACGGAAATGTCTTATGTCCAGGGGCTGATCGGCCGAAGCGGCCGAGAGATGGCTCAGGTCATACTTTCTGCATACAAGAAGGGTTGCCGCTTTGACAGCTGGAATGAAGATTTCAGGTATGAGGCCTGGCAGGAAGCGTTCGCCGAGAATCAAATCGATCTCGAACAGCTGGCTAAACCGATTCCGTTTTCCGCGGACCTCCCCTGGTCACATATCACCAAGGGTATCTCGGTCGATCATCTGAAGGAGGAACGACAGCGAACTTCGATACAGCTTCGTGACTATGTCCCTGCGGCTGTCGACAACACGGATATAAGCGGCGGTCCGGAAGTCGAGTACGGCCGGGGGAAAAAGAAGATGGCGAGCCGAAGTACGGTCGCGCCGACCAAGAACCGTCTTCGTATTCGCTGGTCCAAGTCGTCGCGCTACCGCTATATGAGTCATCTGGACAACCTGCGCCTGATCGAGCGCGCTATCCGACGGGCCCACTTGCCGGTTCAGTTCAGTCAGGGTTTCAACCCCAGCATGAAACTTTCGTTCGGTCCGCCTCTTCCGCTCGGATTCACGTCCGGGGCGGAGTATGTCGATATTACTTTAGAGACAAACTTTATGATGTACATGCTGGACAATCTCAGGAAGACCTTTCCCGAAGGCATCGAAGTGGTCGACGCGCAGGTAATATTGAGCAAAGGACAGTCGTTGTCATCACTTCTGAATCGGGCCGAGTATGCGGTCGATGTAACCGACGCGATGCCGATGAAGGATCTCGACGCGGCGATCGCCAATATTATGGCGTCCGATTCGTTCCCGGTCGATCGGGTGGGCAAGAGTGATACGACGCGGGTGGATATTCGTCCCGCGGTATTCGGACTGATCGCGAAGGATCAGACGCTGGCAATGACCCTGGGAATAGGCGACGGGGGTTATGTCAGACCCTCGGAGATTCTCGAAGTTATCTTTGGCTCTGAATCGAGTCATTACCTTGTTCACAGGGTGCATCGTGTCGATATGTATCGTATCACCGAAACGGGAGAAAAGATCACCGCGATGGATCTGTAACCGATATGCCACGTTCATTGAACCGTCATAAGCATCAGCGGTATGATCCGGTCCGGGCGTCCGCGGTCGAAGCCCTTATTCTTATCGAGCAGGGTGAGCAAGTGGACTCCGCGGTCATTCGAGTGACTCAGGGAAGAGATTTCCGCCCGATCGACCGACGTTTCCTGCTTCAGCTTGTTAACGGCTCCACCAAGATGCGTCGACGGCTGGATCACGAGATCAAGTTCTTTCTCGCCAAACCATCGACCGAACTTCCGCTCAAACTGTCCAACATCCTCCGACTCGGATTCTACCAGCTTGCTTTCACCGACCGGATTCCTGCTGCCGCGGCCGTGTCTGAATCGGTGAACCTCGCCCTGTATATGACAGGACGAGCCCGCGCGAATTTGGTCAACGCCGTTATGCGAGCGTATCTTCGTGAGCCGCAGAAAGTGAAATTCGCCGACAAGGAGGCCGATCCGATAAAGTACCTCGGCGACTACTACAGCTATCCCGAGTATTTCGTGAAGTACTGTGTCAATGAGTTCGGCGCGGAAAGTACCGAGAAGCTTTTTAAGAGATACAACGAGCCACCGCACGTAACCTACCGGGTCAACTTCCTCAAAGCGAAGCCTGACGAGGTCGCTAATATTCTTCAATCGAACGAGATCGACTTCTCTTACGGCAAGTATCTGCCGGAATTTCTTCACATTCAGGATCCCGGACTTCCCCTTGAAAACGAACTGATCAAGACCGGTAAGGTGTTCGTACAGGACGAATCTTCCGGTCTTGCCGTCCGCCTCCTGAATCCGCGCATGAATAACAGCGTGGTCGATCTGACCGCGGCGCCCGGTGGGAAATCGACCTATATGGCGATCCGAATGCGCAACAAGGGGACAGTGGTGTCGGTCGACAAATCGCACCAACGGCTCGAACTGGTGGTCGAGAATGCAAAACGGCTCGGCATAAAGATCATTTCGCCGGTGGCTTCCGATATGTTCGAGTTTAACGGCGGACCGTTCGACCGTGTGCTTCTCGATCCGCCCTGCTCCGGATGGGGTACGGCGGGAAAGCACTCTGATCTCCGATGGGCCAAGAGCAGTGAAGACATCGAAAAACTCGTACGCATCCAGTCGGGAATGATTGCGAAGGCGGCCAAGCTGGTGAAGCCGGGCGGCGTGCTCGTCTACTCGACCTGCACCATCATGCGCGCCGAGAACGACCAGGTGGTCGAGGAATTCCTTCTCAAGCATAAGGAGTTCGATATCGAAGGCGGCAAAGAGTTCTTCCCCGAAGAGCTCGTGTCCACTCGCGGCTTCGTCAAGACCTATCCGGATATCGACTCGCTCGATGGTGCTTTCTGCGCCCGCTTGGTCAGGAAAGTGAATCCCTGAATTCGAGCCGCCCCCACTTTTAACTTGATTTTCTTGCGAAAATTTAGGAGCCTCAGCTGTACAAGAAGCGAGACAGCTCCGCCGTACAGGAAGCTCCGTTCAGTTTCGTGCGTCGGACGTAAGCCCTGATTAGAGATAAGGTTATCTGACAGTAAGTGAACGAAATACATGCCTCAAGATTGAATCCCCAGCGCCGTCGCCGGGGAAGTTTTCTCGACGATAAATTGCCGATCGGATCGCTGCAACGGCGTCTGACCTTCTGGGTCGGCATTCCGTTTGTCGTGCTGGTGATTCTCTATTTAATAGGAAACGACATCGTCATGCCGGTGGTGACGAGACATGGCGATGAATTCGCGCTCCCCGATCTGACCGACCTGAGCCTGCCCGAAGCCGAGATGAAACTCGAACAGATCGACCTGAAGTACGAGGTGACTTCGGAGCAGTACTCGCCGGGAAAAGAAAAAGGGGTAGTGCTGAATCAATTCCCTATCGGCGGCACGAAAGTCAAGACCGGACGCGTGATCAAACTGGTGACTTCGCTCGGACAGAAGCTGGTGCCGATTCCGAATCTGTCCGGTGAATCGGTTCGTCAGGCAATCCTCGATCTTGAAACCGCCGGGATGCATCTCGGTGAGATCGCCTGGGCTTTCTCCGATACGATGCCGGAGAAAGTTGTCGTGTTTTCTTATCCTGCTTCCGGCACACAAATTCCAATGGGTTCGCCGGTCAATCTGATGGTTAATCGCGGCCGGGCGTCGAGTTTCACCTATATGCCGAAAGTAATCGGGCTGAGTCTCGATGAAGCTAAGCGGCAGCTCGAAGACAAGTCGCTGAAGGTTGGTATCATTACTTACCGGACTGATGAGAATTATCTCCCCGAGACGGTGCTCGAACAGTCGGAATCCGAAGGTACCGAGCTGGACGTTAACACCGAGATCGATCTGGTAGTGTCCGGTACCGGATGACCCCGCGAGGAATAATCGATCGCACCGAAGTCAGGCTGACCCGGCCCCAGGAAGTGATGATCCGCCGGTTGTACAGCGACGAACTTCTCGACACCACCACCCTTGAACTCATCACCTACTATTCGGACGGCCTGCGCATCAAAGGGTATATTGCGCGTCCTAAAGCTTCGGGCAGCTATCCGGTCATCCTATGGAATCGCGGCGGTTCGGGCGATCGCGGCGCCCTGGACAACCTCACCGCACACCTGATTTTGTCATCTACCGCCCAGTGGGGATACATCCTGCTCGGAACCGAATACCGCGGGAATATGGGGAGCGAAGGGACCGAGGACTGGGGCGGTAAGGATGCAGACGACGCTTTGCACCTGCTAGACCTCGCCGACGAAATCGAAGGCGCGGATACTTCGCGAGCAGCAATCGAGGGCGCGAGCCGCGGCGGCATGACGACATACCGCATCCTCGCGCGGGACCATCGCTTCAAGTGTGCTGTCGTGCACGCAGGTATCGCCGATCTGTTTGGCATGGTCGAGGCACGCGAGGATTTCGCACGATTCATCGACAAACAATTCGGATCACTCACCCCGGATGAAAGAACTCATGAGCTCTCATCCAGATCGGCTGTCTATTTCGCCGACAGATTCCCAAAGTCGTGTCCAATCCTGTTGATGCACGGCACGGCAGACCATGTGGTACCGAAGTCCCAAAGTGAAGCTCTGGCGAAAGAGCTAAGACGTCATCAGATTCCGCATGAATTGGTGGTGATAGAAGGCGGGGGACACGTCGCGCTTAAGGACGGGTCGTACCGGGAAATCGACCGACATCGCCACCGGTGGTACGATCGATATCTCAGGAGATCTTCCGGGAGCTGAAGCCGAAACTCCTTGAAAATGAAGGCATTTTCCTTCCGGACGGTAAGTCGCTTTCGCCAATGGCAGAAATCCTGTCAAACAAATCAACAATCCTGTAACTTGCTGTATCAGTGCCAATTGTGAGCGTCTCTCTCTGCCCGCCAGAGGCCCCTCCCAGTTACAATTCCCTTGCCTATCAGACGCCGTTTGCTATATTGGTAGGCTAAAATAGTCCCAGGGCTATTTATTGCAGAGGTATGCCCGTAAATGAAGTACGGGAAACAATGGTTATGTTGATACCATTTAATATGTTATCGAGTTATGTTTAGTGCACTGACAGATCGGTTGGACCAGGCTTTTCGGAAGCTTCGCGGGGTCGGTATTCTCACGGAAAAGAATATCAAAGACTCCATGCGAGAGGTGCGCCAGGCTCTGCTCGAAGCTGATGTAAATTACAAGGTCGCCCGCGATTTTGTGAAATCGGTTGAAGCAAAGGCTGTCGGTACCGAAGTTCTTCGCGCAATAGATCCCGGAAAGCAAGTCGTGAAAGTCGTGCACGACGAACTGGTCGCGTTGCTTGGAACGACCGCAGAGGCGCTGGCGCCAATCGACAAGTCTCCGACCGTGTACATGATTTGCGGACTGCAAGGTTCAGGCAAGACCACGCTCTGCGGCAAACTCGCATTACAGACAAAGCGGAAGAATCACAAGCCGCTGATGGTTGCGGCTGATATATACCGACCGGCCGCCGTCAAACAACTGAAAGTACTGGCGGATCAGATCGGTGTGGAGCATTTCTCGCTCGAAGGAAAGAATCCTGTGGAGATATGCACCGAAGCGGTCAAGTATGCTCAGAAGAATTTCATTGATCTGGTGATTCTCGACACCGCCGGGCGGCTGCACGTCGACGACGAGCTGATGGTCGAGTTGGAGCAAATCAAAGCGAAGACGAATCCCGACGAGTTGCTGCTTGTGGCGGACGCGATGACCGGACAGGACGCGGTGAATATCGCGAAAGAGTTTCACGACCGTCTCGCCATCACCGGTGTTGCACTCACGAAGCTCGACGGTGATGCCCGCGGCGGCGCCGCCCTGTCTATTCGTCAGGTCACCGGCTGTCCGATCAAGCTTGCATCTGTCGGTGAGAAACCGTCCGATCTCGAGCCGTTCCATCCCGATCGAATGGCGTCGCGCATCCTCGGTATGGGAGACATTGTCTCTCTGGTCGAGAAAGCGCAGGAAACGATCGATATGGAGCAGGCGGCCAGGATGCAGGAAAAGCTGCTCAAGGCGAAGTTCGATTTCGAGGATTTCCTCGACCAGATGAATCAGTTGAAGAAGATGGGACCGCTCGACTCGATTCTCGGCATGATCCCGGGAGTCGGCAAGGCGATTAAGAATATCAAGGTTGACGAGAAGGACATGGAGCGGATGGTGGCGATCATCAAATCGATGACGATTGAAGAGCGCCGTAATCCGAATGTGATCGATGGATCCCGGAAGCGACGAATCGCCGCCGGATCGGGGAATTCAGTCCAGGCGGTCAACCAGCTGCTCAAGCAGTTTTCGGCTATGCAAAAGATGTTTGGAAATATGAGTAAATCGAAACTGCGCGGACTCCCCAAAGGGTTCTCGCCGTTCTAATCAACAGTAACGGAGGTTTTTTTTGGCTGTACATTTGAGACTTCTTCGGATCGGAGCGAAGAGACAACCGTACTACCGGATTGTCGCCGCGGATTCCCGCCGCGCACGCGACGGACGGTTTCTGGAAATAATCGGGACTTATAATCCGATCAGGAAGCCGGCGGAAGTGAAGATCTTTGAAGAGAAAGTCACGAAATGGTTTGACGAAGGCGCCGAACCGTCGGACACCGTCAAATCGCTGCTCACTCAGATAGGCTTTATCGAGAAATACAACCGCGCCAAGAAGGGCGAGGATGTTTCCTCGGTGGAGTTGAAGCCGTCCATCACGGAACGTCGCAAGAAAACCCGCAAGATGAAGAAGGCTGCAGTGGCCGCTCCGAAGGCTGAAGCTGCACCGGAAGCGACCGAGGAAGCTTCAACCGAAGCTCCGCCGGAAGCACCTGCGGAATAACGTTCGAGACGGTTCGATCTGCTCGTTCTGACGGTTAGCCCAGATTGAGTATAGTGAACGCTACGCAATACGGATACGGAACATCGCGTTCTAATCGGAAAGGATGAAGTTATGAAAGACTTTATCGAGTTCATCGTAAAGGCCTTGGTTGACAACCCGGATGAGGTAAGCGTCAAAGAAATACTCGGTAGTCGCACTACAGTCTACGAACTTCGAGTCGGACAGGGAGATCTGGGCAAGGTAATCGGCAAGAACGGACAAACCGCAAAGTCGATCAGGACTCTGCTCGCCGCCGTCTCGGCACGGCAGGGCAAACGAGCGGTCCTCGAAATTCTCGAATGACGCGTGGCAGACGAATTCGTCACGGTCGGCAAGCTGGGTCGGACGCGGGGAGTACAGGGAGACCTGTATATCATTCCGCTGACCGATTTCCCCGAACGGTTTGAGAATATCCGCGAGATATTCATCAGCTCCCGGGAAGGCTGGCAGCCGATCAAGGTAGCTTCGACCGGTACCGTGGGAGGACGACTGGTGATCAGATTCGAAGAGGTGACCTCCAGGGAAGAAGCGGCCCGGTTTACCAACAAGGAACTGGCCGTACCGAAAGACCAGCTGGTCAAGCTGCCGGAAGACAGTTTCTATATATTCGACCTGGTCGGCTGCAAAGTGTACACCGAAGGTTCCGAACAACCGATTGGCGAAGTGACCGAAGTAGAGCAGTACCCGGCCAACGATGTGTACCGGGTGAGGACGAGCGAAAATACAGAGATTTTAATACCGGCGCTGAAGAGATTCGTGAAGAGCGTGGATATAAAAGCAAAGCGGATCGTTGTCGATGAAGCCGGACTGTTGACCGAATAAGTCGTATCGATGTGAATGAAATTTGATGTTATCACCCTTTTTCCCGAGTATTTCAGCCTCTCGCTGAAGCAGTCGCTGATCGGGAAAGCGGTTGAGAAGAAGCTCTTTGACATTGAAATCGTGAACCCTCGCGAATTCGCGACGGACAAGCACCGGACGGTCGACGATACCCCGTTCGGCGGCGGCGGCGGTATGGTGATGAAAGTCGAGCCGCTGGATCGATGCCTTCGTTCGCGTGGCTTTGAGCCCGGAAAAGAGCGGAAAGGACACCGGCTTGTCCTGACGTCGGCGGCCGGAGCAAGATTCGATCAGGATATGGCGATCGAGTACTCGCTTGCCGAAAGCGTGACGATAATTTGCGGGCACTATCTCGGGATCGATGAGCGGTTGGTGCAGATGTACCATCCGGACGAAGTGTCGATCGGCGATTATATTCTGACCGGAGGAGAGCCGGCGGCACTGGTTATGATCGATGCTATTGCCCGACTGATACCGAAAGTGCTGGGTAATTTTGAATCGGCCCTTAACGATTCCTACATGGATCAGATCGTGGGAACACCGTCTTACACCCGACCCGCCGAATATGAGGGACTGGCTGTTCCGCCGGAGCTTATGGGAGGTAACCACGAATTGATCAAACGATTCCGGCGAATGGAAGCGATTCGAAAATGTTTATCGAACCGGCCGGATCTCCTCAGATCCGCCGAGCTGACGACCGAAGAAAAAGAATTTGTAAAAGAAATAGATGAAGATTTTGACTTTGAATAGAGATGAGAAAGGAACATAGCAATGAAACGACTCGCCCAACTTGAAAAGAGCTATATGAGGGAGGATCTACCCGCCTTCAGCTCCGGAGATACTCTGCGTGTCCATGTAAAAATCAAAGAAGGAGACAAGGAGCGCATCCAGGTCTTTCAGGGTACGGTAATCGGCCGTCGTGGCGGCGGTACCGGGGCCACCTTCACGGTGCGGAAAATCTCCTCCGGTATCGGCGTAGAACGCGTATTTCCCCTCCATTCGCCCAATATCGCCAAGATCGAAAAAGTGAGAGTGGGCCAGGTCAGGAGAAATAAGCTCTACTACCTGCGCAATCTGACCGGAAAGTCCGCCCGCATCAAGGAGCAGATCGACTCCGATGCCGGCAAAGGGGGAAATTCCGGCGGCGAGCATTAGTTCAATTGGATCTCATTGACCCAATTTCGTTGAAACGCCCGCAACGCGGGCGTTTTTCTTTCGGCAAAATGGGACATAGCCCTCGACAATTCAGCCGGAACTGCCGATACAATAGGTAGTTTGGGACACCCTGAAAGCTGAGAGTATGTCATCAGAGAAACTTAAACAATGCCCAAAATGCGGGGTTTGGCTGTCGATCGAGGACATCCTGGAAAGTGCCGAGGTTACCATAATCGGCATGACGCTCGACAGTGACGACTTCACGTTTAACAGCTTCTACTTCAACCACGATGCCCCCGAGTGCGGGACCACGTTCACCATGAACGTGCTGGACTTTGCCGAGTACATCAATGAGCCGATTCCTCAGGACATTCTAACCGGCCAACCGGGTTGCGAGCGTCACTGTAGCAGCCTGACTGATACGCGCCTATGCCGCAAGACATGTCGATGGGCGCCGTTTCGCCGGTTCATGGATGCGTTAATGCGGAAAAAACAGGGCAAACCGCAGGATACCCGTTGAATACTCTGCAATCAGGAGTCCGGTGAGAGTATCGTGAAAGTCGTGTTGCCGTATTTGCGCTGCTGTAAAATCTGAAATCCCTGAAACTCAATCTTATTCCGTTCTGATGTGTCGTGCTGACAGAGTATCAGGCTGTCCGGCGTGTATACACGGTGCTTTTTCAAAAGCGCGAGAGTTTCATCGATAATCCGTCGATACTGAGGCGGGGCAATCATGATGATGTCAAACGTCTTGTCGGCCGAGGCCAGGGCCGGAATTGTCTTGAAAACATCGTCCGACAGGCAGACCAGACGGTCGGCAATCCCGAATTCGGATGCCTGACGGTTTATTGAGTCGGACAGCTTCGATTCCAGTTCAACCCCGGTGGCCGAGCCGACTCCTCGGGATACCGCTTCGAACAAATACGACCCGGTGCCGCTGAACAGGTCAAGATATCGCGCGTCCGGCAGGTATGGATTAAGAAAATCAAAGACTGATTTTCGCACGCGGGTCAAAGGAGCCCGGGTAACGCCAAGATCAGGCGAACGGATCAGCTTTCCCTTCAAACTTCCCGCGATTATATGAAACTCCAGATGTCTTCTTGTTTCTCTCATTTTGCCTGTGCTCCGGTAGATCCTGACACAAAAACCTAAACGATGTCGCCTCTCATGTCGATATTGATTATATAACTATTTCGTTGCTAACTGAAGCAAATAAGCGTAATAATCCGATAGGTCGGTGCGCATGAAAGAAACGAACAAGAAAGATTACCCGGAGATAGGGCACCTGGAAGCAATGCTCGCAGACCAGGGTTACGGCGCCATTTGTGGTGTCGACGAGGCGGGCCGCGGGCCGCTGGCCGGGCCGGTCGTCGCTGCGGCAGTTATTTTGCCCCCCGAAATCAACATTATCGGTTGCACCGACTCGAAAAAACTCACTCCCGAAGCACGTGAAAAAGTGTTCGACGAGATCGTCCATCTCGGACTGGTCTGCGCCGTTGGCGTGGTAGACAGTCAGTCGATTGACCAGATGAATATCCTCCGCGCCTCCCTTATGGCAATGCGTAAGGCGGTCATGGAGCTTTCGCATACGCCGGACGTCATTCTTGTCGATGGCAATTATCCGATCCCGCGCATTCCACAACCCCAGTATGCTATCATTTCAGGTGATTCCCGATGCCAGTCGATTGCAGCAGCCTCAGTGGTCGCCAAAGTGACCCGCGACCGGATCATGGATAAGTACGATCAGCTCTACCCGAACTTCTCCTTCGGTAAGCACAAAGGATATCCGACCGCCGATCATCTCGAAGAGCTCAAAAAGCATGGCCCCTGTGATATCCATCGGAAATCGTTCAAGCCGGTGGCCGAACTGCTTGAGAGTTATGCCCTCTTCTAACGAAGAATCTCATCCAAAACCTAATCGCGTGAAAACCGGCCGAGCTTTCGAGGACCGAGCCGCTGAGTTTTATCTGTCTCAGGGGTTCGAAATAATCGCCCGCAACTGGCAGGCCGGGCACAAAGAGATAGATCTGATCGTCCGAAAGGATAGTCTGCTGGTATTCGTAGAGGTGAAATCTTCGCGTTCCGCCAAATTCGGTCATCCCTCTGAGTCGGTCGATCGACGGAAACAGGAGCGGCTTGTTGCCGCCGCCCGGCAGTTTATCGCTCAGAATGAATTGACGGAAACGGATTTCAGGTTCGACGTCGTTACTTTTTGGGAGGGGAAGATGGAACACTATCCGAATGCTTTTGAGGCTCGCTACTGAGCGTATCGGCTTTTGCCAGAGAATCGGCCCTTATCGAATCAGCTCTCGCCCTTCTTAGTGAATCCTGAAAATGCACGAGTGAATCGACCCCTGCCTGCATCTTGTAGGCGAATTGATCGATCGCCTCCGGCGTCTCCTTATGCTTCCGAATGAAATCGTACATCTGTTCGACCGTAATACCGTTCGCGCTGAGCAGCGAATCTCGGAACAATCTGAACTGATCCGGGTTGTTGCGATAGGTGGCCGAGGCCACCCAGACTTGCGCGGCGATATTGGCGTACTTCTCTTCCTGCTTCGCCCTATCGGTCGCCTCGTGGCGTCGGATGAGATGAAAGGAAAGACCGGCGACACCAAGTATCACGAACGGTAACAAACGTTTAAGCCAGATCAATTCAGCGCCAACTTTCCTTTGATTTCGGACGTACAAAGCAGTAAACTACGGTCCCCGAAGAATCAGGTCAAGATATTAAAGATGGAACTACAATATCCGCTAAAGCGGCGTAAGAGCCGCGTTGTGAAGATTGGTGACGTCCTCATCGGCGGAGGATTCCCGATAGCCATTCAGTCAATGACTACCTCGGATACCCGCGATGTCACGGCGACGGTCTCACAGATCAACCAGCTATTCGAGGCCGGTTGCGACATTGTACGAATCTCGGTTCTCAATCATGCCGCCGGTGACCGGCTGAAAGAGATTCGAAGTCAGGTATGCAAACCACTGGTTGCCGACATTCACTTCCAATACAAGCTTGCCCTCAAGGCTATCGAGGCCGGTTTCGACAAGATCAGGATCAATCCGGGAAATATCGGGGCGGAATGGAAAGTCCGCGAGGTGACGAGCGCGGCCAAAGATGCCGAAGTTCCGATTCGTATCGGTGTCAATTCAGGGTCGTTGCCGAAGGATCTGCTTGAAAAATACGGTCACGATGACCCAAGGTCGTTCACCGAAGCCGCGTTACGCGAAGTTGCCATTCTTGAAGAGATGGACTTCAATGATATCGTCATCTCCGTCAAATCGACGAACACTCAAACTGCATTATGGTCCTACATCATGCTGGCCGAGAAGTGCGACTATCCGCTGCACGTAGGAATCACGGAATCGGGCACACTTGAAACCGGAACGGTGAAATCTTCGGTCGGTATCGGAGCTATCCTGATGCTCGGTATCGGTGACACGATTCGTGTCTCTCTAAGCGCCGACCCGATACATGAACCGAAAGTGGCCCGACAGATTCTCCGCTCGTGCAATCTCAAGCAGGAGGGAGTCGAAGTTATCGCCTGTCCTACCTGCGGGCGTTGCCAGATCGATATGATTCCGCTGGCCGAGTCGATCGAAAACCGAACACGGCATATCAAGGCTCATCTGAAGGTTGCAGTGATGGGATGTGCGGTCAATGGACCGGGTGAGGCTGCCGCGGCCGATGTCGGCATTGCGGGCGGCGCCGGACAGGGTATGCTCATCAAGAAGGGGGAAATCGTCTCCCGCTTCAAAGAAGAAGAGCTCGAAGAACAGCTCCTGACCGAAATCGAATCAATGACCGGTGAGAAAATCGAACGGTAGGCCCCCGAATCGTCTCCACAAGCTAACCTGCATACCGAGAGATTTCTTCTTTACTTTCCCCGACGACCGAAGTATCGTTTTCAAAGATCAAGAAACGCGTCTATGAAACTAACCTTGCGCCGAAATAAGCTGGTGTTTGCCGTCGTGTGCGGACTGATCCTCGGATCAACCTCCGGCCTCCATGCCGAACGAAAAATCCAGATCGATCTACAGCCCACCCTGGGCTATCATTCAGGCAAAACATCATATGAATTTCTCCTCACTCAGGCACCATCGGATACGGTCCACATCTATGCCGTCCAGAGTAAGCTGGAGTTTCCGACCGATGCTACCCTGATCGGGGCGGATTTCCGCATACGCCCCCTTTCGGACCTCCGTAAATGGAATCTGCGCGGACGCATCTTTACGAACGTCACCGACCCGAACAAGGTCATGACCGACAGTGATTGGGAGAGCGCCAGTGGAACATCGGGCCTGGAGCTGTTCAGCTATACGGAGTCAAGTGTGCAGATGTCGATGATCAACGTCGACGTGAATTTCTCGGCCCGTCTCTTCAGAATCGGCTCAGGCGGGCTCAGCCTTCTCACCGGAGTGCAATTCGAGAAAATCAATCAGGATATCATCGGATTTTCCGGCTGGTACAAGTCGTTCGACTCGTCCACCTACAGTTTTCGTAGCACGCTCATTCCGCAGTCCGGCAGCGGAACGGTCCTGACCTATCGCCTGACCCGGTTCGAACCTTACGGCGGAGTGCAGCTCTATGCTGAGCCTTCTTCGAAGTTCGAAGGTGAGTTGAATCTCGCCGCGGGTTTGGTCAGATTCACCGACCGCGATGATCATCTATTGCGTCACAAGCTGTCCACGGCCGACGGCAACGGACTCGGTCTTCTGGGTTCGATTCGCGGGGATGTCCTGCTTACCCAGGGGCGCAAATACAACTATCTTCTTTCACTGAGCGCCAAACTCGAGCATGCCTCGATTACAGGCACCCAACAGCAGACCTGGTATGCCGATGAGACGGTGATCGTAGCCCCCGGCGATACTGTCGTTTACGCTACCAAAGGAACGACGATCGGCGGTCTCCCGCACGATCTCAAGTATGACTTCATCACATTAGGTCTGATGTTCGGAATCAGATTCTGAGACGGCTAAAGCCAGAGCTTTCGGTCGAGCGTCCGGTAGTGAATCGCCTCGGCAATGTGTCCCATTTCAATCTGCGGTGATCCGGCCAGATCGGCGATTGTCCTCGCCACTTTCAGAATCCGGTCGTAAGCTCTGGCCGACAGACCCTGCTTGCTGATGGCGAGCGAAAGCAATGACTGCGATTGTTCGTCGATCTGGCAGTACTTCCTGATATCTCTCGGTTCCATGTGCGCATTACAGAAGATACTCGGTTCGTGCTTGAATCGTTCGAGCTGTCTCTTTCTGGCCGCGTTGACTCGCTCCTTGATCCTGGCCGACTTCTCTCCGCGGGCATCCGAAGACAACTCTTTGAATTTCACCGACGGAACGGTGATATGGATGTCGATCCGGTCCATCAACGGCCCGGAAATCTTCGACATGTACCGCTGAATCTCCGCCGTCGAACAGTTACACTCGTGCATCGGATCACCGTAGTACCCGCACGGACAGGGGTTCATCGCCGTGATCAACATGAATCCGGCCGGATAGGTAAGGGTCATCGAGGCCCTCGAGATAGTCACCTGATTATCCTCCATCGGCTGTCGGAGCATTTCGAGAATGTCTTTCTTGAACTCGGGCAGTTCGTCAAGAAAGAGGACGCCGTGGTGAGACAGGGATACCTCGCCCGGTTTCGGCACCGTGCCGCCGCCGATCAGGCCGGCGTACGATATGGAATGATGCGGTGCTCGGAACGGCCTCGTGGCGATGAGGGCAGTGTCGGCCGGGAGTCTCCCGGCCACCGAATGGATCTTGGTCGTTTCCAACGCCTCTTCGATCGACATATCCGGGAGGATTGTCGGCATTCTTCTCGCGAGCATCGTCTTGCCGGAGCCGGGAGGGCCGATCATAATAATATTGTGTCCGCCCGCCGCTGCGACCTCGAGTGCCCGCTTCGCCGATTCCTGACCCTTTACATCGGAGAAGTCTACATGGTACTTGTGAGCTTCGTGAAATACCGAGTCGATATCGACCGTGAATTTGGCCACCGAAGACTCATCTTCGAGAAAATGCACCGCTTCCTGCAACGACTCGACCGGGAAGACAGGAATCGTGCCGGCCATGGCGGCTTCCTTGGCGTTTTCTTTCGGTACGACGATTCCTCTAAGGCCGTTGTCCGATTTGAAATGCATGACCATTGGCAAGACGCCCGGGATGCCTCTCAGGGTGCCATCGAGCGACAGCTCTCCCAGCATCGCAAACTCGTCGCATCGGTCCCGTAGGATCTGTCCGGTCGCCGCCAGGATTCCGACTGCGATCGGCAGATCGAAAGCGGAGCCCTCCTTCTTGATATCCGCCGGGGCAAGATTAATCGTCACCCGTTTAGCCGGGAAAATGAAATCAGAGTTCTTGATGGCCGATGTTACCCGTTCTTTCGATTCGCGTACCGCTCCCTCAGGCAGACCGACCGTTACGAATGCCGGCAACTGCTGCTGGATATCGGACTCGACTTCAACCGTATACGCTTCGACTCCGACCGTTGCCGATGAAATGACCTTTGACAGCATAGCTCCACCTCTCCTGGTTTGAATCCATCGCGTTCTTTCTTTCGACGGCAAGGTATGGGGGGCCGCTGACAGGGGATGTCAGTCAATTTTGGGGGAGAGGCAAAAAAAGAACCGACCGCATTTCGCGGCCGGTCCGAGAATTCGAAATTAACCCCTGCGAACTACTTGGTCGTCTTGACCAGAAGCAACTGCTTCTGAGTCGCGGGAGTACCGGAAATCTGGGCGAGGACGACACTGTCGCCCGGCTGACGGAGCTGGAACGTGCCGGTCGGATTGTATTCAGGGTTTCCCACCACACCTGCGCAACCATCGATAAGCTGATCGAGCGTCGCGTCACTTCCCGAAAGCGTGTAGTTGCCGCTCGGGACACAGAACTCCTGGGCCGGATCATCGTCGTACATGTAGTACTTCTGATCGGTAAACCGCCAGGTGATTCGATATTCTTTGGTCGAAGCGTTGGTACTTCCGTAGTTCGTAGTAACCAGATAACGACCCTGATAATCCCCGATCAGAGATGGCAGGGGTTTGAGGATAATATCACTCGAGCAACCGATCGCAATGGCGAGAATAACCAGTGCCGAAACGATGCTGATAACCGTACCCTTGCTTATCTTCCTTATCATCTTATCTCCTACAAATTTGTCCGAAAAGTAAAGCCAAATATATATAACCGTGCCGCGAGGCACAACCGAAAAATCCCTGTTCGCATAGGTTAAGACGTACAAAACTCCCTATTATCCAATGCCAAACCGAGGTATTTGAACAAGGGCCCAAGTTACTACTTTCACGTGCGCCGCTCGACTTTTGAGTCCGGCGGAGTCTGGCCTGATTTCATGTTGGGAAAAGTGCTGTAACTTGTTGTCAAAAAATATATTAGTAGAAGTCGCGCGGGCGAAAACTGGACAAAATCAGGTCAACATAGCGGCAGAAGCGATTGACAAATCGACGGACGAGCTTTTAATTGAGGTGAGTTTATCGATGATTGCCGCGTGTGGATCGCTCCCCTCTCGATCTTCACCGACAACATCGGTAAACTTTTTTATTGAAGTGAAACTACGGCAGCTCGCCGCTCACGGTCGGATATCCGGACGCCTTCCAGGCCTTGATTCCTCCGTTCACATTGTGCACGTTCGAATATCCCATCGAGCGAAGGAAGTCGGTCGCAATCCCGCTTCGCCTGCCGCTTCGACAAAAGACATAAATCAACATTTCCTTATTCGATGGCAGTTCGTCGAGGTGCGTGGCGAGGCTATCGTAGGATATTCTCAGATCGGCGAACGAAAGCCTGTCCTCTTCGAATTCCGGCTCGGTCCGAACGTCGAGAAGAAACATCTGCTTGTCCTGATCGATTGCCTGCTTAAGCTGTTGAACGGTGATCGAGGCTGTCATGTCCGTATCCTGACCGGAAGTTTTGGATTCTTTCTGCTTACATCCACTGATGAGAACTGCCGCGGCCAGGAGGCTCAGGCTGCAGAAGATCGCTATGAGGGCCGGTCTTCTGTCTTGAAGCTGTAGATTCTCCATTTGCCGTCTACCTTGTGGAGCCCGAACTTGGTGAGATATGCCTTCGAGTGGGCCTTGTCCACGAAGGTAACTTCGACGGTAGCGGTTTCGCCTGAGATTTCCGTGCTGTTGATAATTCGCTGATAAGAAAACCACCTGGTTTTGGTCAGACCGCTGTCGGTCAGATCCTCGAGAATCTGTTGTGGTGAAGTAAACGTCCGGGCAGTGTCGGACTGCAGGGCATAATCCTCGCGAATATTGTTCATGAGCGTCGGAAGATCCAGCAGGCGGGTCAACGCTCCTTTGTCATTCTTCTCCATCGCACCAAACATCCGAATAACGACCTGCTTGGGTCCCGATTGACCGGAGTCACTGGAACACCCGGACAGAATCCATCCGCCGGATATCGTTGAAACCAGCAGCATGACAAGCGCAATGTAATTCTTCTTCATCTTATATCTCCCCGGTTAGAGTAATCCGATGACTGGTTCCGAGATCGGCGCCCGGTGAGAAGGCGTAGGAAATCTGCATCTTCCGGAAATCGAAACCGACTCCCAGAGATGTCCCTGCCCAGCTGTCACTGGAACCGCTGGCCCGGTAGTTGGACCCGAAGCTGTTCCAGCCTACGCGGATGTAGAACGGTTTGAGGTCGTAATACTCGCCGCCGATCGCGAAAACGATATCGTTGTCGATCGGCAGGATCAAATCCGATGAGAGCAGGATCGGCAGTCCCTTGAGATGATAGGCCGCTCCGCCCCGGACAGTCAACGGCAACTTGGATTTCTCAGTCCCGAGTGCGGACAACTGCACGCCGAGATTCTGCACCGCGAGTCCGAACGAATAATGGTCTCTCGGGCCGGTGTACCTGGCGCCCAGATCGAATGCGATTCCGGTCGCAGAGAAGCTCTGCACCTTCTCGTAGATGAATTTCGAAGTTGCGCCGAAACTCCAGTAGTAGCCTTTCTTCATCGCGAATGTTCCGGCAAGATACATATCGCCGCCGCTGAAGCTCCCGGTGGTGTTTCCGGCTACATCAGTTTCGGTGAAGTCTCCGTAATTGAGATAACTCATGTGGAACGCGATAACCTTCCCCGATCCGAACCCGAGCGGGCGAACATAGCCGACATACCCACTCTGAATGTCCGTGAAGTAATTCAGGTAATCAAGCATGATCCCTTTATTCTCCATGGAGGCAATACCGGCTGGATTGTAATAAAGCGAGGACTCATCATTTGCGAGACCGGTGTACGCTCCGCCCATAGCGACCGGGCGGGCACCGACATTAATCTTCAGAAAAGAAAACGAGCTCGTTCCGGCATTGGCGTTGATCGCCGCGGCGTTTTCCGTCATCAGTCCGACGCCGCCAAGGCAAAGAGCGAGAATAGTAATGATCGCAAACGTAGCTTTTTTCATACTGAATCCTTATTCCTCGGAGTATATCGCGTGAGCCAAAGACTGTCAAATTAATAACGGCTCTGATCTATTACCAGCTTTTGGTCGTCTTGTTGATGATCGCTTCGACCAGAAAGTCGATCGCGCGCTGCTGCCCGATCTCCTCAGTCTCCGTATTCGGATCGTAGACTCCGATCTGACTGAAATTGTCGGTCCAGAGAAGAGAATCGTTGACCGCATTCTTGAGGGTCAGGTTAAAGGTCATGTTCACGGCGTAAGACTGCACCTGGTCGTTTTCGTTGTATCGATACGGCTTTCTCTCGTAATTGGTCAAATCGCCGGAGAGGATGGTGGCGGCGCTCCCCTCAGGAAGGACCTTCAGGCTGCCGTCCTTGATGAGACCGTCGATAACTCTGTCTGTTACCTGGTCGGCGAGCCCGAATTCAGCCGTCTTATTCCCGAGCCGGGCTACTGCGATTGACTGAATTTCCGATTTTCCCCTCGGGTTGAACGTGTAAATACCGCACCCGCTGAGCACAAGTGAGAAGAAAGCCGCCAGGGCCAGGAATCGGACCATATATGCTTTAAACCCGTTCATCGAAAAGACGTTCCAGTCCGGTCATCGGTCGACGACCATTTTGCCCTTCTTGACTACTTTGGAGACGAGATTCACGCCGTAATGATAAGGAAGCTCACGATAATCAGCCATATTCCAGACGGTGATGTCAGCCTGCGCACCGGGAATGAGTTGGCCGATCTTCCTGGACCGGCCGACCGCATAGGCGGCGTTTACTGTCACCGCCGAAAGTGCTTCAGCCGCCGTCATTCGGCACTGAAGGGCGGCCAGAGAGACGATGATCGGCATCGACTCGGAATAACTCGAACCGGGATTGCAGTCGGTAGACAGGGCCACAACGACGCCGGCCTCGATCATCTTCCGGGCCGGAGCATATTGCTTTCCTCCGAGGGAGAAAGTCGTACCGGGCAACAGGACAGCCGCAGTGCCTGATTTTGCCAGGGCCCTGATCCCCGCATCAGAAATGTAAACCAGGTGATCTGCCGAGACTGCACCCATCGAGGCCGCCAATTCCGCTCCGCCGGTCGACTTCAGTTCATCCGCATGGAATTTGAGCTTCAGACCGGCATCGGCCGCGGCTTGCTGAATCCGGCGTGATTCGTCGACGGTGAACACACCTTCTTCGCAAAAGATATCCGAGAATTCGGCCAGCTTGTCTTTCGCCACAGCCGGGATCATCTCGTTAATCAGCAAGTCGACATACTCTCTTCGGTTCTCGCGGTATTCATCCGGTACCTCGTGTGCACCGAGGAATGTGGCGATCAGATCGAGCGGATGGGTCTGGTCGAGATTGTGAATGATCTCAAGCTGTTTGAGTTCCGATTCCGTCGACAGCCCATAACCCGACTTGGCTTCGATAGTGGTGACTCCATGATCGAGAAACCGATCGAGTCGTTCGCGTGTCTTGTCGGTCAGAATCTGTGTGGAGGTAGTGCGGAGGTCCCTCACCGAGGCCCGGATTCCACCTCCGGATTCGGCGATTTCCATGTAAGACTTACCCTGGATCCGCATCTCGAATTCCGCCTCGCGCGTTTTGGAGAAGACCGGATGCGTGTGGGGATCGATGAATCCCGGCGTTACCACCATTCCTCTCGCATCGATAACGGCGCAACCTTCGGCCAGCGGAGAACTTCCTTCGACCTTCTCCGACTCACCGACGGCGAGGATTTCCTCGCCGGCGACCGCGATTCCGCCTTTGGCGACAATTCCAAGATCGTTCATGGCAGCGCCTTTACGAGGAGCCGGTCCGTCCATCGTCACGAGCTGACCGATGTTTTTTATTAGCAGTGTAGCTTTCTTTTCAGGAGGCATAACTTCCCTGGGTTAAGCGTGTTCTCTTCGGCGTTTCATTCCGGGTTGGACCTCTTCGCGAGATCTTCACCGGCTGCTCTTAAGCATCGGAATTTTCACTTTGTGCTTCTTCGCGAACTTGATTGCCTCCGGATAACCGGCGTCCACATGCCGCATGATCCCGGTGCCCGGATCGTTGGTCAGCACCCGGTTCAGGCGCAGAGCCATCTCCTTTGTGCCATCGGCCACGATAACCATCCCGGCGTGGATGGAGTTGCCGATACCGACTCCGCCGCCGTGATGGATCGATACCCAGCTCGCGCCGGAGACAGCGTTGAGCAGTCCGTTGAGCAGAGGCCAGTCGGCGATAGCGTCGGAACCATCGCGCATCCCTTCGGTCTCGCGATTCGGCGAAGCTACCGATCCGCAGTCAAGATGGTCGCGACCGATCACGATCGGTGCGGAAATCTTCTTCTTCTTGATATAGTCGTTCAGGATCTC
>CAZFOY010000025.1:0-26244 GCA_964520865.1 uncultured Ignavibacteriales bacterium | reverse complement strand
CCGCGACGGAATATCTCGGGAAAGATCTCCGCGCAGTTGCCCACGAGTCCGATCGAAATCGGTTCGCCTGACTTGGTATGCTCTTTAATCAGCTTGAGCGCTTTATCAAGTTCCTTGACTTTGACGTCGCAGAACCCTTGGCTGACGCGTCGGTTGATTCTCGCCTCATCGACTTCGACAACCAGAATCGAAGCACCGGCCATCGTTCCGGCCAGTGGCTGAGCGCCACCCATACCGCCCATCCCACCGGTGAGAATCCACCTTCCGGTAAGGTCTCCGCCGAAGTGTTTGGCGGCAGCGGCCGCGAATGTTTCGTAGGTCCCTTGGATAATTCCCTGCGTGCCAATGTAAATCCAGCTGCCGGCCGTCATTTGGCCGTACATGATCAGGCCGAGTTTCTCCAGTTGCCGGAATTTTTCCCAGGTCGCCCAGGCGGGGACCAGGTGGGAATTGGCTATCAGAACCCGGGGGGCATATTCATGCGTCCGGAATATCCCGACCGGTTTGCCGGACTGCACGAGCAGCGTCTCGTCGTTGTCCAGAGACTTAAGTGATTTGACAATAGCGGCATAGGCATCCCAGTTACGGGCCGCTTTGCCCGAGCCGCCGTATACGATAAGTTCGTCCGGCTTTTCGGCTACCGCCGGATCGAGATTGTTGTTAAGCATTCGAAGGGCGGCCTCCTGGGGCCAGCCTTTGCAGGAGAGCTTCAAGCCGTGAGCAGCTTTGACTTTTTTCGGTTTCATTCTCGTCTCCTTAGTAGTACCGCGAATATATGTCCCGGCCGGAGCGAAGTCAATGAACGACTCAACCCAACGATACTGACAACTTGTGTTACCAATTCGGATTCTGCAGATTGTGGTATGAAATCAGAGCTGTCCGGGGATCACATTCGGTTGCGCCGGTTGAGAGAATCGGATGCGCCGATAATCGCCAAGGTGGCAAACGACCCTCTTATTGGCCGTTTCACTCCGGTCCCGCATCCTTACACTGAAACGCAGGCCCGGGCTTTCATTCGCTATGCCATGAACACAGGGGAGGACAACAGCGGATTCGTGTTCGGATTGGTGCTTCCCGGGGATGACGAGATAATGGGCGTGATCGAACTGGGAGACATCAAACAGCGCCAGAGGCAGGGGACGATCGGATACTGGCTCGGCAAGGAGCATCGCCGCCGCGGATATATGAGCGAAGCGATTCGGCTCATACTTGCACTCGGTTTCGAGGATCTGAACCTTCATCGCGTACAGGCATACGTCGATCCGACCAATGAAGCTTCGAGGAAGCTGCTTGAAAAACTGGGTTTTGCGTGCGAAGGATTGCTGCGGGACATTGCTTTCTACGGCGGGGAGTTTCACGATCGATGCATGTACGCGATCCTGGGCGGCGAATAGGCAAATAAAAGTTCCGTAGCCCACGTCAGTGAGGAGGGCGATAGCCCGAACGACCGCCACGTGGGTCCTCCGCCACCCAGAAACACCAACGATTCAAATCTCAAACTGATGACTCAGCCAACTACAGCTTCAGGCTCTCTTGCTTTGCGCTGATTATCTCGAAGCTGTCCCGGACCCGTCGAAAGAAGCCGATCGCTTCTTCGTCGCAATAATCGGAAGCAGTCCAGGGGAGACGACAAAATGTCCCCCTGGAATAGATGAGGGCCAGCTCAGCGTAAACGCCGTCGCGAAGATACATCCGGTGATTGAATTCCTTGTGCGTGGCGATCACAACATTTGAAGGAGTAAGAATCCCCGGGTCGATATTGACTGTCCTGAACAGGTAATTGTCGGTGACATCGGCAAACTGCGCCTCGATTTTCGAACAGGCAGCTTTGAGAGCAGGGAGGGAATCTCTCGGAACTTCCTTTTCGAACGAGAAGAATCGTCGAAGCAGTCCGTCGCCCATTTCCTCGCGATACTCAGAAGCTTCGGCACACTCGATCTCCAGCGTCTCGAATTGTACGCGCCCGAATTTCTTCTCCAGCGCTTTTAGACCATCGGCCAGCGCATCCATCGAGGAGTAGATTATCGAAACTATTAAACGCCCGGGAGGAGGGGTCTGTGCTCTTGCCATAATGTTCGGAACATTGGAAAGCGCCGGAATCGAATCAACAAAAATGTGACGCGCAATGATCTTCGTGGTCTGAAAACCCGCTTGCCGCGAGGATTTCCATCCCGACACTCCGGCAACCGCGTCGGATTGCGAGAATTCAATGAACCCGGTTAATCCCACAAGTATACAGAACTTCGCTTCAGAGAACAGCGGCTCGATAAGGGCTGACTGAACTATTTTTGAGGGAATTAAAACCTTTATTTTCCCGGCAATGTTACTCAAATTAACGGCGGGAACTGTCTATTTGAAGAGGACATTTCTGCAAGAACGTCTCGAGATTCGATATATAAAGGATTGCTATGCATAAGTTCGTGATTCAGGGCGGCAGGAAGCTTACCGGCTCAGTCAAGACAGACGGTTCCAAAAACGCAGCCCTTCCGATAATTGTTGGCGCACTTTTGATTACCAAAGGGGAGACGGTGATAAAAAACGTCCCGCCCCTTCGCGATATAGTCACAGTCAGAAAAGTTCTCGAACATCTCGGGGCCAAGGTCTCCTACGACGATCGGGCCGAAGTAATGACGATCAATGCTTCGGAGATGAATCAGACCACCGCTCCATATGAACTTATGCGCCAGATGCGGGCATCGTTTCTGGTACTCGGCCCGATCCTTGCCCGGATGGGAGAGGCCAAGGTCTCTTTGCCGGGTGGATGTGTCCTCGGGGCACGCCCGGTCGACTTCCATATTAAGGCGTTCGCCGATATGGGAGCGACGATTTCCGAAGAAGCTGGCTATGTCATCGCCCGTGCCAAGCCGCTTAAAGGGGGAGCGCTTTATTTCGATCGCCCTTCCCACACCGGCACCGAGAATGTGTTGTACGGTGCGGTATTGGCGCAGCATGAGACCCGAATAGTCAATGCAGCTTGCGATCCGGAGATTGTCGATGTAGCGGAGTTTCTCAACAAGGCGGGGGCGAAGATTCACGGAGCCGGAACGCCGGATATACTTGTCGAACCGGTCAAATCGCTGAATGCCGTGGAGCACGCCGTATCGGGAGATCGGTTGGTAGCCGGAACCTATATGTTCGGCGCCGCAATTACCGGTGGCGAGGTCGAAGTCACCGGGGTCGATCCGTCGCATCTCACGCTGGTAAACCGCAAGCTGATGGAAATGGGCTGCGAAGTAAAGGTGACCGGAGCGGGGGTAGCCGTGAAAGCACCTGAGAAGCTCAGTGCAGTCAATGTCACGACTTTTCCTTACCCCGGGTTCCCCACCGACTTACAGGCCTGCATTATGGCCGCAACCTGTGTCGCCTCCGGAACTTCGTACGTCAAAGAGACTGTCTTTAAAGACCGATTTACCCATACTATGGAATTGAGACGGCTGGGTGCCGATGTCACGGTTTCCAGCGATGAGGCGATAATCCACGGTGTCCCGGAACTCCAGGGGGCCGAAGTCATGGCGTCGGATATTCGAGCCGGGGCCGGGATAATCCTGGCCTGCCTCGCGGCGAAGGGAAAATCAGAGGTCCTGCGGGTCTATCATGTGGATAGAGGGTATAACAAATTAGAGGAAAAGTTGTCCTCTCTCGGAGCCGATATTCAAAGAATAAACGAATGAACCGCTCAAACATAAGGATTTCTATCATCGACAAAAGCTAACGATTTTCTACGTTCACCGGCAGAGGGAACCGGGACGGATCAGCAGGCAGAGCAGTTCGGACGCTCTTCGGTCGCTGACAGAACCGACCTGATGCTTTTGTAAGGATGATAGCTGTTATGAGACGATCACTAATAATCGCAGCCCTGATTGTGGCCACTCTCGCCGCCGCAGTCGGCGCCCAGGAAACCTATTTCGGCAAGAACAAGGTTCGATACAAAGACTTCGAATGGAGTTATATTCAGACCAAGCATTTCGATATCTATTTCTACGCCGACGGATATAAGAATGCTACGTTCGCTGCCGACGCTCTTGAGGAGGCCTACGATGTCATCTCGAAGCAGCTCAACTACGTTCTCCAGGTGCCGATTCCGGTATTCATTTACAATTCGCCGAACGATTTTCAGCAGACCAATATAACGGGAGGCGTAATCCCCGAAGCGGTCGGCGGGTTCACTGAGGCGTTCAAGAAGCGAATGGTGATCCCGTTCTCCGGCTCTTACGAAGAGTTCCGGCATGTACTGCACCACGAGCTGACTCACGCCGTGGTGTACGATATGATCTACGGCAACATGTTCGCGTCCCTCCTGTCCCGCCAGCGCCTTTTCAATCTGCCCCTGTGGTTTGCCGAAGGTTACGCCGAGTACTCTTCCCGCTACGGTTGGGACTACTTCTCGGACATGTATGTCCGTGACGCGACCATCAACGGTTATCTGGCTCCGCCCGAGTACGCCGGCGGATTCCTCGCCTACAAAGAAGGTCAGTCGCTGATCAAGTACATCGTCGATACCTACGGAGAGCAGAAGATCGGCGAGATCCTCAAGAAAGGGAAAGTCTATCTGACTATGGGGAAGGCGCTCAAAGAAGCGATCGGCAAAGATGAAGAGCAATTCTACAAAGACTACTCCAAGGAGATGAAGCGCCGGTACTGGCCGGAGATCGCCGAGCGAAAGGAGCCGGATGAGATCGGCAAACAGTTGACGCATGCCCGGAAGGACGGATCTTATCTGAACGAGAAGCCGGCCTTTTCGCCGGAAGGAGACAAGCTGGCGATCTTCACCGACAAATCGGATTATACGGAGATCGTACTCATTTCGGCGAACAGCGGAAAAGTCATCAAACGGCTCGTCAAGGGGGAGCGATCAGGCGATCTCGAATCCCTGCACTCATTCGTTTCAGGCGTCTCGTTTTCCCCCGATGGTCACCGGATCGTGTTCGTGGCCAAGTCCGACGGCAAGCCGACGCTGATGTTCTATGATATCTACAAAGACAAGATCTACAAGAAGAAGAGATTCGGGTTCTATGTGATCGTTAATCCGGTCTGGTCACCTGACGGCAAAAAGATCGCCTTCTCGGCCGTCGACGGAGATCGCGAAGATTTGTTCGTATATTCGATCGACGACGACAGCATCACCCAGTTGACTGATGACAGATTCGATGACGCAGAGTCGAGCTGGATGCCTGACTCGAAGACCCTGGTCTTTTCTTCGGACCGCCCGAACAAATACTATCCTCTCGGTAAGCAGGATAAACATCTGTATTTGCCGATCGACGCTGATTCGACACTGTACGGCTTTCCGTTCGGGTTCTACAGCCTGTTTAAGGTCGACGTCGATTCGAAGCAAGTGACGCCCCTCAATGTGGGACCGGGCCAGAACAAGACTCCGGAAGTCTCGCCCGATGGCAAGAAACTGGCCTTCATATCGAATCGGAACGGGATTGACAACATCTATGTCGCCTTTCTCGATTCATCGAAATACTACGCGATCACCGATATTCTGACCGGCATCAAGTCATTCTCCTGGTCCCCCGAAGGTAACAAGATCGCATTTGAGGCATTCAATAACGGTGGATTCGATGTGTTCGTGATGAAAGACATCGGGCCGGTCGGTGACAACGGTGTTCTCGCCAAGACGGCGTTCGTGAAGGGAGAGTACGACAACCCCAACAGCAGCCCGAAGGTCGACACGACGAAGCAGATTGCCTCGGCCCCGAAGGCGGCCGATACTGTGGCCGTCGCCGATACGACTCTCGATCACGACTATCATACGTACTCGATAAAAGACACCAGCCAGTTCGTGGCGGCTACCGATTCGTTGCCGAACGTTCCGACGGCGAAATCCGACAGCTCAGCTTCGGATACGACCACAACAGCTCAGGCTCAAGCCAAAAAAGACTCCGTTATCACCAGGACCGGTGTCTATGGCAAAGACTTTGTCTTTGTCAGCGATCAGTCTCAGGGTCCGTTCGATTCGTTGTTGGTCGATGTTCCGGATGACTCCACTCCCTATCCGGGAGGCAAACTGATGAAAGAGCCGGAAGTGTTCGACAGTCGAAGTACGCCCAAGCCGGGCCAGAAGTATGACATACACAAATACAAAGTGAAATTCACGCCGGATTATCTGGCCGGCACGTTCGGATATAACACCTACTTCGGCCTGTCCGGACAGAGCTTCTTCGTCTTTTCCGACTACCTCGGAAACGACCAGATCTATGTCGCGACTGATCTGGTGAACTCGATCGATCAGTCCAACGTGCAGGCGTTTTATTTCTACAACAAGCACCGGACGAACTATGGCATCGGGGCGTTTCACACCAAGAACTACTATCTGGACAATAACGATCATCTGTTCTCGGATCGCTTCTACGGATTCCAGACTTACCTGAGTCGCCCGTTCAGTACCTTCCGGAGGATCGATCTCTACGTTTCCCAGTACTTCATAGATCGCCAGTATTACGACTACAATGACCCGAGGCCGAATAAGAATTCCAAGGTGACGACAGCTGAGCTGTCCTATGTCCTGGACAATGTCATTTGGGGTTATACCGGACCTATCAATGGACGAAGGGCGAAGTTTACGCTATCCGGTGGAAGCAACCTGTTCAATTCGAACGATATTCAGTTCACTGCGGTCGATCTTGACTACCGCAAGTATGTTCACGTCAAGGGAGACTTCTCATTCGCTTTCCGGGGGGCCGGCGGTGCTTCGTTCGGCCGGACACCGAAGCTGTATTTCCTCGGCGGTACGACAAACTGGATCGGCAATCGGACGCTCGACGCGAAGGTGTACGATGTTGAGAATCTGTATTTTGCCGATGTGGTCACACCACTTCGTGGCGTTCCGTACTATGAATTATCGGGAGATCGGTATGCCCTGATCAATCTCGAATTCCGGTACCCGCTCATCCGTTACCTGGCGATGGGCTTCCCGCTGCCGCTTGTCTTTTCGAATGTGAACGGCGTTCTCTTCACGGATATCGGCTCGGCCTGGTACGGGGATAAGTTCAAGGGTGGAAGCTCTTCGGGAGGGACCGACCGACTTCAGGATATCAAGATGGGATTCGGGTTCGGCTGGCGGCTGAATCTCGGCATCTTTCTGCTGAGATACGATCTCGCCTGGGGAACGGATCTCCACTCGGTATCGGATCGACCGACCCACTACTTCTCGTTCGGCGCCGACTTCTAAGCGCCAGCGAAACCGGACTGCAAAAGAAAACGCGATCAGTATCTGATCGCGTTTTTTGTCTCGGAAATTCTATTTCCGTTTCTTTTTGTGAACAGAGCACATCTTGCTCTTACCGTCGGTGTAGCGCTTGCACTGCTTGCCGGCTTTCGTCTTGGCAGCGCATTTCGCCTTCTTGGAAGTTTTGGCCTTGGCTGCTTTTTTTCTTCTTGGAGCAGCCTTTCTCGTTGTGGCCTTTTTAGCTTTGCGCATTGAACATCCTCCATTAATGGTTGTTCACACAAAAAAATTGTGATTTTGACAAACCATGTCAAGAAAAATCTAACGATTTTGCCCGATGTTGAAAAAAAATATTCGACCCCTCGAATGCGATTCACTCGCACCCGCGCCCCCGCAACTCAACGATGATCCGATCCGTGCGTCGGCACACGGACCGATCTCTACTTGCGAGTCGCCTTCTTCCTGCCCTCCGGCTTTCTGGAGTTGTTCTCGTCGGGGCGTCCGAATCGCTGAAGATCCATCGCCATCTGCAGCAACTTGGCATCGACCTGCGCCATGACCGATCCGGGTGTGAAGGTGCCATCGGCGCGCCTTTCTCCTCCGCGAACTCCGGTCAAAGCAGTGATCCCTTCGCTGATAGTCGAGACCGGATAGATATGGAACTTCCCGGCCTTGATCGCCGCAAGAATGTCCGGTCGCAGCATCAGTTCATTGACATTTTGAATCGGAATGACCACACCCTGATCACCGGTCAGCTTCTTGGCATTGCAGACGTCGAAGAATCCTTCGACCTTCTCGTTCACTCCGCCGATCGGCTGGATTTCTCCCTTCTGGTTGACGGAACCCGTCACGGCGATTCCCTGCTTGATGGGGATACCGGAAACGGAGGAGAGGACCGCGTAGATTTCCGTCGATGAAGCCGAGTCACCATCGATGCCGTTATAGGACTGCTCGAACGTGATCGACGCGGCGAGGCTCAGCGGTTTATTCTGCGCGAACATATAACGCAGATATCCGGTCAGGACCAGCACCCCTTTGTTGTGGGTGGGGCCGGAAAGATCGGCTTCGCGCTCGACATTAATGATCCCTTCCTTGCCGAGCGACGTGTTCACGGTGATTCTGGTCGGGCGACCGAACATATATTCACCGACATTGTACACTGACAGGCCGTTGATCTGGCCGACCGTAGCGCCGGAGGTCGACACCATCAGGACGTCTTCATCGAACATCTCCTGAATCTTGCGTTCGATCAGATTGACCCGTGACCGTTTGTTGGCGACCGCGCAATATACATCTTCGCGTTTCACCCGCTTGCCCTTCCGTTGTGTCGTGCAGTAAGCAGCCTCGCGGATGATGTCGGTAATACTGGTGAACCGGGTGGTCAGCTTGTCTCTTCGTCCCGACAGGCGCATTCCATACTCCGTCACGGCCTGAAGACCGGTGATATCGAACTCCGTAAGATGCTCGTCCTTGATCACCCGACAGACGAATTTGTAGTACTTGTCGATATTCTCACTGACGAGCGGCATGCTGCTGTCGAACTCGGCCTTCACTTTGAAGATCTTCTTGAAATCTTCGTCGAGCTGCCAGAGCAGATGGTAAATGTTCGGTTCCCCGATCAACACTACTTTCACATCGAGCGGAATAGGTTCCGGCTTGATGCCTGATCCGGCCATCATGAAGAACGGATCGTAGCCGGCTATCTGAATCTCCTGGTTGCGCAGGGCCCGTTTCAGATTCACCCACATCCCCGGCTCGGTCAGCAGGTCGGTGGCGTTGACGATAAAGAATCCACCCGTAGCCTTGAGCAGCGATCCGGCTGAAATCCGAGTGAAATCGGTTCGCCAATAACCGAATCTGTCCACGACCCGCTCCAGCGATCCGAACGTGCTTCGATACGACGGGGATTTTTCGATGATAATCGGTACCGAGTCCGACTCGCTGTTGTCGAGCAGAAGGTTGACGGAGAACTCTTCGAACGGCTCGCGCTTACGATAGGGCGGAGCTTCCTCTTCGCCCCGACGCGGCTGAGCTTCGCGGAATCGATCAAGGTCGGTCACCAGCGCCTGCTCGACTTCGTCCAGATAAGTCAGTACCTTTTCTTCCGGATACCGCTTCTTCAGGAGGTTCACCTTGTCCGAAACGAGCGGAGCCACAATGGACAGGTCGAGTTTCTGCAGAGCATCTTCGAGCTTGCTGTTGAGCTTCTTCGACTCCACCGTGACCGCATCGAAATCCCGCCTCAGGCTGTCCCACGAACGACGGAGTTCGTCGAGGCGTGAGGGAGAAAACTTCCCTTCCTTGCTCAAGCGCTCGAGCTTCTCGAGAGAATTGGGTTCATTGTCGATCAACGGTTGAATCTCGTTGCGGACGCCCATACCCGATTGTATCTGAACCAGCACGAATCCAGCCTTGGTCAGCTTGTCCTCGAACGTGTTGATTTCATCTTTCTGACGTCCTTCGTACTCTCTCACGATTCGGCTGTGTCGATCCTTGTAGTCTTCCGAGAGGAAGATCTTCGGGACCGCCTTGCGGATCGAAGAAATCAGGTAGCTCATATCTTTCTTGAACCGGTTGCCTTCCCCGGCAGTAAAGATCAACACCCGGGGAGAGTCCTCGTCCTTGAAATTGTTGACATAGCAGATGTCGTTGAGTTTCGGTTTTTCGTGGTCCAGGTGCTCGAGAAGATGCTTGATCGTACTGGTTCGCCCGGTACCCGACAAACCGGTCACGAATATATTGTACCCGACACTCCGTACGTTCAGTCCGAGCCTGATCGATTCGATCGCCTTTTCCTGACCGATAATCCCGGTCGATGGCGCGATATCCTCCGATGTGGTCGCCCGCGAAGGCTTATAGGTAATGGTATAGTCAAGTTTCTTGAAGGGGAGTTCCTTGCTTTTGACAGTGCGGGTACGTTTCTTGGCGGGCATATGGTCCTCCGGTTTTCGATCAGTTTTGCCAAATATATCACCTCGACAGAGCGAAGAAAACAAAATCTTACCCGATAACGATCTTTCATGCTGAAATCGATCATATACGTGGATAGATAACTCCATGTAGCTTGTGTTCTCGTACTTGCCGATCACATTGGATGGCTTCGGTGCCGGACGGGGAGGCCGTTGAACTTGCGGCATGCGATTGAGAGTCACTCGACACAGGGGCCCAGGAGTGATCACGCGGTAGATATGGCAGCTCTGATCGCATTCACGTAAGTCCAAGCCGACAAAAGTATTGCCATTTCGGCTGATTGTCCGCCAATACGGCAGGTACAGATTTTTGTCTGAAAGTGGAAAAAGTTGCGAAATTCTATCGATTTGCGATGCTGAGTAACCTCTTTGAGGCCTTGGCATTACAGCCTCATTTCCGGTAACACGTTGAGAGTCAACAGGGTTGTTGACCTTGACAAGGTATTGTTTATTACTATATTCATCACTCGTTGCTTTTTAGCATTGCGCATTGAATTGGCGGTATCGTCTAGTGGTTAGGACGGATGGTTCTCAGCCATCAAACCGGGGTTCGATCCCCCGTACCGCTAAAGTCTGCCGGATGTTTCCAATTCTTGGTGGAAACATCCGGTTTTTTTTACCCGATCTGCAGCTTCGAGAGCGGTATTTTCACATCCATCTCGCAATAGAGTGCACTCCGGCAGGATGAATCCACAGCTCATCACCCTGATGTGACGCAGGCATGACAATCGTCCGCGAATCTGGCGCCGTCGAGCGGAGATTCTGCCGAAAGGGCAGACCCATTGGACGCAATCGTCTCGCCGTACGTCTCAAGTCTAATATGGATTGACAATTGGAAGGGAGTTGGTATATTCCGTCGTGTTAAGAATCATCCGACAGCTTCTCACTACTGTCCTCGCCTCAATTTGCCTCCTGCTTGCACATTTCGAGTTAGCTTCTGCTGCTGAGCCGACCGGAATCTTTCGCGCCGATCGCATCAATGCCCTGATTCTCATGATCGTTTTCTCCGTTGCCATCCTTTCCTACACCCGTATGGCCCGCCAGGGGAAATCACTGTTTCTTCGGAAGATCCCCGGCTTGAATGCGGTCGAAGAAGCCGTTGGGAGAGCCACTGAGATGGGTCGGCCGGTTCTCTTCATACCGGGCATCCAGGAGCTTGACGAGATCCAGACAATAGCGGGGATTTCCATTCTCGGAAGAGTTGCCAAGATCACGGCACAGTATGAGACTCCGCTGATGGTCCCGGTCCGTTATCCGCTGGTGCTTGCGGCGGGACAGGAGGTTGTCGAGCAGTCATATATAGAGATGGGCAAGGGGGATTCGTACGATCGGGATATGGTTCGCTATGTGGCCGGGGAGCAGTTCGCCTTTACCGCGAACGTCAATGGCTATATGATGCGTGAGAAGCCGGCCACGAATATCTACATGGGGGCGTTCTTTGCCGAATCGCTCCTGCTTGCCGAAACCGGCAACGCCGCCGGATCGATCCAGATCGCCGGCACCGCCCAGCCGGAGCAGCTTCCGTTTTTTATCGCCGCCTGCGACTACACGCTGATGGGCGAAGAACTGTATGCCGCTTCGGCCTACCTTTCACATGAGCCGGTTATGCTGGGCGGATTGAAAGGGCAGGATCTGCTCAAGATGATCATTACCTTGCTCATTATTGTAGGCGTCATTCTCGTCTCGCTCGGGTTTGGTGACACCTTTATCAGTTGGTTTAACGCAGTTTAGAAGATTCATGAGATAACGGATATATGAAAACCCTCGCACCGGTCGCAATTGCCTTCGTTTCGGGAATCATTCTTGTCGTTTCCTTCTTTTTCAACGAGAATACGACTTTTGTAGGTGGCCTCTCCGAGGAGATTCTTGTCTGGGTAACGATTGTCGGCGGGTTCACCCTTCTTCTCGGCGTCGTCTCGATCACGCGAGTCAATTTCGCCGCGGTCCGGGCCCGCAAGGAAAACTGGGTCTATCGGCTCATTACGCTTATCTCGATTTTCGCCATGGCGATTCCTTCGGTGCTTCCCAACTCCTGGTCGCCGCTGTTCGGCCGCCAAACCGGCTCGATTTACGACTGGTTGTTTGTTACGATGGATATGCCGATGATGGCGACGATGTTCGCGACCCTGTCGTTCTATATCGCATCCGCCGCCTATCGCGCTTTCCGGGCCCGCAACGCCGAAGCTACTCTTCTGCTGGTCACGGCGGTGCTGGTCATGCTCTGGCGAGTGCCGATCGGCGAGGCGTTCCTGAATCTGTTCCCCGGCCACATTCCCCAGCTTATCAACGAGTATGTTATGAACGGAGTCAATCTGGCCGTCCAGCGCGGAATTATCATCGGGGCTGCCCTCGGTGCCGCGGCGATGTCACTTCGCATCATCCTCGGTATAGAGCGGACCTACATGGGGAGAGGATGACGAAATGAATATCTGGGAGCGGATGGAAAAGATTGACCGGCGCTGGATTTACCTGCTCGTGGCGATTGCCGTAATTATTCCGTTTATCATACCCGTACGCTTCCCCGTCAGTGTGACTCCCGAGACGAAGGATATCTACGACTACATCCAGGCGATGCCGGATTCCTCGGTCGTGATTCTGTCGTTCGACTACTATCCGTCGACTCTGGCCGAGACCCAGCCGATGGCGATTGCCGCCATGAATCAGTTTTTCCGGAAAGACATGAAAGTGATCACGCTCAGCAACATTCCCCTCGGCGGACCATCGTTGGCCGAATTGGTTACGCGCGAGGTTGCCAAGGAGTATCACAAAGTCTACGGGGTCGACTATGTCAATCTCGGATATAAGGCAAATTATGTCGCCGTCCTCAAGGGGATGGGGACTTCGATAGAGAGTATCTTCCCGACCGACAATTCCGGTACCCCGCTGAAGGATCTTCCTCTGATGCAGAAGGTGAAGAATTACAGCGATGTGAAATTCATTTTCGATATCGCCGATAACGCGACGGCCGATTACTGGGTCTCTATCGTGAATGCCGGCTACGGGGTTCCTATGGCGGTCGGAGCAACGGCGGTGATGGCGCCGAAGTTGTATGCCTATGTCGGGGCGAAACAGATTGTCGGCCTCCTGGGAGGGATGAAAGGGGCGGCCGAATACGAGATCCTTCTCAACAAACGGGCGTCAGCCTTCCGCGGAATGGACATTCAGTCGCTCGTCCACTTTCTCATTATCGGCCTGGTGATACTCGGTAATGTCGGCTATTTCGCGGGTCGACGGTATCGAAGGAAGGCAGGACTATGACCCAGATGAGTGTTTTCGAAATCTGGATTGTCGCTTTCCTGACCCTGGCCTTGTTTTCGTTTCTCTATAAGGACAACCCGGTTTATAAGCTGGCCGAACATATTTTTGCAGGCCTCTCGGCCGGCTACTATGTGGGCTTGATATGGGATACGGTGATTGTCCAGCAGTTGTGGGATCCGATGATCCATAATGGCCGCTGGTGGCTGTTTATCCCCGGCGTGATCGGGTGTCTGATGTTCGCGCGGTTCTACCCCAAATTTTCATGGCTTTCGCGGATTGCCCTCGCTTTCGTGATGGGCACGACCGCCGGGATATTCCTTACCACTCAGCTCCACGGGCTGGTCTTGCCGCAGATGAAGGCAACTATGCAGCCTCTCGTCAATGCCGGAGGCTGGGAAGCCTCGATTCTGGCTATCATAGTCGTGGTTGGTGTTATCTCGACGCTGATTTATTTCTATTTCTCGAAGGAGCATACCGGGGCGCTTGGCGTGACCGCGAAGGTGGGTATCTGGTTTATCATGATCGCCTTTGGCGCCCACTTCGGATACACTGTCATGGCGCGGGTTTCGCTGCTGATCGGCCGGGTGCAGTTTCTTGCCGAGGACTGGATCGGCACCTTCTCCCATATTATCAGATAAATGGAGCAACCCCGGCCATATTGAGGGTGCAACCCGGTCTTTCCATATGTCTTAAGGGACCTGCCGATCTAATTCCGTTCTAATAGATTAGTACTTGTCAAATGGGCTGACTTTGCCTACTATATACCGAATTCTAACGAGGGATTTTGATGAAAGTTGTTATCCCTGTTGCTGGTGTAGGTAACAGGCTAAAACCACATACCATTACGACGCCGAAACCGCTCCTCAAAGTAGGCAATAAGGCGATCCTGGACCACCTGCTCGAACCGCTCATCGACCTGAATCCGGAAGAGGTGATTTTTGTCATTGGGTACAAAGGGGAGCAGATTACGAAGCATGTCCGCGAGAAATACGACTTCAAGTCGACCTTCGTCACGCAGGACAAGCTGCTCGGACTCGGCTATGCCTTACACATGGCAATGGAGCACGTTCACGGCGAGCCGCTGCTGGTGATTCTCGGCGACACCATCGTCGACTGCGACCTGGTCCGGTTTACCGGCGCCGGCGACTATGTGCTCGGCGTGCGCAAGGTAGAGAACCCGCAGAGGTTCGGCATTGCTGAAATCGAAGACGGGTTCGTGAGTGACCTCGTGGAAAAACCCGATGAACCCAAGAGCGACCTCGCCCTGATCGGCCTGTACTACTTCTCCGATCCCGCTCTGCTCAAGAAGGAGCTGGCGCAGCTGGTAGCTTCGGGCAAGACAACGAGCGGCGAGATTCAGCTCACCGACGCTCTGGATGCGATGATTAAGAACGGCGTGAAATTCAAGCCGTTCGAAGTCCACGGCTGGTTCGATTGCGGGAAGAAGGAAACGATCCTGACCTCGCATCAGCACCTGTTGAGCAAGCTTGCCAGGGCAAGGTCGGTCGACGGATCTATCGTCAATCCGCCGGTACACATCGCGGACAACGTCAGGATCCAGAATGCGATCATCGGCCCGAACGTGTCGGTGGACGAGGGATCGGTGATTCTCGACAGTATCGTAACGAATTCGATTATCGGACGGAATGTCCGGATAGAAAAGATGATTCTGGATGAGTCGATAGTCGGCAACGATGCCGTCATCATAGGGGAGAAAAAGGTGGTCAGCGTGGGCGAGTCCACGGAAATCGGCGGGCTCTAAGCGATGTCCGCTTCTGATCAGTTTCGGTACGAATTTGCTAAAGGAGTATGAAGAATGGCTGGTGGCAATTTCCTGTTTACGTCGGAATCGGTGACCGAGGGACATCCCGACAAACTGTGTGACCGCATCTCCGATGGTGTGCTCGACGAGATCCTTCGTCAGGACACCAAGGGTCGGGTGGCCTGCGAGACATTCGTGACCGCCGGTCTGGTGATTGTCGGCGGAGAGATCACGACTCACGCCTATGTCGATATCCAGGCGCTGGTGCGACGGATTGTGAAGGAAATCGGGTATACCCACAGCCGGTACGGATTTGCTTATGATACCTGCGCCATTCTCAACGCGATCGGAACGCAGTCTCCGGATATCGCCCAGGGCGTCAACACCGGAGGCGCCGGGGATCAGGGACTTATGTCCGGCTATGCCTGCCGTGAGACGAAAGAGCTGATGCCGATGCCGATCATGCTGGCACACAAACTTACCCAGCAACTGGCCAAAGTGCGCAAGACAAACCGCTTGTCCTATCTCGGTCCGGACGGCAAATCGCAGGTGACGGTCGAATACCAGAACGGAAAACCGGTGCGGGTCGACTGCGTTGTCATCTCGACTCAACACACCGCCGATATCCTCGACCGGAGCGGAAAGAAAATTACGAACAAAGCAAAAGAAGAGATTATCGATAAGATCATTCTGCCTATCGTGCCGAAAAGAATGATCGACAAAAAGACAAAATTCTACGTCAACCCGACCGGCAAGTTCGTGATCGGGGGACCTCAGTCCGACACCGGCATGACCGGCCGCAAGATTATCGTGGATACCTACGGCGGGATGGCCTCCCACGGTGGTGGTGCCTTCTCGGGCAAGGATCCGACGAAGGTCGACCGGTCGGCGAGTTATATGGCTCGGTATATCGCCAAGAATATCGTCGCCTCCGGCATCGCCGACAAATGTAACATCCAGCTGGCGTACGCTATCGGTGTGAAAGAACCGGTCTCGCTGATGATTTTCACCGACGGTACGAGTAAGATTCCCGACGAGAGAATCGCACAGCTGGTTCGCAAGCACTTCGACATGACTCCGCGAGGAATCATCAAAACCCTCAATCTGCTTAGGCCGATCTACGGCAAGACGTCGGCCTACGGCCACTTCGGACGGCACGAGAAAGAGTTTACCTGGGAGAAAACGGATATGGCAAAGACTCTGGCAAAGGAAGCGTAAACATGGCAGTAAAGCACGACATAGCGAATATCAAACTGGCGACCGAAGGCAGACAGAAAATCGAATGGGCGGAACGGTCGATGCCGGTCCTTCGGCTGATTCGGGAGCGTTTCACAAAACAGAAACCTCTTAAGGGAATCAATATGGCGTGCTGCCTGCACGTGACGACTGAAACGGCAAATCTGATGCGGACTCTCAAAGCAGGTGGGGCGAATGTGGCCCTGTGCGCTTCGAATCCGCTTTCCACTCAGGACAGCACCGCCGCTGCCCTCGTGAAAGAATACGGCATCTCGGTCTTCGCCATCAACGGAGAGAACAACAAGACCTACTACAAGCATATTCACCAGGCCCTCGATTTCAAGCCGCACATCACGATGGACGACGGCGCCGATCTGGTTTCGACGCTTCACACCAGCCGGAAGGAGCTTGCCCCGGTGGTGATGGCCGGGACCGAAGAAACGACCACCGGCGTGATTAGACTTCGCGCGATGGAAAAAGACAAGGCGCTTCTGTTCGCAGTCGTCGCCGTGAATGACTCCAAGACGAAGCACTTCTTCGACAATCGCTACGGCACCGGGCAGTCAACCCTCGACGGCATCCTCCGCGTTACCAATACGCTGATTGCCGGTTCGACCGTCGTGATCGCCGGGTACGGATGGTGCGGACGGGGTCTGGCCATTCGGGCGAAGGGGATGGGTGCGCATGTAATCGTTACCGAGGTCGATACGGTGAAGGCACTCGAAGCGGCTATGGACGGATTTATGGTCATGCCGATGAGCAAGGCGGCCACGATGGGTAATGTCTTCATCACGGTGACCGGAGATTTGAACGTTATTCGCCTTGAACATGTGAAGAAGATGAAGGATGGCGCGATCGTGTGCAACTCGGGCCACTTCAATGCCGAAATAGATCTGCCTCGCATAGCCAAAGCAGCCTCGAAGCGGAGCCTCGTCCGGCCGCACGTCGAAGAGTTCAAAATCGGCAAGAAGCGAATCTTCATTCTCGCCGAAGGACGGCTCATCAATCTGGCTGGAGCGGAAGGGCACCCGGCCATGGTGATGGATATGTCTTTCGCCAATCAGGCGCTGGCCTCGGAATATGTGGTCAGGAACCACAAGAAATTCGAACGGAAGGTATACACCTTGCCGGACAAAGTCGATACTGAGATCGCAAGTCTTAAGCTGAAGTCGATGGGAGTCTCAATCGACAAACTGACGGCCGAGCAGAAGAAATATCTGTCTTCGTGGGAAATGGGGACCTGAGCCTCAGCGCTTCCTCGCGCTCAGCGAAAAGAGCTGCGGAAATCTTGTCGGACCTTCGGGCGGATAGTAATATCCGTCCTCTTCATACCAGTCACGTTCTCTGGGATAGCAGCATTTGTCGAACTCGTTCAGGAATTCGATTGTCAGGCCGGAGTCGATCAACGCATTGACAATATCCGCCAGCTTGTGCTGCCACTCCACGTGCTCAGATTTGACAATGTAATCCTTGTTACAATAGTCGACTTCGTTTGAATAGAGGTAAGGTCCTTTCCTGAAATAGGAGACGTCCGACTCGAGCCAGGGAATCATAACAGGGTGCAGATCGACCATATAGAACCGCCCGCCCGGGTTCAGGGAATGCGATACAACCCCCGCCCACTTCCGTAGATCTTCGATCCAGTGATGCGTGCCGTACGACTGGAAAACGATATCGAACTTCTCCTCCAATTTGTCTCTGAGCTCGAGCACGTCGGTACGCACCCATCTGGCCGTCAGGCCGGATTGGCCGGTCAGATTCTCAGCCAGTTCGATAGAGATGTCTGAGATATCCACCCCGGTTACGATCGCGCCTTTTCTCGCCCACGACAGCGTATCCAGCCCGAACTGGCAGAACAAATGCAGCAGAGACTTCCCGGAGACATCCCCCAGCTCTTCAATTTCGATGCTCTTGAGAGTAGACTGACCTTCAAGGAATTCTTTCACCCGGTAGTCCGGATGATCGAAGTGCACTCTGGCCATTTCATTCCAGGCGACCCGGTTCTTTTCGTTGTCCTGATTGACCATACTACTTCCTTGCCGTGAGCATCGTGACCAGACCGATGAGGAAGAAGACACCGTTGATCCCCCAGATGGCCAGCCAATCGGGGACTTTCTCGTTGTATCCGGCAGACTGCAGGATTCGGAAGAACACGAAATAGACGAGTGCGATACCGGCGCCGGTGGCAAAAGAGACGGCGATACCGCCTCGGCGACTCCGCGCCGCCAGCGGGACACTGATCAGCACCACGATAAACGAGGCGAGGGGATAGGAGAATTTGAGGCGGTAGTCGATCGATTCGCGCACATGCGGTCCGCCGGTACGTTTCATGAGGTCGATATACGATTTCAGCTCCTCCAGCCCCATGTCGCCCGGATCGCCAAGCTTCTTCGACAGGTCTTCCGGAGTGTCCTTGATATCAGGCAGCTCCATCTTGGCGAATTCGTGAAACGATGATTCGGTGGAAGAATCGGAGAAGGTCCGAATGGCACCATTGAGGGCGCGCCAGCGCTGTTGTCGGTATTCGACCGATGAAGCGGTCAGGAATTCACTCAACCGATTCTGTCTCGTCTTGTATACCTTGAGGTCTTTCCCTTCCTGTCGCTCGACATTAAACGATCCGATCGTATAGAAATAGCCCGGCGAGATTTGTCGGTAGATATTGGCGAGCTGCGTGAATCGTCGTTTGGAGTGTTTCTTGATGGTAAACTCTTTGATCTCGAGACGCTTCTTATTGGCGGGGGGAAAGACGAATTCGTTGTAACAGAAGTGCCCGACCGCCAACAACAGCGACACGACCAGAAAAGGCGCGGCGATTCGATACAGGGAAATAGCCGAGGAGTTCATAGCCAAAATTTCATTGCGACGGGCAAGTATCGAAACCGAGAACAGAGTCGCGAGCAGCACGAACACCGGAAAGAATGACTTGAGAACCCATCCACCGAAATACGTGTAGTAGGTAAGGATATCTACTAAAGGAACTTCGTTGTCGATAAAGTCGCTCAGACCTTCGACCATGTTAATGATGATAATCGTGAAGCCGATAGCGATTACCACCACGCCGAGGGCGATAAAGAAATGTCTGAGAAGGTACCGGTCGAGCTTCTTTATCATATAATCTTTACTTTATCTGCCTGAAATAGCTGAATAGCGGTTTCTCGGTTACGACGATGTACAGCAGATAGAGTCCGACTCCCCCGATCAGGAAGTTGGCCGACCACATGCACCAGAACGGAGGGACCAGCCCCCGATCGGCGAGATCCTCGCCGCCGATAAGAAATGCCCAGTAGACTATGAACATGATAATGGAAATGGCAATCGCCATCCCCATTCCTTTTCGTTTTGACATCACGCCCAGCGGTGCGCCTATCAGGATGAAAGCGATGATGGCTCCCGGAATCGAGTATTTCTTGTAGATCTCCAGCTGGTACTTGTCCATGATCCGCTGCTGCGACTCGATTTGCTGTCGGTTGCGCCCGACCTGTCGCGAGAAAGTAGCCGCGTTTGCTTTCACCCTGCTGTAAGCCGCGGAATCGGACGTAGAGCTGCTGGTAACTTGCAACGCACTGTCGGTAAAGAGATAATCCACTCGCTGGATGTATGAATCGTACATCCGGGTACGGAACGGATCTATCTGTTTGGAAGCGTTGACCACCCGCAGTTTCATGTCTTTGATGTTCATTTCCCGGTCGCCGCGATAGTCGGAATCGGTCCGCTGCAATTCGGTCCCTGCTTCGGAGACATTAATTATCTGTTTGTCGAAGTCGACTCTTCGGTAATTGGTCGCGTCGTTCACATCGAGCGAATGGATCTCCCCGTCGTACAACGTGAACTGCATGTTCTTGTTATGGTCGGTCATTTTGAGATAACCGTACTTGGCAACGATAATGCGCGGTCTGTTGTTGTCCCGGGTGTCGGTAATCCGGACCCCTTCGACGCGGGAGGTCTGATGGTCGATATGGTCGATCAGGACCAGATAGCCGGGGATATCGGAAATAAAGACGCCCGATCTGAAAACGAGAGTCGGCCGCATCGCAGAGATATCCCCCCAGAGTTCGCGTTCCCGTTTGTTAAGGTCGGGAAGGACTTTGTCGTTGAACTCTATCATGCCGAAAGTCAGCACCGCCCCGGCCACGAGCAGCGGGAAGATGACTCTGAGCATGTTCACACCCGATGCTTTGAGGGCGGTGATCTCGAAATCAGCCGTGAGCCGACCGAAGGCCATGAGGCAGGCCACGAGAACGGCCATTGGGACCGACAGCGCGAGCATCCAGGCCAGGTTCAGGCCCAGAAGCTCAAGGGCAACCCAGACCGACAAGTCCTTGTCTATAACATGATCGGTGATTTTCGGGACGAAATCGATAACCAGCAGAAACGTAATGGTAAAGAATGCAAAGAAAAAGGGGGCGATATGCTCTTTAAGTATGTACCTGCTGAGTATCTTCATAAATCACCGGCAATATATGAGTTATACACCCGGGCGCCAAGTTCAATTCCGGGCGGGCTCGCTCATCCACATCTTGCTTGCCTGCCTCCGGGGCCGGCGTTATAATAGATCACCATGGCCGAGAAGAAGATAATCGACTTCGCTCCCGAAGATATCATCACCTCGTTCTTTTCCGTTCGAAGGAAGACAGTCCGCGAGTACACCAAGGGGCAGTTCGTTTCGCTGGAACTCGGCGACTCGAGCGGGCGGGTCAACGCGGTTGTCTGGGAACCGGATCAGTTTACCCTGGTCGAGCTGGCCGAGGGAATGGTGATCAAGGTCAAGGGCGTGGTAGGGGAGTACAACAACAAGCCGCAACTCGTGATCAATCGTATCAGGCTCGCGACCGACGATGAGTATTCGATCGAGGATATCATGCCGTTCTCGAAACAGTCGAACGAAGAACGGAAAGCGAGAATCCTTGCGCTGACCTCGAAAATCGAGAACAGCTACATCAAAGCTCTGGTCGAGTCGTTTTGGAACGATGATCAGTTCCTCGCCGATTATCTCAAAGCTCCGGCCGGAAAACTCTGGCACCACTCGTATATCGGGGGACTTTCCGAGCACTCGGCCAATGTCGGAGAACTTGCCGTCAGGGTCGCGGCGGGTTACGATTTCCTTGACAAAGACTATCTCATTTTCGGCGGGCTGTTCCATGATGCCGGTAAGATCGCGACCTATAGCACGAACACGGTGATCGATTACACCGACGAAGGCCGGCTGATCGGACATATCTGCCTGGTCGATGACTGGATCTGCCGCCGAGCGGCCGCGATCGAGCATTTCCCCGAAAAACTACTGATGAAACTTCGCCATATCATTCTCTCCCACCAGGGAGAACTTGAGTACGCCACCCCGGTCGTCCCGCAGATGCCGGAGGCGTTCGTGGTGTACTACTGCGATGAGATCGACAGCAAAATGGGAGCGATCGACCGGATTCGCGAGCGCCACGACAGCAAAGGGTGGTCGGACTATGTCAGCCTGATTAGCCGGTATCTGTATTTCGGCGAAGGGGACAAGGATCAGTAGCCGTATGGCAACCCCCATCCTCGAGGTGAAGAGCCTCCGCCGCACCGTTGCTCAGGAAGATCAGCCCAAAACTATCATCGACAATATCAGTTTTTCATTCTGCAGGAAGCAGATCTACACGATCATAGGTCCGTCGGGGGCCGGGAAGTCATCGTTTCTCCGATTGCTGAACCGCCTCGATGAACCGGACTCCGGTGAAATTCTCTTCAACGGGAAGAACCATTGCGACTACACCCCCTGCGAACTTCGCAAAGAAGTCGGCTATCTGTTTCAGACGCCGTACTTGTTCGACGGCACCGTGCGGGACAATCTGCTTTACGCCAACGCGGATCTTACGAACGATGAGATCGACACCCTCGTCCGCGAGGCTCACATCAAACCGAAACAGCTCGATCGCTCGACCGAAAATCTGTCGGTAGGGGAGAAACAACGGGTAGCGATCGCGCGGTTGCTGGCAACCAGACCGAAAGTGATCCTGCTCGATGAACCGACTTCGGCGCTCGATCCGGGATATACATCGGCAATCGAAGAGCTGATAAAAGAAGTTGTCCCGAAGGAAAATCTTACAGCGATAGTCGTGACGCACAATCCGGATCAAGCGCTCCGAATCGGACAGGAGGCGCTGCTCTTGTTCGATGGAAAGTTGATTGAGTCGGGTCCGGTCGAGCAGGTGATTAACAATCCGCAGTCCGAAGCCGGAATCAATTACAAAACGAGGAAATTGCAGTGACAACACCCGGTTTGTTACAGGTCGGTCTCTCGGCCCTACTGGTGTTGCTTTCGATCGCGGTTAACCGGTACTGGAATATCCCGGTCATCAAAGATATCAGTATCGGGTCGGTGCGGGCGTTCGTCCAACTGATCGCGGTCGGCTATGCGCTTCAGTTTATATTCCGGTTGGATTCGGCCTGGCTGATCATCATGGCGATTCTGATCATGATAACGGTCGGCGCCCAGGCAGCATCGAGCCGGACGAAGAATCTCAAAGGTTCGTTTGCCGTTTCTTTGATTGCGATGCTGGCCGGATCGCTGATCACGATCGGACTGATGCTTGTCTTTCGGGTGATATCGTTCGAAGCGCGGTATATTATTCCGCTGGGCGGGATGATCATCGGCAACTCGATGAACGCATCGGCGCTGACGATCGATCGGCTCACCGCCGATATTCGCGGTAACCGACTGGCGATCGAGTCGGCACTTTCGCTCGGTAAGGGGTGGCGGCTGGCGACCTCCAAATATCTTCGGGCGGCCAACACGACCGGCATGATCTCGGTGCTGAATTTCATGAAGACAGTCGGGATCGTGGCGTTGCCGGGAGCGATGACCGGAATGATCCTGGCCGGCGCCGACCCGCTTCACGCCGTCTTTCTCCAGATCATTGTCGCTTATATGTTGCTGATGGCTGTCACGATCACATCAATCGTCACCGTGCAACTGACTGTCCGCAAATTCTTCACCCGCTACCACCAACTCCGCCACGGGGTGTGATTCCGCATCCCATGTCGTCTTGCATATTCTTGTAGGCCCGACCATTCTTATGGCCGGGTGTGATAGGTAAGCCTTTGGATCTTTTGTAGGGCACCCTCGTCTTCGAGCGTGCCGTTCGACGTCAGGAGCGCAGGGCTCCTGACCTATGATCAATATCAACATTCAATGTCACCCATGTTCCCGGATCAATCTGTTACCCATGTGACCGGTCTGTACCACACCGAATTCCCACCCATAGGGTGGGGGACCGAGGCAGTCTCTTGTAGGCCCGACCATTCTTATGGCCGGGTGTGATAGGTAAGCCTTTGGATCTTTTGTAGGGCACCCTCGTCTTCGAGCGTGCCGTTCGACGTCAGGAGCGCAGGGCTCCTGACCTATGATCAATATCAACATTCAATGTCACCCATGTTCCCGGATCAATCTGTTACCCATGTGACCGGTCTGTACCACACCGAATTCCCACCCATAGGGTGGGGCACCGAGGCAGTCTCTTGTAGGCCCGACCATTCTTATGGCCGGGTGTGATGGAAATGCCTCACCCAAGTCATTGCGAGAAGCATGCAGCCGAGCGGCAGCGAAGAAATAGCGACGTCGCAATCCGGGCTTCATCTTTGCTCGAATCGCACTTGGCTCCGCAGCCCACGTCAGTGAGGAGGGCGGGAGCCCGAACGACCGCCACGTGGGCAATTCGGACAAACACCGGCGAACCATCTTCTCTCTGCTTCACCCGCATATGCGGGAAAGACTTATGAAGGCGCTGACGGGCAAAAACTTCTACATTCAGCTTGTATTTTCGGCCTGATTGGTTACATTACGGGCTGTCTCCGGGTCATCCCCGGGGCATCTGCGACATATCACGGAGAGGTGGCCGAGCGGCTGAAGGCGCACGCCTGGAAAGTGTGTATAGGCAACCCCTATCCAGGGTTCGAATCCCTGCCTCTCCGCCATTTTTGGGAGGAAGGGCCGGCGAGAATTCAATCAGTCAGATATATATCGAGCGTAGGGCAGCCTCGTCTTCGAGCCTGCCGGTTATGAGATGTCAAATGTGAAGCAGGGAAGAAGAGACCCACCGCAAGCGGATGGGCCACCTGTCCCCCGGCCCGTCTATCGATCAGGCGGGTTGTTGAAGAATCTCTACTATCACGACGCCAAAATTGGTTTCTTTGAACCGAGGTTTGGACAGATATACATTCTCGATGGAAGTACAAGCGGAGTGTGGCTTCACGAGACGGTACATATGTGGCAGCACATTACCCTCGGTGACGCTGAGGCAAATCGCAGATATAGCAATGACTTAAACAAACAAAAACAGACTGGTGTTAGCATATATCACCGGCCTGGATCATTGGAGTATCAAGCAGTATGGTACGAGTACACTTACAGTCGATCTTACGGCTATCCTTACAGCGCCCTCAGGGGTGGTTTTGTACCGCGAGTGCCTGCATTCTGATCGGTTTTTCTCTCACTCTCTTGAGTTGTTCTCCCCGATCCGATCAGTTTGACCGTGAACTGGCCATATACTGGCTGAGTGCGGCAGAGGTTTTAACGTTGCGCACCCCAGCGCGTGATAGTGTTTACCAAACAGTGCGGATAGGTGATCCACCTGTCCAAGCTACTATCGCCTTAAGCAGATCTGATTCCTCGCGCGATTCTCCGCATTGCCAATTGAAGGTCAGCATCTATGCTATGGCAGGATCTTCCGCAGATGACGTGAGGATATCTACCGAGCATGCATATTTTACGGTGGAAGGTACTTCAGAATCCTTCTATCCTGTTGATGGAAGTTGGACAGCATTTTGGGGCAAGTCATATCCACAAGCCGAGGGAGCGTTGTGTTTTGACTTAACCAATCTTGACTTGGCACTGCTCAAATCAACTCCTATCACAATCCATATGGTCGGCGTACTAAGTCTCAATCGACAAGCCTTGGATCTGGGAACTATAATGTTGACTGGACTCCAAGCAGATACAGCCGATTACGCTTTCTGACGAGGCGAATAAGCGGATGGGTCTCTGTGTTTTGATAAGGCTCTGGTGCAGATGTCTGCTGGCGTTTGGATCATAGAGGGATTGCCGTGTCATTAGGCGGGTTCGTTGAAGGGGAAAACATGGAGAACATGAGCTTTGTTGACCTTCTCCCCATAAACTGGTCCAGTTGAGACCTCGAATTGAAGGTAGTATATTACCTGTAGGAGGACTGGACATGAAGCGAAACCGCTACACCGAAGAACAGATTATCGGCATTCTCAAAGAGGTTGAAGCCGGTATGAAGGTAGCTGATGCGTGTCGTAAATACGGCATGAGCCAGTGGACGTTATACACCTGGCGAAAGAAGTATCAGGGGATGTCGGTCAGTGACGCCAAGAAGCTTAAGTCGTTGGAGGAAGAGAACCGCCGTTTGAAGCGTCTGGTGGCGGATCTGAGTCTGGACAACGCGGCCTTGAAGGACGTGCTCTCAATAAACTGGTAAGGCCCGCTGCGAGGGCCGGGTGCCCCACAGCTCTGGGGCCTGTTGAAAAAGGTCTTGGTGAAGGGGTTTTGACATTTTAGTATTTCATCATGCAGAACAAACGAGAGCGAAGTCAACAAGAGCTGATGCTCCTCCCGCCGCTGGAGTCGTTCATTCCCGAGGAACACCTACGCAACCGACAGATTTACCCACTCCAACAGACTTGCGAAGCCGTCCAGAGGCTTATTTTTTCTAACGATTTTCTAACAGCGAACTTCACGTAACTGCACGGAACTTCACGTTACTTCACCTAACTCCACGTTACTTAACCTAAGTGCAACCCTTGACTTAAGCCTATTCGGTTGCTATATATAGAGTAACGCGAAAACGAGT
>CAZFOY010000024.1:7199-52352 GCA_964520865.1 uncultured Ignavibacteriales bacterium | reverse complement strand
CAAAATCGAGATTGCGACGGCCTCGCGCCTGTCCGGCGTGATCAACGCTCCGCCATGACGCCCCTGAGGGGGCGTCATGGGAGCAACTATCGTTTTAGACTGCTACTTCTTCAACAGCTGCCGGAGCACCATCTGAAGAATCCCGCCGTGCCGATAATATTCGATCTCAATCGGTGTGTCGATACGCACGACCATCTGGAACCGCTTCTCGCCCGACTTGTCGTACGCTTTCACGTTGACAATCTGTTTTGGCCGGAGATCATTCCCCAGACCTTCGATAGTGAACAGCTCCTTGCCGGTGAGGCCGAGCGTCTCACGCGATTCACCATCTTTGAACTGAAGCGGCAGTACGCCCATCCCTACCAGGTTTGATCGGTGGATCCGTTCGTAGCTCTGGGCCAGTACCGCCTTCACGCCGAGAAGGAGCGTGCCCTTCGCGGCCCAGTCACGCGATGAACCCATACCGTAGTCTTTACCGGCGACCACGACCAACGGTACGTTATCCGCCTGGTATTTCATCGAAGCTTCGTATATCGACATCTGTTCGTTGGTCGGCAGGTAAGTCGTCACGCCACCCTCGGTTCCGGGAGCGAGCAAGTTCCGCAAGCGGATATTGCCGAACGTCCCGCGTGTCATCACGCGATCGTTCCCTCGACGCGACCCGAAGCTGTTGAAGTCGGCAAACTGCACTCCGTTGTCCATGAGAAACTTCCCGGCCGGAGAGTCTGCTTTGATCGCACCGGCAGGAGAGATGTGATCGGTCGTGATGGAGTCGCCTAAGACGGCCAGCGCGCGAGCGTCGTTGATCGGCTTGATCTCACCCGGTTCTTTGGGCAGGTCGACAAAGAAGGGAGGCTCTTGAATGTAAGTAGACTTGCCGTCCCATTCGTACAGGTCGCCCGAAGGACTCGCGATTTTATTCCAGGCATCGTTGCCGGTGAAGACGGCCGAGTATTCCTTGCGGAACATCTCCGGCTTAACCGAATCCTGAATCGCCTTGACGACATCCTTGTCGCTCGGCCAGATATCCTTCAGGAAAACATCCTTGCCATCTTTTCCTTTGCCGATCGGTTCGTTAACCAGATCGATGTCGACTGTTCCCGCGAGTGCGTACGCCACTACGAGTGGAGGGGAGGCAAGATAGTTGGCCCGGGTGAACGGATTCACTCGGCCTTCAAAATTCCGGTTCCCGGACAGCACTGCCGAAACAACCAGATTGCCCTCGGTAACGGCATCGGCAACTTCTTGCGGAAGCGGTCCGGAATTCCCGATACATGTTGTGCATCCGAACCCGACATTGTAGAACCCGACCTGTTCGAGATACGAAATCAGGTTCGCTTTTTCAAGATACTCGATCACGACTCTGGAGCCGGGGGCGAGTGAAGTCTTGACATACGGCTTCGCTTTCAGGCCTTTCTCGGCCGCATTCTTGGCCAGCAGTCCGGCGGCGAGCAGCACATATGGATCGGAGGTATTGGTACAGGATGTAATCGCGGCGATCACGACCGCGCCGTGTCCAATCGAAGCTTTGTAGCCGTTGTTGATCTCGACTTTCTTGTTCAGTTCGCCGTTCGGAAGCTCGAATCCGCGTTCTTTGATCGGCTGCGTGAGGGCCTGCTCGAAAGTCGGTTTCATTTTGGAGAGTGCAACCCGATCCTGCGGCCGTTTCGGCCCGGCCAGCGACGGTTCCACGGTTGAGATGTCCAGCTCGACGACATCGGTGTAGACCGGATCGGGCGAACCTTTCTCGCGGAAGAGCATCTGCTCTTTGGCGTAGCGCTCGACCAGATCGACTTCTTCGTCTGTTCTTCCGGTCATGCGGAGGTAACCGAGCGTGGCGTTGTCAAACGGGAAATAGCCCATCGTGGCGCCATATTCGGGAGCCATGTTGGCGACCATCGCCTTGGTCGGCAGCGTGAGATCGTCGAGAGCCGGGCCGAAATACTCGACGAATTTGCCAACGACGCCTTTCTTGCGTAGTATCTGAGTGACGGTCAGGACCAGGTCCGTTCCGGTGACACCTTCGGACAACTTGCCGGTCAGTTTGAATCCGATCACTTCCGGTGTCAGCATGTAGATCGGCTGGCCGAGCATCACCGCTTCGGCCTCGATACCGCCAACACCCCAGCCGACCACGCCGAGCCCATTGATCATAACAGTGTGACTGTCGGTTCCGACAAGCGTATCCGGAAAAGCCACGCCGTCTTTCACCATCACACCCTTTGCGAGATACTCGAGATTTACCTGATGGCAGATACCGGTCGCCGGAGGAACCACCGAGAAATTACTGAACGCTTTCTGACCCCAGTGAAGAAATTCGTAGCGCTCGCGGTTCCGCTCGAACTCTTTTTCCATATTGATCTTCAGAGAGTCCTCGCCTGCGAAAGCATCGACTTGCACAGAGTGATCGATAACCAGATCGACCTTGACCATCGGATTGATCTTCTTCGGATCTCCTCCCATCCGCTTTATTGCCGACCGGAGAGCGGCGAGATCCACCACCGCCGGGACGCCGGTGAAGTCCTGCAGCAGAACGCGGGCCGGCATGAACGGGAGTTCTTTATCCCCGACATTCTTGGCGTTATAGCCGGCAAGACGGATCACATCGTCGTCCTTCACCAGCCGACCGTCGGCATGTCTCATCAGATTTTCCAGGAGGACTTTGATCGAGTAGGGAAGACGGTCGATCTGACCGTGATCCTTCAAACTGTCCAGACGATAGATCTTGTATTTGTTATTCTTGGTGCTCAATTCGGAAGTCGCGCTGAAACTGCTCATGGTATATCTCCTCTATACATCGCGCTAAATTATGCAACAGCCGAATAATACATCGGGTGACGGCTTTCATCAAGTTGACTCGTGAAAATAATCACGGTATTTCCCTTTTTCCGCCGGGCTCAAATAGTTATCTTGCAGTTGGGACGGGTGGCGTGTACAAAAGGGCCGGGATGGCCGGAGGCTGATGGGATCCTCGATGTTCGTAAAACAACTTTCCGACAGGCAGGTAAGAATAGGTGCTCCTGCAAAGATAAATCTGTTCCTGCAGGTCCTGAATAAACGTCCCGACGGTTACCACAATATCAATTCCCTGTTTCAGGCGGTTTCACTGTTCGACCGACTCACCGTAACCCGAACTTCCGAGCCGGGAGCGCGGATAAAGCTCCTCGAAGGCACCGATCTGTCGACCGGTCCCGACAACCTGATAGCCAGAGCTTACGATCTATTGGCAAAAAAATTTGACTTGAGGGGAGGGATCAATGTCGAGCTGGATAAACAGATCCCGGTGGCGGCCGGTTTGGCCGGTGGATCAAGCGATGCCGCAGCGACCCTCACCGCATGTAATATCCTGTTTTCTTTGGGCTTAGACCGTGCCGCGCTGGCCGAATCAGGGACCCAATTGGGCTCCGATGTGCCGTTCTTCTTTGGAAAGGGTCAGGCTCTTGTTTCCGGACGTGGTGAAATCCTTCAAGAAACCTCTTATCCGACCGACTATTGGCTCATTTTGGTCAATCCGGGCTTTCCGGCTTCAACTCCGGAGGGGTATGCCCGACTCAAAAGGGGCTTGACAAGATCGTCCACCATCTTTACTTTAGGGCCGTGCCCGACGGTTGAAGATTTTATTGACTCTTTGAGCTTATCTGGCAACGACTTTGAAGAAAATCTTCGACGGTCTTTTCCTGTGCTCAGCAGGATCGACGAAGAGATAGTTCGAAGTGGAGCGGCCCTTGTTCGCATGAGCGGCTCGGGTCCGACTTTCTTCGGCATCTATACAGAGATGCCGGATAGCGAGAAACTGCTTTCCGACCGGCTTGACGCTTTGCGCGTATATACGGTTAGGCCGATTGTAGTCCCGGAACAGCAACAATAAACGACTGAGGGAGGAGACCGTGGACATAACCGAAATCCGGGTTACGTTGAGAGACGAAGAGAGACTGCGCGGCTTTGCCAACGTAACTTTCGATGATGCCTTTGTTATCCGTGGCATGAAGATCATCCAGGGGAACAACGGGTTTTTTGTTTCGATGCCGAGCCGCAAGCGACCGGACGGGACGTACCAGGACATCGCCCATCCGATCAACAAAGAAATGCGAGATTTGATCGAACGAGAGGTCCTGGCAGCTTACGAAAAGGAAGTGCAGGCGCAGACCAAGGCTTGACGGAAGCCGAAAGTAATCCTATTGGGGCGTCGTCAAGCGGTAAGACACCAGCCTTTGGAGCTGGCATTCCCAGGTTCGAATCCTGGCGCCCCAGAAAATGTATATCGGTGAACTTGCAAACCTGCTTCAACTCGACACATTCGGGATGAAACAGGTTTATGTTTCATCGGGCAGGCGGATAGTATGATAGTACGCGACGAAATCAAACTGGTAACCGGCAACTCCAACCGTGCTCTGGCCGAGAAAATCGCTCGGTATATCGACGTGGAGCTGACCGACTGCACGGTAACCCGTTTTTCCGACGGTGAAGTGTTCGTGCAGATCAACGACAACATTCGCGGCGCAGATCTCTTTATCGTTCAGCCGACCAATCCGCCGGCTGAGAATTTGATGGAGCTGCTGATGCTGATCGAAGCCTCGCGACGGGCTTCGGCAATGAGAATCACCGCGGTGATTCCGTACTACGGTTACGCCCGGGCCGACCGCAAAGACCGCCCGCGTGTCTCCATCACCGCCAAGCTGGTCGCCAACTTGCTCACGACTGCCGGCGCCGACCGGATCATAACCATGGATCTTCACGCCAGCCAGATTCAGGGGTTTTTCGATCTGCCGCACGATCACCTGTACTCATCGGTGATCTTCAATAACTACATCGCAAGTTTGAACCTAAAGGACCTGACTGTAGTATCACCCGATGTCGGGTCGATCAAGCTGGCCCGTGCCACGGCTACCAAACTCGATGCCGATCTGGCGATTGTCGACAAACGTCGTCCGAAAGCGAATGTATCGAAAGTGATGAATCTTATCGGCGATATCAAAGGTCGGAACATCCTGATGCGCGATGACATGGTCGACACCGGCGGATCGATTTGCGCTGCCGCCGAGTTCCTCAAGGAGCGCGGAGCCGAAGAGATTTATGCGGCCTGCACCCACGGCGTGCTCTCGGGAGAAGCGATCGAGAAAATCGAACGCTCCCCGATCAAGAAGATGATAATTTCCGATTCCATAGATCAAGGCGTTCGACCGCTTTCCGACAGGTTCCAGATCCTGACCTGTTCGGAGCTGATCGGCGAAGCCATTTTGCGGATATTCGACGAAGAATCGGTCTCTTCGTTGTTCGAGGACCAGCCGAATATCGTATAGCGACGAAAACAATAATTGTAGTTTTTCTGGAGGATAAAGACAGACGATGAAAGAAGTAGTATTACCCGCAGCTGCCCGCACGACCAGCGGCAAGAGCGACTTGCGGCAGATTCGGGAGAAAGGTCTGATTCCGGCCGTGATCTACGGCCCGGAACGTGACCCACTTTCGATCGAGGTCAACGAGCGGGAATTCCGCACAGCCGTGAAAGAGGCTCAGGGAACCAGCTCGCTGTTCGATCTGAAAGTAGACGGAGAGGTGAATAAAGTACTTATCCGCGAAATCCAGCGGGATCCGGTCACTAATCGAGTCATGCACGTTGACTTCCACGCCGTGCCGATGAACAAGCCAATTCACGTATCGGTCCCGATCCATATCGTGGGAACGCCGATCGGTGTAAAGACCGACGGAGGGATTCTCCAGCACACCCTGCGCGAGCTGGAAATCGCCTGCCTTCCGGCCGACATTCCGGAGCGAGTCGAAGTCGATGTTTCCGAGCTCGGAATCGGCGATTCCATGCACGTGAAGAATATCGAAGTACCGAATGCGAAAATCATCACCGAGGAACGCCGCACCGTTGTGGTCGTTGCCGCTCCGACCGTGGTCAAGGTCGAGCCGACCGAGGCCGAGTTGGCTGCGGCGGCCGAAGCTGAGGGCGCTGAAGGTGATGCCGAAGGTGAAGGCAAAGAGGGCGAGGAAGGCGAGGCGAAGAAAGAACCGAAAAAGGAAGCCAAGAAGGAATAGTCTCGCTATTCTTGCCTTTTTACGATATGAAACCGCCGAGTACTCGGCGGTTTTTTTTGTTGAACTCATTTGTCCATGATGCGATAGTTCGTACGGTTGTACGAGCTCTCGCACGCTCTGCCTGCCGACAATACGACCGTAGATTCTGCGTGCGTCTTGTAAGTCTCGCGTTTCCAATGGATTGTGCGAAACGGAACGAGATCGGCACATTATTTGTTACTAATAAGTCCGAGAGCCAACAAGCTCCCATATCGCGTGATGTGGGAAGGATTGTTCCGGGTCTGAGATCTCTACGGCATACGGACATGCCAGCGGCTACCAGACCCGGTTTTTTATTGCATCTGGTCGAATGCAAGCCGGAACGATTCAGCCGAGTGTGATCCAATGCCGGCGAGCATCCTTAGCCGCTCGGAACTCACTTAGCCCGGGCGTGATCGGTGATGTCCCATTCACCCCACCGCTTCACGATACGACCATCCAGAATCTCGATAATCTCGATCCCGGTGATATGAGTCTTCTTATTCGTCGGTCCGACTCCAAGGTACCGGCTCGTATTCGTGCCCGATGCCGACCAGCGAACCGCAACTCGGTTCATTTCTTCATCGACCACCAGATCCTCAACTGTCGCGACGAGATCGGGAAACGCGGTCACGAAATCTCGAAGGGCATCGCCAAAGGCGGCTTTGGTTGTCGCGCGACCGGCCGAAGCGCAGTCTTTGAAATCGTCCGAATGCAGTCGGTCATACAACTCCCAGTCGACAGGCACAGTCCAGAGGGAGATCCATTGCCGAGTGATAGTCTCGAGTTCTCTGCGATAAGACGTTCTATTCTCCATGCGTCATTCTCCGCGTGCCATGTCCAGGAGTGTCAGAGTGGTTCTCCAGTTCCGGGTCGTGGCAGGCGTCTTAAGCGTCTTTTCCACGACGGTGTTGTTGAATTTCGTCCGGCCGTACCCATCGGGAAACCAGCCGAAGACCTCTCGCCCAACCACCCGCAAATCATCACGCCCTGACTTAAGTTCCTTCAGTTGGGCCGTTGCCTGGTCTGACGGTTTGTCGTTGAGGAAAGTAACATACAGGTGGCGCGGGTCCACTCCCGTTCTTTTCAGGTGAGGGTTAGAGCGAGCGACGTTGTCCAACTCAGGCACCGTTCGAATGAGTACCGCCACGGAATACCCGAACCGTTTCTTTATGAGATTCTCAATGGCACCGGCCACTTTGGCGGAAGAACGCACAGTTGAATCGAAAACAATATTACCGCTTTGGATATAAGTTCGGACATTGGCCAGATCTGCGGCGATACATTGTTCGCGCAGATCAGCCATCTTTATTGATTTATGGCCGCTCACGTTAATTCCGCGTATCATCGCAATGTAAGTTGACATCTTGTGTGCAGTATAAGCGGGTCAGGAAGAAGAGCAAATCACAATTTGTCGGACTGTATAACTTTACATCATGTCGTCCGGGTCGACATCGACTGTCAGGCGAACTGCCGACGGTATCTTGAAGTGTGCTTCGACCGATTCCCACTCGGTAAGCATGTGGACAAATTTCTGCACCTGGCGCGTCTTCACGAAGAGATGTCGGCGGTACCGTCCGCGGAGATGATACATCGGGCAGGGCGCCGGCCCTAACAGTTCGGCCCGTATGGTCGAAGCTTTGATTTTCTTTCCAAGCTGCTCGCGAAAGAGAAGTGACTGCTTTTCGAGCTGCGATTCATCGGTTGCGGACAAGAGGAACTTGACTATTCGCGAGAAGGGGGGATAGGAAAGCGCCTGCCGCGAAAGAATCTCTTTTTCATAGAAGGCGCGATAGTCCTGCCTCGCCGCATCGACGATCACTTCATTTTCGGGATAATATGTCTGGATGAGTACCACGCCCGGATTCTTAGACCGTCCGCTTCGGCCCGCAACCTGCAGAAGCCGGGCAAAGCTCTTTTCGGATGCCCGGAAGTCGGGAAGATCGAGGCTCTGATCGGCAAGCAGGACGCCGACGAGAGTGACGTCGGGGAGATCGAGTCCTTTGCTTACCATCTGGGTACCGAGCAGGAGATTGCTTTTCTTCTGCGAAAAGTCGGTCAGAATTTCGTAGGCACGTTTGCGGCCGGTGGCGGTATCGGAGTCGAGCCTTATCGGAACCGCCCCTGCGAACAACCGGGGGATATTCTCTTCGACCTTCTGTGTGCCGACGCCCTGGTAGATGAACTCACGCCCGCCGCATTTCGGGCAGTTGTTGCACTGCAGTTCGAGATGCCCGCAGTAGTGACAGGTGAGTTTTCGCCCCACCTTGTGATAGGTGAGATGCACTTTGCAGGAAGGACAGCTCGGGACATAACCACATTCGGCACACTTAAGCTGGGATGAATGCCCCCGACGATTGAGGAAGATAATCACTTGCTCGTCTTTGGCTAATCTCGACTCGACCTCTCGTTTCAAAGGATAGGAAAGGTAGGGAAGATCTCCTCTGAGTCGCTCAGTGCGCATATCAATAATGTTGACCTGAGGCAACGCAGCGGAGGCCGGGCGATGAGTCAACTCGAGCAGACGGTATCTTCCGGTCATCGCGTTGTGATACGATTCAAGTGAAGGGGAGGCGGACCCGAGGACAATCGGTATCTCGTTGACCTTCGCGCGCATGATGGCGCAGTCCCGACCGTGAAATCTCGGCGTCGGATCATCCTGCTTGTACGAGCTGTCGTGCTCTTCGTCGACGATAATGATACCGAGATCGGGTAAGGGGGCGAACAATGCAGAACGGGGACCGACCACAATGCGAAACTTACCGGATAGTATGCCGCGCCAGCTGTCGAGACGTTCTCGCTCTGTCATGGCGGAATGGATAACTGTAACGCTGTCGCCGAAAAAGCCTCGGAAGTACGCCAGCGTCGTTGAGGTTAGAGCAATCTCAGGAGTCAGCACCAAAGCGGTCTTGCCGCTCTCGATAATATCGCGAACGATATGGCAGTAGACAATTGTCTTTCCTGAGCCGGTAACGCCGTGCAAAAGGAATGGAGTGAAGCCGGAGCCGGTGCTTTCTATGACCGCCTTGTAAGCAGTTCGCTGTTGTTCTGTCAGTTCAATTGTGGTCAGAGCTTCACGCGGTTTGATGAAATCGAGCAGCGGTTGTGGTTCATCGGTATGGACCTCAACGAGCAAGCCGGTCCTGCGCGCCTTGTTGAGATGATAGTCGGTCCATCCGAGCGCATGCAGCTCAGCGCGCGCCTTGATACCGTCGAACTGCTCCGGCCGGAACTTGCTCTTGGCAAAATAAGCCGTCCAATCCGCTTTCGGATCGACACGAAAACCGAGCAATCTTCTGGAGCCGCTTGCGGCTGGATCGTTCCAGATTTCTTCAACGACGCCATCCCGGACCAGATCGCGAAGGGCCGTCTTGCCGTGCTGTCGTATCTGACCGATCGTTTTGGGTCCGATATTCTTACCCGGCCGAAAGAGAGCCTCGAAAGGAGCTCTTAGATTCTCGGGCCGGACTGCACTCCATCGATATGTAGCCGCGCGGCTCTGTTTGAGTGCAGCGGGCAGAGCGGAGAGTAAACAGTCGGCCGGATTGGCAAAGTAATAGTCGGCCATCCAGCGGCAGGTTTTGAAAAGCCCAGGCGGGAAGTAGCTGGTCGAATCGAGCGGTCGGAGGATATCCTTAATTGCGATGCCTCGTGGTGCCTCGGTCCACTCCAGAAAAAAACCCAGCTTGCGAGCCCGTCCGAATGGCACAAGGATCCGTTGTCCCGGGTAGAGAGGCTGGAATTCCGGAGGCACGCTGTAGGTGAAGGTCCGTCGAAGCGGGCCGCTCACAGCTATCGAGGCATAGGTTTTCATACCGATAAATAAAGCGGCAGATGGAACATCTGCCGCCTTCAAATCACCTTTTCAGGTTTCCGACTATTGACTATTTCAGGCTGTCGACCTTTTTCTGTGCCGCCTTGGCCTTGGCCGTCATGCCTTCTTCGGAGTACAAGTCGGCCAGTTGCTGCCAGACCTGCGAATCATCCGGTTTCAGCTCAACAACCTTCTCGTACGCCGTGATCGCGGCCTTGAAGTCTTTCTGATTGACGTTCAGATCGCCGAGATATCGCCAATAATCAGCTTCCTCGGGCTTGAGTACCACCAGCTTCTTGAACCCTTCAAGTGCCTCAGGATATTTGCCTCTGAGCGCACAGATGGTGGAATACTGCTCCAGCGCAAGTTCATCCTCCGGCTTGATATCTATAACACGTTTGAAATAAACGATGGAGGAGTCGAAATAGTGGTCGCGAATCTCCCGCCATTTCTTCGCACCAGCCTCGTTGCCGGCTGTTTGATCGGCAGTAGCTGAATCGGAGGCCGTCCGGGCTTCCTGGTTGAAGTAGCGACCGATTGAACTGATAGCGTCGACCTTCTTCGAATCGGGGGCGTCGCTGTTCACGACCCGCTGGTTCATCACCAAACCCGAGTCAAACATCTTACAGTTGTTGTAACAAATCGAGAGATTGTACGCGTTGTTGTAGTCGGTTGGTGTCTTGTCGACATACGCTCTCAAAGTCGGGATCGCGCCGCAGTAATCATCATTCTTGATATAGTCATAAGCAATCTGGATCAGCAGATCTGAGCTGTCCTTTGCGTGGGGCAGCGCCATATCCAGCCATTTGATTGCATCAGGATAATTGCTGACCTTCTCATAGGCCATAGCCACACCCATGTACGGTTTCGGATCGGTCGAGTCCAGCAGAATCGAATAACCGTACCACAGAGCGGTCGTATCGACAGTCGCCGTAATCCTCGCGTTTACCTTGGCGATAAAAGTGGAATCCTGAGATTCACCCTTCTCCTCGATCAGTTGATCGATACTGTTCAGCGAGGTGATCCCCTGATTGTAATACTCGCGCCAGTATTTCACCTGCACGGAATCGGCGAGCTGAATGAACTTGTCGCAGTCTTTTTTGTATTTCTTGTTTATCTTCTTGTTATTGCATGTAATTTGGAGCGAATCATCGTAGAGGACGAGCTTCTTGAGATACTCCCGCTTCTTGGCCATATCCGGCGTCTTATCGATGAAGTCAACCATCATCTGGGACATCAAATGATACCCTTCGGAATTCGGCCCGTAGTACATGAAGAGCGAGTCAAGCATCGCCATCGCACCTTCGTACCGTTCCAGTTCACCTGACAGAATGTCGATCTTCGCGGACTTGAGATACGCATCGGCCGGAAGTTTTCTTGGGCCGCGGCTCTGGGCGGATACGCTCGCGCTCAGACATACGGCGGCTACAGTGAGAATTATGATTCCGGATCGTATATTCAAACTGACCTCCTAAGTTTATATGTCCAAATATCTTTTCAACAGACGGACAATTTATGCCTTGCCATCCGGCTTGTCAACTTACATTCGGCATCATCGATAGGTGTATCGTACTGTATATTTCAGCACCACTGTCGAATCGGACGGAACCGGGACTTTGAAGTCGACAGTATAAGCGTCTTTCTTTTCAAAAGGTATGCTCGATTCGAGGATTTCCCAGAAACCATACAGCTTTTTCTCAACTTCGACCGTCACATCTTCTTTTTTGTGATTGGCCAGCCGCACTTCGAGATCCTGCTCCTGGACTTTCGAAGATATCTGGGTCTGGTTTGCGACCTTTTCTTCCGCAGTGATATCGAATGCATAGCCTATATTGAGATCGAGATCTTCATCGACCGGCGTGTGGTCGACATTGTCCTCTCCCAACAGAATCAAAGAACCGTCGGTGTCGGCCTTAAAGATCCGGGCCCTTCCGGCCGGAAGAGGAAGTCCCAAACCGGTGCTTTTTGAGTTCTTGAAATTCAGGTCGACTTCGACCTGTGTGGCGTTTCTCTCAGGCCGGAACATGAATACCTTCTTCACCTGCGTGCGCGCCGGCTCGAACAGAGAGATCTGCTTGATCTCTTTATCCGCTACCGTTGCTTTTCTCGGGAGGGTGTACAGGTGATACTCGAAGAATGACTTTTCCTTGAAACCGTCGTACTCCGACGGCGCCGCAAGACTCTTCATCGCGGACATCCCACCTCGGAGCTGAGGTGCGGCACGATGGATATCACCGGCGACCAACTTGAGGGTGGCATCCTTATAGGTCTTTCCGGAAGTGTTGTTTATTGACGCCCAGCCGGAAAGATCGAGGTTCTTCTCGTCGGACGAGAGTACCCCGACATATTCTGCCTTCCAGTTCAGCCCGGAAGTCTGGTAGCCTACCTTACAGGGAAGGACGCCGGAATAATCAGAGTTATACAGCCAGAATAAGGTCGGGCGGGTGATAAGCCCGTCGGGCAGAGCAGGGAAGTTAACTTCAGCGATATTATCGAGTTGCACAATTTTTATCGCACCGTTCTTGTCCTTCAGGGTAACCGTGCCGCTGCCGTAGGCGAGAAGTGTTCCCGAATACAGTTTGCCGTCTTTGTCGATCAGCTCTATCTCATTGTCTACGTATTTGTTATACATCTGGTCGGCTGAGACAAGGTCGAAAGCATAGTTCTGTTCGAGAATATTCACGGCGTGGCCGGAGCCGACTACGGAGAACTGCACCGACGCCGGATCTATCGAAGACGGTACATCCTTGAATGCCAGACGATTAACCCCCTTCTGGAAGTCCAGGGAACGGGTTTCGCTGACAACTCCGAGGTTGCTATTGTAAACGGTGACCGAAACATCCTGCGCCGCGACAAGCGCTGACAGGAGCACTAAACAGACTGTCAGGAACACGCTTTTCATACTCTCCTCCATATTCTTATACATTGTCTGCCGGTTCAGCGCCCGCTTCTGTGAAGACGGACGGATTTTCTCTACTGTCTGATTATCAATTAAACGGGGGTTTTCTTCCAGAAAAGTTTTTACTTCTCGGAAAGCATTGCCGCAATGACCTGGTCTATTCGGCTCTGGATTTCGTCAGGAGACGGATTCAACTCGGAGGTCGTGAAGCTCCCGCCGGTAATATCGATTCGCTCGAAAATCTGATGATACAAGTTGTATATGAGTTCGAGACTCAATTGATAGCGGGGAAGCAGATTCGGCACCACGTGGTTGACCGTCCTTCGCGCCAAATCCCCGTAGTACTTCATTATTCGATGATATTCTCCGAACAGACCTCTGATTGAAGGGGTGATGCGGCCTTCCGTCGCAGCCTCCTGAAGATCTTCGGCCGTTACCCGGTGCCGCGACATCAGGTCGTCCGCAAAATAGTTGAGACCGTCGGTCTGATCCTTCTGAAAATCACGAATGATATGCACAAGATACGAGTACAGAGCAAGCGGCCGTGCCGCCTTGCGAATATCAAACGGGGGAGGTTCAACCGAATCGCCTCCTGATCTGATTCCGCAAAGGTGCATGAATATCGAAGCCGGGGCGATTGCTGCTCCCTCGCAATATCTGAAAAAGCGAAGAAGGCTGGGAAATCCGGTGTGTGTGAGGTCGTATTGCATCGCCTTAACCAACCTGATCCACGGCCAGGCTGGTATTCGGAATCTGTCGATTGTCCGAAGCAGCTGCTTCTGAAAGGCGTCCTGGGGCCTTTGATTCCGTAACGCGTCAACCCACTCGTCGAGTGTCCGTTCATATCGGGTGATTTCGTCGTTGGACAACGGAATTCCGGTCGATTTGCGTTCATCCACGAGATCATCGATCACCCGCATAGAGCGGTAGCAGATCCTGAACGCTTCATAACGATCGTCCTCCCAGAACCTTGCCGCGATATCCAGAATTGGATTGGTGAGAATCTTCTTGAAATCCGGCTGGCGGGTGAAATCGAGAAAGGCTGGATTCGAAATCTTCATGGACAAATATAGACAAGAGGGAAGAGCGGGGCAAAAATTATATTTCCCCGTCCGCCCGGTTTTTTTACCATTGGTACATGGCTGACCCGATTCGCCTTCTCATGCTGACGCACAACTATCCCCGTTTCCGCGGCGATTTCGCCGGTGTGTTTATCGCATTGCTCGCCAAGCGGTTGCTTGAATTCGACATCCAGCCGGTTATCCTCGCTCCGCATGACCCGGGGGCTCCTGAGTTCGAGGAGACGGACGGCATTCGCGTCTATCGATTCCGTTACGCTCAGAAGGACGAGGACGAGACTATTGCCTATCGCGGAAATATGCACAAGCTGGTGCTCGGATCGGTGTCGGGAATTTTCAAATTCAAGCAGTTTCTGGACCGATTTCGCGGAGCGGCCCTGAAGGTGATTGACGAAGAACGGATCGATATAGTCGCCGGTCATTGGCTGATTCCCTCGGGGATCGTCATGCGCACAATTATGCGTAAGCGAAATTTGCCCATGATTATGTCTTCGCACGGGACCGATATCAGGCTGATGCGAAAGTATTTTCGCGTGACGTACCGGTACCTTCGCACTTTCTGCATGAATCTCAAGCGCTGGACGGTGGTGTCGAATTTTCTCAAAGAGGGCATAGTCGATCTCGATCCTCGGTTGAAGGACAAGATCGAAGTTTTGCCGCTGCCCCACGACGAAGAGCTCTTCTACCGCGACGAGAGCATTCCGCGCGAGGATTCTCTCGTCGTTGCCGTCACCCGATTTACCGGTCAGAAACGGGTCACCAATCTGATCAAGGCGTTCGCGCTTGTAGCTGAACGCAGTCATTCGGCCCGCCTTGAAATCTATGGAACCGGGCCGATGCAACAGGATGTCGAATCGCTTATAGACAAGTTCGGATTGCAGGACCGTGTGAAAATTTTCCCTCCGGTAGCGCAAGCGGACCTTCGCACTGTCTACAACAGAGCATCTATCGTAGTGTTGAACTCGTTTCAGGACGGTTTTGGGCTGGCGCTTTCCGAATCAATGATGTGCGGGGCGGCCGTGATCGGGACCGATTCAGGCGGAATTACTGACATAATCAGGCACGGAGAGCGAGGATTGCTGGTTCCGCTTGACGATAATTCCGCGCTGGCGGAAGCAATGTTGCTTCTGCTTGAAGATCCTCAGATGCGCCGCAATCTCGCTCAAAACGGGTATGAATACGCCAGAAAGACTTTTGCGGCCACCCCTCTGGCCTGCCGCTTTGCTGAAATCATTCGTGACGCACTGCGATAAGTTGATCGCATCAAGGTTCAATCATTGCCAAATGGGTACAAGTTAGGTTCCGCCGGGCTCACAATTGATTTGCGCCGGGACAACGCCTGCCGTATCTTTATATGGGAGGTGATATCATGACGTCGATTGATGCCATAATCAATCGCCAGCTCCTGCGATGGGAGCTGGAAAAGAAGCAGGCCGACGTAGCGGAAGTTCAGCCCGAAAAAACTCCTCCAGCACCGATTATTACCATCAGTCGTCAGACAGGAAGTCGCGGCTCTTATTTTGCATCCCGCCTGGCCACTTCAATGTCGTATCAGCGTCTCCACCGGGAGGTGATCGACCGGATTGCAGAAACTGCCGGCTATCGTACCCGAATTGTCGAGTCGTTGGATGAGAAGCACCGGAACGAGCTGGAACTGATGATTGAATCGCTTTTTACCGGCAAATCGGTCGACCACTACGATTACGTGAAGCACCTGCATCGCATCGTGCTGTCGATGGCTCAGCTGGGTGGCGTGATCCTGGTCGGTCGTGGCGGCAATTTCATTCTGGGACTCGATCGGGGATTCCACATCCGGATAGTGGCGCCGGTGGAGAAGCGGGTAGAGAATCTGCGGTTGTATCGAAGGGTCAGCACGTCCGAAGCGGAGAAGATGGTCTCTGACTCGGACAAGGCAAGGCGGGAATTCGCCAAGAAGGTGTTTGACCGGGAGATCGATGATCCGTCGGGCTACGACATGACGATCAACTCAGCTTACCTCGACGTTGAAGATCTCATCGATGTCGTGGCGGACGCCGTGAAGGCAAAATTTCAGAAGCTGGCCTTTCCGGAACATCTCTGATCAAGAGCTGGTCGGTGTGGATGGGACGGAGGTCTCGGTGCTCAATACTGGTCGGTTCGAAGCATCACCAATGTGCACGCCTCAACTGTCTCAATTCCGGCGTCGGCGAGTTTCTGTCGAAGACCGGGGTTTTCCGCTCCCGGATTGAAGATGACGCGGCGCGGCTTAAGATCCAGGATGTGCTGGAGTTCAGCGTCAGAGATCGAAGCATTGACGTAAATGGTAAGCGTGTCGACGTCGTCCTTGATCTCCGTCAGCGATTTCAGTCCGGCCACACCATCGACAGTGTGCCCCGCGGGGTGCACCGGAATCGGTTTGAATCCGTGTTCCTTTAACATATGGACTGCCTTAAAGGAATACCGGTCCTCCTTGGGAGAGGCTCCGAGGACGGCTACGGCAGATCCGGCAGGGGCTTTGTTCATGGCGTTCTTTCTCCTCATAAATTCAATCGAAATATTCATTATCTGGTCTGAATAACATAATGAAACGACCAATGTTCAACAAAATCATTGGGCAATTCCCGATGGCGGCCGTCCGGGGGCGGGCAGCCGGACCGGTACCGCTCGGAACAAAGCCTCGGACGCGCTTGTTTTGAAATAGATAGAGAGGTGTACGTTGTCTCGACAAGCACGGCTCGCGACGGAGCAGGTGCCCGCGAAAGGAGATGAGTCGTATGGTCCGCAATGTCGGAAGCGTCGACAAGGTTGTGAGGTATATCCTCGGCCTTATCATTATCGCACTCGGCGTATACTACAAAAGCTGGTGGGGGTTGATCGGCCTGATACCGATCGTAACCGCCCTCGTGAATTTCTGCCCGTTGTATTCGATCATCGGAGTCAGGACAGTGCGCAAGAAAAGCGAAACTACCGGCGGTCCGACTCACGCCGCGTAGTTATGTCGAGTTCAACAATGGCAGTGCATTTCAGAGACTCACACTCGAATAACTGCGTGGAGGGAGCATGATTGTAAGAACGAACGTTTCATCCGGTTCACCGTACGAAGATGTCATCGGATTCTCCCGAGCGGTTCGGGCGGGCAATATGGTCTCCGTGTCAGGGACCGGACCGATCGCCCCGGACGGCAGCACCGCCTGTCCCGGCGACGCCTATGGTCAGGCAAAACGGTGTCTTGAAATCATAGCGCAGGCTCTGGAGGAGGCAGGTTGTCAGCTTCAGCACGTAGTTCGCACCCGCATATACATCACCGAACTTTCGGTACAGGAAGAAGTGGGCCGCGCCCACGCCGAGTACTTTCGGGAGATCAAGCCGGCGGCAACGATGGTGGTAGTCAAGGGACTGGTGAGGCCGGAGTGGCTGGTCGAGATTGAAGCGGACGGTGTGCTATAGAGACTCGATTCAGGTTGCACACGGCGACTTTGAATCGTAGGTTGGGCCATGTGCGAGTATGCTTTCAACCCTTTTCTTACAAGCAGCCCGGAGACAGTGGTGCCTGTCGAGGAAGCTTTTCAGCAGGACGACATTCAATCATTCCATGAATCGATTCCCGGATACGCACCTTCTCCGTTAGTAAGTCTGCAAAGTTTGGCAACCGAACTGGGAGTCGGCGGCATTCAGGTCAAAGACGAATCGCACCGATTCGGACTGAAGGCGTTTAAGGGGCTGGGAGCTTCTTACGCCATCTATCGTTTTATCAAGCGTGCATGGGAACATGAGTTCGGCGTCTCCTTTCAATCGGCCAATTTGTACGAACCGGATTTGATCCAACGCCTGCGTCTTCCTGTCTTTTGCACCGCTACGGACGGAAATCACGGTCGCGGAGTAGCCTGGTTCAGTGGGTTGCTTAGACATCGCGCTGTCATTTACATGCCGCACAATACCGTCAACGCGAGAATCGAGAATATCAAGAAAGAAGGGGCTCAGGTAGTGATTGTAGATGGAGCCTACGATGAAGCGGTAGAGCTGGCAGCAGATGATGCGCAACGGAACGGCTGGCAGATAATCTCCGATACCTCGTATGAAGGCTACACGGAGATCCCGGCCTGGGTAATGGCAGGATACACGACCTTGTTCAGAGAGATCGACCGACAGACCTCCTCAGACCTGCAATTCGATTTCATCTTTCTACAGGGCGGGGTGGGCAGCCTTGCCGCGGCCGCAGTGAGATACTATCTGCCGAGGTCCGACCGGGGATGTCCCCGCTTTATCTGTCTTGAGCCGGTCCAGGCGGACTGCCTGATGGCATCGATCCGTTCTTCCGCCGGTGAGCTGACCCGATCGACCGGGAGGCTCGATTCCCTCATGGCCGGACTCAATTGCGGCACACCATCGCTTATCGCCTGGCCGATTCTTCGCGACAGCGTCGATCTTTTTCTTGCCATACCCGATCGATATGCCCTCGACGCCATGAAGACCTACTACCATCCAACCGGCACGGACGTTCGGATAGTTTCAGGCGAATCAGGGGCTGCCGGTTTGGCTGCCTTGATCGCACTGATGAAAGACCGATCGCTCGATGGTGCCCGGGAGCGCCTCGGGATTGGCAGCTCCTCCAGGGTGCTTCTGTTCAATACCGAAGGAGATACCGATCCTGATCACTTCCAACGTATAGTGCATGGATCGACGGGGCCGTCTTAAGTAATGCCCGCGAACGGGTTCTCTTCGCCTGCTGGGCCGATGCGATTCACTGAGGAAGTCGTCGCTCCGAATCGCCCCGATACAATGTGATTGCATCGGTAAGATTCGATTTGTAGATTCGTCTCAGTTATCATAGCAGGGTTTCATCACAACAAAACACGTGGAGGAGTTATGTACAAGAGAATGCTAAGCTGTATCTCCGTAGTCCTCGTTGCGCTGATTCTGGTCGGCAGCGTTTTTGCCGACGATTCGCAAATGAAGGAAGAACAAGGGATGCCGCAGGTCGGACCGGCGCCTCAGATGAAGCAGCTTGATTTTCTCCTTGGGACCTGGGACGTTGCCATGAAATCGAGATTCAACCCGTCCGACACCGCCTGGGTGGAAACGAAGGGGACCGCTAAGTACGAGAACATCCTCGACGGGTGTATCCAGAAGTCATCGTATGAAAGTTCGATGATGGGACTGCCGTTCGAAGGCCTCATGCTTGAGGGGTACAACACCGATCTCAAAAAATGGCAGGCGGTCTGGATGGACAACACCGGCGGGGGACGCATGAGTCTATATACCGGATCGGAGGAAGGGGACTCGACCGTACTGGCCGGTAGCGAGGTGTACATGGGACAGCAGGTGTATACCAGAATCGTGATGTACGATATGACGCCGACCAGCTTTAATTGGAAGATGGAGACCTCGCCCGACGGTGGCAAGACCCTGGTTGTTTTTGCCACAGCGGTTTATACCAAGAGGAAGTAACCGAATATGAGCCGGCTATCGGACGGAGCCGTCAGGCGCCCCGCCCGATACTCATTCGGGGCCGAGCGATATAGAGGGCGGTGGTCTATTTTGTTGCGTCGGAAATCTTTTTTCGTTACATTGCGCGCTGACTGCTAAGAAAACCGCTATGAAGCTTACTATGGATTAGTCTCATGAAAGGACGCATTCAAATGACAACTGCCACGAAATTGCTGATGGTATTATCCTTACTGCTGGTGATATCCTGCTCGAAAGAGAAGAAGCAGGCTGAGAACTCCGGGGCGGCAGGAAGCACGGACCAGAAGGAGATGGCGATAATCGGTCAAAAATCCGGGATGGAGTTCACCATGACCGGTACTCCGGTAACGATTGCCGGAATCACCTTTACGCCGGCCAGTCAATGGACCGATCTTGGTCCCTCCGGCATGAGAAAGGCCGACTACTTCCTGAAGCCGATCGCCGGCGAGACCGATTCGGCGACCCTCAGCGTCTTCTATTTCGGCCAGGGCGGCGGCGGCACTATCGACGCCAATATCGACCGGTGGATTGCGCAAATGACGATGCCCGATGGCAGCGATCCGAAAACGGCGGCCATCCAGTATGTTATGACCGTCGATGGAATGCCGGTTCACGTGGTCTCGGTAACGGGGAACTACAATGCTCCGGTTGGCGGCATGATGTCCGGACAGACCGTGTCGAAGGACAACTATGTTCTGGTTGGCGCTGTTGTCGAAGCTCCGGAAGGGAATGTCTTTTTTAAGGAAACCGGTCCTGAGAAGACGGCTCGCGCCATGGCCGAGGGATTCCTCGACATGCTCAAGCAGCTCAAGAAATCATAAGCGTCTTTGACCGGCCGATTCAGATGCGCTGCAGCAGCGTAATAGGCCGGCGAATCTCACAGTCGTCGTGGATGGGACGGGTCAGATCCCAGTCCCTCCACCAGCCGACGAACCGAAAGTCATCGCGACTCTGCAGATAATCAAGAAATTCGGCGGGAAGGATCGCTTTGTTGTGGTCCTTCATGCTGAACTGACGGTGCCTACCGTGATCATCGACATCCACCATCCAGGTCTCTTCGTACATCTGCCGATCGGCATCGATTAGCCTGATGTCGAACCGGGAGTCCAGCCGGATACCATCGCGTTCAATCGAAAAGGAGTTGTTGTCTCTGTACTTCAACGGATCTTCGAACTGAATGCACCAGTCCAGAAAATACAGTCCGCCCGGTTTGAGGACGCGGGCGATCGAGTCGAAATGGCTGTCCATTTCTTCGGCCGTCTGCAGATAAAGGGAACCGAGCATCACGAACACGAAGTCGACCTGATGAGTCAGCTCGAACGAGACCATATTGCCGCGCACGAATGCCGGTGTCGGTTTAACGCCCGACCATTTTTCCGTAGCGTAATTGATCATGCTGGCGTTGATATCAAGTCCGGTATATTGGCAGCCGAGGGACGAGGCAAGCATTCCGGCATGAGGGGCCGGTCCGCAGCCGAGTTCGAGCACCGATCTCACCGGTATTCGGGAGTACTTATCGATGCAATCCTGGAGAAATTCAGTCTCTGCTCTCAGATTGCGGAACGAAAAAGCGAGCTCGTAGTAATGCGGGTAGTCGTAAAGCACGGCGCACCTTTCTTATCTTCCTTGTTCCGTTAACGGCAGGTCGGTCCGATCAGCCCAGAGATTGGAGCAAACAAAGGCGCCCGGGTGGAGCTAATTGTTCAAATCTTGGTGCACCGGCACTCTGCTCAGAATCCATACAGGTATGTATAAGGCAGATATATGCGTGGTGTTCTGCGAGAGAGATCTTCCGGAGTAACGTAGGCAAGATGTCTCTTTCTTTCAGAGGCGAGATCGGCGGTTGAAGCGGGCCTCGCCGATTTGAGGCTCAGGGACGTGGGCGGCCGGGGCAGATCCGGACGGACAAAAGTTGTTGCGGGTCACGTCGGCAGGAAACGCGGGTCCTTACTTTTAGCTTGTGAGCGGGCCGTCGGGAGTTTATTATATGTCCGCTAACTGAAACAGATAAAACGGATTAACGTATTCATCAGTGAGAAATTGTTGCAAGATAACGAGACAGCTCTGATCGAACAGGCCTTGAAAGGGAGCCAGAAGGCATACGAGACTCTGGCCGAACGTCACCGTCAGGCTGTCTATCATGTTATATACAAGATAGTTCGGGACAAAGAGACGGCCCACGATCTCGTCCAGGATACTTTCATGAAGGCGTTTTCTTCTCTGGCCAGCTACCGCTCGGAATTCCGGTTCTCGACATGGCTGTACAAAATAGCGGCCAACTGCTCGATCGACTATTTGCGCAAAAAGAAGATAAACGCCATGTCCCTGGATCAGCAGCTCGAAACCAAGGACGGGACGGTCGGAATCGAGGTGCCGGACTACTCTTTTCACCCCGGCAATGAACTGGAACGGAAAGAACAGCGATTTAGTATCGAAGAGGCGATAGACTCGCTGCCGGATAAATATAAGGAAGTCATCATTTACCGTCATAAAGACGATAAATCATACGAGGAAATAGCCGATTTATTGAATATCCCGGTAGGTACCGTCAAGGCGCGGATTTTCCGGGCTCGCGAGCTTCTGAAAAAGAAGCTCAAAGAATTCATGTAAAGGCAGTTGGACCAGGAGGATGAAGAGATGAAACAGGTTAGGACCACGATCTTGCTGATGATGGTCTTGCTCTGTTTTGGCTCATTTTCGGTCCGGGCCGGAGAGTATACCTTCCAATACCAGAAAATAGTCGACACCAAACAGCAGCCGATCTCTCTCGATCTCAGCATGGTTTCGGGAAATGTGACGATCACCGGCAACTCCGATGACGGACGCGTGACCATCGACGCGGTCAAGACCGTTCGGGGATCGCATCGGGAAGAGGCCGAGGAAGTTGCTGATCATATCGAGATTCACGTCACCTCTGACAACAATTCCGTCAAAATAGAAACGAATTATCTTAAGATGATCGATCGCAAACCATCGTTCTGGAGCAAGATCTTCGGCACCAGCAGCAACAACTCATACGGTATGGTCGATTATCATATCAGCGTCCCGTCCCGGACATCGGTGACGATCAACAGCATGGAAGCGTTGATCGAACTGAGCAGTCTGGAAGGAGAGATGAATATCACGAACTCTTCCGGGGCGACTCACGGCGAATATCTGTTCGGACCGATCACCATTTCACAGCCGGTCGGCGAAGTCGACCTGAAGTGGATCGAGGGAGACGTTCGCGTCAAGTCGACATCGAGCCGCATCAGCATCCAGCAGACGCGGGGAGCGGTCGACGTGGCGACTTACTCCGGGTCGGTGAAGGTCCAAACCCAGCTCGACAGTCCGAAGAATTACTATGTCGAGACGATGAGCGGCTCGGTCGATTTCACCGTACCGACCTATTCGGCCGGTGTGCTGCACATCGAGACAAAAAGTGGTGAGATCAAGAGCGACATTCCGATTGCGATCAAATCGGTGTCGCGGCGCCGTCTGGTCGGTGAATTCGGTGGTGGTGGTCCCACCATCAGCATTTATTCGACCACCGGCGATGTCGATATTAAGCAGTTCTGAGCGATTCCGGTCGCTGTACATAGGATGTAAACATGAAGCGGAACGCCTCTCTATTTCTTCTGTACATCTGTTCTGTCGCCGCGATGGTGATGGCGGGAGTTCCGACTGCGAACGCCGCCGATGACATCGACTCCACTTACGCTCCCAAAGACACGGTCTTTATCGATATAAGTTTGAACGACGAAGGGGTGACAGCTATTGATACGGCCGGTTACGATTGGTACTACAATTTCGATCGGGACGTGTTCGTGGCCGGCGAGCGCAACGGGCAGGAAGGGTTCAACACCGGCGAGCGACAGCAGGAAGGGAATTATCTTCCGATCGAGGAGCGGGCGACGGTCGAGAAAAAAGTCAAGCCGTTCGTTAATTCGGTGCTTGTCGGGGTGGATGAATATGTCAACGGCAATATCATCGCGTACGGCCGGGTGACGATCAAAGGATGGGTCAAGGGAGATGTGAAATCCCTTAACAAACGAGTTCTTGTCAGCAGGTCCGGCCGGGTAGACGGCAATATTGAAGCCCCCGAAATAATAGTCCGGGAAGGCGGAACGGTACTTGGGAAACAGACGATCACAAGTTCGGGCCTGGACCTCCCTCCGATCACCACGACTTTCTCGGTCGACGGCGTCATCGTCGTCCTGTCGTTCCTCGTTTTCTTCCTGTTTTTCGGATTCGTAGTGACGGCGCTTATGCCCAAACAGCTCGGCCGCTTCAGGAAGGTTTTCGAAGTGTACAAACTGAGAACCTACTTTCTTGGACTGTTTTTACTCCTGGCGATGCCGGTTGTCATCGCTCTTGTCATCATCACCATCGTCGGTATCGTACTCGTTCCATTCGTTCCGATACTCTACATGTTTGCCATAGTCATGGGGGTAGTGTCGTTCAGTCAGCGGATTGGCTCGACCCTCACGGCAAGGTTGTTGGGACGGGACAAGAGCAAGCTCGCGCAGACCGTTCTCGGCATAAGCTTCATAATGGCTCTCTGGCTGGCGGTAGCTATTCTACTCGGTACCAGCGGCGGGGTGGCCGAAGGGTTCGGAATTTTCTTTCTTGTCGTAGCGATTATCATCAGCACTTATCCGATCTGTTCCGGTCTCGGTGCGGCACTGCTGACCCGATTCGGATTTCGCGAATACATGAGCTGGAGCGATCGCCGGAACCTCGAAGGAACACCGCAGGCGCCGGCGCCCCCGCCGATCAGGGAACGAGATTTGAACCGTCCTTCACCGCACGACAGTGTTCCCCACGTGATGCCTCCTCCGCCGATGCCGCCTCCCCGGCGCGACCATGATGACTTTGAATCAAAGCATTAACGATGCCTTGAAACCATGAGTGCACGGTCTACGTATCTCAACTAATGACAGTTGAACAAACAGTAATCAGGGACGGAGGACGGGTCGGTATGAAATTGAAAAGCTTACCAATCATAGCCGCGATACTCTGCACGGCGGCTGTAGCCTGGGGGGCAAACGAACAGGTAACCAGGAAGATCGACATGCAGGGAGCGAGTGAGCTCGTGGTCGACGGAGATCTTGGCGTCGGTACGTTTACTCTTGTGCCGCGGGATATCAAGGAGGGGGCGATTATCGACATTGACTACAATTCGCGAAGGGTCGGATATTCGGTTGAAAGTGAAGTCAAGAGAGGGAAGTGCTTTCTCGATTTCGAAAGCGAGCATCATAACCGGCACAATCTCGATTCCGACGACAATACCTGGGATATTACTCTGTCGACCCGCTACCAGACTTCGGTCAAACTGGATCTTGGAGCGTGCGACGCCGATCTGGATTTCGGCGGAATTCCGCTGAGTGAGTTGAACCTCGATATCGGCGCGGCGTCCGGAAAGATCGACTTCTCCGAGCCGAATCCGCAACGACTTGACGAGATCAATATCGATGCCGGAGTATCTTCCGTGAAGCTCCGTTCGCTCGGGAACAGCAATTTCAGGAACTTGAGTTTTTCCGGAGGAGCCGGGTCATTCGATCTTGATTTCCGGGGGGCTTTGCACGGCGAAGCCAGGGCTGACATCGAAGTCGGACTCGGTTCTGCGGATATTATACTACCTTCCGGGACGGCTGTGAGAATCGAAACGGAAGGAAACAACTGGCTCTCGTCGATCGATTTCGACAAGCGTGGCCTGGATGAAGTCGACGATGGTGTCTATGAATCTCCTGATTTCGACAAGGCCGACACGAGGATCATTCTTAATCTTGAAGTTGGAATGGGGTCGATCGATATCGTCTGGAAGTGATGAATCGATCCGAGCGGTGCGACTTCTTCGCCAGATTCCTGACCGTTAATCGAAGGCTCAAACCACTTGCCGCGAGTGTATCAACATGGGTATACTCAGGGCGGGTGGTTTTTTTGTAGCCGATTGAACCAAACCCACCTTATAGTGTTTAACTGTGAAAACGGAGTTCGCAGGAGATTACATGTTCAAGATATTTACGGTTCTCTTACTTCTTGGAGCCACCGCCGCAGCCGCTCCTCAGGACAAGACTATTCAGGAAGACATCTACTACGCTCGCGACAAGGTCATGCCCGCCCTCGTGCACATCCAACCTGTAATCAAGGATTACAACACCGGCGAGATGGAGAAGGAAGCGGTGGTCGGGTCCGGTGTAATCTTTCATAAGGACGGATACGTGGTGACGAATTACCACGTGGCCGGCAAGGCAGAACGGATCCTCTGCACCCTGGCGGATAAGGAAATCGTTCCGGCCAAGTTCATCGGGGGTGATCCGCTTACCGATATCGCTATCATCAAGCTGGATCTCGACAAGTATCCCGGGAAGATCAAAGTAGCGGAGTTCGGCAACTCCGATTCCCTGCAGGTCGGGGAGTATGTGATCGCGATGGGTTCGCCGCTTGATCTTTCACGATCCATTTCGGTCGGCGTCATTTCTACCAAGGACCGATATTTCAGTGCCGAAGCACGTCTGCCCAGCGGAGAACGAACCGGTCAATATAATCTCTGGATTCAAACCGATGCCGCAATTAACCCGGGAAATTCAGGCGGGCCGCTGGTCGATCTGTCAGGTCGGGTTATCGGCATCAATTCGAGGGCGACGATATTCGCGAACAATATCGGATTCGCCATCCCGATCAACGTGGTGAAGGAAGTTACCCGGGAAATACTGGAAAATGGCAAGGTGGTCCGGAGCTGGATAGGTGTCCATTGCCAGGCGTTACAGGAACTTGAAAAATACTTCGGTACCAATCGCAACGCCGGTGTGCTGATCTCTTCAATCGATCCCGGGTCTCCGGCTGCCAAAAGTTATTTGCGCGCGGGTGATATTATATTGGAAGTCGATGGTCAGCCGGTGTCGGCCCGCTTTCAGGAGGAATTGCCCGCTTTCTACAGCCTGATCGCCAGCCACAAACCCGGAACTGAAATGCAGCTGAAGGTTCTTCGAGAGGAGAAGGAGTACACCTTCAAGGTCGTTACGCGCCAGTTGGGCGATCTTCAGGGTGAGGACTTCGAATGCAAAGACTGGGGATTCACCGTCAAAGCAATCACTCGTCAGATGCAGATCGAAGAACAGCTGAAAGACACAATCGGAGTGTATGTGGTAGGTGTGAAGCCGGTGAGTACGGCTGACGACGGCGGCCTGAGACGGGGCGACGTCATTACCGAAGTGAACGAATCGCCGATAAACGACCTTGGCGAATTCATCAGTCTTTACAATAGTCTCTCCGCAACGAAAGGAGAGAAGGCTCTGCTGACGGTCGTCCGGGGCGGCGCCACAAGATTTGTCCTGCTGAAATCCAAAAACGAAGAGGATGAGACGATTCATGAATAAGAAGAAGATTCCTTTCGGCTCGTTCCTGTTTCTGATGGTGGCGGTTGCCTGTCTCACGGCCCTCGTATCGCCCGCCGCAACGGGACAGACGTTTGACTACGACAAATTGAAGAATATGGCGTCCCAATACACCGTGATTATCGATCTGAAGGTCGAGATGTCGTTCGGTATTCACACCAATGAACAGGAAAGCAAGTATCTCGGGACGATTGTCACCGATGACGGTCTTGTATTGTTCAATGGTTCTGCACTTAACAGTGACAATACCCTCTCTTCCTTTTCCGGTTTCAGCGTGAAGACGACGCCGACCAGTATCACCGTGACGACCCTCGACGGCAAGAAGTACGACGCTGAGTTCGTCGGAGTCGACCGGTTCACGAATCTCGGGTTCATTCGGCTGAAATCCACCGACGGACAAAAGTTCAAGCCGGTCCGATTCGTAAAGAAGACTGACTTTCAAATCGGGAGCTGGCTGACTCTGTACATGCTGCTGCCTGATTTCGTTACGCCGCCGCTCGCGGCCGATATCGGCATGGTGAATGCCCTTCTTACTTCGCCGGAGTACTTCCCCTTAACGGTAGGATTCAACGCTTATCAATTCTCCTCGGTGCTTTACGACGAGAAACTCGAACCGGTCGGTGTGCTCGGTGCCATGACCGATCCATCGTCGAATTCCATGGATCCATCCGGCATGGATTCGTTCAGCCAGATGGGCGTTCCGCTCCTCGGAGTCGTAACGACAGACAAGCTTCAGAAACTCATCGCCGAACCACCCCGGAAGGGAACGGCCGATCGAGGCTGGCTCGGCATTACGTTGCAGGCACTGACGCCCGATATGGCCAGTTTCTGGGGACTCGATCTCAAGAGCGGGATAATTGTCAACGATGTCGTCAAGGGTTCACCGGCAGAGAAGTCCGGAATGAAGATCGGTGATATTATCTATGCCGTGAACGGAGAGCCGGTCGACGTCGACAAGGATGAGAAAGTCCCGATCTTCCAGAGGAAGATCGCCGATATGGGACCCGGAGCTTCGGTAGAATTCTCGATTCTCCGCCGCACACCGGATAAACCTGACTCGCTTCAATTGCTGGCGAATCTCGAAAAGGCTCCGATGGCGGCCAACGATGCTCCGGAGTATGAAGACAGCACGCTCGAGTTTTCCGTGCGCGGAATGGTTTTCGCCGATTACCTGTTCTACAATCTGGATTCTTCCGACTTCCACGGTGTGGTCGTCTCACAGTTGAAGCAGGGCGGACTTGCAGATTTGGAAGGACTTATGCTCGGTGACATCATCCAGAGTATCGACGGTACGCCGGTGGCCAGCATCGATGATGTCAAGGGAGTGATGGCCGGTATTAACGAAAAGAAGCCGGCTGAGATTATCTTCTTCGTCTGGCGCGACAAGAAGACGATGTTCGTGAATGTCAAGACCGATTGGGGCAAGCAGTAGCGCGATTGGACCTTGCTGATAACTCACTATTATGAAATAGTTTAATGAGCGTGCCCGGCCCTTTTCAGGGTCGGGCACGCTTTGCCTTTGACGGCCAGGGGTCACAATTCGGCAATTACCTGCACTTCGCCGAGCGTAACGGCCTGCAGCAAATTGACAAAACCTGAGCCCCGGTTATCCTCACCATAATGAAGCTAAGTTTCTCATTTGCTGTTAGTTCCAGCCCGCAACCGGCTGCTGTACGACCAGACAGTAAGAGCTGGTGGGATTTGGCATACAAGGGCACGCCCTTTGCACAAGACATGATCAGCAGGTCGAATCTGGTGTCGGCCTGGTTAATTGGGAAAGATAAAGTATTAGATACAGCCGAAAGGATGTAACCGATGAAAAGACATCTATTGACAACGCTTGTGCTGATTTGCCTCGTGTCATTTCTGGCGACAGCGGGGGTGCTCGGCTCGCCGCAGACGCCGATCATCCCGGCGACTGTTGCGATAGACACGGTCGATGCTCAGCCCGGAGCCACCGTGACCGTTCCGATAGAACTGACTGCGAGCACGATTTCCATAGCCGCCATGTACATTCCGATCAGTTATGATGTCGGACGGCTCAGCTTCGACTCGGTATCCTTCAACGGCTCGATTTTTAACTCCAGCTTCTCGGTGAATTTTAATCCGCTGAGCGGCGGGCTCGTGAACATCCTCGTAATCCCGAATATCAGCCAGGGAGAAGTGGTGCCGGTAACGGTGACTACGGGGCTGGTCGCCACGGTCTTTTTACATGTGCTGAATTCGGCAGCTCCGGGTGCGGCCAGCGTGGCGGCGGTGTACTCTGTCGACACCACCGACGGAGTCGAGTATTCCACTTATCCGCAGGTTTCCGACAACGACGGCAACACGAGCTACACTCTTGGAGTCACCGATGGAGCGGTACTGGTGCAGATGCCTACCGGCGTCAACGATAACAACGACCTTGGCCTGCCGACCGAATTCGATCTCGCCCAGAATTATCCGAATCCGTTCAATCCGACCACGATGATTTCCTTTTCCCTGCCGAAGGCTGATCATGTCACTCTCGAAGTATTCAATGTCCTCGGTCAAAAGGTTTCGACTCTTATGGACAAGAATCTCAGCGCCGGGCGTTACCAGGTCGAGTTCGATGCTACCTCCCAGCCCAGCGGGATCTACTTTTATCGCCTCGCTTCCGGCCAGGGGGTGTCGACCAAGAAGATGGTGCTCGTGAAGTAAGTGAGTACTGTCTCAGCGGATCGGTAGCCTGATAACCAGGTTACCATGCCGATTGATATAATTCGACCCGGAGAGTTGGGTGCAACCTTCTCCGGGTTTTGTTTTGCGTCTTTCCGCCTCAGCACAAAACGGGACGGGGGCAGCACTGGTGGGGCAAATGAGACAAGTTTAGTGTTAGTAGGGGGGCGCAACTCATCGAATGTCGACGCTCTTCTCACTTGCGGCCAGTCTTCCTCTTCGGTTCAAGTCTTTTCCTTGACACCAGAGCGGGATTTCTTATATTTCGTTTACAGGGTTGCCGTTCGCGCAGCCGACGCTACTTCAATGGATGACTCGTACTGCTGGGTACTGTCCTTCCGTTGCTTGGGTGACTTCGAAAGGAAAAGTTCCGTCTAACTGCTAACGCAGAAACAACTGAATAGGTAGTGGCATGAGTAAACTCATGTCCGGGAGAGAATACCGCTCAAGACGGAGCTGAAAGGAATTAATCAATGAAAAGACGACGCCTCACAACACTGGTGCTCGCAGGAATGTTGACCGTTGCATCGTTTGAAGCAGCCCTTAGCCAGGAAATATCAACGAGTCCGCCGGATATTCCGGCCACCGTGCAAATCGATACGGTTGTCGCCCAGCCGGGGACCGACGTGTCCGTGCCGATTCTGCTCACCGAGAACTCTATCGCTATCACGGGTCTCACTCTTCCGATCCACTTTGACGCGACCAGACTCACATTCAGTTCAGTAGATTATTCCGGATCGGTGCTGCCGCCGGACTGGTATACAGCGAATCACATCTCGGGACTGGACACGTTGAAGATAATCATGTTTCCGGACTTCAGCACGGGGACTTTGAGCCATATTACTGCCAGCAACGGTCTCCTCGCGGTTCTGAAATTCCAGGTCAACAACTCTGCCGCGCCGGGATTGGCCCCGATCGAGGCCCTCGACTTCGCAGACACAATCATAACCGTTAGCTACGACACTACTTTCTCGCCCGATTTCCGAGTCGACACATTGTGGGATAGCCTGATTGTGAGGACGTATCCGCAGGTTGCCGATTCGATTGCCGTGCAGGATTATCAACTCGGAGTAGGGAACGGCGCCGTTCTTGTTCAAATGCCCACCGCGGTAGAGGACAACGGTGGCGCCGGATTGCCGGCTCAGTTCGGCCTTGCCCAGAACTATCCGAATCCGTTCAACCCGACCACCACAATCTCCTTCTCGATTCCGCGGGCCGGTCATGTTCAACTCGAAGTATTCAATGTTCTGGGCCAGAAGGTCGAGACTCTTCTCGACCGAAACCTCGGGGCGGGCAATCATCAGGTGGAATTTGATGCCTCGGCTCAGCCAAGCGGCGTATATTTTTACCGTCTTACTGCCGGGCAAGGAGTTACGACCCGCAAAATGGTTCTGCTCAAATAAAAGAAAGATGAATTTTGCCGATAATCTGAGGGATAGCCGGTGAGCCGGTTATCCCTCACTTTTTTGGTGAAATGACCTTATGACACAGGCAGAACTCGAACAAGCACAGGATCAAGACAAGAAGACGATCAGACTCGGAGATTATATCCTCACCGGGAAGATCGGTCAGGGCGGCGTGGCTGAGATATTCAAGGGGCGCCAGGAATCGCTCGATCGGGACGTTGCGATCAAAATTCTCTCGACCAAGCTGACCAGCGATCCCGACATTGTCCGACGATTCGAAAGAGAGTCGCTCGTCATTGCCAAGCTCAATCACCCGAATATCGTTCATGTAATCGACAAAGGAAGTGCCGGCGGGCGATACTACTTCGTCATGGAGTATATCAACGGAACTTCACTCCGTGAGATCATAGACACCGAACGGATCGCCCTCAACACCAAACTCGAGATGGTGGTACAGGTCTGCAAGGCGCTTGACTACGCTCACAAGAACGGTGTCATCCACAGAGATATCAAGCCTACGAATATACTGATAGATCGTCAGGGAAACGCCCTGGTGGCCGACTTCGGGATCGCCCAGATTATCGGCACCCCCGATTCCGAGATGACATCCTCAGATGTTATCATGGGAACGATGGCCTACATGTCCCCGGAGCAGAAAGTCAGTTCGACAAATGTCGACCAGACGACAGACATCTACGCCGTTGGGATCATGCTCTACGAGATACTTGTCGGAAAGAAGCCGCTCGGACATTTCAAACTTCCAACCGAGTTGAACTCCGAACTCAACCCTGCTTTTAACACGATCATACAAAAGTGTTTGGCACAGGAGCCCAAAGATCGCTACCAGCAGGCCGTCGAGCTCAAGGACGCACTGCTTGAGTTGATGACGACGGGCGGACGGGAGTTGAGTTCGGAAGTCGACGGTCCGATGGATTCGGATTCCTTCCTCGGCAAATGCCGGCATCTCGATACAATTCGGGAGACCCGATTCAGCTCCACAATTCTGGTCGAAAACAAAGTCAACAAGCAACTTTACGTCATAAAGAAGCATAGCCGGGGAGAGGCCGGGCGTCTTGAGGCGAAGCTGCTCAGTACGCTCAAGCACAAGAATATAATAAACATCCTGGGCTCGGGCGGGGACCGCCGTTCCACCGTAGTAATTTCCGAATATGCTCAGGGTGGTTCGCTGGCCGATCGGATGGCCCGGAAATACGGCTGGGAGCAAGCCTTTCAAATCGGACTGCAGATTGCGGCCGGATTGGATCACGCCCATAAACAAAATGTCGTCCACGGCAACCTCAGTCCATCGGATGTCTTGTTCGATTCAGAAGAGGTCATAAAGCTCACCGACTTCGGCATGCCGTCCCAGACGGAACAGCAGAAGAAGAAAAACTGGTGCAGTCCGCCGGAACTCAAAAAATCCAGGCAGGGGGACATTTACAGCCTCGGTGCAATTATCCATAGGCTCGTCACCGGCCGTACACCAACCTACGATTCATCCGGCAATCTCCGGCTCGATGACGTCAAGCTGGATCTCCCGTCCGATGTCGCCAACATGCTCACCAAGCTCCTTTCGATCCGTGTCGCTCGAAGATACAAGAGCTGTCAGGAATTTCTGCTCGATTGGGAAGATTTCGAACGAATGCGCGAGGAGCGCAAGAAGATGCCGGTCCTGCCTTTACAGCAAGAGCCGTCAAAATCTTCCCGTCCCGTGCTCGTCTATGCCCTGGTGGGAGTCGGCGTGGTCGTCGGCGTGGTCATTGCGCTCTATCTAAGCGGTGTTTTCCACTAAGAGTCGCGATCTTCAACTGATCAACGTCATCTCGGATTATTATTCTCCTGTATATCCTGTCGAATTGCCTTGCTTCAACCGTGGCCCATGTCTTACTTATTAATGAACAATCTCCACGAGAAATTGAGGAGACGCTCGTGCTGAAACGAATCATGACCTTCCTGTCTGTTATCACCCTGCTTTCCGCGTGTAATTCCAAAAACGATAGCGTCAACTTCGGCAGCGGTTTTCCGGCCTACTATCCGATAGAAACGCAGCCGGAAATCACCCCCGACCGGCAATACGTCTATTATGTCCGAACCGATACTTCTCAGCTCTCGCAGGACGGAATTTATCGACTCAAAATAGTGAGGCCGGAGCGGGAAGAGATACTCGCCGGAACCGGATACAAAAGTCCTTCGTCGACGGCTCGGCAGCTGAGCCTCGCTTTTGTCGACAGCTCCCGACTTGTCCTGTACGGGCTGGTCGACAAAAAGCGAGATACCCTCCATGCCTCCAGGCTGTTCAACTCCTCGCTATACATCAACGACTCGACCCTTGTCGCCGGCGATGATACGGCGTTGTACCGACTGAATACGAACGACAGTTCGATCGTTGAATTCGAATTCGGGTGGGATCCGACCGTCCTGGATGGAGATACGATTGCGTTCATACGACCCGCTGGTGTCGGAACTTACCAGGTGATAGCCCAGACGGTTTTCGACACTGTCGGTCAGGTGGTAGCGACAATACCATCGCCGGAACGACCGCGATGGGCGAGTGTCGAACCGAGGCTCCGGAGATTCGTGTACGCCGTCCCGAACGGCGCCGACTTTGCCTTCTATACCGGGGAGCAGGGCTCCAGCTCTACGAATCTCGTGGCCGGGTCAACTCATCCGAAGGCATGTATGCTCGATTTCAATCTGCTTATTTTCTCCGGACCTGACGGAAGGTTCTACGAGACGGATTTCGCGGGGACGATCGCCGTTCCGTTCATTTACCACTATGAAGGCGGACCTTAGCAAAGCACAAATCAAACAAAACAGGGACAGCCCGGGCCGTCCCTGTCTCGAACTTCTTCCGGCCACCATCAGAACATCTTATAGACGAAGCCTATCGCCACGGTCTCTTTAATTCTCCCGCGATGACTAACCTGTTTATCGTACAGGAACTGAGTGTACAAATTCACCGCGATGATTCTTGTGATCGATGCCGTCACGATGTTTTCCCAGTTCACATCGATTGCTTTCCAGTCATCTGCGAACGGCGTGCCCTTGACTTCGTTCTTTTTCGAATAGTACAGTGCTTTGTACAGGGTGAGTTTACCGGTGTACAGCAGATTGGACCGGAGTTTCAAAGATGCATCGGTGACGCTCTCAATACCGCCGTCGGTTGCCGTCGAATGAGTCGTCGCAAGCGTGGCGGTATCGACTATCATCGAAGTGATGATCTGACGAATTCCGAATCCGAGTCGGGTCATCACAAGTTGATCTCCGTTGGTATAGAACTTCCTGGCAATACCGCCGGACTCCGTCAGCTTGAGCGGCGAGAGATAGAGCTTCTTGTGTGGATTCTGAGCGTCGTAGAACTGTGACTCGAGTCGGAAAGCTATGTAGGGATCGACATACTTGTCGAGGGTGAACAAGCCGACATTTTCGAAATCGATAAGATCGGTTGATTTCATCGGCTTACTCCACTTCTTCGTATCGGCGTCCTGGGTCAGAGTTTGACCGAAAGACAACTTCAGAGTGGCACGATAATTGAACCAGGGTTTGAGTTGGTTCGATACCATGCCGTTCAGGTTGCTCACCCAGTTGACCGATCCGGCTTCGCCGCCCACCCACGAATCTGAATATGCCGTCTGAGTTGTGGTAAAATCCACTGCGAGCGACTTCTGCCAGCCCAGGACTACTGAGTCCGGCTTTTTGTCATCCGCGGCATAGGCTGTCGACAGTACCCCCAGTAGTATAACGAGGACGTACTTACCAGTTCTTCTCACATCTGCTCCTTTCATTTTCCGATCTTTTCAGGTATGGATTTCTTGATAATCTAAGCGATGCCCATATCGCTGTCAAAGATGTAATCAGGGATTTATTCCCGCGAGATGCGGGCTGTTACTGCTTGCGCCAACATCTGTCAGCGAGTCCTGCTCGAGACGGATCTGTCAGAAAGATTCCTCGTCGTTGGGATACTTCTCCGACCTGACGTCTTCAATATACGATTGAATTGCCTGCGAGATTATCGGGGCGAGATTGGCATATTGGCGCAGGAATTTCGGCTTGAACGAGTCATCTTTGAGTCCCAGCATGTCGTTGATAACCAGCACCTGTCCATCGCAGTGCACGCCTGCCCCGATGCCGATAGTGGCCATCGTGTCCAGAGCTTCGGTTATCTCAGTCGCGAGACTCGCTTCCATCAGTTCGAGGACAATGGCGAAGCAGCCGACATCCTGAAGCGCTCTGGCCGATTCCAGCAAATAATGACGCGACAGTTCCTGTCGTCCCTGCACTTTCGGTCCGCCGAATCGATGAATAGACTGAGGGGTGAGCCCGATATGCCCCATGACCGGGATACCGCATTCGATGACCCGCTGGATTGTCGGAATCATCTCGATACCACCTTCCATCTTGACCGCTTCAGCACCGGCTTCTTTGAGAAATCGCCCGGCATTGAGGACCGCCGTTTCTACCGAAGGCTGGAATGACAAGAACGGCATATCGGCGACGATAAGTGCCTTCTTGGCCCCTCGCGACACTGCGGAGGTGTGAGCGATCATCGTGTCCATCGTCACCGGAAGGGTAGTGCTGTATCCGTGAATAACATTGCTCGCAGAGTCTCCCACCAGGACGATATCGATCCCGGCCTCATCCAGCAGCTTCGCTACGAAATAATCATAGCCGGTCAACACAGCTATCTTCTCTTTCTTAGCCTTCTTATTGAGGATAGTCTGGATAGTGACCTTCTTACGGTCCTTTATAGACGACATGGCTTATTCCCTCGTAAGATTCCCGGCAGGGATATAGTATTTCTTGCCGGTGATCGGTTTGGCGATCTGCTCAATCAGGTCGTCGAAATGTTCCGGGTTGTTCACGAAATCGATATCATCGGTTTTGACGACGAGCAGAGGTGTATCGGTGTAATTAAAGAAGAAATAGTCGTAGGCCCGATTAAGCATGTCAAGATAATCGGTGTCGATGGGCCTCTCAAAGCTGAAGTTGCGTTTCTTCACTCGCTGCATCAGCACTCCCGTTGACGCCTGTAAATAGATCGCAAGGTCAGGTCGCGGAATGTCTTTCGACAGCACCGGGGCAATCTTGTTGTAGAGCAGCAGTTCGCGGTCAGAGAGATTGATCGATGCAAAGATTCCGTCTTTAGCGAACAAGTAGTCGGCAACGATTCGCTGTGCGAACAAGTCACGCTCCATCAGTTGCTGCTGCTGTTGAAATCGGGAGATAAGGAAGTACAGCTGGCAGGAGAAAGCGTATCTCTTCTTATTTCGGTAGAAGTCGACCAAGAACGGGTTTTCGAACACTTCCTCGTTGAGCAATTCGGCGCGCATTCGCTCGGCAAGCATCCTCGCGAAGGTAGTCTTGCCGACTCCGATCACCCCTTCGACTGCTATATACTTGGGATCAGACGTTTCTTGCAACATAGTCCTTGTACAGAATTACCTGTTCACGGTGCTTATCATTGACAAATCCCGCGAGGGGTTTTTTCGCAACCGGGTGCATCAATTCAGGGTCGATTTCCAGCATCGGGATGAGGGCAAAAGGCCGATCCAGCAACTTCGCGTGCGGGATAGTCAGTCGGTCGGTGTTGACCGTTTGATTTCCGAAAAGCAGGATGTCGAGGTCCGCCGTCCGAGGCTGCTTCTTGCCCTTGTCGGTACGTCCCAGAGCCTGCTCGATCGCTTCGAGCTGATCGAGCAGTTCGTTCGGTCTGTACTGATAGTCGATCATGATGACCTGATTCAGGAACGAAGGATTCTCTCCTTTCATGTCAACCGCTTCGGAGACATAGACGCTTGAGGTCGCCACAATCTCGAGCCCTTCGACACTCCTCATCTTTTCGACAGCCGATTTGAGATTCTTTTCCCGGTCGCCCAGGTTGGAGCCGATGAGAATATATGCAGTTTCAGCCATGGTGATTGGTTACTCCTTATTGTTGTCGACCAGTTTGGAAGTATCGGACTGGAATCGTGTTATCTCAACTTCAATAGCTTTAATGTTTCCCGGTATCGGCGGGTTCATTTTACGTGCGCGCAATGTCACGCGATAGGCGGGAAAATTTTCGAGCAGCCGATGGGCAAGTGATGCGGCAAGCCCTTCCAGCAGTGAGAACGCCCGGCCTTCGACTACTTCGCGGACAGTCTCGAACACCCGGCCGTAGTCGATTGTGTCGGCGAGACGATCGGACTGACCGGCGTCGGACAGGTCAACCTCGATCTCACAGTCGACCTCGAACATCCGGCCCGTCTCTTTCTCGGCCGACGTTACGCCGTGATAGCCGTAGAATTGCATGCCGATCAGCCGAATTAGATCCTTCATGCTTCCTCCGTGGTGGGGCGGAACAACCGGATTTTACTTCCGATTCGATCGCATGCTTCCCGATAGGTGGCGGCCGAGGCGGTCAGTGAGAAACGGAGATACCCTTCGCCGTTTTCGCCGAAAGCGGTCCCGGGTGCGGCCAGGACGCGGCTTCGCCGGTACAGCAGATTAGCCAGGGTAAGGGCGTGACGTCGCCGTTCGATACGAGCCCATATGAATGGGGTAGTGTCATAACCCGATTTTTCAAGCGAAAGCAGCTCCAGCAACTTGGTCGCTTCCGCGGCCGACTGGTCGAACTGCTTCCGACACTGGCCAAGGGCAGCGACCGGGTAATTGCGAATAGCTTCAAGCGCCGTCTCCACAAAATGCTGAGGAATATACTGCGGCATCAGGGCAGAGGCTTCGTTTAGGCCGCTTATGACATCGCGATTCCCGACGACAAAACCGAACGGGATCGGCGGAAGTCCGAGCAGATATGAGAACGAATACACTTCGACACCCACGTGGCGGGCACCTTCTATGCTCATCAGCGAGGCCGGCGTCCGTTCGCTTATCGATTGATATGCCGCGTCGTTGACTAACGTTATGTTTTCGCGCGAAGCCATCCAGACCAGATTCTCAAGGTCCCGTTGGTTGAGGGTGGCGCCGGTCGGGTTGTGAGGCGAGTTGAGAAAAAGAAGTCGCGCGACGCGGCCGAGCCGAGTGCTGATTCGCTCAAACTCCGGCATCCAGTTGTTCTTGCCTGAGACACCGTACCCGATCGCTTCGCCGCCGCAGGCCATCGTTACGCGGCGATACAACGGCAAACCGAGTTCCGGGACAAAAACAATATCTCCATTATCGATAAAGGCGAGCGCAATTGAGAACACGAGGGTGGAGATCCGTCCCCCGATGTAAATCTCCTTGGGGCTGACGATCTTCGCTTTGTGATGGGTCGCGAACCAGTCAATTAATGCCTCTTTCAATTGGTCGATCTTTTCCTGGCTGGCCGGAGTCTGGCTGCCTTTACCTGTCGCTGAGTCTTCGGGCAGGACCGGCCAATTGAATTTGCCGATGTCGATCAGCTCGGTCTTCTTGATCAGTCCCCGACGGGTCTTGTCCCGGGTGAACGAAAAGAGGTCGGGGGCAAGCTGATAGATGCGGTTGGCTTTGTCGACAACGACTTTCTTAAGAGCCATTGTGTGCCTCAATTCTGATTCGCTTTGGCTGAGGATTTCTCTTGTCGCATCAACCTGAGCCGCTTGAGATCGTCGGGCGGCAATTTCTTTGGCCCGCCAAGCTGATGCGCGAGATGCATGATACGGGCGAAGTGCTCGACAACTTCGTGACGGCAAAAGGCCTCCTCCACCGAATTCCCGATCGTCAGGAGTCCGTGATTCCGAAGGAGAAAGGCGTTGCTTTCAGCAACGTATGGGGCGAGCGAGTCCGGGACCGCTTTCGTTCCCGGAGGGGCGTACTCGGTGAGCGGGATGGCTCCGACGAACAGCACAACTTCAGGCAGAATGTCTTCGTTCAGAGTAATACCGGCGACCGCAAATGCGGTCGAGTACGGAGCGTGGGTGTGGACGCACGCATTGATGTCCGGTCGGCTGTCGTATACGAATAAGTGCATGGCTATTTCCGAGGACGCCGGGAGTCGTCCTTCCAGATGGGCTCCGCCCGAGTCGACAACCGTCAGGTCGTCGGGGGAGAGGCGGCCCTTGGGAAGGCCCGACGGGGTGATCACGATCCGACCATCGGGAACCCGAGCCGAAATATTTCCATCGGTGCCGGCCAGCATTCCCCGGAGGTAAAGCGACTTGCCGACATCTACGATTGTCCGCTTGGTGGTTGCCAGTGAGGCCATAACTGCTGTCAAGGTAGACGCTTCCGGTCCAAAAGTCAATAGGCGCCGGGATCCCCTAATCACATTCAGACGGCCTGGTTCCGACCCCGTGGACAAGTTAAACGGCCGCCCGGCCGAATTGAAAAGCCGCTCCGGGAGCCTCTTTTTACGTATTGTCTGTAAAATGTGCCGAATTGCACTTTTTTTGAATCAAAAGGCGTTCTCAATTCGTTAAAGAGTACAAGGATAGCGGAAGAAAAGGCTTGACGCGGGCGGTCTGCGTCATTATCATATTAGGCTTAGTACCCGGAGGATAAAACGAAATTGAAACCAGGCTTTTTATCCCCTGCGAATAGAAAATCCAGGGGACGTCAGGTTTTTTTGCTCATATCGACCGCGGTCGTTTTTTTATTTGCCGGGATCATGATCGCGGCGAATCTCGACTTCACCCGCGAAGCGACCGCTGAGCCAGCCCTCAACATAGCTCAAACGGGGACCTATCCGGTCATCGAACGAAACGGTGAGCAGGAGTCTCCCTTTGTCGGCGTAGTCGAGAAAGTAGAAAAAGCCGTCGTCAATATTTCCGCCCGAGCTAAAGACTCCAATGTTCCGTGGTGGCACCAGGGAACCGCTTTTGCCACGGCGAGCGGGTCGGGGTTCTTTTTCCGTCCCGACGGTTACATCTTGACGAATAATCATGTCGTGGAGGATGCCGATCAGCTCACAGTCACGACTGCTTCGGGATACCACTACACGGCGAAACTGGTCGGCGCCGATCCCCAGACCGATCTGGCCGTACTGAAGATCAATGCCAAAGATGAAGACATTACCACCATTCCGTTCGGCAATTCGGATGAGATTAAAGTAGGTGATTGGGCCATTGCTATCGGCAATCCGTTCCCGCAGCAGGGACTCGACCGGACCGTAACGGTAGGTGTGATCTCGGCCAAGGGAAGAACGAATTTGAATTTCGGCCGCGAAACGCCGGCGTATCAGAATTATATCCAGACCGATGCCTCGATCAATCCGGGCAACTCTGGGGGCCCGCTGTTGAATCTCAAAGGAGAGTGTGTCGGTGTCAATGCGGCCATCTCCAGTCCCACCGGAGCTTCGGTAGGAATAGGCTTTGCCATTCCGATCAATCTGGCCCGATCGGTTGTGCCGGATCTTATCGCAACCGGCAAAGTGAGCCGCGGATGGCTCGGTGTCTGGCTCGGCACCTTGACGGAACAGGAAGCGCGGAGACAGGGTCTCGACGGTGTCCACGGGGTGAAGATCGATTCAGTCTTCAGTGAATCACCGGCCGATAAGGCGGGTATAAAAAGCGGTGATATCATCCTGTCGATAAACAATCAGCCGGTCGACAATAACAGCCAACTTTCGGTTCTGGTCTCTCAGGTAAAGGGAGGGGAACCTATCCCGATTGAAGTTGTTCGGAACGGTTCACGGATGAAGTTGACCACGGTGGTCGGCGACCGCGATAAATTTCTGACGGCGCTGGACGATACGGCGCAGACTCAGCCGCAGGCCAACGATGACTTCCAGGTCAATAGCTGGCTGGGTATGGAGTTGATGGCGTTTACGCCCGATGTGGCGAAAGCGCTGGGGGCGAAAGAAGTCGAAGGTGTGTACGTGAGGCGGGTCGTCCCGGGAAGCCCGGCCGACAACGCCTCGATCGCCCGAGGGACGATCATTCTGCAGGTCGGGAGTCAGACGGTGAAGAGCCTGAGTGATATCGACTCTCTGCGGAAGTCGTCGCCTAAGAACTCGGATCGGATACCGCTGATCGTGGTGGAGCCGGACGGGACGATTGCGCGAAAAGTCATCAGACCTCAATGACTGGACATAGGAATGTAATCTCGCACAGATCCGAATAGTGGATCTCTGCGCTCATTGACAACGGAAGGAGAGTATCAGAGACTGTGGCAAAACAATCCCTAAAATATCGCGATGAGGATCGCTCGCTCGATCTGTATCTTCGCGAAATCGGGGAAACACCTCTGATCAGCGCCGACGAGGAAGTGCGCCTGGCTCGCAAGATCAAGCAGGGCGATAAGAAAGCCCTGGAGAAACTCACAAAGGCCAATCTGCGATTCGTCGTTTCGGTCGCCAAGCAGTATCAGAATCAGGGTCTCTCCCTGGCTGATTTAATCAACGAAGGGAACATCGGATTAATCAAGGCTGCGAAGCGGTTCGATGAAACCCGTGGTTTCAAATTCATCAGCTACGCCGTGTGGTGGATCCGTCAGGCCATCCTGCAGGCGCTGGCGGAGCAGAGCCGAATTGTCCGTCTGCCGCTCAACCGAGTCGGGACACTTCACAAAATCGGCAAGGTCTCGAGCCAGCTCGAACAGGGACTCGGACGGCTTCCCTCTCCGGAGGAGATCGCCAACGAGCTTGAGCTATCGGAAGGCGAAGTATCGGATACGCTGAAGATCTCGAACTCGCACTTGTCGCTCGATGCTCCGTTTTCGGCGTCCGAAGACAATTCACTGATCGACGTTCTCGAAGACGAGTATCAGCCTTCGCCGGACGAGTCATTGCTGAAGAGTTCGCTGAAAGTCGAAATTGAAAAGGCGCTCGATTCGTTGACCCCTCGTGAAGCCGAAGTCATCAATTTGTATTTCGGTCTCAATCATGAGAAGGCGCTGACCCTTGAGGAGATCGGCGCACGATTCTCCCTGACCCGGGAGCGTGTCCGCCAGATCAAGGAAAAGGCGATACGACGCCTTCGTCATGCATCCCGAAGCCGGTCGCTTCGGGCGTACCTGAATTAGTCCGGACTAAGATCCAGCAATATTCTTTGATGCCGCCCCGCAATCGGGGCGGTTTTCTTTTGGGGAGATCAGTCGTTCAGCAGGCGAACATGGCCCACGCTGTAAGTACCGTCGCCATCCTTCGGAATAATCAGGATGTAGTAGTACCCCAATCGAACGGCTTCCTGAGGAACGTCAACCACCTCCACCCGCAGACCTCCGCTTGGGATTCTCCGAGGTTTGATGACTACCGATCCGTGGTCGTCCGTGCCTCTCAAGAAGTGGAGGATATATTCGTCGTTGCAGTCGGCGCTGATTTCCACGCGAGGAGCATATGTCACCTCTCCAACCAGCACCTTAAGCCCCGACTTCGACAGAAGAATGCATCCGTGCGCGTTATAGGGCGTGCCTTCCGGTCGAGGTGTGTCAAAGTGACGAAGAGCAACCCGCTGAGGCTGGTTCAAATACTCACGAAGCAAGTGGTTGAATTGCCCGGTATTGAATCTCCAAATTGCTCTCAGGCGACTCAGGCTAAACAGCGGGCCGCGAGTTACCAGCATTAGCTTGTCGTAGTATCGTGCCAGGGAACTGTCGACAATTTCGTTTTTGCCGGACTCAAGTGTCTGTCGGTATCCCTCGGGTGCAATTCGGGCAAAATGACCGATTCGCCATTTGCGAGGAGTAACAGTCGGCAATCGGGCAAGAAGTGGCTCAGTCAGGGCATGTTTGTCGACTATATGGACATGCGGACCTGCGAAGTAACCGAAGAATCCGATGCCTCCGCGCCAAACCAACTTCGTGGAATCGGCACGCGCCTTCAGGCCCTCGAGTACCCATGGATGATTGGGGATCGGACGGGTATGGTCTTGCAGCAGCGGGCTTGTGTATTGATAGTAGCCGGCGCGCTCGTCCGAAATCCCTTTAAGGTCGTAGTACAGTTCCGGGCCTTTACCGTAGTTGGTGTCCGCTCGTATCGGTGAATGAGGCCAGAAAATTCCGAGTGACAAGGCCGAAACGGCAATCATGGTACTCTCCCGGTAGGTCAGGTCGAAATGGTGACGGCTCAGAAGGATGACTCCAACGAGAAAAGGCGCCGCAAGGAATCTTCCTTCCATAAAGTCTCCTCCCACTCTTACTATGTAGCCCGCGTATAGCAGGATTCCTATCGCCGGCGCTATCAGCTTGAAAGAACGTCGATAGACTGCGTATGCAATCGAAGCTGCCATAACGAAGATGGTGAAAGGTGATTGTTCTACGCCATTCTGAAGATAATACCAACCTTGAGTCACCAGGTCGGATCGAGCTATTCCGGTGCTGAGTTTGGCGTAGGCAGTGTTTGGGAAAGGGAAACCATAGTAGAAAACCGAGAATGCCTCCCATGCAACAAACGGCCATGTGCCAGCGAGCACGCCTAACATGGATCGAACACTGCGATTCTCCCATAGATAGTATAGCACAGCGGGTGAGACGATTAATGCGAGATCCATGCGATTGAGCACTACGAGGGATCCCGCAAAGGCAAGCCAGAAGGTGCTCTTGACCTCTGTTTTGCGATGGAAGTAGAGCAGGAAAAAGACTGCCAGCAAAAGGTATGTCAGAGGATTCTCGAGTCCGGATGTTGCATAGTCGATAAAAGGCTTTGACGCGAGCATCGCTACGACAGCAAATACGGCCCCAACCTCGGTCTCTGCAATATAGGTCCAAAGAAGAAACGCAGCGGCGATCGTGAGCAACAGCGATACCAGTATACTCGTGTAGTATATATCGTGAGTGAACAGATAGAACAGCGACAGAAACAGCATCCAGAGTGGATGGGTGTAGCCCTGGACTCGTTCGTCAGTATTCCAGGTCAGGCCATAGCCGTGGGTAAAATTGTCGATTGTGCGGAAGGTGATGTATGAGTCATCGCCAACCCATGCACACCTGATCACGATCAGTGCAAGTAGCAGCAGGAGAGTGAGCATGAGGAGTCTCTTGCGATCGGGCAGAATAGATGAAAGCAACGTCGTCTTCACTGCTTGACCTTCGCCGTCGAATCGATTTCCGGGATGTGGTCTCCGAGATCAGCCGGAGGTTTCGGTCGGAAAATTGTTGTGGGCCGAATTCGCCAGCCGGTAACCGGCCAATACACGGTAGTGTCTGCAAAGACCACGCCCGTTGAATCATAGGTGGAACTCATTTCCCGGTCGAACCAGCGATGGTCGAGGATGATGGCGCTGAACCTCTTCTCCGCGATGCTCCGTCGTATGTCCGCAAGAAGTGAATCTCTCGGATGTCCCCGGGTTCTGTTGATTACATCCTGCATCGCCATGCGCTGCGCATGGCTTCGCTTGCCTGCCAGGACCGGAATATACCCGTGGAACGGTACCAGGACCTCGCCATCGATGGATCGCATGAGATTCACGAACGCGTCGCCCGCCTGTCTGTCGGCGGAGGTTGGAATCAGTCTTGCCGGATCGTATCGCATCGTTGCCATCTGACCAATTGTCAGAAGTAGAGCCGCAATCGACACTGCGCCCATTCTCGCTGACTTGCTGGAGCGGGCTTTTTCGATTACCACTCCCAGGCTGCAGCCGAGCACGAGAGCGAGAGCAACGTGTTGCGGAATCAGGTTGTTGTAGTAGGAACCGGCGTTGATCCATAGCAGGAATGCAGAGAATGTCAGCGATCCGATGGCAAACCAATAGTACAATCTGCCTCGAAGATTCTTCGCTTCAAACGTCCGATAGACCAGATAGAATAATCCCAGCAGACTGACTACCGGGAACGGTCGCAGTACCAACACGTGGAGATATGAACGAAAACGCCCGAACAGAGTACCGCGATAGGTTATGCTTCGTCCCAGCTCAAATGTATAGTACGAGTACCATCCATGGTACACCTGCTCAAAGGCGAGTGAGGTCGCGACGATGCCGACTACCGTACCGCATATGAATAGGACTCCGCGCTTCCGATCTACTACGAGCATATATAAGGCCATCGGAATAATTACTAACGTGGCAACTTGTTTAGTCAGGTAGGACAGCGAAAACAGCAACGCTGCCATAAGAACACCCCGGGCACTTGCGTAGAACCGAAGAACATACAGCCCGCCAAGCAGTAGCGCGATAAAGAGCATATCACACCGACCGACATCGAACCAGTCCCCACCGATGGGATAAGTCGCTGCGAGAAATCCCACTCCGGCGAGTCCGGCCCAAACATTGCCGGTTTCTTTCCGCACGAACTGAAACACCAATCCGAAACAGGCCAAAGTCGAGAGAATTGAGACGATTCGAAGCGGAACGAATCCTATTCCCGTGATCTCCGCTACGAACCAGCTCACGAAATAATACAGCGGCGTGTACCGATAGGGAGTGAAGTCCAGGGTCGGCGATACATAGAGAGGAAGTCCCTGGATCAGCCGCAGGACATGGTCGACCGAGCCGCCCTCCATCCACTCGAGTTCGTAGGGGTAGAATAGGCGTCGAAAGGA
>CAZFOY010000024.1:0-7099 GCA_964520865.1 uncultured Ignavibacteriales bacterium | reverse complement strand
AGATGATGCCGAAGTGGTGAAACTGGTAGACGCGCTGCGTTCAGGGCGCAGTTCACGCAAGTGAGTGGGGGTTCAAATCCCCCCTTCGGCACCATAATCGAGGGGCAATCTCTCAAATCTCACGGTGATTTCAATATGACAGATCGCGATCGTGCGTTGTGTCAGGCAAGCTACGGGGAACAGGAGACCGGGGCCGGTCCCTGAGGCGATCCAAAAGAATAGTCGACGAGGTAAATGATATCGGCAATATCGATCGTATTTGAACCATCGACATCCGCCTCGGCAGGGCAAGCAAGGATTGAGCCCTCAGGGTTGAAGGAATACTCCACCAGCGCGATCAGATCGGAGATATCTACAGCCCCGTTCGGGTCATTGTCGATATTCCCGCGCATACCGACACAACAGCAAGCATCGCCAATGCCATCTCCGTTCGCATCGGCCTGGTCCGGGTTGTAGGTATCGGGACAGTTGTCGACGCCGTTGTTCACACCGTCCAAATCGTCATCGACTAAGGTAACGTTCACCAGAAAGTTCTGAGTCGAGGTATTTCCGGAATTGTCAGTTGCGACAACATGAACCTGGGTCGTGCCGATCGGGAAGAAATACCCGCTGGGCGGATCTGTCGTTACCGTGGCGCCGGGGCAATTGTCCGGCGCTGAGATATTGAAGATCAGGGTGGCGCCATTCTGTAATGAGTCGTTCGGAACCGAGATATCCGACATCGGAGCGAGCAACGGCGGCTCGGTATCGGTTACGGTTACATCAAATGTACAAGTATCGGCGTTTCCGGACTGATCGGAAGCAATACAGACAACCGAAGTAGTTCCGACCTCGAAGAATGTGCCCGAAGGCGGAGTCACCTGCAGCGAGGCTTCGCCGCAGTTGTCCGTCGCGGAAACATCGAAATTCACGACCGCTCCGCATTGACCCGGCTCATTCGCAACTTCAACAGGGGCAGGACAAGATATGGTCGGCGGTTCCATGTCTTTGACTTCGACGTTGAAAGTGCAGGTATCGGCGTTCCCCGAAGCATCGACCGCGATCGCTCTGACCAGCGTAGAACCGACCGGCAGGAAAGTCCCCGAAGGGATATTCGTGGACACGGTTGTACCGGGGCAGTTGTCCGACGGATCGAGACTGTAAATCAGAAGTGCACCACATTCACCCTGGTCGGTAGGAAAGGCCAAATCGCCCGGGCAGGCGAGAACTGGTGGTTGAGTGTCCTGTACCGTGACGGTAAACGTGCAGGTGTCGGCATTTCCGGAGATATCAGACGCTATGACCGTAACCGGTGTAACGCCGATAGGGAAGAAGGTCCCGGATGGTATCGAAGAAGTCACTGTTGCTTCAGAACAATTGTCCGCAGCGGATACACCAAACGAGACCGGTGCACCGCACTCACCCGGCGAATTCCCCACGACCGTATCCGAGGGGCAGTCTATGACAGGCGGCACGGAGTCACGCACTGTCACCGTAAAGAAGCAAGTGTCTTTATTCCCTGCGAGATCGGTGGCTATTGCCGTCACCAGCGTTGACCCGACCGGGAAAAAGCTGCCCGAAGGCGGGGTAACATTCGTACGCACGCCCGGCAAGTTGTCCGTCGCGGTCACGCTGAAAGTGAAGACTCGTCCGCAAGAATCGATATCAGCTATTTCATCTATGTCCGCCGGGCAAACTATCTGCGGCGGCTGGGTATCGACAACGGTGACGGTAAAGACACACGTGTCGGCATTGCCCGCGCCATCGGTGGCGATACATGTCACAGGTGTGACGTCGAGCGGGAAGAACGAACCGGAAGGCGGATTGGTCGTTACGTTGACACCGGAGCATGCGTCCGAAGCGGTAACCGAGTAGCTAACGGTTGCTCCCCACTGGCCCGGATCATTGCCGGTCACAATATCCGCAGGACATTGTATGGTCGGCGCTTCCCCGTCAACGACCGTGACGTCGAAAGTACAGGTGCTTGTGTCTCCGGCTGCGGTGACTGCCGTTACTCTGACATGAGTAGTCCCGAGCGGGAAGAAGGCACCGGAAGAAGGGATGGAGCTAATCGTAACCGGTTCGCACTCGGGACTTGCCGAGAGATTGAAACTCACCATAGCCCCGCACAAACCACCTGTCGTGGCGACGGTAGTATCAGGAGGGCAGTGGATAATTTGTGATCCCGACGCGAGGATCAGTCCTCCGTTGTGAAAGTCGACGAACCGAACGGCTTCGTTAGCAGTGTCGGCGACGCACTGGTAGGGCGCTCCGTAGAGCGACGGGAAACTGGTGTCCTTGGTGATCGGAAATTCGTTCGTGCCGTCGAAATCGTAAACGTCGCTGGAGACATAGAGCGTGTTGCTTGACCTGGCCGAGAATGAATTATCGGTGCATCCGTACCAGACCCATTTGACAGGAAAGAAAGTGTCCTGAATCAGTGAGTCAGGCGGGACGAGAAATCTTAGGCTGGCAATGACACCGGAGTGATCGCCATAGCAACTGGGATGCGAGGCGCCGTTGTTTATATCCGCTACCGCTATTATGCGAACCCTCCCCGGTCCTGACTGCTGCGTCCAGAAATACTCCCACCCGCAATCCGAATAGACTTCGCCGGGTTGCGCCGATTGAAACGTGAGGGAGACGCTGTAAGCTATCTGGAGCTCGAATCCGCCGAATTGTATTCCGGGAGCGGGATTGTCGAGGTAAATCGGTACTGAAGCGGTATGTCCGGGGCTGACACAACCGACTCGGCCAATGGATACGTTGAAATCAGCGAAGCTGCTGGCTGCACAAAACATGCAGGCGATCAGAAGTATGAACCTCTTCATAGAATCCTATCCGGAAACCGATTGACTTGTCGAGATGTCAGGTAAGAGGCAACCGATACCGGCAACCTAAATCGTCGCTTTTACTTACGGCCCGCCGGTTGATCGGCCGGTCGCTCGTCTTCTGCTTTCGTAAAAGCCCCACAGCAAGGGTGCTTTGTACGGTTCTATTAAATGCAATATATATGCCCGGATTGTTTGATACAAACGGTTTCTGAGCCGCCCTGAAGCATATTAAGCTGGAAAGTGGAGTTTCTACTTCAGAATAACGGCCGTTAGCCGCCGAAAAAGACGCTATAGATGAGCACGGCGAGAACGATCGACGTAACCACGATATAGAGTTTGTCCTTCTCTTTAATAAAGATCAGGACCGACAAAAGCACGCGCATGATCGGGGTGGCCAGCAGCAACAGAATCCCAAGCTGCATGATACCTCGACTGCTGAAAGAAAATGTCTCTTTGAAGATTCCGCCAACCGTCCGAAAGGCGATCGGTTCTCCTTTGAAAATTCCGTACTGGGGTTGGGAGCCGGCCGACTTCATCATAAAGAGGATCCCGCCGATCAGGACGATCGCCGACGAAATCAGCACACCGATCTTCAGCAGCTTTCCAATCAGGATCTCCATCCTGATACTTCCGGGATGTTTATCGGTCTCGTGCATTTAGAACTTCCCGTTTATTCCCTTGTAGATCATCTCGCAGGCCATGACGAAAATGACGATCGCGAATACAATGCGAAGATACTTCGTATGTACTTTCATGAGGACTTTCGCCCCCAACATCGAGCCGGACAACGCACCGAGCATCACCGGCATCGCCAGGGCAGGATCGATATAGCCCCGGCTCAAATAGACGCCCGCACTTGCGGCCGCAGTTACTCCGATCATGAAATTACTCGTGGTCGTGGACACCTTGAACGGAATGCGCATGATGTGGTCCATCCCGAGCACCTTCACCGCGCCCGATCCGATACCGAGCAGGCCGGACAACGCACCGGCCGCGAACATGACGGCGAATCCGCCCGGTACGCGGTAAACATGATATGCCCGCTCCTGTTTTCCGTCGGGGTAAGAACCGTTCATCTTCAGAAGAGTCGCAAGCTTGTCGGGTGGGTGATCGATATATCCTTCGTGTCGCGATCGGGAAGAGAGATACGCCGAGTAGAGCAGCATAAGGCCGAAAATGACTGCGATTACGCTCGGAGCGAGAAAGGCTGCTATCATTGCGCCAACAAGTGCCCCCACGGTCGTTGCAACTTCGAGAAACATGCCGATCCGAATATTCGAAAACCCCTCACGAACATAGGCTGCCGCCGCACCGCTCGAAGTTGCGATGACGGATACGAGCGAAGCTCCGATGGCATAGCGAAGGTCAACGCCGAACAACAATGTAAGCATCGGGATGATGACGATCCCTCCGCCCAGCCCGGTCAGTGAACCGAGAAATCCGGCGGAGAAAGAGCCGAGCAGTATTACCAGAGTAAATATCAGTTCGTTCATCTGATGTAGGTCAAGTCAGCCTTGTTCATGGGTCAGTCCTACGCTATCAACTTCGCTATTCCGAATGCAACCACCGCGGCTACTCCTCCGATAACAGCAGTACGAAATGCACTTCGGAACGGTCGCGAGCCGGTGAAAGTTCCTTTGATGAATCCGAAAACAAAGAGGGCCACCAGCGTGACTGCTACTGAGACATAGAGCGCCACCCGCACGTCGTGGCGGATGAAAATATAAGGCGCCAGCGGAATGAATCCGCCTACAATGTAAGCGACGGCAATAGTGAATGCACTTTTTCTCGCCCGATCAGCCTTAGGTTTCTCCAGTCCCAGCTCATAGCGCATCATGAAGTCGACCCACCGATCCTGATCGGAGCAAATGGCGGTAACCACCGGCTCAAGCTGTTCGTCGGAAAGACCGTACTCGCGGAAGATATCTTCAACCTCTTTCGTTTCCAGATCGGGGAGTTCTTCGGTTTCGTGAATTTCTCGATGTCTCTCCGATTCGTAATGCTCAACGTCGGTCTTGCCTGCCAGATACCCTCCGAGTCCCATCGAGATTGAGCCGGCCGCGATCTCAGCCAGGCCGGCCGTCACCACAAGGGTAGTGACCGAGACGGCGCCCGACATCCCGGCCGCGAGAGCAAACGGCACGGTGAGACCATCGGACATTCCGATCACGATATCCCGGACGGTGTCCGAGGCCGTGAAGTGCTTCTCGGTGTGAGTCGTTAGCGGCATAGGAGAATCCTATCCACGTTAATCATCTTCCGCCTCGTTCCCCTGAAGTTTTGCCACCAGTTGATAAATCTCCTGCAGCGCCTGGTCCTGGGCCGCAAGATGATCCATGATCGCGCGTACTTCGATCTCAGCCTTCTGATTAACAAGATAGTCGTTGTGGGCTTCGAGTCGATCCCGTTGGTTTTGCCGGTTCTGGCTCATCATGATGATCGGTGCGGTATAGGCTGCCTGCAGCGAGAGGAAGAGATTCATCAGAATGAACGGATACGGGTCCCAGTGGTGCGCAAACGCCAGGATGTTGAGCAGAATCCAGACAACGAGCAGGGCCGACTGTCCGAGAATGAATCCCCAGGAACCGATCGCAATGACCACCCAGTCGGCCACCCGCTGTCCGAGAGTCGATCGCTGCTCCAGGAGTACGTTGACATCCTGTACCGGTGGATGGTTGTGCGAAAACGGATTGGGAAACTTGATCATTTTCATCTTCCGCTTCTCCTCACGGTGGTTTCGTTCAAAAGTATCTAAGGGGCCTCGCAGAGGTCAACATTTAACAGTCAACCGGAAGCACTCACCTCCGCCGGATATCGATATTTGATTGACACTTCGCCGGCGGACCTTGATATTGATGAAGTTAAGGCTTGGTCAAGCCGAACCGGGGTAGGTCGAAGTGGATCAACGAGCGAGTGATTCAGGAGGGTGTATGAAACAGTTGTTAGTGTTGATCTGTCTGTGTTTGCTGGTTCGTTGCACGATCAGCGCTCAAACCGATGTGATCGATACGGCGTCAACGATCCCGATAGGCGACGCGCTTATTCATCAAGTCGTTAACAACTACCTGATCCTACAATACGGGGATCGGACGACCAAAGAATCCTCCATCCGAGTAATTGATTTACAGGACAACCGAGAAACTCTGAACATTCCCGGGCCCTATACGGTGATTCATTTCGGACGTGGCGAGCATCCGGCCATGGTCGTTTCGCTTGTACCGTACGAGGATTACTCCGACGCGCGCATATACGACCTGGCGGGGGCTTTTCTGTTCTCGACAAAAAATCTTGCCGGTATTCTGATGCCGTCGCCGAATGGAAAGTATTTCTTTCAATGTTCCGGAGGGCTGAGCGGCGTGAACCATCCCAGAGTCTTTGGCCGGACCGGCGTGGAGCTATGTGTTGCTCCCAACAGCACAGAGACTGACGCCTTGAATGACTCTCTTGTCGTGCTGTTTGGTGATTCCGTCCGTGTATTCGATGTCTTCAAGAATTCGTGTGTGGCAGCTTTCAAATTTCCCAACGCCAAGGCGAACAAAGTGAGTCCGATCGATCTGCCCAGGTGCGATGGGAAAATCGTGACTTACCTTGGCAGCAGTTTCGGGGTCCTTGACGCCAGGCTGGGGATAGTATGGACGCGTGATCCTGGTTTCGAGTATGTCGACAACGCTGCGCTATCGGACAACGCCAGCCATGTCGCGCTCTACTGCGGAGAGGCTGGACGACACGGCGACCATATTCTCGATTATGTGAACTATGCTACCGGTCAGACCGTGTGGAGCGATACTATACCTTCGCCTTACACGGAAGGAAGTTCGTGGTACCCGAGTCTCCTTGTCATAGATAACAAGGTTGTCCTGCAGACACCGCAGACCTCGTACTATTCCCACGGGATGATTAACGATGCTTCGAAGACCATTGTCTACACGGTAAACGACGATGGGACCCTGATATCGCGACAGCAGTTCAAGGGTGTCGCCGATATTTTAGCGGGCGGTCCGGAGAATATGGTGCTGGTCAGAGCAGACTCAGGGCAGACTTACCTTTCGGTCAGCAGGCTCCAGGACTGAAGCGTTAGAACGATCTCGACTTCACCCAGGACCCGAGTGGCGGTCGTTCGGGCTGCTGCGTTTCTCAATGATGTGGGCTACAGGAGGATTTCATAAGACCCCGCGAGTCTTCGTAGGTCTCGGAGGTGAACGCGACAGCGTTCAATGAACGAACCTGAACTTGTCCGCAGCCGCTTGCGAATTGACGTACACCGTCAGGAGCGCAGGGCTCCTGAC
>CAZFOY010000023.1:0-54243 GCA_964520865.1 uncultured Ignavibacteriales bacterium | reverse complement strand
GTTTTCCGGTCGGTGTACAGCTTATGGCTCGTCGCTTTGGTGAACGTGACCTGTTTGCGCTCGCGCGCTTTTTGGAAGACGCGCAGAAATAGAGGAATGTGATGCCGTTCGCAGATCTGAAAACACACCGCCTGTACTACGAAGACTTCCCGTCGGAAACCGGCAATGCCGGGCGGCACCCGATCGTGTTCCTGCATGGTTTCACCCTTGACCGTCGTTCATGGCAGGCCGACGCGAAATTCTTCAGCCGGTGGTACCGCACGCTCACGCTTGATTTCAAGGGGCACGGCAGGTCCGATGCGCCGCAGAGCGGGTACAGCCGGGCCCACCGGGTCGAAGACGTGCTGGGATTCCTTGACGCAACCGGATTGGACAAGGTTCACATGGTGGGTCTCTCGATGGGAGGAACAACCGCCCTCGGGTTCTCCCTCAAGTATCCGGAACGACTTGCATCGATGACTCTGGTGGGGACTTCGGCCGCCGGATTCGACCCCGGACCACGAATAGGCCATCTCGACAAACTGGCCCGTGAGCAGGGACCGGATGAGGCCAAGAAGAAGTGGATGGAAGTCGCCCTGATGTGGTACAAGAAGGACCTTGCAGAAGTCCGCGATCTGATCAGGCGGATGATCGAGGACCACAGCGGCGCATTCTGGCGCGATCCGATGCGGGGGAAATATCCCCGCGAGTACGATCTGAAAGTCGTGGATCGGATCAAAACGCCGACATTGATTCAAATCGGCGAGCTTGACCGGATCTTCCTGCCGCTCTCAAAGCAGCTCCACCAGCTTATCTCAGGCAGCAAGCTAATCGTTTACGAGAAGACTGGGCATGTCGTAAATCTTGAAATTCCAAGCAGATTCCGCACTGACCTTAAAGCGTTTCTTGATACTATAGAAGCAAAGCGGCTGGAGTCCGGGCATCCTTCCGATTAGGTTGACATCGGATCGTTTTCGGCTATATTCTATCCTCCGGTGAGCGGGCGTGTTGATGAATCAACGTAGGGCAGTTTCTTATCAGAAACCGCCACATCGCTTAAACAATGTTATCTGTGAGCCTGCGACCCGGTTACCCTCTGACGGTTCAGTGTAGAAAGGACATCCGGCGATGCCAGAGATCGGCGACTATCAGCCGACAATCGGGCTTGAAGTTCACGTGCAGCTTGATACCAGAACGAAGATGTTCTGCGCGTGTGAATCGGTGTTCGGAGCGGAACCGAACAGCCGAACCTGTCCAACCTGTCTCGGTTTGCCCGGGAGTCTTCCCGTCCTCAACTCCGAAGTCATAGAAAAAGCGGTCAAGACGATCCTGGCCACCGGCGGACAGGTGCACGAAATCTCGATTTTCGCCCGCAAGAACTACTTCTATCCCGACCTTCCTAAAGGGTACCAGATTTCACAATACGACCGTCCAATAGGAACCGGGGGGACGGTCGAGTACAAAACCCGTGAAGGAGAATTGAAACAGTGCAGCCTCACTCGCATTCATATCGAAGAGGACGCCGGTAAACTCCTGCACCCGGAGGCGGGGGAGGAGTTCAGCCGGGTTGACCTCAACCGTTGCGGCCTCCCACTGCTTGAGATTGTAACCGAACCGGTGCTGTCAACTCCTGCTGAAGCAGCCAGTTATCTGATTGCGCTTAAACAGCTACTCCAATACCTTCAGGTGTCGCACGCCGACATGGAGAAGGGTGAGTTGCGCTGTGATGCGAACGTCTCCGTCCGCCGGAGCGACAGCAATCAGTTAGGCGTCCGCACCGAGATCAAGAACATGAATTCGTTTCGGGCGGTCGAACGGGCGCTCGAAACGGAGATTCAACGACAGGTCAAGCTGTTCAAGTCGGGCGAGTCAGTTGAGCAGGCGACGTTGCTCTGGAACGAATCGTCACAAGATGTTGAGTTGATGCGATCGAAGGAAGAGTCCGAAGACTATCGTTATTTCCCTGAACCGGACCTTCCGCAGGCGACCGTCTCCGAGCTGCAGATAGAAGCGGCCAGACAGTCTCTTCCGGAAATTCCGAGCGACAAAGTGCGAAGATTCGTCGCTCAATACGGAATCCGAGAGGGCGAGGCTGAGCTGCTGAGCGCGACTCGCGATCTGGCCGGCTATTTTGAAGCGGTCGCGAGTCAGGCTACGAATTACAGCCTGGTCGTGAACTGGATCGCCACGGAACTTCTCGGACAGCTCCACCAGCGTCACGAGTCAATCTCAGACTGTCGCGTAAAGCCCGATCGGCTGGCAGATTTAGTCAATCGGGTGGAGTCCGGAGAGGTCTCAGGAAAGATCGCCAAAACGGTTCTGTCCGAAATGGTCGAGACCGGCGCCAATGCTCTAACGATAATCGAGTCACAACAGCTCACTCAAATTTCCGACCGAAAAGCTCTGCTCAATGTAGTCGAAAAGGTACTTGCGCGGAACTCTGAGAGCGTGAGGCAGTTCAGAAACGGTAAAGTGAAAGTCCTGAGCCATCTTGTGGGTGAAGTAATGAAAGAAACCGGCGGGCGGGCGAATCCGGTGATCGTGAACGAAATCTTGAAATCTAAGCTGTCCGAGTAACAAATGCCATCACTGGGACCTAAAATAGCAGTATTCATTTCCGGAGGTGGTTCGAATCTTCAGGCGCTGATCGATGCGACCAGAGCCGGGATTCTGCATGCCGAAATCGCGCTTGTGGTATCGACCAGTTCCAAAGCCTACGGATTGGAAAGAGCTCGAAATGCAGGTATCGAAGGAGTCGTGTTCCGGGCGAAGAAATTCGATTCGGAAGAGGCGGCGGGACGGCACCTTCTCGATCTGCTGGAACAACGCGAGATAGCTTATCTCGCCCTCGCCGGCTACTTGAGATTGTTACCGGCTGAGGTGGTCAAGCGATACAAAGGAAAAATTACCAATATTCACCCGGCCCTCCTGCCCAAATACGGCGGCAAAGGGATGTACGGGCATTTTGTACACGAAGCAGTGATAGCAAACAAAGAAAGAGAGTCCGGAGTGACGGTGCACCTCGCGGACGAGATTTATGACAACGGCCGAATTCTGGAACAGGTGAAGCTGCCGGTTGAGCCGAACGATACGCCGGAAAGCCTGGCGGCCCGAGTTCTCGTCCTTGAGCACCGAATCTATCCCCGGGTACTCGAAAAACTGATAAAGGGACTGTACAATGACCAAAACTGAAGAGATTGTATTACAAACCGACATGAAGGAGTTTCCTCTCAAGGTACGCGGCAAGGTCCGCGATATCTATGACCTCGGCGACTCCCTGCTGTTTATAGCTTCGGACCGGATCTCGGCATTCGATGTAGTCATGCCGAACGGCATCCCGGGCAAGGGGAAAGTACTGACGGCAATGTCGCTCTTCTGGTTCGACTTCCTCAGCGATGTGGTCGAGAACCATCTTGTCACCGCTAATATCGACGAATATCCGGAACCGCTGCGGAAGTATCGTGACATTCTCGATGGTCGTTCGATGATCGTCACGAAGGCCGACCGGGTCGATGCCGAGTGTATCGTGCGCGGGTACATCTCCGGTTCGATGTGGAAGGAGCTCAAGGAAGCGCGCAAGAACGGCTCGAACATTGTGCACGGTTTCAGCTTCCCGGCCGACATTCAGGAATCGGGGAAACTGCCCGAAGCGCTGTTCACGCCGTCGTCGAAGAACGATTCCGGTCACGACGCCAATATCAGCTACGATCAATTGGTTGAACTGGTGGGCAAGGAGACGGCGACCCTCTGCCGCGACAAGTCGCTCGCGATTTACAAGAAAGCCGCCGATTATGCCGCCACCAAAGGCATAATCATCGCTGACACCAAGTTCGAATTCGGCTACAAAGACGGTCGATTCATTTTGATCGATGAAGTTCTTTCGCCGGACTCCAGCCGGTTCTGGCCGGCCGACCGCTATGCTCCCGGCAAAAGCCAGCCGTCGTTTGACAAACAGCCGATACGCGATTATCTCGATCAACTCGACTGGAACAAGAAACCGCCGGCCCCGGAGCTTCCTTCCGAAGTTGTCGAGGCATCGGCCGCCCGGTACCGTCAGGCACAGAAACTTCTAACGGGAAAGTAAGAGGATGACAGACAAGGTACAAACTAAGCGCGCGCTTATTTCCGTTTCCGACAAGATCGGTATCGACAAACTGGCTCTCAAGCTCAACGAACTCGGCATCGAGATCATATCGACGGGCGGCACGCTGAAAGCTCTGCGCCAGGCAGGGGCGCACGTCATCTCCGTGTCGACCTTCACCGGCGCGCCTGAAATTCTGGGGGGAAGGGTCAAGACGCTTCATCCAAAAATCCATGCCGGAATCCTCTACCGGAGAGAAAATGCGGAAGATGTCGAGGTAATGAGTCAGTCAGACTATCGGGGTATCGACCTGATTGTCGTAAACCTCTACCCGTTTCAGCAAACGGTCGCGAAACCGGATGCCGACGATGACCTGATTATCGAGAATATTGATATCGGCGGACCCTCGATGATTCGCGCCGGAGCCAAGAACCACGAAAGTGTGACTGTCGTAGTGGATCCGTCCGATTATGGGACGCTCATAGAGCAGCTTGAGGCCAATGACGGAGCCACGACTTACGATTTCAGGCGGGTCTGCGCCGGTAAGGCGTTTCAGCTCACGGCCGTGTATGACCGCGCCATTGCGGATTATTTCGCCCTCGGAAAGCCGGGTGATCAGAACGATTCGACTCGGTTCCCTCACGATCTGTCACTGAATTACTTGCGTAAGGCGGAGCTGCGCTACGGCGAGAATCCACACCAGCAGGCATCGCTGTACGGCCAGGAGGGATTTCCCGGCCCGACCCTCATCAACTCGCAGATGCACGCCGGAAAAGAGCTTTCTTTCAACAACTACTACGATCTCGATGCCTGTCTCGAAATGGTACTGGACTTCAAAGAGCCGTTCGCTTGCGTGGTTAAGCACGCTAACCCGTGCGGCGCGGCGATCGGGAAAGACCTCGCCGAGGCATATAAACGAGCGTACGAGAGCGATCCTCTTTCGGCGTTCGGTTCGATCATCGGACTTAACCAGGAAGTCGACATTGCTACCGCGCAATTGCTGCACGAGACTCCGTTTGTCGAGTGCATTCTCGCACCATCGTTTTCGGATGAGTCACTGGCCCTGCTGAAGAAGAAGAAGAACCGTCGACTCCTCACACTGGCGGATATCGTGAAGGGGAGACCGTCGGGTGAGGTGTATTATCGATTCATCCGCGGCGGGGTACTGGCTCAAACGGCCGATGATAGTGAAGCGACCAAAGAGATGTTGAAGGTTGTGACGAATCGACAACCGACCGAAGCGGAAATAGCAGATCTCCTTTTCGGAATGAAGATTGTCAAGCACACGAAATCCAATGCAATCGTTCTGGCCAAGGACGGTGCTACTGTGGGGGTCGGCATGGGGCAGACCTCGCGGGTCGATTCCGGGTTCATGGCCGTGAAGCGAGCCGGTGACCGATGCAAGGGTGCGGTGATGGCCTCCGACGCCTTTTTCCCGATGCCTGACGGGGTCGAAGTGGCCACCGATGCCGGCGTCACGGCGATTATCCAGCCGGGCGGTTCCAAAGGGGACGACCAGGCTATAGAAGCGGCCAACAAGGCGAATGCCGCGATGGTGTTCACCGGTATCAGACATTTCAAGCACTGAAACAACGACTGTAAAAGCAAGCGAGCCTGTCCCGGGTGACCGGGACAGGCTCTTTTGTGTGCAGAATTTTGAGGTCAGCTGTACTTTGGGGCGGTCATGTAGCTCTGTACGAGTGAAGAGGCGAAAAGGGAGAGATTAGACAGACGAAATCCACCTTGAAAGACGCCGGCCGGGGATTCGCTGTGGTTGCCGATCGAAACCTCTGTTCACTCTGAAAGGTCGTGAGACGTGAAACGAATTCTTCCCGCGTTGATCGCGCCGGTCCTCCTGATAGCAGCCTCCGCGCTTTCTCTGCCAAAGTTTGCCACCGACCATAGCGAACCTTGCCAGAGCTGCCATGTCAGCCCGAACGGGGGCGGGATGCGCAACGAATACGGCAATCACTCCATTGCCCTGAACGAACTGACGCTTCAGTCGACAAAGAAGTACATCGTTTCCCGCGCTCATTCACCCCGATTGACCGAGGCTCTTTCATTCGGATTCGATACCCGTAGTCTCGTCTTCAAGGACCTGTCGACCTTCCGCATGCAAACGGACTCTTATGCTGCCGTTGAGCCGGTGAAGGGATTCAGCTATCTTTTCCGGTTCGGTCAGGCCGGAATCAGCGAAAACTACGCCCTGCTGAATTTTGATCGTCAGCGGTTCTGGATCATGGCCGGGCGGTTCTCTCCGGCTTTCGGAATCCACGAACAGGACCATACTTCATTTAACCGGCAGCTTACCGGCCACGGCCCGGGAACATTCTTCGATGGAGTAGAGATTGGCACGCAGGCGGCCGGGATAAACCTTTCGGTAGGCACCTACGACAACAGCGGTCGCGGAACGTATATCGCACATGCATATCGCGCAGGTTACGTCAGACCGCTCGGCTACCTCGCCGGAGCGTCGGTTCAGTATTCGGAGTTCATCAACGGTAGCACCGGAGCTGTCCCGGTGGCTAAGGCTCTGTTCGGTGGACTTTCGTTCGGTCGTTTCACCGCGCTGGGTGAGCTGGATCTGGTCGGCCGGGTGAACGACACACTTATTTCGTACGGTGAATTTTCTGCGAGAATCATCTATGGCCTGTATGCCGTTGCAGAATACAACTTCATCGATCCTGATCGTCACGTCAGAAACGGCGTGGACGAGTACCTGCGATTTTCCACCGAATTCTACCCGATTCCGTTTGTGGAGCTGCGCCCAAGTTACACACGATACACGAGAGGACTCAATGCCGGCAGTGACGACTATTTCCTGATGCTCCACTTCGGTTTCTGACGGGAAAGGACAATTGGCAATGAAAGGAATGCATATGAAATTCAGGCATTTTTTCGTCGCGTGCGGCACGGGGATTTTGATTACGATCGGATGTTCGGACGGCGGTAACCCTCCAACCAGCAGCAACGGCGGCGGCTCTGGTCCTTCGCTGTCAGTCGGCGATGGAAGTGCAATCGAAGGCGGTACCATCATGTTCAGGGTCGAGTTGAGCAGGACCTCATCGGAAAACGTCACCTTCACTTACGCAAGTGCGAACATAACGACTTCGGTAGGTGATTTTGCGGCCGTTTCCGGAACCGATACGATACCTGCCGGTTCCAATGGAATAACCATCCCGGTAGTTACAATCGAAGACGCGACAATAGAGGCCGCCAAAACGATGAACTTGACTATTTCGTCGCCGACCAACGCATCAATCGCCCAAGCCTCGGGTCTGGGCACAATCTGGGACAACGATGGTGCCCGGTTTTCCGCTGATATTCAGCCGATTCTTTCTACTTCAGGATGCACTGTTTCGGGCTGCCATGGCACTGGATCGGCACAGGGAAACATGACTCTCGGTTCCGGATCGTACGATGAAGTTCTCACCGCCTCCGGGTTGCATGGGAAGATCGTTGTTCCGGGCGATGCCGCATCGAGCAACATGTATCTGAAAGTAACCGATACGCCTCCGTTCGGCAATCGCATGCCCAACGGCGGACCATATTTGAATACCACGCAGATCAACCTGATAAGAGACTGGATAAACCAGGGAGCGCAGGACAATTGAAAACAATCATACATACCGCCCGATTTCTGATTCTGCTGCTCCTGATTTTCTGCGGAGCGGGCAGAGCCCAGGCTGCGACTTACGCCGTCGCGGCGAATCCCGATACTGACACCGTTTCGTTTGCGTCGAGTGCGACCCTGGAGTTCATCGAAGGGAAGACAACCGAGCTTGTCGGCGGGTTCAGTTTCGACCCGGCCCACCCGGACAGCAGCATTACCGGAATGCTTCGGGCGGACCTCGCCAGTCTCAAGACCGGAATTGAACTTCGCGACGAACATATGCGCGAAAAGAACCTCCAGACCGATAAATTCCCGTACGCCTATTTCCAATTGCTTTCCGTTTCAGGCATGCCGGATACTATACAGCCCGGACAAGTCTATTCGGTCGTTGGCGACGGTTACTTCTTTATTCATGGCGTGAAACGCAAGATATCTCCCCGCATTCAGTTTTTGATTCCGGCCGACGTTGATTCCTCCTCAAAAGTGAACGTGAGCGCTTTATTCTCCCTGAAACTTGACGATTACGGTATCAAGCGTCCGAAAGCCCTGTTTCTGAAGCTGGCGGAGACGATCGATGTGTCGGTTATGTTCAGTGCACATAAGGACTTGTCAGTTGCGAATATACAGCTTCCGGAGTGGAACGAGGTGCAGTGAAAATCGGCTCCCCGCCTAAACATTTCTTGCATAGGATTGTTTACGATACTATCTTCTGAATTAAGACTGACAAACTATGAGAGATGCATGAGAAACCGAATTTTAGAAATAGTATTGTTCCTCATGGACTTCATGAGGGACAACGACGAACATAAATCCGCCCCTGACGAACTCTCCTCCGCGCTACAGAACATGGGCTATTCGGAGCAGGAGATTACCACAGCCTATACCTGGTTTCTCGATCAATACAACGGCGCGACCGAGCAGTATTTCTCGAATTTCCCGGGAAAGCACGCCTCGATTCGCGTCCTGACCGATACAGAGCGATTGCGGATCAGCCCCGAAGCATACAGTTTCCTCATTAAGCTGCTGAACAGCAAAGTAATATCGGATGAGCAGCTGGAGATGATAATCGAGCGGATTACGTTCTTCAACGCTGAGCCGATGTCACTCGATCAGATCAAGCTGATTGCGTCGGCAGTCGTATTCGACGATTTTGACGGATTCGAGGATCAGGCGGCTGTTGATCTTTACGCCGATCAGGCAAATTCAGTTAACTAAGAGCATATGTCTGGACTTAAGGGTAAAAAAGTCCTGGTGGGGCTTACGGGCGGAATTGCCTGTTACAAAGTCCCTTATCTGGTTAGATTTCTCAGAAAACAGGATGTCGAAGTTCAGGTTGTGATGACCGAGGCGGCGACGAAGTTCATCACGCCGTTGACCTTGGAGACCGTGTCTGATCGACCGGTTGCGACCGAGCTCTTTCCAGCGAACAAGTTTATCTCCACGCGTCACATTGATATGGGGGAGTGGCCCGATCTAGTCGTGATCGCACCGGCGACTGCTAATTTTCTCGGGAAGGTGGCGTCGGGTGTGTCCGATGATCTCCTGACGACCATCGTATGCGCTACCGCTCGCCCGGTCATGATCGCTCCGGCGATGAATCCGCAGATGTGGTCCAACAAGATAACACAGAAAAACTGCAAGACGCTCAGAGAGGTCGGGTACCGGTTTGTCGATCCGGCCGAAGGGAACATGGCCTGCGACCACTACGGGGTCGGACGAATGGCCGAGCCGGAACAGATCTTTGAAGCGATCAAGGCCTTCTTCTCCGAAGGTTCAAAAAAAAAAGTCCTGACCGGTAAGAAGATTCTCGTTACCGCCGGGCCGACTCGCGAGGCGGTCGATCCTGTCAGATATCTCACCAATCATTCGTCCGGAAAAATGGGGTTCGCGCTCGCCCAGGCTGCCTTGCAGCTGGGGGCCGAGGTGACCCTGATCAGCGGTCCGACAAACCTTGACCCGCCTCAGGACGTACGCTTCTTGCAAATTACTTCAACCGATGAACTTCATCAGGCGGTCGACATGGAATTTCCCGGAGCCGACTGCCTTATCATGGCAGCCGCTCCCGCAGATTTCAGACCGGCCAAGGTAGCATCACAAAAGGTGAAGAAACACGAAGCCGGTTTGACTCTCGCGCTGGAACCGACGGTGGATATACTCAGAGAAGTGTCAGGCAAGAAGAAGGACGGTCAAATCGTTGTAGGCTTCGCGCTCGAGACTGAAAACGGCTTGGAAAACGCAAAAGCAAAACTCGCGAAGAAGAATCTCGACATGATTGTGCTTAATCAGCCGGGGGAGAAGACCGGATTCGAGCACGATACCAACAAAGTCACGCTCATCATGCGCGAAGGGAATCCGATCGATCTGCCGCTCGAAAGTAAGCTTGACTTGGCGCTGAGCATTCTTCATTATGTATCCTCGCTACTTTAACGACGGGAAGTAAAAGCTGTCAGATGAAAGACGATGCCGACGACATCCGGGCCTTGTTATATCGAGCGATGATGTCGCAGGTGGAGTTGGGGCTTGGCGAAGTGATCGTGAAGCCGCCGCCGGAACCTGTACAGCCATTGGCAGACCCATTTGCCCCGTCGCCTGAACAAATGAGGATTGTAAGTCCCGAAGACCTGTTTGGAAGCACCGTCATGGAAGAACCGACTACAAGTCAATACTCATCGCTGGAAGAGCATCGCGAGGCAATCAAAGACTGCAGTCTCTGTCCGTTGCATGCCACCCGAACGAATTTCGTCTACGGAGTGGGGAATCCCAACGCGGATCTTATGATTGTCGGCGAGGCTCCGGGAGCGGAAGAGGACCGAAGAGGTGAACCTTTCGTAGGGCGGGCCGGGCAGCTTCTCGACAAGATTCTTGCGGCGATACAGCTCTCGCGCCAGGAAGTTTATATCACGAACATTCTGAAAAGCAGACCCCCCAACAACCGCGATCCGCTTCCGGAAGAGATGACGGCGTGTATGCCTTATCTCTACGAACAAATCAGCCTGATTCGTCCGAAGCTGATTTGTGCGCTTGGCCGTATCTCAGCCCAGGCGCTCCTGCAGACTTCGACGCCGCTGGGTAAATTGCGCAAGCGCTGGCACGAGTTCCGCGGCATCCCGTTGCTTGTAACTTACCATCCGGCCGCTCTCCTGCGTTTTCCCGCGTATAAGCGGGACACCTGGGAAGACATGCAGATGCTTAAAGCCCGTCTGGACAGTTTAAGATAAATGGCCTATCGCACACAGGACAATAAGGCCGCAGACAGCCTGCAGCCGCCGCAATCGCTGGACGCCGAACAGGCGGTCCTTGGATCTATCCTCAAAGATCAGGATGCCACTTCCCGGGCGGTCGAAGTTCTGGATTCACCTGAGCACTTCTACTATCCGAAGCACCAGATGATCTATCGGGCGATTCTGGAACTTTACGAAAAAGCCGAGCCGTGCGATATCACCACCATTGCGAACATACTCTCGCGCGAAGGAACGCTCGATAAGATCGGCGGCAGGGTTTATCTCGTTGAACTCGTGGAATCGATAGCATCGACTGCCAATATCAGCACCCACTGCGATATCGTGCTGGAGAAATCGGTGCTGAGACGGTTGATTCAGACATCGAACGAGATCATACGAAGTTGCTATGCGCACGAACAACCGGTGGATGATCTTCTCGACGCCGCGGAGTCGAATATATTTTACATCTCCGAGAGCCGTCTTCGCAAGGGATTTACCTCAATCAAGGACTTGTTGCCCTCGACGTTTGAACAGATTGAGAATCTGCAAACCGGCCATTCCGATCTGGTCGGGTTGAAATCGGGCTTTGAGCAGATAGATGTTTTGACAAATGGTCTGCATCGCGGGGAACTCGTTATCGTAGCGGGGCGACCTTCGATGGGTAAATCGGCGCTTGTGATGAATATGGCGGAGTATGTGGCGGTTGAACAGAAGAAAGGCGTCGGCGTATTTTCGATTGAAATGTCAAGCGAGTCGCTCGCCCTTCGACTGCTGTGCAGCCGCGCCAAGGTGTCCCAACAGAAGCTCCGGGCGGGGAAACTTCGCAACGAAGAATGGTCGCGCCTCTCGTCGTTCGGGGGAGCGTTATCGGAAGCGCCCATTTTTATCGACGACTCCCCAACCCTCACGGCGTTGGAGATGCGCGCCAAGGCGCGACGACTCAAATCGCAGTACAATGTTGAATTGCTTATTCTGGATTACATCCAGATGATGCACGCGACGGGACGGCAAGAGAACCGCCAGCAGGAGATCGCGTCGATATCGAGATCGATGAAGATTCTTGCGAAGGAATTGGATATCCCGATTATCGCCTGCTCGCAGCTCTCCCGTATGGTCGAACAGCGTGGTGGGGAGAAGCGGCCACAGCTCTCCGACCTTCGCGAGTCCGGTGCGATCGAACAGGATGCCGACGTTGTCATGTTTGTTTATCGCCCGGAGCACTATCTGTCGCATCTGGAGAAGACCGATCCGAAATATATCGAAGTCGAAGGAAAGGCGGAGATCATCGTTGCCAAGCAGCGTAACGGCCCGACCGGAGTGGCCAATTTGACCTTCGTAAAAGACTTCGCCCGGTTTGAAAATCAGGCGGCCGGATACCGGGATCTTCCACCCGGCGTGGAACCGGTCGACGGACAGGGCATCACCCCATTTTAGGAATCTGAATGGCCGACAGCCTCTCACAACTCGGACGTGGTGGCGTGAGCTTCGTGAATACCGTCGGCGGGATGGTAATCCTGCTGGGTAAAGTCATCGCTTCTCTCAAACAGATACATCGATCACTCGGACTCATTGTCGGCCAGCTTTACATACTCGGGGTCAAGTCGCTCCCGCTGATTCTTATTATATCGGTATTTGTGGGGGCGGTCTCGGCCTGGCAGGCGGCATATCAGTTCAAGTTCATTGGTGCACCCCTGAGATTGTTGGGGCACGCGGTAGGCAAAGCCGTTGTTATCGAGCTGGCGCCGGTGCTTTCGGCCATTGTCTATGCCGGCAGGGTGGGAGCCGGAATCACGGCCGAGTTAGGCACCATGCGGGTGACCGAGCAGATCGATGCGCTCGAGTCGATGGGGATCAGCCCGATTCGCTATCTGGTCATGCCGCGAGTTATCGCTTGCATCTTCATGGTACCGTTCCTGGTCATCTTTGCCAACTTCGTTGCGATTATGGGCGGTCTGGTCGTTTCGATAATCGGCGTTGATATTTCGTCCGAGACCTTCCTGAACGGATTCAAGCATTCGTTCAATATCCAGGATTTCATCAACGGCCTGATCAAAGCCGGCGTGTTCGGATTTGTCATTGGACTGGTCGGGTGTTACGAGGGATTTAATACGAAAGGCGGAGCGCAGGGAGTGGGCGAAGCTACAACCACCTCGGTGGTCATATCGATGGTTCTGATCCTGATTTTCAACTTTATATTCGCAGTCTTGCTCTTCAGGATACAGTGATGGATATTCCGCTCATCCAAATCAAAGACCTCTACAAGCAGTTCAACGGGCAGGTTGTACTGGATGGGATCGATCTGGATATTTCCGCCGGTCAATCGATCGTCATAATCGGTCAGTCCGGAACCGGCAAGTCGGTCCTGCTCAAACACCTGCTTCGGTTGATGGAGCCTGACCGCGGAAATGTGATTTTCGACGGTGAGGATATTGCCGAACTTAACGAAAAGCATCTTAGCGAGATGCGGCGGCGGTTCGGGATGCTGTTCCAGTCGGCGGCTTTATTCGATTCACTGTCCGTAGCGGAAAATGTCGGGCTGGGGCTGCGGGAAGCCCGTTTGTACTCCCGGGCTGAGATCGACGAGAAAGTGCTGGAGAAGCTGTCTATGGTCGGACTGCAGGATGCCGGCGACAAGAGCCCGTCGGAGTTATCCGGAGGAATGCGCAAACGGGTCGGACTGGCAAGAGCGATCGCCAATAATCCGGAAGTCCTGCTGTACGATGAGCCGACCACCGGCCTTGATCCGATTACCGCTGACATGATCAACGACCTGATCAAAGAATTGAACGAGAAACTGAGGGTAACGTCGATATCAGTTACGCACGATATGAGGTCCGCATTCAAAATTGCCGACCGGATCGTCATGCTCTACAAGGGGAAGATAGAGTACGATGGTTCCCCCGACCAGATTCGCACGACGGACAACGCGATCGTGAAACAGTTTATCACGGGAAGTTCTCACGGACCGATTACGGTGTGACGATGATAACGGGGAAGAAAACAAAGACCGCCTTCTTCTGCACCCAGTGCGGTGCCGAGCATGCCCGCTGGCAGGGACAATGCCGTGAATGCGGACAGTGGAATACGCTCGTTGAAGAGAAGGTAAAAACCTCGCATTCGAAGACCACCCGAAAACAGACCGCGGATTCGGTGAAACTTCCGGAAATAGAAGATTTCTCCTCGGCACAGGGCTATCGTTCGGGCATCGCCGAGTTCGATCGCGTGTTAGGCGGACAGCTCTTACCCGGCATGACAATTCTGCTGGGTGGTGAGCCGGGGATCGGGAAATCGACTCTGATACTTCAGGCGGCCGAAGCGTTTTCTCGGCAGGGATTGAGTATTCTCTACGTTACCGGGGAGGAGTCGCTCTCGCAGCTCAAGCTCCGGGCGCAGCGTCTGAATGTTGAGGGATCGAATGTTACCGCTCTGAACGCAAGCCTCCTGGAAGATATTACCGATGCGGTTTCGCAAGACTCCTATCATGTCGTTCTGCTCGACTCGATCCAAACAGTCTCCAGCGCACAATTCGATTCCCCTCCGGGGACTGTTGCGCAGGTACGCGAGACTGCTCATCAGTTGATTCAACTGGCCAAGGCGCGCGGGTTCGCGCTGTTTCTTGTCGGGCATGTGACCAAGGATGGCATGGTTGCCGGCCCGAAATTGCTTGAGCATATGGTCGATACGGTTATTTATTTCGAAGGGGACAGCACGCAGTTGTATCGGATGCTCCGTGCGACCAAAAACCGGTTTGGCTCGGTCGCTGAAATCGGTTTGTTCGAGATGATGCCGCAGGGGCTTGTCGAAGTCGGTAACCCATCGTCATTGTTCCTCTCCGAGCATTATCGAGATCGAAGGAGCGGGTCTATCGTAACCGCCGTTTGTGAAGGGAACCGGCCGATCCTCGTCGAGGTCCAGGCGTTGGTGACATCGGCGAACTACGGTACCCCGCAGCGAGTGGCTGGGGGAATCGATAACAAGCGACTTGCACTTCTTCTGGCGATTCTTGAGAAGCGCTGCGGCTATCCGATGGGTGTTAACGACGTTTTCGTCTCGGTGGCCGGAGGGCTCAAACTTTCGGAACCGGCGCTCGATCTACCACTACTGGTGGCAATCGTGTCCTCGTTACTCGACAAACCGATCGATCCTCAGACACTCATTGTCGGTGAGGTCGGATTGTCCGGTGAAGTTCGCGGGGTCACCCAGGCGGATCGACGGGTCAACGAAGCCGCCAAGATGGGATTCAAACGCGTCGTGCTCCCCCGCTCACATGTCGACAAACTGGGAACGGCTGCAATCAGTTTGGATGGCGTCGACAGCATTCAGCAGGCCCTCGACAAGGTTTTCTGATGATTCTGCACTCGATCCGTGAAGGTCAAGGGGAATGCGGTGCGCTCGGCTGATCTGATGTTCAGTTTGAAAGGTTCCGATCGCTCGGCTCGACGAGGTGAGGTACGCACTGTACATGGCGTGTTCCAAACGCCGGCCTTTATGCCTGTCGGGACAAGTGGCGCTGTGAAAGCGCTCACCTGCGAGGATCTTGAAGAGTGTGGGGCCGAGATCATTCTTGGCAACACGTATCATCTGTATCTTCGTCCGGGAACTGAGGTCATCAAAGGCGTCGGGGGGTTGGCAGCTTTCAATGCCTGGCATAAACCAACCCTGACCGACAGCGGCGGATTTCAGGTCTTCTCCCTGCAGGACATCTCGAAAATCAGTGACGATGGAGTCAAGTTCCAGTCGCATCACGATGGCTCCTACCATATGTTCACGCCGGAAAGAGTGATGGAAATCCAGCACGATATCGGAGCCGATATCATCATGGCATTCGATCAATGTGTGCCGTATCCGGCCGACAAGGAGCTGGCCCGGGTTGGCGTGACTCGCACGTACGATTGGGCGAAACGCTCGCTTGCTCGACACCGCCAGCTGTCGGAAGAACGGGAAAACGCTCCGAATCTGTTCGGGATCGTGCAGGGTTCAGTCTACGCGGAATTGCGGAAGACGTCGGCGGAACAGATCGTTTCGCTGGACTTTCCGGGAAACGCTATCGGCGGACTTTCGGTCGGAGAACCGAAAGAGCAGATGGAAGAGATGCTCGCGCATACCATAGCGCTTCTGCCGAATGACAGGCCGCGATATCTCATGGGGGTTGGTTATCCGGAAGACATTCTCATGGCCGTTTCGTACGGAATAGACATGTTCGATTGCGTGCTGCCGACGCGGAATGCCCGCACCGGCAACGTATTTACTTCGCGCGGACAGATCACCTATCGCAACGCCGAGTACATTCGCGATGACAAACCGCTTGACCCGGACTGCGATTGTCGGGTCTGCAGGCGATACAGTCGAGCCTACATCAGGCATCTTTACAATCAGTCAGAAATTACCGGCATGGTTCTCTCGACATACCACTCGACCTATTTTTATCAGCAACTCATGCGGTCGATCAGAAGATCTGTCGAGGACGGGAGATTCGACCAATTCCGAAAGGAGTTCCTCGAACGGTATAACTCCGGTCCGGAATAATCAGCTACATTTTCAGGGGGATAAGATAACCGAGCGTCACCCGGAAATCATTAAAGCGAAACTCCTTGGAGCTTATCGCATATTCGTTCCGGGCGAGATCTCTTCGAAAAACGAAACTGGGATACAGCTCGGTAATGCCAATTTCCAGTGAGTAGATGCGATGTAATCGTAGTCCGAGCGTTATGCGGTACCCAAAGACGTCGCTTACGCTGACATCGGAAACCCCGAGGTTATTCTGAAGGGAGTCCGCGGTCGATGCATTCATCCTGTAAAACTCGAACGAGTAGACCGGTCCGCCGCCGAGATAGCCGGTGAGTCTGTCGGTGCCTCGGTAGTAAATGAACTCCGGTGCGATCAGGAGTCTGCTGATCCGGCCGTGAGGAAGATGATCCGCTATGATCGTCCCGTACCGATACTCCAGCGCCGTCCGGAGAATGAACGGGTACTGAATCATCATCTCATACTTTAGAGTCATTTCCGGGCCGGCCGAAACGTTCTCGCCGCGTCCGATGTATCCCGCGGTCACGTGCAGGTTCATCACGTTGATGGTATCCTGGGCGGTGGGGTTAAGGGGGTACAGCGGCAGACTAAGTAGGGTGCTCAATATCAGAACGTACATGCTGACTCCGTGTTATGCGTTCCATTAATATAAACGAACATGATCGATTAAAGTTGATTTGGAAAAAAATAAAAAACAAAAATCCTAAGTTTTGTTGCGGCAACAGAATCCATATAATCAGGAGTAAATGGACTATTTTGCGCCAGTCGATAATCGATCGTTATCCGATCCCCGTAAGTCATTGAACGACAAGGGCGGAAACTTGGTTTCCCGAAGTAAAACCGGTTGACAAGCCATGATAATGAACTATATTACCGTCTTGTATTTGGACTCGTGAGTGTGAATAAATTCACAATCCGAAAGATGCTATTATCAGTGATTGGAGTAGGTTATGAGCAGTCCCACCGAGTATAAGAACTTCATTAACGGAAAATGGGTGGCCTCGAAATCCGGACAGACGTTCGAGAATCGGAACCCTGCCGACACCGACGATGTCGTGGGAGTATTTCAGAAATCGACGCCGGAGGATGTCAATGAAGCGATAGCGGCCGCGGCCGAAGCGTACAAGAAGTGGCGGCTCGTACCCGCCCCGAAACGCGGCGAGATCCTCTATCGGATCGGCGCGAGACTGATGAAAGACAAAGAGATGATCTCGCGCGACATGACTCGCGAGATGGGCAAAGTTATTGCGGAGACGCGCGGCGATACGCAGGAAGCAATCGACATGACCTTTTACATGGCGGGCGAAGGACGGCGGCTGTTTGGCTCCACCACGCCTTCGGAGATGGTCAAGAAGTTCAACATGACGATTCGTCAGCCGTTGGGGGTCTGCTCGTTCATCACGCCGTGGAATTTCCCCATTGCCATTCCCTCCTGGAAAATGATGCCGGCCCTTATATGCGGCAATACGATCGTCATCAAACCGGCAACTGATACGCCGATGTCGGTTGTTCATCTGATGAAGGTTTGCGAAGAAGAGGGGATTCCTCCGGGCGTAGTCAATATGGTGACTGGTTCCGGCGGCACCCTCGGCGATGCTCTGATCAAACATCCCGCCGTAAAGATCGTCTCGTTTACCGGTTCGACGGCGGTCGGACGGAAAGTGTCCGAAGGTTGTGCGACGACGTTTAAGCATTCCTGTCTCGAGATGGGTGGCAAAAATGTCCAGATTGTCATGGACGACGCCAACCTCGACCTGGCTATCGACGGTGCTCTCTGGGGTGCATTCGGTACGACCGGTCAGAGGTGCACGGCCACCAGCCGGCTGATTGTGCACAAGAAAGTTGCCAAAGAAATGATCGACCGGCTGGTCGAACGGGCGAAGAAGCTCAAAGTCGGCAACGGTCTTGATGAATCCGTTCAGATGGGTCCGTGTATCAACGAAGGTCAGCGTCAGACCGTTCTTGAATATGTCGAGATCGGCAAGAAGGAAGGCGCAAAACTGATGACCGGCGGCGAGCCGCTCAAAGATGGTACTCATGCCAAAGGGTTCTTTGTGCAGCCGACGGTGTTTGCCGATGTGAACCAGAAGATGCGGATCTGGCGCGAAGAGATCTTCGGCCCGGTTCTCAGTATCGCAACTTTCGATAATTTCGATCAGGCTATTGAAATGGCGAACGACACCGTCTACGGGTTGTCGGCTTCGCTTTACACCCAGGACATAAACAAGGCGTATACCGCCATGCGCGACGTTTACACCGGTATTTTCTATGTCAACGCTCCGACTATCGGCGCCGAGACCCACCTGCCGTTCGGCGGTACCAAGGAAACCGGTAACGGACATCGTGAAGCGGCGACCGCGGCGCTCGACGTGTACAGCGAGTGGAAATCGATCTATGTCGATTTCTCCGGCGTCCTGCAGCGCGCACAGATCGACAACTCCTGACGAGGTATCCGGCAGAAGGGATTGATGAGACAAAGCAAGTTCATACTCGGCCGTTTTGAAGGATGCTCCCTCTGGTACCTGATCCTGTTTATCTGGATGGCGTCATCCATCTGAATGTTTCTTAGCCGGATGCAGGAAACGTAACTACGATTCAATTCGAACTATAATCGCCTGGAGATAATTATGACGAAGAATAGAAAGAAAATTATAATCATGGGTGCGGCCGGCCGCGACTTTCACAATTTCAACACCCTGTACCGTGACAACGATTCGGTCGAGGTGGTTGCATTCACGGCCACCCAGATCCCGGATATCGATGACCGCAAGTATCCGGCGTCGCTCGCCGGAAAGCTCTATCCCAAAGGGATCCCGATCTACGAAGAGGCCAAACTTCTTGACCTGATCAAGAAGCACGGCGTGGAAGAAGTTGTCTTCTCGTACTCCGATGTGCCTTATCAGTATGTCATGGAGAAGGCGGCCTACGTGATGTCGGCCGGGGCAAGATTCGCGATGGAAGGCGGCGATCCGACGATGATTAAGTCGAGCAAGCCGGTGGTTGCCGTTTGTGCGGTGCGTACCGGTTCGGGGAAATCCCAGACGACGCGCAAGGTTGCTGAAGTGCTTCAGTCACTCGGTAAGAAAGTAGTCGCCATCAGGCACCCTATGCCGTACGGCGATCTCGCCAAACAGGCCTGCCAGCGTTTTGCGACTCTCAAGGACCTTGACAAGCACAAATGCACGATCGAGGAAAGAGAGGAGTACGAACCGCATATTAACCGCGGCGTGATCGTCTATGCCGGCGTCGACTATGAAATGATCATACGCGAGGCCGAGAAGGAAGCGGATGTCATTCTGTGGGACGGCGGCAACAACGATATGTCGTTCTACAAGCCGGATCTGATGATCACGGTGGTTGATCCGCATCGCCCGGGACATGAAATTTCTTACTATCCCGGTCAGAACAATCTGCTGATGGCCGATGTGATCGTGATCAATAAGATCGATTCGGCCGATCCGGACGGTGTCGCAGAGGTTCGCGAGAACATCATGGCCTACAACCCTGATGCCATCGTGATCGAAGCGGCCTCGCCCATCGACGCTGACAAGTCCGAGCTGATCAGAGGCAAGCGCGTGTTGGTGGTCGAAGACGGCCCAACCCTCACGCACGGTGAGATGACCTACGGCGCCGGCGTGGTTGCGGCGCAGAAGTACGGCGCGGCCGAGCTGGTCGATCCGAGACCGTTTACGGTCAAGTCGATCACGAAAACGTTCGAGAAGTACCCCGAGATCGGAATTCTTCTCCCGGCGATGGGCTACGGCGCGGAGCAGGTGAAGGATCTCGAGACGACGATAGACAAGACGAAGTGCGATCTCGTCATCGTCGCCACGCCGATCGATTTGAGCCGGGTTCTCACGATCAAGAAGCCGTACGTGAGAGTCTACTATAGTCTTCAGGAGATCGGTACGCCGAACTTGTCGACTGTGCTCGGTGCCTTCGTCAAAGGCTCGCAAAAAAAGGCTAAGAAGAAATAGCGAAATACAGGCGGGCCGGCGTAAGTCGGCCCGCTACTTTTTGAAAGATAAATCAGGCGATGACGGACCACAAGACAGCGGTTGTAGCGCTCGGCGGCAATGCCATCACGCGTGCAGGTGAAGTCGATACGATCCACACCCAGTTTGCCAATACGCGGAAGTCGCTCGACGGTATCGTCGAGCTGGCACGCGACGGGTTCAAACTGGTTATCACACACGGCAACGGACCGCAGGTGGGCGACGCATTGCTGCGCACGGAACTTACCCGTGGCAAGACGCCGGCTATGCCGCTCGGCGTCCTTGTGGCCGATACCGAAGGCGGCATGGGATATATGATCGAACAATCACTGCAGAATCGGCTTCGGCTAGAGAGAATCGACCGCCCCGTAGTGACCATCATCACGCAGATGCTCGTTGATAAAGACGATCCGGCTATCGCCAATCCGACCAAGTTCATCGGACAGTTCTATTCCGAAGAAGAGGCGCACATTTTCGCCGAAGCGCGGGAATGGCAGGTCAAGAAAGACGGTTCACGAGGCTGGAGGCGGGTTGTTCCTTCACCGACCCCGATCCAGGCGATCAATGCGGCGGCGATCCAGAAGCTGATTGCCGACGGTACGATTGTAATTGCCGGCGGCGGCGGCGGTATTCCCGTATATATAGACGAGAATGGAAATTACGAAGGTCTCGACGCCGTGATCGACAAAGACCTCGGATCTTCGGTCCTGGCCAAGGAAATTGGCGCGGATGTGCTGTCCATTCTGACCTCGGTCGACAGGGTCGCGATCAATTTCGGACAGCCGGATCAAGAAGATCTGAATGAGATTACCGTGTCGGAGTTGAAGAAATTGCACGCCGAAGGGCAGTTTCCGGCCGGATCGATGGGTCCGAAAGTGAAAGCGGCGATCAGCTTCATAGAAAACGGCGGGCATCTGGTGACCATTTCGTCACTTGAGAACGCTCACGGCGCTTTACACGGCAACGGCGGAACAAGGATTGTGCCAGATTGAGAATGTGTAAGCTTGCAGAAGATACAGTGAATGACATCCTCCGGCAGGGACGGATCTATGAAGTCGGGGGTGCGGTCAGGGATCGGTTTCTGCTGCATACTCAGGCAGTCAAGGACCGTGATTATCTCGTGACCGGTGTGCCGTACGACGACTTGACCCGCATTCTCAGGCATCACGGTCGAGTCGATCTGGTCGGACGGAGTTTTGGTGTCATCAAGTTTACCCAATCGCGCAGTGGGAAACAGTATACGTTTGACATAACGCTTCCCCGTCGCGAACATTCGACCGGTGTCGGTCACAAGGATTTTCAGGTGGATTTCGACCCGATGCTCAAAGTAGAAGACGATCTTACCCGACGCGACTTCACCATAAACGCCATGGCCCTGGCGCTCGACACTGATGAATTGATAGATCCTCTGAACGGCCGTCTCGATCTCGATAACCGTCAGCTTCGCATGGTCTATCCGAATTCGTTCAAAGATGATCCGTTGCGTATGCTGCGGGCAGTTCAACTCTCGGCGAGGTTCAAACTCACTATCGAGCCGGAAACGTATCTCGCGATCCGGGAAAATGCGCATCTTATCGGCAGTGTTTCGGCCGAGAGGATTGCCGAAGAACTGAACAAACTGCTCCTTCGTGCACCGCAACCGTCGGAGGGATTCCGGCTGATGCAGACGACCGGTCTGCTCAAGGAGATACTCCCGGAGCTGGAAATTTGTGTCGGGGTCGACCAGCCTGGTGGCTATCACAAGTACGACGTATTCGAGCACACAATACGAGTGATCGACGCCTCACCGGCTGTCCTGCGCGTTCGCATGGCCGCCATCTTTCACGACATTAACAAGCCGCAACACAAGCGGATCGTTGAAAAGGGTGCGACTTTCTACGGACATGAAAGCTCCGGTGCGAAAACTGCCGTGAAGGTACTTAGGCGTCTTCGCTATCCGACTGACTTCATCAAGCAGGTGGCGATGCTGGTGGAACGGCATATGTTCACTACCGAAGTCTCGGATAAGGGTCTCCGGCGACTCGTCAAACGCGTTGGTGTCGACCTGATTTTCGATCTCCTTGACCTCAGACGCGCCGATGTCGAAGGGCAGGGGATGGGGGGCAAGACCGACGATGTCGACAAGTTCGAAGCAGATATCAAGGCGGAACTTGAAAAAAAGCCGCCGTTCGGGCTCTCGGATCTTGCTATCGACGGCTCAGATTTGATGACGATGTTCAATCTGGCACCCGGCCCGACGATAGGCAAACTGCTTGAACACCTTATGGAGGTCGTGCTGGATGATCCATCGGCAAATACGCGCGAAAAATTGGAATCAATTGCGAAAGAATATTATCAAAGTGATATTACGAGGAATAACCGTGACAAGGGAACTGACCTATGAAGATTCATGAATACCAGGCGAAAGAGATTTTTGCAGAAGCCGGGATACCGGTGCCGGGCGGACGGGTTGCGACCACTCCGGTTGAAGCGTTTGAGATTGCTTCTGAAGTGAACAAACCGGTGATGGTTAAATCACAGGTGCATGTGGGAGGACGCGGCAAGGCGGGCGGCATCAAATATGCCGAGAACGCCGAGGCGGCAAAAGTGCTCGCCCAGCAGATTATCGGCATGGATATCAAGGGTCTCACCGTGAAGAAAGTACTGGTCACCGAGGCAGAAGATATTATCTCCGAGTCTTACGTCGGCATCATTCTCGACCGTGTGACCAAAAGACCGGTCATCATGGTGTCTCCGGCCGGCGGAATAGATATCGAAGAAGTGGCGAAGAAAACGCCGGAAAAGATATTCAAACTGTACGTCGATCCGATCGAAGGGCTCAAGAGCTTCCAGGCACGCAATCTTGCTTACAAGCTGTACCGTGATATCAACCAGGTGCGCAAGGCCACAGATATCATATTGAAGCTCTATCAGGTCTTCTGGAAAGTCGATGCGTCGCTGGTCGAAATCAATCCGCTCATCGTCAACACCGGCGGCGATGTCATCGCGCTCGACGCGAAGATCAACATCGATGATAACGGGCTCTACCGCCAACCGGTAGTGGCTACTATGCGGGATATCGACGCCGAGAATCCGGCCGAGGTCGAGGCCAGAGAGGGTGACCTTTCGTTCGTGAAGCTTGAAGGGAACATCGGATGTATCGTCAACGGCGCCGGTCTGGCTATGGCGACGATGGATCTGGTGAAGCGATATGGCGGCGAGCCGGCAAACTTCCTCGATATCGGCGGCTCATCCAACCCGAGGAAAGTCGTCACCGCAATGAAGATCATTCTGTCCGATCCGAATGTGAAAGCAATTTTGATCAATATTTTCGGCGGAATTACCCGGTGCGATGATGTCGCCAACGGCATTGTTGCCGCCTTCAAAGAATTGAATCCGCAGGTTCCGGTGGTCGTACGGTTGACCGGAACGAACGAAAAAGAAGCGAACAAGATTCTGAAAGCGATCAATCTGCCGACCGAAGACACGCTCGATAAGGTCGTGAAGAAGGCGATTGAACTGGCCGGGATGTAAAATCACTAAGCGGATAGAGGAAATTGAAGATGTCAGTATTTATCAATAAGAAAACGAGATTAGTCGTTCAGGGCATTACCGGGCGTGACGGATCTTTCCACGCCGAGCAGATGAAGAGCTACGGCACCAACGTGGTGGCCGGAGTGACGCCGGGCAAAGGGGGGACCAGGGTAGCCGGTATTCCGGTGTTCAATACGTTGGAAGAAGCGGTGGCGAAGACCAAACCGAATGCTTCGGTTATTTATGTGCCGCCGGCATACGCGATTGACGCTATTTACGAAGCGGTCGATGCCGGTATCAAGCTGATCATTTGTATCACCGAGGGACTTCCGGCGAATGACATGATGAAAGTCTACGAGTACGTGAAATCACACGGCGCCAGACTGATCGGGCCGAACTGCCCCGGGCTGATTTCACCCGGCGAATGCAAGGTAGGCATTATGCCCGGCACGATCGTCAAAAAAGGCAGTGTGGGCGTCGTGTCCCGCTCCGGCACCCTGACCTACGAAGCGATCTGGGCGCTGACTTCGGCCGGCATGGGCCAGACTACCTGCGTAGGTATCGGTGGCGACCAGGTGATCGGCACTAACTTCATCGATTGCCTTGAGGCTTTCCAGGGTGACAGCTCGACGAAAGCGATCGTCATGATCGGCGAAATCGGTGGCAGCGATGAAGAAGAAGCGGCCAAGTTCGTCAAGAAGAATGTGACCAAACCGGTGGTAAGCTTTATCGCCGGGCAGACTGCTCCTCCCGGAAAGCGGATGGGACATGCCGGTGCGATCATTTCCGGCGGTTCGGGAACGGCAGCCGAGAAGATTGCCGCCCTCAACAAGGTCGGTATTCCGGTCGCCGGCTCGCCGACCGAGATTCCTGATCTTCTGAAGGACTTGATGAAGAAGTCGAAACCGTCCAAGGCGGTCAAAGGAGGCAAGACTACCAAAAAGACGGCCGCAAAGAAGACTGCGAAGAAGAAAGTGGCCAAGAAGACCGTCAAGAAGGCCGTGAAAAAGGCCGCCAAAAAATCGTCCGGGAAGAAGTCGACCACGGTGCGTAAAAAAAGAACCGCCGGGAAGACCAAAGCGATTGGTGGAAAACGAAAAAGATAGTATTGTATAAAGTACAAAATTGAGATTGACAATAAGGTATTACTTTTGATTCGAGGTGATTTTCATGTCTGAAACCAATCAAGTGGATGCGTCCGGCTCGACACCGAAAGTGAAGAGCAAATACGATTATTCGAATGGACCGCTTCCACTGAGCATCGAACTGAGCTGGTGCAAAGCCTGCAATCTCTGCATCGCACTTTGCCCCCAGCAGGTGTTCGAACCGGATCGAGACGGCAAGCCGGTGCAGGCGCGTCCCGAGAATTGCACGCAGTGTACGATTTGCTGGGTGCACTGTCCAGATTTCGCGATAACGTCTAATTACAAGTAAGGTGGCAGTAAGATGTCCGATATAAAGAAGAAACTCCTTCAGGGTAACGCGGCGGTCGTCGAAGGCGCTATTTACGCCGGGATGCGTTTCTACGCCGGTTATCCTATTACGCCATCGACTGAAGTCGCTGAAGGGTGTGCCCGTCAGCTGCCCAAGATCGGGGGCCGATTCATCCAGATGGAAGATGAGATTGGTTCGATCGCGGCGGTTGTCGGAGGCTCCGTCTCCGGTCTGAAATCGATGACTGCAACATCGGGTCCCGGGTATTCCCTGATGCTGGAAAATATCGGTTATGCTTTCATGACCGAAACTCCCTGTGTGATCATAAACGTCCAGCGCGGCGGCCCCTCGACCGGTCTTCCGACCAAAGTCAGCCAGTCCGATACCATGCAGGCTCGCTGGGGCACCCATGGTGACTACGTAGCTATTACCGTCGCACCGTCGACGGTTGGCGATACGATAACTGAAACGATCCGTGCTTTTAATCTCGCCGAACGTTTCCGGACGCCGGTTACGGTGTTGCTGGACGAGGTGATGGGACATATGCGCGAGATCGTCAAGATTCCGCAGCCGGGGGAATACGAAGTTGTCAATCGGGTCAAGCCGACCGCTTCCCCTGAAAACTTCGAGCCGTTCGAACTGACGGCAAATCACGTTTCGCCGATGCCGGCCTACGGCGAAGGCTACCGGTACAACGTGACCGGCCTTACGCACGATCCGATGGGCTTCTCGACCAACCGGGCCGACGAGATCAAGGTCAAGCTGGACAAGCTCAACGCCAAGATCAACGACTACAAGGACGAGATCTTCAAAGTCCGGACCGAGCATGTCGAGGACGCCGAGATCGTGTTCGTTTCCTACGGAACGGTTTCGCGTGCCGCCCTCCAGGCGACTTCACTCGCCCGTGAAGCCGGTGTGAAGGTCGGGACCATTCAACTTTACACGATCTGGCCGTTTCCATACGATCAGATTCGCCAGCTCTGCAGCAAGTGCCGCAAAGTGATCGTCGGTGAATTGAACATGGGTCAGATCATTCACGAAGTCAGACACGCCCTGCCCGGTGACATCGAGGTTGTTCCTCTGCAACGGTACGACGGCGAAATTCTCACCCCGATGCAGCTTCTCGAGAAGCTGGAGGAGGTACTCTAATGGCTACCGTTGAGAAACAGAAATCGGATGCTATGCTGAACTACCTCAGACCGAAGAAGAAATTCCCGTCGGTCTGGTGTCCGGGATGCGGTAACGGCATCGTAATGGGCGCGATCATTCGCGCGATCGATAAGCTTGGATACGACAAAGACAACGTGGCGATGGTCTCTGGAATCGGATGTACCAGCCGCATGCCGGTATACCTGGATTTTAACTCGCTGCATACGACTCACGGTCGTGCGCTGGCTTTCGCCACCGGCGTGAAGTTTGCTCAACCGAAAATGAAGGTGATCGTGATCACCGGTGACGGTGATGCCCTGGCGATCGGCGGGAATCATTTCATTCATGCCTGCCGGCGCAATATCGACATCACCACGATCCTGATCAACAACTTCATCTACGGTATGACCGGCGGTCAGGGATCTCCGACGACACCGTCGAGCGCGTTCTCGACCACGACGCCGTACGGCAACTCCGAGAAACACTTCGATCCATGCGGTCTGGCCGAAGCGGCCGGTGCCAGTTTTGTCGGACGAAGCACCGTCTATCATTATCCTCAGCTTGAGAAGATGATCAGTCAGGCGCTCGAACACAAAGGCTTTTCGCTGGTCGAAGTAATGTCGAACTGCCACACGTATTACGGTCGCCTCAACCGCAAGGGAGATGCCACCGCAATGCTGAACATGTTCAAGGACAACTCGGTCAATCTGGCCAAGGCGAAGAATATGAGCAAGGATGACCTCAAAGGGAAATTCGTGCTCGGCACGCTCCACGAGGATAACGAAAAGACCGAATTCTGCGACGAGTACCAGAAGGTAGTCGACATTGCGAGTCGGCGATAGAGAGGAAACCATGGCAACGAAATTTCTCGATAAGGTAAAGGCCTCGCAGGATCGATTCGAAATCCGCCTCTCCGGCTCCGGCGGGCAGGGGATGATCTTCGGATCGGTGGTCTTGTGCGAGGCGGTCGGACATTCCGGCAATATGAACGTCGTGCAGTCGCAGTCGTACGGGCCGGAAGCCCGCGGCGGCGCGTCCAAGGCCGACGTGGTCATCTCGAAGGAGGAGATCTATTATCCGAAGGCGATGAAGCTCGATCTCCTGCTCGCCATGACCCAGGAGGCGCTGGACAAATACTACGCCGATCTCAAAGACGGCGGCACGCTCATTGTCGACACGACATTGGTCACCGAAGTCCCGACGGACGACTACTATGGTCTGCCGTTCACGCGTCTTGCACGCGAGGAAGCCGGTCATATCATGGTCGCCAACGTTGTGGCGCTCGGCGCGATCTGCGCGCTTACCGGAATCGTACCGAAGGATAAACTGACCGAAGCCGTTCTGGCCCGTGCCCCCAAAGGGACGGAAGATCGCAACCGCAAAGCGATCGATATCGGTTACGAAGAAGCAATGAAAGTAAAGAAATAGAAAAGAGTGCAGGAGTTAATTTGAGCAGGACTCTCTTGATTGTAAAACCGGATGCGACCGAACGAAATTTGATCGGGCATATCGTATCGCGATTGGAAAAGGCTCGCTTCAAAATCGTTGAAATGAGAATGGTCCGCCTGGACGAACAGCAGGCGAAGAAGTTTTACGCTGTCCACGAAGGCAAGCCGTTCCTCGATTCGCTCGTGAAGTTCATGACGTCCGGCCCGGTTGTCCCGATGGTGCTGGAGAAAGAAAACGCCGTAACCGAGCTTCGGACGCTGATCGGCGCCACCGATCCGGCCAAGGCTTCGTGCGGAACCATCAGGTACGAGATTGCCCGGGATATCGAAAAGAACTCCGTGCATGCTTCCGATTCCGACGACAACGCCGTCAAGGAAATCGGATTTTTCTTTTAGGCAGGTGATTTCTCCGGGCTTGCATAGGACGAGCCCGGATTATGTAAGGTAACGAGTCAGGCACCGAAATGGAAGTTGAGTTGGCCTACGGAAAGAACTCGATAAAACTCGAAATTCCGGACGATGTCGAGGTTGATATATTTGCCCCGGCAGTCGGAAAGACTCCGATCGGCTTCGATGATTTCAGCGACGAGCTTGAAAAAGCCGGCGCTGATTCGTTTTTGAATGCCTCCAGCCTTCTATTTATCGTAAACGACGGTTACCGTAATACTCCCACATCGCAGCTTCTCGACTGGCTCGACCGCAGGGACCGCACGATCCTCGACCGCGCCCGGTTTCTTATTTCGACCGGAACCCACGGTCAGCCGACTGAACAACATCTCAGGAACATCTTCGGCAAGTTTTACGATAAAGTTGCCACACGCGTGCAGGCGCACGATTGCAGGGATATCTCCTCAATGCAGCCAATTGGGAAGGATAAATTTGGGGGAGAGGTCTACCTCAACAAGGCGTATTTCGAGGCTGAACGTGTCTGCGCGATCGGATCGGTCGAGCCGCATTATTTCGCAGGTTACACAGGAGGACGCAAATCGCTGATTCCCGGACTCACCGACTTCAGCACGGTTGAACGAAACCACAATTTGGCCAACTCGCTCGAAGCGGCTCCGATGAAACTGTCGGGCAACCCGGTCGCCGAACATCTGGACGAGATGCTTGGTCTTGTAGACGCAACGAAATGTCTCAGTTTCCAGATCGTTATGGATGCACAGAGGAATATCGCCGGACTGTTCGCGGGAGATATTCGCAGCTCATTCGAACGAGCGGTGGAGTGTGCCGCCGAGATTTTCGGTCACACTATCGGCAGGCAGTACGATACTGTCATGTGCGAGGTTCTTCCACCGCTGGACGGCAATCTTTATCAAGCTCAGAAGGGTCTGGAGAACTGCCAGCAGGCGGTAATCGATGGTGGGACGGCGGTGGTCGTTTCGGCCTGCGCCGAAGGGATCGGATCACAGCACTTCTGGGATCTGGCCAACGGCTGGAACCGGACCGACAACCGACCGGGCGACGGGAAGCTCCATTTTGGTTCGCACAAGTTATCCCGGGTGAATGAAATGCGCAAACGCATCACACCGGCGATCCACTGCGAGCTTTCGCCGGATCAGGTGCGGAAGGTCTTTTATGAACCATTGGACGATCTGGATTCGCTTATTAGCAAGAAGCAACTGAAGTATAGATTGGCAATAGTACACGATGCCGGTAACACGGTATTACGAACCTAACAACCGTAACATGTAAATACCCTTTCTGGGAGGTAACATGAACAAGAAGATAGCAGTCATTGGTGCAGGGAATGTCGGGGCCAGCGTTGCGATGTATCTGGCCGAAGCGAATTTCGCCGATATCACTCTGGTCGATATCGTTGAGGGAATGCCCCAGGGTAAGGCTCTGGATCTCAGTCAGGCCGGACCGGTCCGCGGTTACAACGCGATGATCACCGGTACGAACAAGTATTCGGACATCAAAGGCGCCGATATCGTTATCATGACGGCAGGACTCGCCCGCAAGCCGGGGATGTCTCGCGAAGACCTGTTGACCAAGAACGCGGAAATCGTCGCGAACGCGGCCAACAACATCAAGAAGTATGCACCCAAGAGCACGGTGGTAGTCGTGTCCAATCCACTCGACCTGATGACTTTCCACATGCAGAAGATCACCGGTTTTCCGCCCAATCGGGTGCTCGGCCAGGCCGGCGTACTGGACTCCACCAGACTCCGTACGTTTGTCGCGATGGAACTCAATGTGGCCATGACCGACGTCCAGGCGATGGTGCTTGGCGGCCACGGTGACACCATGGTTCCGCTTCCGAGATACACTACCGTCGGCGGCGTGCCGATCGGCGAGTTGATTCCGAAAGATCGCATCAAAGCCATTTCCGAGCGGACTGCCGGAGGCGGCGGCGAGATCGTGAAACTGCTCAAGACCGGATCGGCTTACTATGCTCCGGCGGCGGCAAGTGTCGATATGTGCAAGTCGATATTCAACGATGAAAAGAAAGTCCTGCCGGCATCCGCCCGTCTGACCGGCCAGTATGGCATCAAAGATATCTACATCGGCGTGCCGATCGTACTCGGCGCCGGTGGTGTGGAGAAGATTCTCGAGCTGAAACTGACCAAGGCCGAACTTTCGGCTCTTCAGAAATCAGCCGCCACTTACAAGGAACACCTCAAGATTCTTGGCTACTAAAGGAGTCATGCTTAAATGGCACAGCTGAAACATATAACCGTCCCCAAGGACGGTCAGAAGATCACGATCAAGAACAAGAAACTCCAGGTGCCCAACCGCCCGATCATCCCGGTGATCGAAGGCGACGGTATCGGACGCGACATCATGAAGGCGACCCGTCGGGTTGTCGATGCCGCCGTGGAGAAGGCCTACAAAGGGAAGAAACAGATCGCTTGGATGGATGTTTATGCCGGTGAAAGAGCTAACGAGCTCTACAAAGAGTGGCTGCCCAAAGAGACCATCGACGCAATCAAGAAGTACGTTGTCGCGCTCAAGGGTCCGTTGACGACTCCGGTCGGCGGCGGCTTCCGCTCCCTCAACGTGACGCTCCGTCAGGTCCTGAACCTGTACGCGTGCATTCGCCCGGTCCGGTATTTTGCCGGAGTCGGATCGCCCGTTGTTCGACCGGATAAACTGAACGTGATCATTTACCGCGAGAATACGGAAGACGTTTACGCCGGTATCGAGTGGAAAAAAGGGACGAAAGACGCAAAGAAGGTCATTGCCTGGCTGAACAAGCAGATGAAGACCAGCATCCGGACCGATTCCGGCGTCGGCATCAAGCCGATTTCGGTAACGGGCACCAAACGGCTGGTCCGCAAGGCGATTCAGCATGCGATCGATCGCAACCTGTCGTCGGTTACGCTCGTTCACAAGGGCAACATCATGAAGTACACCGAAGGTGCCTTCCGCGACTGGGGTTACGAACTGGCGAAGAAGGAGTTCGGATCGAAGATCATTACCGAGGACGATCTCTGGAAGAAGCACAATGGCAAAGTCCCGAAAGGGAAGATCGTCGTTAAGGATCGTATCGCCGATTCGATGTTCCAGCAGATTCTGACCCGGCCGGACGAGTACAGCGTGATCGCAACTCCGAACCTCAACGGTGATTATCTTTCCGACGCTTGTGCGGCGCAGGTTGGCGGACTGGGGATGGCTCCGGGCGCCAATGTCGGAGATTACATCGGTTTGTTCGAGGCGACCCATGGTACCGCTCCGAAGTATGCCGACAAAGACGTCATCAACCCGGGTTCGCTGATTCTTTCGGCCGTCATGATGCTCGACTATCTCGGCTGGCCGGAAGCGGCCAAGAAGATCGCGGACGCGATTGAGTTGACAATCAAGAAGAAGACTGTCACCTACGATCTGGAACGCCAGATGAAAGGCGCGAAGAAAGTGGGGACTTCGGAATTTGCGACCAATATCATCAAGAACATCAAATAGTCGTCGTTTCGGTAGTTAGATTTCTTATAGGTGAAGGGAAGGTGTCAGGCCTTCCCTTTTTATATTGACGGGCGGCACCCCGGGACGCTGATTTCGCTTGTCGCGGTCAAAAGGCCGGAAAGCTCTGCAAACTATAACGCTCGGTCGGAGGGAGAGTCTCAATATGGAATTTCTGCTGTTGCTGATCGTTACCCTGGTGATAGCTGTCGTCACCGCCTTTCTCGTCATCTTCTTTTTTCGCAAACCAATTGACAAGATCTTCGGACGGATCATCGGTGAAGATCTGGCCACCGCATGGCGCAAGTTCCTGACTTTCGCATTGTTCGTGGTTGGTGTGTCATCGGGAGTCAGCATCTGGGAACTTCAACGATTTATTCAACCGGCAACCAAAGACGCTGTCAAACCGGTTTTGACTCCGGAGTATTGGGGGCTGGAAATCTATCGGACAATCATTCAGACGCTCGGAGGAATGGCCTGGGCCCTGCTCGTTTTCTTTGTCGTCGCACTGATTGCTTTCGTGATCGTCCGAAGGAAAGAAGCAAAGGCGAGCTGACCTCGTCAACCCGCCTCGTTATGTAAGTCTGTAGCGCAGCTGGGCTATTCTATCGCTTCGACGATTCGCTGCGTATCTTGTGCGATCACCAGCTCCTCGTTGGTAGGAACAACCAACGTACGAATCCTGGCGTCATCAGCCGAGATATCCAGTTCCTTGCCGATCGCCTGCTTGTTCTTCTCTTCGTTGATCTTGATTCCGAAAAAGTCCAGCTTCTCGCATGATTTCTGACGGACGATCGGTGAGTTCTCACCCACCCCGGCGGTGAACACGAGGGCATCCAGGCCGCCCAGCGCGCCAATGTAGCCGGCGATGTACTTCTTCAACCGGTAGCAGTACGCTTCGAGCGCGAGCTTTGCGTTCGAGTGTCCGTCGTTCGACGATTCGACTATCTCGCGCATGTCTGACGACACGCCGGAAATGCCGGCAAGGCCGGAGTGTTTGTTCAGCAGCGTGTTCGCTTCGTGCAGGGTGAGCTCCTCGCGGGCCATCACATGCAAGATGATCGCCGGATCGAGATCACCCGAGCGGGTTCCCATGATCAACCCTTCGAGCGGCGTGAATCCCATCGACGTATCGACCGAGACGCCCTTATCGATTGCCGTTACCGATGCTCCGTTGCCGAGGTGACAGGTGATGATTTTGAGTTGATCGATCGGCTTACCGAGCATGTTGGCCGCTTTTTCGCTCACGTACTTATGAGAGGTGCCGTGAAAGCCGTAGCGACGGATACCGTAGCGCTTGTACATTACGTACGGGATGCCGTAGATGTACGCGTAAGGGGGAAGCTTGTAGTGGAAGGCCGTGTCGAACACCGCCACCATCGGAATACCCGGTAGGGCACGCTGACAGGCGTTTATGCCCCTGATATTGTGCGGGTTGTGAAGGGGAGCAAGCTCGATCAGGTTGCGAAGTTCCGACATCAGTTCGGGCGTGATGAGTACCGAGTCGGTGAATTTCTCACCGCCGTGCACAACGCGGTGACCGATTGCGCCGATCTCGGAACGATCTTTGATGACGCCATGATTCTCGGACATAAGAATAGAGACGACGTACTCTACTGCGACGATATGATCGAGGATTTCTCCCGATACTTTGACTTCCGGTCGGTCGAACGGCTTGTGTGTGAGGACTGATGCCGACATGCCGATTCGCGATACCATCCCTTTGGCGAGGGCCAGTTCCTTTTCCGTGTCGATCAGTTGGTATTTGACCGACGATGATCCACAATTGATGACGAGTATCTTCATGATTCAATTCCCCGCATTAACCAGACCGTTGTTGATCCCGCTGGCTTCGATCTTATTGCCGTCTTTATCGTATTCGAAGAAGCCGCTTCCGGTTTTGACCCCGAGATGTCCGGCCCGAACCAGCTTGCGAAGCAGGGGACAGGGATTGTATTTATGTTCCGACAGCTCTTTGAGGAGGTTGTCCATCCACGACATGACCACATCGAGTCCCATCATGTCGGCGAGCGTAAGCGGACCGACATTGAATCCAAAACCGAGCTTCATGGCTGTGTCAATATCCTCGGCTGTCGCCACCCCTTCCATCAACACGTGCATTGCTTCGTTAAGGAGCGGAACGATAATTCGGGTGGTCACGTATCCGGGATACTCGTTGACCGTGATCCACTTCTTGTCGAGCAGTTCCGCGAAATAGACAGCCTTGTCGAATGTCTGTTGATCTGTCCGCAGTCCTTTCACGATCTCAACCAGAGGAATTTTCGTGACCGGATTGAGAAAGTGCATGCCGATGATCTTGCCCGGCCGATCGGTCGTGGCTGCAATCTCGGAAATTGAAAGCGTGCCGGTATTGGTGATCAGGAGTGCGTCAGCTTCGCAAATGCGATCGAGCCGCTCGAACAGCGTGCGCTTCATCATCAGATCTTCCGGGATCGCTTCAAGCACGATCTCCGCACTTTCAGCGATGGAAAGATCCGATGAAGGAAAGATCCGGGCCATGATGGCCTTCTTGTCTGAGTGGGTGAGACCCCACTTTTCGATCTCACGATCGATCGATTCTGATATTCGTTGAATACCTCGTTCCGCCAGCTTGGTTGTCTTATCTATGAGAGTAACCTCGTGGCCTGCGTGGGAAATAGCCTCCGCAAGTCCTTGACCCATAACACCGGCGCCGATTATGACTATTTTAGAGCCTGCCATTACAATGTCCTTTCAAATGTACCTTGTGAATTTATTAACAAATTCACATCAGTCAAGGCTTTTTCAATATATCGGACGTTTTGGCCGGAAGAAGAGTTTGCCGGGAAATCTCAGCCGGATACGAGAACAATAACATGAATCTAATCGGACCATTCGGGTGTAAACAGGGCGTGGCAGTCGCCTCATTACAATTGACAACAGGCTCGGAATAAGGTATTTAGAGCCTGTCGATCGAATCGTCCGGGAACGGGAGAGAGGAAATGCAGACAAAGATTAAGTGGTTGATAGCAATTGCCTTGACGCTGGCACTCGGAGTGCCCTCGACTTCTTTCGGCATCGTCAGAGTTTCTCGATCTTTCAATTATATGCAGTTCTACAGTGGCTATGCCCAGCCTGTAGGAAAGTATGACCATATCGACATTCTCACTTTCGAAGACCCGAATGGGAGGATAGTCAATCTGAATGCCGATGCGGTGTATGATCCGACCTACTCGTTCGGCATCAGCTACGGTCAGGTTAGGGGCCGTCTCGGCGTCGATTTCGGCTTTCACTACACGCAGGTACAGACGCCTGACACCTTCTGGGTGACTCCTACTTACATAAACATGTTCACTCCAGAGACCCCTAAATTCAACCTGTACGACGCCGATCTGAATGTGAATGCTTTTCTTCTGGATCCTTTCAAATCAGTCGTCGCCCCCTACGTGGGAGTGGGATTTCACGGCGGTCTGATTGCGTCCTCAGGGAGATACATAGATACAAAAACAGATCTGGTATTCGCCGTTGGCCTCAATTTCGGGGCCGATCTCAAAATCTGGACATCTCCCGCCGATCGGGGCTATTTGACCATTTCCTCAGTCAATGAATATCAATTCCTTCATTCCAACCTGCGGCCCCGCTATCTTAACATAGGCGGCGCCGTGAAATACTACTTCAGGTATTAGCCTCGGAGGGTCAAGCGCCATCAACAGATCGCAGACAAAGACAAACGGCTCAAGACTGATAGCCGGACTGCTCCTGGTTGCCGCTGTTTTGACGGGAGCATACGGGTGCAAGAAGAAAGGAATAGTGGTTCCACCGCCGGTGACGGTCGGTGGGATCTTCGCTGATAACGGGCCCTACTATAAGGCGGTGATGGGGACTTCCAACATCGCCCCGCCTCTCACATTCACCGTTAATGACGACAAAGGCCAACCGGTCGCCGGTGCCACCGTCCGATGCAGCAGAATTGTGGGTGACGGTACCATTTTTGCAGATTCTCTCAAGACCGATAGCACAGGACACGTCACGTTTTCATACTCCTTTGATGGCAATCGGGGTGATGCTATTTTAATGGCCAAGGTACCCGGCGTCGACTCCGAACAAGTTTATGTCAGAGCTAACACCCTGATCCCGGGTGTGGGGGGCCAGGCGCAGTATATTCTGCTCTCGGACAAGTACCGTGATGTCAAGAATTACAATGGGACACCGGCCAGTATAGATGCCGACCCGGCGAGTTGGATCGTATACGCGAATTATGAACAAGCACTCGGTGTAGTTGTCGTTCTACCTGATGTCAAGCATGACAGTACTGCCGTGGACAGCGCCGAAGTTCTGAGTGTCATCGTCAACACCGTCTACACCGGCAAAACCAAAGACTCTATCGGAATCGGTTCAACTCTACAGGCAGTACGGGCCATTTACGGAGATCCGGACACTATTAAGTACGATCCACCCTCTCCACCGATATACATCAGATATGTGGACCAGGGACTGCTCTTCTACGGTGATACCCAGTTGCTTAACGGAATTCCGGTACTGGACACGATTATACACGAAATCCATTTTACTGACGCTGTCCCCGTGATTACGCCGACTGGAAAGGTTGCCCCGATCTCCGGCACAGCGCCAACAAATGCCGCCTTCAAGCATGGATATCACGGAATCAACTATCGGCGATAGCCCTTTTTCAATCTTGACACCTTGTGAAGTCACGAATATATTCGACCCGAAAATACAAACATCTTTCAGTCTATCAAGGAAGTAGCATGACAAAATCAATTTTGGCAATTATGGTCGCGGCGTTGTTGGTCTTTGCATCAGCCAGCTGCTCGAAGCAGAAGGAAGCTGACGCCAAGAAGATGGCCAACGACGGCGAAGCGCAGGCTGCTGAGAACATGCAGAAGGAAGCTCCGACCGATTCACTCGCCGCCAAGCACTACCCGATACGCAACCCGAAAGATCCTTTCGTCACCATGGTGACCGATTTCGGCAACATGACGTTCGAACTGTATCGCGATGTTGCGCCGACGCATGTCGATTCGTTCCTGGCGCGCACCAGGGACGGATTCTACAACGGGACGATCTTCCACCGGATTATCGACAACTTCATGATCCAGGGCGGAGATCCCAAAGGCAACGGTATGGGCGGTGCGGGATACAACCTCAAAGCGGAGTTCAGCAATCTGCCGCATCAGGAAGGGACGCTCTCAATGGCGCGGGCCAGCGACCCCAACTCAGCCTCAAGCCAGTTCTTTATCGTCCTTGCGCGCAACCGCGGAACGGCGAGTCTCGACGGCAAGTACACAATATTCGGTCAGTTGCTGGAAGGATTCGATACCCTGCACAAAATCGGTTCGGTTCCGGTCGGACCGAATCCGATGAATCCGAATGAAATCTCCAAACCGAAACAGGATGTATACCTCCGCAAGGTGTTCGTATCCGACTCCCTGGGGAATGAAATAAAGTAGCGTCCGGACCGGGGAGGTCCGACCGACTGCAGAAATATCAACGGCGGGATTTTCGTCATCCCGCCGTTTAATTTACGCCGGAACTACTCCCCGGAACAGAGAATCGAAAGCTTCGTTATAACCAATATGGTCGCCAAAAGACTCGCTATTCTCGGCTCAACCGGGTCGATCGGGAAATCCACCCTTGAAGTTATTGCAGCCCATCCGGGAGCTTTTGAAGTTCGGGCGCTTGCGGCGTATCGAAATGTAAGTCTGCTGGCGGAGCAGTGTCGGAAGTTCCGACCGGAATACGCCTGTATTGTCGACGATTCTCATTTGGGGGCTCTTAAGGACGCCCTCGCCGGTGAGCCGATCAAGATTCTCGCCGGTGTTGACGAAATGATCGGCCTTACGCGGCTTGAGAATGTCGATACTGTCGTCAACGCCGTCGTTGGAGCGGCCGGCATGAAGGCGTCGCTCGAGACGGTACAGCAGGGAAGACCACTCGCCCTTGCCAACAAAGAATCACTCGTCTGCGGTGGGCCGCTCTTTCCGCCGATCCTCAGAAGGACAGGCGGGAAGATCCTGCCGATCGATTCCGAGCACTCGGCTATCTGGCAGGCGCTATCCGGTGGCCGGGAGCACGAACTTAAACGAATTATCATCACAGCTTCCGGTGGGCCGTTCCGGGACCTGCCGATCGAGAAATTTCATACCATTACGGCCGAGCAGGCGCTGAATCATCCGACCTGGAAAATGGGTCCCAAAATCACAATTGATTCGGCGACCCTTGCCAACAAGGGTCTTGAAGTTATCGAAGCTGTCGTCCTGTTTTCGATCCCGGTGGATAGAGTCAAAGTGGTAATCCATCCGCAGTCGATCATTCATTCGATGGTTGAGTTTATCGATTCCTCGATTCTCGCTCAGATGTCTCGGCCGGATATGAAATTGCCCATTACCTACGCCCTTTTCTGGCCGGATCGAGTTGAATCGGACTTCGGTCAGCTGGACCTATCGGATACGCTCCAGTTAACGTTTGAAGCTCCCGATCTCAACAAATTCAGAGCGCTTGCTCTTGCTTACAAAGTTGCTTCCACCGGTGGTACCGCGCCGGCTGTCTTTAACGCGGCCAATGAAATTGCGGTGGCTGCTTTTCTCGAATCCGCTATCAAATTTACCGACATTACCGATATTGTTGATAACACGTTACAAAAAGTAGATATTGTGTCAGAACCTCAATTGGATGATATTCTGCAGGCCGACCAACGCGCCCGGGAGTTCGCCAGCGAGCAGATAAGGAAATAGTGCATGTTAGTTACCATTGCCTCATTCGTTTTTGTCCTCGGCATTCTCATCTTTATTCACGAATTGGGACACTTTCTGGTCGCCAAGAAGGTTGGAATCCGCGTCGAGACTTTCTCGCTCGGCTTTCCCCCGAACATAGTCTCAAAGAAGTATGGCGACACGGTGTACGCGATCGGCATAATACCGCTCGGCGGATTCGTCAAAATGGCCGGGGAGAACCCGGATGAGAAGTCGACCGGTTCACCGGACGAATTCATGGCCAAATCAGTCGGGCAGCGGGCCGCAGTTATCTTCGCAGGTCCGTTCATGAACTACCTTCTCGCTATTTTCATCATGGTCGGAATATTTTATCTGACCGGCAAACCGATCTATGAGAAGGGTCGCATCATTGTCGGCCAGGTGGTGCAGGATGATCCGGCGCAGAAAGCAGGTCTTAAAGAGAACGATCAGATAATCGCGCTAAACGGTATCCCGGTTACGAATTATGATTCATTGCGCCTCGGCATCAACGCTGTCGTCGAGAAGCCGATTGAACTCACCTGGATTCATCAGAACGACACCATTACGAAAGATATCGTCACCAAGGCCGAGCATATTCCCAATATGAACGGTGGGATCGATACGATCGGTCTGGTCGGGTTTAACCAGAAGCCGATCAGATACGAACGGTTTGGATTGTGGTCATCGATTCAGCAAGGTTTCGTGACCTCGCATGTTATCGTTTGGGAGACGCTCAAGTTTGTCAAGAAGGTGGTAACCGGACAAGTTTCCTCTAAAATGATCGGCGGCCCCTTGTTCATCGCTCAGCAGTCCGGGCGCGAAGCGAGACAGGGCGCCTCGAACCTGTTCTTCTTCATGGCGCTGCTTTCAGTCAATCTTGCGGTGCTCAACGTCCTGCCGATTCCGATTCTCGACGGAGGGCATCTGCTGTTCTTGGCGCTGGAGAAGATCAAAGGTTCGCCGCTCTCTACCCGCGCCAGAATGATCGCCCAACAAGTAGGGTTGGTTGTTCTGCTCGGCGTGATTATATTGGTGACCTACAACGATATCCTTCGGGTAATCCGAGGATATTAGCGGATGGAAGGCAGGACTTTTGGCGTGAATCAAATGGGCCTGTTTTCAGTATAACAAAGAGCAGAGAGATTTGATATCTATAGGGATACTATGAGCAAAAGAACATTAGGCGATTCACTCTGGGATAATTTCAAACAGGTCCTTCTGGCCGTTGTCCTCGCGGTTATTATTAAGACTTCGATAGTCGAGGCGTACAAGATTCCGTCTCAGTCGATGGAAGACACGTTGCTGGTCGGGGACTTTTTGTTGGCGAATAAGTTTGTATATGGCGCGCGGCTGCCGTTCGTGAACTGGCGCCTGCCCGCCGTTTCTGAACCACAGCAGGGGGATGTCGTCATTTTCATTTATCCCCGCGACGGCGTGACGAAATACATCAAACGGTGCGTAGCTGTGGGCGGCGATACAGTGGAAGTCAAGAACAAGATTGTGTACGTTAATGGAGTGGTGATGCCGCTCCCAAAACACGCCAAGTACATCGACACAACCGCCAACGGTCAATTGGTGATCCAGCCCCGAAAACCGGGGGGGATGGACAGCCGGGACAATTTTGGCCCGTTCGTAGTGCCCCGCAATTGTTACTTCATGATGGGGGACAATCGCGACAACTCCTGGGATTCAAGATTCTGGGGAGTCGTTCCTAACGATCTTGTGCTGGGCAAAGCGATGCTTATTCACTGGTCGTGGAACGACGATATTTATAAGTCGCCTGACGTTGCGGTATCCGACCCGCTGTCGGTGCCGCGCATGTTCATATACAACGGCGCGCACTTTTTTCAGAAAGTGCGATGGGGGCGGTTGTTTACCATAATCCATTGACCGGTCACTTTTCGGTCGATCTCACCGCTGAGGACTATGGAGGACAGATGAAACGGACAACGCTAAGTTTACTCTCGTTAGTCATATTCGGTCTGATGACCTGCTCGGCTGCCTATGGACAGCCAAAGGTGCAGCTCTCGGAGACCGGCTTCAATTTCGGCAAAGCGGCCCAGCATGCCCAGCTGACCCACACTTTCTGGATCAAGTCGGTCGGGACCGACACGCTGGATATTACAAAAGTCGAGCCGGGGTGCAGTTGCACACAGGCTCCGCTATCAGATTCGATCATTGCTCCCGGCGACAGTGTCGCCCTCGAGATTCAGTTCTCGACTCGCTCCTATCGTGGATTTGTGGCCAAGCGCCCCTATATCGAAACCAATGCCTCGGCCGACAAACTCTACTTGCGAATCGACTGCGAGCTGGTACCGGATGAAATCACCATGTCGCCGATCAAGATTGAACCGGTCCGGGTCGATGTTTCCCAGTTCACCAAGCTGCCTCGAAGAAAGGCGAAGTTCCTTCTGACCAATACTTCGGATAAAGACTACGACCTCAAGGTGATCGACGATAAAGATAAAGATTTCGACGTTAGTCTGCCGAAGAAGATCAAGGCGGGGGAGACGGCCGATGGATTTGTCGAAGTTCACGAAGATGCGATCGAGAAGAATTTCGAAGAATCGGTGACTTTTCAAATTAGCGATGAACAGGGGACGAGATTCAGCATTCCGGTCAAGAGAATGTATCGGGTGAAGTCTGAAGCATCGAAGTAAGTCCAGCACCGCTCGCATACCGGCCTAAAGAACTGAGACAGCCGCTCGGGATTGTTCTGAGCGGCTTTTCGCTGGCCATCAATCCTCATCTTTAAGCTTGATTTACCTTCTCTAATTGCGTTATTGGCGACAGCCATGAATAAACTCAAGGTGACAGAAATATCGAAGCGGTTCGAGGCCCGCAAGGTGTTTTCGAAAATAAGCTTCGAACTGGAAACCGGCCAGTCGTTGGCAGTAGTCGGTCCGAATGGTTCCGGCAAATCGACCATGCTCAAGGTCCTCCTGTCATTGCTTCGTCCTTCGAGAGGGACGGTCGAGTTCATCCAGGACAGCACGCCAATGTCCGACGGACAGATCAGGTCGGCCGTGTCATTTGTAGCGCCTTATCTCAATCTCTACGACCACCTGACCGCCGAGGAGAATCTGAAGTTCTTCTCGACCGTGGCCGGATCCAATGTCACCGGCAAGGAGATTAACTCGCTTCTCGCCAAAGTCGGACTGGAGGGACGGGGACAGGATTTTGTTCTTGGCTATTCTTCGGGTATGAAGCAACGGTTGAAATACGCGGTCGCCCTGCTCAATAACCCGAAGTACCTCTTCCTCGATGAACCGAGTTCCAATCTTGACGAAGCGGGGAAGAAGGTTGTCAACGACATCGTCGAAGAATATCGCAACGAATCGATCATAGTAATTGCGACGAACGAGAAGGAGGAGTACAGTCTTGCCGAGCAGCTCTGCCGGGTTAATGGGTAAGTCGTTCGCCGTCTATGTAAAGGACCTCCGTCTTGAACTCCGGACGCGAAACGCTCTTAATGCAATTCTCATGTTCGGTGTGACGACGCTGACGGTGGTCTCTTTCTCCCTGGGCCAGAGCAACCTGTCGCCCAAGCTCTGGGCTGCGCTGTTCTGGGTAATCATTTTCTTCTCGGCGATGTCCGGGCTTGCTCAGACGTTTATCCGCGAAGAAGAGACCGGAACATCGCTGGCCCTTCGGCTCACCGCCGATCCCGACTCGGTCTACATAGGCAAACTGGTCTTCAATCTTACTTTGTTGTCGACCCTTGCGATTATAATCACGCCGCTGTTCTTCATTTTCACCGATGCCCCGACAGGAAATATCCTGAATTTCATCCTCGTGCTGATTCTCGGCGTCCTCGGGCTGTGCAGTGCGACTACCATCGTGGCCGCGATCATCGCAAAAGCTTCGGTCAAGGGAGCTCTTTTTGCCGTTCTGTCTTTCCCGATCCTGATTACCCTGCTCATGATCCTGGTCGGAGCGACTGAAAAGCTCTTCGATGGCAAGATGTTAACGGACATTCTCACGGAACTTCAGTTTCTCGTGGCCTATGTCGTTATAATGGTTACAGCTTCATTTCTGTTATTCAAGTTCGTCTGGGAAGAATAGGCCGCTTGTGAAAAAACGACCAAACTGCTGAATTTTGTTGCTTTTTTAGTCTTATACTGTATAATTGCTTACAAGGAATTAGAGAGGTAGAAAAAGACCAAAGATGTGGTGGAAATTGCTATTATTGCTCGGAATGTCGGTGATGATCGTATTCAGTTTCATCACCCCTCCTCCGCAACGTATAATCGGTGATGCCAGCCGGATATTCTACTATCATATCCCGCAAGCCTGGATGTGCGTGATAGCGTTTGCCATGTCCATGGTCTTTTCCATCCGATATCTGAAGACGAAGAAGGCGGCCGAAGATGACAAAGCGGTGGTAGCTGCCCGGCTCGGATTCGTCTTTTGCCTGCTGGCCGCTCTGACCGGCTCGATTTTCGCCAAAGTCACCTGGGGCTCATTCTGGAACTGGGATCCCCGAGAAACCTCGATATTCATTCTGTTGTTAATATATGGAGCCTATTTCGCCCTCAGAGGGGCGATTGAAGTAGAAGATAAGCGGGCGTCTCTGGCGGCGGTGTACTCGATTTTCGCCTTCGTGACAGTCCCGTTTTTGGTATTCGTAGTCCCGCGGGTGGTCCCCTCACTCCATCCGTCGGACTCGGTTATCAATCAGAACCTGAAAATAACAATGGGCCAAACCGAAGGAACGATTTTCTTCTCGTCCCTGGCCTTGTTTACCGTATTATTTCTCTGGATGTTCACCTTGGCCAGGAAGGTCCGGCAGTTTGAACGGGCCAGACAGGAGTTGGAGGATTAGATGGACGGAAACTATGTCGCCCTGGGCGTGACTCTGGCAGTCTGGCTTGGATTGTTCTGGTTCCTGTTTCGGCTGGACAAACGAATCAAAAAACTTGAGGAGAAGAGCAAATGAAGGCTAAATATATTATCGGTGCGGTCGTAATCGTGCTGTTTATGGTCTGGGGAGCGTCGGCTTTCTTCAAGACGACTTATCAGTATGTATCGATCGATGACGCCATGCACGCCCGACGGACAGTGCAGGTGATGGGAAAGATCGATTTCAGCAAGGTGAACTATAACGCCGATCACTCCCGCCTCGAGTTTGCCATCTACGACGCCTCGGCCGACAGCGCCATCGGCGCCACAACGATGAACGTGGTCTATTACGGGGTGGTGCCGGGGAATTTCGACCAGGCCAAGCAGGTCGTACTCAAAGGCAAGGCCGAAGGTGATCATTTTGTCGCCGATCAGATGCTGGTCAAGTGTCCGTCGAAATACCAGGGGCAGGACGGTTCCGGCTACCAGGATATCAAGAAACATGAGGAAGCGGTAGGGAAGACCGGAGTCTGACACGATGAGTCCTAATCTTCCGGGCGACTTCCTGATTTTCATCGCTTTCGTTTTCAATCTGCTCGTTGGCATTCTGTTTTTCCTTGTCGCAAAGGGAAAGACATCCTACGAAAGTCTGGCCAAGCGGAGCTACAACGTGATGGTCGTCTGCATCGCTCTTGCGGTCGGCTATCTCTACTATCTGTTCTTCTCCCACAATTTCCTGATCAAGTACGTGTATGATTACTCCGATCGCTCCTTGCCGTTTTTCTATATCCTGTCAGCTTTTTGGGGCGGCCAGGAAGGCACCTATCTGCTCTGGCTTTTCTTCAACGTTTTGCTCGGATATATCCTGATTTATCGAAGCGGCCAGTATCGAAGTTATGCGATGGTTGTCTTTTCGACGGTCAATCTGTTCTTCCTGCTTATTCTCATGAAGCTGTCGCCGTTTGCGCTGACAAAATTCGCGGCCGCCGACGGAGCCGGATTGAATCCGCTGCTCCAGGATCCATGGATGGTTGTTCATCCGCCGGTCATTTTTATCGGGTATGCTATGGCGGCAATTCCCTTCTCGATAGCCATGTCCGCCCTGATCATCAACGATTTCACGAGCTGGGTCAAACGGGTCTTTCCCTGGGTGGCGGTGACCGCGATCATGCTCGCAGCTGGGAATATCCTGGGCGGATACTGGGCCTACAAGACGCTCGGCTGGGGTGGCTATTGGGCCTGGGATCCGGTCGAGAATTCCTCGTTCATTCCCTGGTTTGTTTCGCTCGCGCTGATTCACGGTCTGGTAATCGAGAGGCGCACCGGAGCCCTTCGCAAATCGAATATTCTGATGACGTCGTTTGTATTTGTGCTGATAATTTATGGAACGTTTCTTACCCGAAGCGGCGTGTTGGCCGATTTTTCCGTGCACAGTTTTGTCGACCTCGGTATCAACCAATATCTGGTCGGATTCCTTGTCTTCTTCGTACTGGTAGCGCTCGCGCTTTTCTTTCCGAGGATCAAGGCAATGGGGCATGTGCCGCTCAGCTACAATGTATATAATCGCGAGTTCTTCCTGTTCGGCGGTATGATGCTGCTGTTTCTCTTCTCGGTCGTCGTATTGTTCTGGACCTCGTTGCCGCTGTTGACCAAGCTTGTTGGCGCCGACCCGAGGGCGGCTGATGTTTCCACTTATAACAGCTTTGCCGTTCCCTTTGCGATTATCTATGCCCTCCTGCTTGCGGCTTCGCCGTCGACGAATTTTACCAATTACAAACCGTCTGCCTGGATGGGCAAGTTTGCCATTGCTGCGGTTGTCGGCTTGCTGCTTGGATTCGGTCTTTTCCATTTCATCCTCGGTGCTTCTGAGGTATTCGCTGTCGTCTTCGCGCTTGTCCTGTGCGGATTGAGTATGTTCATGCTCAAGTCGGACCTCCGTAAGTCACTGCTTCTGCCAATCGTCGGACTGATCGGTGCGGTGGTCATATCGCTGGTTGTCGGGGTTCACAACTACATGTTTCTGCTCTTTTTCGGTATGGCCTCAATGGCTTTAGTTGCCAACAGCCAGTCGGTCGTCGGATTCCTGCCCGGTCGGTGGAAGAATATGGGCGGACAGCTCACTCACGCCGGCTTTGGATTCATGCTCATCGGCATTCTCGCCTCGTCCGCTTTCACCACGAATGAGAAGGTGGTGTTACCGAGAGGAAAGGGAGCCGAAGCGTTCGGTCTATCGGTTGTCTACGATGGAATGGAAAACAACATCGACTTCCCCAAGAACAAGCTGCTTCTGTCGTACAACGAAGACGGGCAGACCAGAGATGCGCGACCGGAATTGTTCTATTCCGCCAGACTCGATGGCATCATGCGTCGACCGTTCATCGAAAAGCATCTGTTGTACGACTTCTACTTCTCACCCGAGCAAATTCAGGATCTGCAGTCAGGAAACGATCTGACTTTGATTAAGGGGCGGCCAAAGGACGTCTCCGGCTACCAGTTTACCTTTACCGGATTCAACATGGGCAGTCATGAAAACTCAGATAGTGGCATGACAGTCGTGGCAAATGTCGATATATCAAGCGGCGGCGAGGTCAAGCATCTCGAGCCTTCGGTTCGCGTCATCCCGACTCCCAACGGCAATCGAACAGTCGACGTTCCGGCCACGTTCGGTCCAAACGGAGAATATACAGTCTCTCTCTCTCAGATCCTGGCCGATCAGGGCGGTATCAAGCTCCACATTCCGGGGCTGGTGGCTTCCGGTCCGCCGGACAGGCTTATTCTGGATATCTCAAAGAAGCCGATCATCAATCTGGTCTGGCTCGGAACGACGCTTGTTCTGCTCGGATCGATACTCGTCTATCTGCGCCGTAAGTCCGAACTTAGCAGCGCCGCCTGAAGTGTCGAATTAGGTCTCAATCTCCGCTGGCTCAAGGTCGATAATTTCACTTATGAAAACCCTGCTCTGCGTTTTGTCGATGTTGTTCGGATGCAGCCTTGCCGCCGAGACGATTCCATTCGATCCTTCGAGAGGTCTGGTCGAGGTGAATGTCACTCTGAACGGTATCGTCAAAGGGAAATTCGGAATAGACACCGGCGCCGACCGGTTGTATATCGACCGTACGTTCGCCAAAGATAACGGGCTTGAAATCCTGAACGGACCGGGGCAGCGGGATATTGTCGGGGTCGAGGGCAGTTCTAAAGCAGGTTTTGTGTCTTTGCGCTCGCTTACGCTTGGAAGCGATCAGACTCTGTACAATCTCAGTGCGACCGCCGTTGACATGAACGCGCTTACCAACGATACAACCGGAGGAATGCCCGACGGGCTCATCGGTGCTGATATCCTCAATCGGTTCTTTGTCTGTGTCGATTATCCGAACCGCACCCTTGAATTGTATTCGTTCGAGCCGAAATTTCTCAACGGCAAGCAGTATGACGAGATTGAGTTTTCTCAGTATCAGCATCTCATACTTGTAGATGCGACTATCGGCGACACGACCGTCCCGATGATCCTCGATTACTGCGCTTCATATACTACAATCGATCTGCCACTCGCCGAGAGCCTCGGGCTGGGTGAGAGCGATGGGGCGAGAGTCACTGTTCCGAGTATCGCCCTGAGCGATAACGTGGAATCGGAGAATGTGCGGGCGGTGGTATCCGACCTGTCGACCTTTCACCGACGCATCCCTCGGGCGGATTTCAGCGGCATAATCGGGGCCAGCTTTCTGTATCGATTCAAAATGACCGTCGACTACAAGCGAAAGCTTGTCTACGTCGAACGGTAAGGCCTCGCATCACGCCTTAAGTCACCGGCCGGCTTATTCTGTACTTGACATGCCCGACGATCACACGCAAATTAATAAGACAAATCTTACGGTGCCGTTCATCTGAGCGGATAATAGGGAAGACGGTGCGAATCCGTCGCAGCCCCGCTACTGTGAAAGGCTACTTCCGAAACTTCATGCCACCGGTTGAAACCGGGAAGGCGTTTCGGAGGATTCGATGCCTGAGCCAGGAAACCTGCCGTGAGCAACATCATGCGAAAGCCGTCAGCGCGGGCTGACCGGGCCGGAATGCCGCGCCGACTGCTTCCGATCGGAGGGTGCCGTGAGGCGCGTTTTTCTTATCCTTCTTAGCCTCGCCCTGGGAGCGACGGGAACCCGGGCGGCCACTGACACCAGCGAGGTGTCTTCAGTCCATACCTTAACAGACAGTATCATCGTAACCGCAAATCGATTCGGCCTGACGCCGGAGAGATCCGTCTGGCCGACAGTTTTGATCAAGCGAAGCGAGCTGCAGGGAGACGGGACCCTCGAAGAGGCGCTGGATGGCCGCGGGGGACTCGATGTCCGCAACCAGAATGGGATCGGTTCCCTGACCACTCTATCCAACTGGGGAGTCTTCAACCGGCATATGCTTCTGCTTTACAACGGTCGTCCGGTCAAAGACTATTCCCTCGGCGGGTTCAATCTCTCTGATTACAGTGCCGATGAATTCCAGCGGATCGAGATTCTTAAGGGTCCGCAATCAGCCTTCTACGGTTCGGATGCTGTCGGCGGTGTCATCAATTTGATTTCGTCGACCGCTCTTGCCGATCGAATCGAGGTCTCCACGCGGCAGGGAAGCTACGGACTTCATACGTACGAAGCAAATGTTGATAAAAGAATCGGACAGGTTGGTGTCGGTGGCTACGCCGAATTTACTCGTGCCGACAACGGCCGTGACAACGCCGGGTCCGAACGATATCTGTTCAACCTGCGCGGAGACTACATATCACCGGACAATCGACATCATGTGACGGCATCAGCACGGTATTTCAACGACAGCCTCGGCGTTCCCGGTCCGACTCCGGCAACAGACAATATCCCGGCGTACGGATCAGCTGAGTCGTACTCCACGTACAACCATCAACGGGACGAAGACTACTCGACAGACCTGCAGTACCGCTATGATCACTCCGCCAACGGACAGTTCGGTCTCGGATTGTTTTGGGAGAAGAAGAAGCTGGATTACTATTCGCTGTACAATTATCAATACGACTACTTCACGTTCGACAGCACGATTACGCCTGTGGACTCTTCATTGAATCATGATTCGGTGGACGTCTATTCGACCTATCTTTACGACAAGCGATCCTCCGGCATGAATGTCAGGTATATGAATAGAATCGGCGGGGCGACGGTAGCAGGCGGCCTCGACTGGCTGTCCGGGTCGCTGAATTCCGGCTCCCATGATCGCAATTTGGCGACAAACACCTCAGGACCGTTTGCGCCTTACGAGTATTCGTACGATTCGCAGAACGCCTGGGACGCTTCACAACGGCAGGTCGATCTATGGTCAAATGTCATCTGGGAGGCTGCCGGATTGTGGGAGCTCGATCTGAGCGGCCGGGTACAGTTTGTGAGAAATCGCCGGGCGCAACCGTCGTACAATCTGGGGACGATTCTTTCTCCGGCAGCGGATGTCAGATTCAAGCTTGGTTACGCCTACGCTTTCAGGCTCCCCTCGATTGCCGAGCAGTTCGCCGAAGATTTCTTCACTGCCGGCAACAGGGATCTTAATCCGGAGGTCTCGCATTCGATCATCGCGTCGCTTGACTTCGGTTCATCCGAAGGCAGGTCTTCGGCATCCGCGACCTTCTTTCACCAATTTATTGATTCACTGATTCAGTACCAGTATCAACCGACATCGGGAAAGTCGGTGCCGGTCAATGTCAACCGGTTTCGTACTACCGGTATTGACTTGAAAATGAGCTATCGATTTGTGAGAGAGCTATCCCTGGAGTGGGGAGGAGTGTATCAAAAGGCTAAGCAGACTTCGGCGAGTTCGAATGATTTTGCGAAGGCGAACTACGTCCCCGATCTCAAGTGGCGACTGAACATTGAAGGCGCTCATAGAAAAATTTCATACGTTTTTGGTCTCGATTTCACCGATAAGCGCTCTTTAATAACAGAGTATTACACCAAGATCCTGCGATCAGTGTATGAGCTGAGCGCCTCTGTCTCCGTACGGGTCGTGCCCGATATCACGCTTTCACTCTCAGGATACGATCTGACGAATCAAAAACGGCCGGATCAGTTCGGATTTGATCAGTTCGATCGGGACTTTCCTTCGCCGGGCCGACGATTCGTTATCAACGCTACGATCGGTTTGATGTAACACTGATTCTCTTTCACGACGCGAAATGACCCGTTGACGAAAGTGACCGAAAGCGGTCCAACTTTCACTGGATGAAAACTATCCATTCAGTCCAATTTGTTGTGAAAAAAAGTACGATTTATGTTGACCTGACAAGCTTAAGCTGATATATAAAATCATCTTCCGGGTAGTTTTTGTCACCATTTTCCAGGAAAGAGGATAGGTAGTTCAGCATGAGGAAGTGGGCGTTTGAGTTCTCATTCGATGTCGATCTGGATAACGGCGTCATCTATGAGAAGATCTACGGAAGCTGGCGATTGAGTACGGCCCAACACTACAGTGAAGAGTTCGAGCGCGAGACGGTCGACCTGATCAAGAAGCCTTGGGCGAAACTGTGCGATCTGAGCAATTGGAAGACAGGGTCGCCGGAGGTCATCGCGACGATCGCCAAGCATCTCGAATGGTGTCGTGCTCACAACATGGTCTGGTCGGTGAATATTATCAACAACACCGTGACGTACAGCCAGCTTCAGAAGATGTTCGAGCGTGGCGGAACAAAGGAGATGTCGAAGACGTTTCGCACCCGCGAGGAGGGAGAGAAGTTCCTGAAGGAACAGGGCTACAAGATTAAATCACCAAACGGAATGGGTCAGCGCGGATGATCGCATGACCCGGTTCCGTTCGGGGCTATCTTAGATCGATGATCTTCTTACTTCTTTAGGTATCGCCGAAACCATTTTTCCATCCACTCGAGACGGGCGATGCGTCGGTCGGGGCGTCCGTGTCGGGAGAGTCCGTGCGGCTCCTCCGGGAAGCGTACCATCTCGACAGTTTTGCCCATGCATTTGAGCATCGCGAACATCTGTTCGCCCTGCTCGATATGGCAGCGAAGATCCTGTTCGCTGTGAATAATCAGGACAGGCGTCTTGACGTTCTTGAAATAGGATATGGGCGAGCATTTCTCGTAGTTCTCTTTGTTCGTCCAGGGGAACCCATGAAATTCCCGCATGAGCGAGTGGCCGATATCCGACGCTCCGAACATCGAGATCAGATTCGTCACCGAGCGCTGAGTAACGGCGGCCTTGAACCGGTTGGTATGGCCGATCATCCAGTTCGTCATGTATCCGCCGTACGATCCGCCCGTCACACCGATTCGCTTCTTGTCGATGAATTTCTGCTTTTCCATGTAGTCGGCGGCCGCCATGCAGTCGCGGTAATCGAGATCTCCCCATCCGCCGGCGATGGCATCTGCCCAGGTTTCGCCGCGTCCTGATCCGCCTCTCGGGTTGGTGTAGAAGACGACATAACCTTTGGCCGCGAGATATTGCATCTCGTGGAAGAACGAGTAAGCGTACTGAACCCGAGGACCGCCGTGGATTTGTAGTACGCCCGGATACCTCTTGTTCCGATTGAAATTGGGCGGAAGGAGCATCCAACCCTGAACTTCGGTTCCGTCGAACGACTTGAACATGACATCGTTCGTCTTTCCAAGCACGACCTCGCTGCTCAGGAACTTGTTAAGCTGGGTGCACTGTTTCGCTTTCTTCTCGCCGCCATACTGGGCAGGACAGGTCACTATTTCTCCCGGGTTGTTCAGATCGGCATAGATCAGGGCGGCCGTTCTGGTCCTTCCGTTGAGCGAGAATGCCTTGACATGGCACTTACCCTTGAACACGCGAGTCGGTTTCCCACCGGACGCCGGGACATAATAAAGATTCGTCACACCGGTATCGGACGACGGGAAGTAGATTCGTTTGCTGTCGGCCGACCAGACGAGCGGAGTCAGGTCATGACCTTCACCCATGTCGGTTATTGACTGATCGTACGCCATCCGATCGAACATCGGCATCAGGTCTTTCGCTTTCGGCTGACCTTTGACGCCGACGGTCCAAACGTGCATGTTCGTGACGCCCCATTCATCGTCCGGATTGTCGTGGCCGACATATGCGATGAGCTTGCCGTTCGGAGAGAATTTCGGTACGGCAATCGGACCGGGGGGAGTGGGTATTCGTCTTTCTTTCCCGCCGTCGATTGGGATAACGAACAGGTCGTCCCGGAGCATTTCCATATCCGGATTCTTCGAGCGATTGGATACAAACGCTATCCACTTACCGTCCGCAGACACCGAGGGCGACTGGTTGTCGCGGGTTCCGTTAGTCAGCCGTTTCAGGTTACGGGAGGCGATGTCAAACGAGTAAATCTGAAATTTGTCTTTCGGCATGAAGCCCATGCCATCGAGACGATAGAACAGCCTGGTGATGTGGCGATAAACCGGAGCTTCTTTCTTTTTCTTCTCGTCTTTGATCCAATGTGAATCATTGTACCTCAGGCAAAAGACGAATCGTTTGCCGTCGGGCGTCCAGGTCAGATTGCCGATAGCGCCGTCGATCTCGATTATCTTTTCTTCAGCACCGCCATCGCAAGGCATGATGTAGATCCCGGTTTTCTTGTCCCGGGTCGATATGAACGCGATTTTGCCTCCATCCGGCGACCAGACAGCACCGCCATCGTTCTGATTACCGAAGGTGAATTGGCGACTTGTTTTCGACGGGATATCGTAGATCCAGAGATTGGAGAAGTATTTGTTCTCTTTCTCATCCATTCGTTCGACGGAGTACGCGATTGATTGTTCGTCCGGTGAGAGAGCAACCGAGCCCGGTATTCTAAGCTTGAAGAGGTCCTGCGCTGAGATCGGACGTCGCTTGGGGACTTTAGAGGTCGACTTTTTGGCCATGGTAAGGTCCTTTCTAACTAATTGTATAACAACGTCATTAATCGTGTAAAGCGGTCTGTGGAGTCAATAAAGCGGGACAGATCGGTCGGCGCAAGCGGGAAAAAGAAGGGCCGAGGAAAATTTGATTTCATTTTTTTGCGAAAATGCATATTTTGTGGAGCAAATTTTTTCTGAAGACGTTATACTCTGCGGTAACAATCACTCGAATGCAATATTCTGACAATAAATAACAAGGAGATATCAACTTGGACGTCCTCGCGATTATAGACAAAGTTCAAGAGGTTGAGAGCAAGGTCAAAACGAGGCCGAAAGACAATACCCCCCTTGAAGCATACTCGGGCAAGACTCCTGCGGAACTTCGCGGGATGCTGTTCACCATGCTCAAAGCACGGCGGGTCGAGCGCGAAGAGAAGCTGCTTCTGAGAAAAGGATATAATCGGTTCTTTATCGGCTGTGGCGGAAAAGAAATGATCGATGTCGTGTTCGCGGAGTCGCTTCGCAAGAACGATCCGTGGGTGGGATACTATCGCAATAAAGCGTTCGATCTCCATCGCGGCTCGACGCTCGAAGACAAGATGCTGGAAGCGATCGGCGATCCCCGCTCCAAGAACAAAGGCCAACAAATTCCGGCCCATCCGGGATATCCCGATCTGGCCATTCTGCCTCAGTCGTCGCCGACCGGCGGACATGCCATGGAAGCGGCCGGGCTAAGCGAAGCGATCAAACATCCGCTTCCGATTTCCAAACAATCGCACCTTCCGGGAGGGGCCTATCCGACCGATGCGATAACGGTCTGCAGTATCGGCGAAGGCTCAACTTCGGAGGCCGAATTCTCCCGTGCGGTCTTCTACACTGCATTCTACAAGACAAGATTCATTGCCGCGATATACAACTGCGGCTGGGCAATTTCCGTGTCCGTTGAAGAACAATTCCCGGAGGGAGACCCGACGACGCCGTTTGAAGGGTTCCAGCGGTTCGGTCTGAAAATCATGCAGGTCGATGGTACTGACATTAAGGATTCACTCGCTAAAGTAGCGGAGGGGGTCGAGTACACCCGGGCCGGCAACGGACCGGTGCTGATGAATATCCGGACTACCCGTGAAGGATCGCACTCGGGATCAGACGATCAGTCGTTCTACATGGACCCGGTTGAACTCGACTGGCATACCTACAACGACTGCGTACTGAAAACAAGCAACACGCTTATCGAAGACGGGATTCTCACGCCTCAGGAAATCAAGAAGATGTGGGACGACCTCGATGAAGCGGTCTCGGCCGAATCGCAGAAGGCGGTCAAGACGTTCCGCCCGAAGACGGCCGAACATATTCTGAAATACGTCGGGACGTACAACTTCGAGGAAGCTCAGGCAAACTGGAAGAAGTTCCGGGATGCCGCCAAGGTCGATCGCAAGGCGAAGTTTCAGTCGTTCCACGAGAAGGGGTACTTCAGTTCCCCGGAACTTCCGGAGAATGTCGGCCCGATGACCATGCGCTTCGCGATCAACTATACCCTTTTCGATCTCTTCATGCTCAGCGAAGACGTAATCCTCTTCGGCGAAGATGTTGCGGATTTCTCCGGTCACATGATTGAAGACGTAGAGAAGCAGTCCAAGCTGAAGGGTAAGGGTGGAGTTTTCCTGGTCACCAAGAATCTCCAGCGTGAATTCGGCAACAGCCGGTGTTTCAATACCCCTCTCGACGAGGCAGGCATACTGGGACGGGCCGGTGGCCATGTCTACCAGGGCAGGCGGCCGATCCCTGAGATCCAGTTTCTCGATTATATGTCACCGGCATACCAGATGCTGAAGGATCGTGTCGCCACGACATATCAGAGATCCGGCGGGCTGTTCAAGATGCCAATGGTCGTCCGGACAACCTACGGCGGCTACAAGCAAGGGGCAGGTGCTTTTTGGCATTCCGAAGGCAACCTCGGTACGTG